>NZ_LT670847.1:0-622019 GCF_900142895.1 Vreelandella subglaciescola
GTCAGCCGTCGTCACGGAAAAAATCCGGGCACAGGGCGGTTTTGGTCAAAAAATGAGCAATATTCTTACAAGCCCGTGACATCAGGCTTTGCGCGACCTTTCCAGAGTTTATCCACAGTCTCTTTCAGGTTTTCTGTGAACCGGTGAATAACGTAATGGCACCGCCGGGCTGATTATCCACAAAGTGGCGAATTGATTCACAAGGCAGCGATCCATGGGTCGGATCTGTGCGATCCACCGCTGGTGCTTGGCAAGGTCACCCCCTCACTGGGATAATACGCGGCTTTAGCCATACGGTGCCCATGACGATACATCAAGAGCTTGAACAAGCGCTGGAAGAGCTGGAAGCGACGCTTAAGGCAACCAGCCTGTGGCGCATTGAAACACCGCCGCCCGCGGCGTTTGAAAGCCGGCAACCGTTTTGCGTGGATACCATGTCGCTGCCGCAGTGGCTGCGCTTTGTGTTCGTAGCACGCCTTTATGCGCTGATTGAAGCTCGGGCGCCGCTGCCGGCGAAATGCGAAGTCGCGCCGGCCATTGCGGCCTACCTTCAGCAGCAGAGTGCCAAGGCAAGCGACCAGCTGTTGGTCGTACAGAGCGTTGAACGCATCGATGAGCTGATCACCCGGCATTAAAAAAGTGCTGCCCGCATGGCGAGCAGCGCCAAACGCTGAGGAGAATCGGTCAGTAGAAAAAGCGCAGAAACGCTTAGAAGCGATAGCTGATACCGGCCATGACGACTACCGGGTCGATTTCCACGGTGCCGGCGTTGGCACCGGCGACTTTGGTGTCGGTATCGATATCGGATATACCAGGCAGCGGCGTTCATCGCCCAGTTATCGTCAATCAGCAGGTCAATGCCGATCTGGCCGGCCGCACCCCAGGAATCTTCCAGCTCAAGCGAGGCACCGGGCACATTGACCTCTTCGCCGGAAAAGTGCGTGTAGTTGATGCCCGCGCCGATGTAAGGCTGGACGCGTGCGGCGGGTGCCGCCAAGCGGATAGTACTGAAGCGTCAGCGTGGGCGGCAGGTGTTTGGTTTTGCCAGTGACAGCGCCGTCAGCGATGCTGATGTCGTGCTCGAAGGGTAGGGCTGCGAGCAACTCCACGCCCATCTTGTCGTGGAAGCGATAGCCCACCGTAAAGGCAAAGCCGGACTCGTCGTCAACATCCACGCCAAGGCCGGTCATACCCAGCGTATTAATGTCGCCGTTATCACTTTTCGGCGCGACCTTGGCCACGCCAACGCGAGTATAAATATCGCCCGCACCGTAAGCGAAAGCCTGAGTGCTGGCGGTAACGCCGGCAGCGGCAACGCCGGCGGCAAGCAGAGCGGTCAGGGCAGTTTTGCGCATCGTTTAGTGACTCCAGAGGTTTTACATTACAGGCAAGCTAGGGCTTGTCGTTTATCAATGAAGTCAGTGTAAATGCCGTGCCTTGGCGGGTTATTGACCCAGCGCAAGGGAGTTCCGTCTTCTAATAAAAAGGCATGAAAAAGGGCTCCCGCGGGAGCCCTTTCATCTTTCATCTTTCATCTTTCATCTTTCATCTTTCATCTTTCAGCTTTTATTATGCTGAGCGGTATTATGCCCGCTCGATGGCCTGATATTCCTCCGCATCGGCCGTCACGCTGCTCACCACCATGATGGCAACGAAGGCAGCGATGAAGCCGGGAATGATCTCGTAGATACCGGGACCGCCCATGAACTCACCGTTCCAGCCCAGTGAAATCCAGATGATAACGGTGAGGGCACCTACAATCATGCCCGCAAGGGCGCCGGCACCGTTGGTGCGCGGCCACATCAGCGACAGAATGATCAGCGGGCCGAAGGCCGCGCCAAAGCCTGCCCAGGCGTTACTCACCAGACCCAGCACCTGAGAGGTTGGATCCGACGCAATGACCGCTGCCACCAGGCCAACCAGCACGACACTAATCCGGCCAACCGTGACGGCTTCTTTTTCCGACGCCTCTTTACGCAGGAACAGGCGGTAGAAATCCTCGGTCAGCGAGGAGGAGGCCACCAGCAGCTGGCTGGAAATGGTGCTCATGACGGCGGCAAGCAGTGCGGCATAAAGGAAGCCGGTGATCAGCGGGTGGAACAGCAGTTCCGAGAGGATGATAAAGATCGTTTCCGGATCGGCGACCTCGAGTCCGTTGCGGATCGCATAGGCCCGGCCGAATATCCCCATGGAGATGGCGCCGACCAGCGAGATGAACATCCAGCTCATGCCGATGTTACGGGCGACAGGAACCTCTTTCAGACTCCGGATGGCCATGAAGCGCACAATGATGTGTGGCTGCCCAAAATACCCCAGCCCCCACGTTACGGCAGATAGCCAGCCGATAAAGGTCAACCCCTCCGTCCAGGATAGAAGCGTAGGATCGGTTGCATTCAGGGTCTGTGACGCCTGATCGAAGCCGCCGCCCCCTTGGCCATAGAGGACCACGATGGGCATGATCACCAGTGCCAGCATCATGATGCAGCCCTGCACGAAGTCCGTCATGCTCACGGCCATGAAGCCGCCGATGACTGAGTAGACCAGTACCACGCCCAGCGTGATAACGATGCCTGCAGAGTAGTCGCTCATGCCGCCAATACTGATCACGCCGGAAAACGCGCTTTCGAACAGCTTGCCGCCTGCCACCAGGCCCGACGCTGTATAAACCGCGAAAAACACCACGATAACGATAGCAGATACCGTTCTCAGCGGTATGGCTTGGGTCGGGAAGCGGTTTGCCAGGAATGCCGGAATGGTGATCGCATTACCATAGTGCACCGTTTGTTCGCGAAGGCGCGGTGCAACCAGCACCCAGTTGAAGAACGCGCCCACGAACAGGCCGATACCAATCCAGGCGGAACCCAGGCCGGAGATAAACATGGCCCCGGGTAAACCCAGCAGCAGCCAGCCGCTCATGTCCGAAGCGCCCGCCGAAAGGGCTGCTACCTGTGGGCTTAGGGATCGGCCACCCAGTATGTAACCTTCAGACGTAGACGTGGATTTGCGCATCGCATAGAAGCCGATGCCAATCATGAGTGCGAAGTAGATAAAAAGGCTGATCCAAACGCCAATAGCCATAAGAACATCTCCCGTTTGTTATTGAGCCGGGTGCCACTCCGGCCGATTGTGGGTATGCGTATGCAGCAACCCGGGCTGTTGTAATCCCGCCTTATTCACCGGGCTGAGACAGAAAAGAAGATGGCGAGCAGTTTCTCTTGTAGAATCAATATGTTCCTAACCGAACTTGACTCAAGAGGACCACTCGCCATGGGTGAAAGCCTATCCCCCTGGACCCCGTCATGCAACGGGTCCATCCGCGTCGAGCTCAGCGGCCATCGCACCACCAGCGACAGCGGTGCTTTGCTGTTGCGTGAAGCCCTCGACAACAGCGGCATGATCGATGCGCTGGACGACCATCTGGTCGATCATCGCGACCCGGATCGCGTCCGCCACTCGTTAGCCAGCCAGCTGCGTACCCTGGTGCTGCAGCGTTCGATGGGCTGGATCGACCTCAGCGATACCGACACGCTCCGCCGTGACCCGCTCTGGCAGCTAGCCTGCAGTGATGCCCGCGGGACAACGCCGTTGGCTCAGGACCGGCCATCTCAAGCGACGCTGTCGCGGCTGCTGACGTGCCTGGGCCGCGACGACAATATCGATACCGTGCATGAGGGCCTGCTGCGGCTGGCGGTCTGGCGACTGACCTCGCTGGACGGCGGCGAACGCCCCGAGCATCTGACGCTGGACATCGACGGCTTGCCGATCGACGTCCACGGCCACCAGGGCGGTTCGGCGTTTCATGGACTTTACGGGGCCAGAATCTACTCGCCTTTGGTGGCCTCGCTGGCAGAGACCGGCGACATGGTGGGCGGTCTGCTGCGTGAAGGTAACGCCGGCCCAGCCGAGAATGCCGATACCTGGATCCCACATCTGGTGCGGCGACTCAACGAGAGCACCGGGGCCAAGGTCAAGGTACGCATCGACGCGGGTTTCACCGACAACGACACGCTTGAGGCGCTGGAAGATCGCGACATCGAGTATCTGGGCCGGTTGCGCAGTCATACGGGCCTGCAGACACTGGCAGCGCCACATCTGAAGCGGCCACGCGGCCGGCCCCCGAGCAACCTCGGGAATGGTGCCATGACCTGGCGTACCAAGCCGGTACCTGGCCGGCGCCGCGGCGCGTGGTGCTGGTGGTACAAGAGCGGCCCGATGATCTGCTGCTGCATGCCTTCTTTTTGGTCACCAACCTCGGCAAGTTCAACTGGCCGCCGGAAAAGGTCCTGGCGCTTTATCGCAAGCGCGGCAGCGCCGAAGCCCACATGGGCGAGGTGAAGTCGGCGCTCGACCTGCATCTCTCCTCGACTGATCGCGGTGTCTCCACCGTCCAGGACGTCATGGCCCGCAACGAGGTAAACCTGCTGCTGACTCTCTGCGCTTATCAGGTGCTACACGGGCTGCGTTGCCTGTTGGAACGACAGACCCGGCAGGGCTGGAGCCTGAAGCGGATGCGCGAGCAGGTGCTTAAGGTGGCCGCCACGCTGACAGTGCACGCCCGGCGCATCACCGTGCACCTCGGCGATGCCGCCGATAAATGGTGGCCATCTTTACTGAAAGGGTTGCCGCGGCTGACGGCATTGACCTGACACGTCGCATTACTCAGCCTTTTCCAGCAGACAAAACGGCCACTATGGAGGCCGACGACCACGGCTGCGCCGTCACTCGAAACCAATGAACTTCAGTTATAAATATCACGGCATTGATACGATAAAGCTATGTGCTAATCGGCTACTCAGCGACCGTATGACATAAAAGCCGGTCGGTCCCGGTCACCACGGGACGTAAAACGCTCGTTCGGCGTCCTGATGAATAAGGCGGGGTAATATTTATTTATCGTTGTCGAGGTTATGGCTGTGGCCTTAGCTATCCCCCATGGCCAGAAGTGAGGCGTTGCCGCCGAGGGCGGCGGTGTTGTTGGTCACGGTTTTTTCCGAGGCAAAGCGCAGCAGGTAGTTGGGCCCACCGGCCTTGGGGCCGGTGCCTGAAAGCCCCTGGCCGCCAAACGGCTGAACGCCGACCACCGCGCCGATGATATTGCGATTGATATACACGTTACCGGCGCGGATTTTCTGCGCGATTTCCGCTGCGAACGAGGCATTACGGCTGTGCACGCCAAACGTCAGCCCGTAGCCGCGACCGTTGATATCGTCGATGACCTGATCGAGCTCACTGGCTTTGTAGCGCACGATGTGGAGTATCGGCCCGAACTGTTCGCGGCTAAGCGCATCGATGTTGTCGATGGCAACGGCCGCCGGTGCGATAAAGGTGCCGTCCTGTGTCCGCTCGGCCTCCAGCGGCGTTTGTGCAATCAGGCGGCCTTCCGCGGTCAGCGTGTCGATGTGGGCCTGCAGCTGTTCGCGGGCGTCTTCGTCGATGACCGGGCCCACGTCAGTGCCCAGGTCACGCGGGTCGCCCACGCGCAGTTCCTGCATTGCCCCGGTCAGAATTTCGATGACGCGCTCGGCCACGTCTTCCTGCAGGTACAGCACGCGTAGCGCCGAACAGCGTTGGCCAGCGCTCTGAAAGGCTGACTGGATAACGTCAACCACGACCTGTTCAGGCAGGGCGGTGGAGTCCACGATCATCGCGTTCATGCCGCCGGTTTCGGCAATCAGCGTGGGCAGCGGCGCGTTTTCCCGCGCGGCCAGCGCTCGGTTGATAATTTGCGCGGTATCAGTGCCGCCGGTAAACGCCACGCCGGTAATGCGCGGGTCGGCGGTCAGCACGCTGCCCACGCTCTTGCCATCGCCGGGCAGCAGCTGTACTGCGTTGCGCGGCATGCCGGCGGCGTATAAAAGTTCGACCACGCGGTGGGCAATGAGCGAGGTTTGTTCCGCCGGCTTGGCCAGTACGGTATTGCCGGCCACCGCCGCGGCGACCATCTGGCCGCAGAAAATCGCCACGGGGAAGTTCCACGGGCTGATGGCCGCGAAGACACCCTTTCCGCCCATCTGCAGGCAGTTGGACTCGCCGGTGGGGCCGGGCAGTTCGATGGCCTCGCTGAAAATGTCTTCAGCGCGCATGGCGTAATAACGGCAGAAATCCACTGCTTCCTTGATTTCGTCAACGCCGTCGGTCAACAGCTTGCCGCCTTCCCGCGAGCACAGCGTCATCAGCTCGGGCGTGTGTGACTCGAGCAGGTCGGCAAAGCGGCGCAGTATGGCGGCGCGCTCGGCCACCGGCGTGGCGTCCCAGTCGGGAAACGCTGCCCAGGCCGCATCCAGCGCCTGAGCCGTTTGTGCCTGGGTGACCCATTGAATGCTGCCCAGACGCTGGCGCCGGTCAAAGGGGCAGGTGACGTCGTGGGTGTTGGCCGTATCGTCGTCGACCTCAAACGCCAGCAGGGGCTTGGCCGTATAGGTTTTCTCCATGAACTCGGCCATTTGTTCCATCAGCGGATAGAAATGGCTGCGAACGTTGAGATTTACGCCGCGCGAGTTGCGCCGCCGAGGGCCGTAAATATCCTGGGGCAGCGGGATGCGCGGGTTGGCAAAGGACTCGTGCGCGGCAAGGGTGTCAACGGGGTGTTCACAAAGCGATTTTACCGGCACGTCGGGATCAACGATCTGGTGGACAAACGACGAGTTGGCGCCGTTTTCCAGCAGCCTGCGCACCAGGTAGGGGAGTAGATCCTTGTGCGCACCAACCGGTGCGTAAATACGGCAATAGGTGCCCTCGGGCGCGCGCTTAAGAGCGGCGTCGTAAAGCGCTTCGCCC
The DNA here is from genome assembly GCF_900142895.1 of Vreelandella subglaciescola. NCBI lineage: Bacteria > Pseudomonadati > Pseudomonadota > Gammaproteobacteria > Oceanospirillales > Halomonadaceae > Vreelandella > Vreelandella subglaciescola. Next base: position 6,778 of record NZ_LT670847.1, read on the forward strand.
ATCCCGTGCAGGCGCTGAAACTCAAACGGTCGGCCGTGCTGGTTGGCCTGGGCCAGAATGGCCGTCACCGTATGGGCGTTGTGGGTGGCGAACTGGGGGAAGATACGTCCCTTTGTTGCCTCGGAAAGCAGAAACTGTGTGCAGGCCAAATACGCCACGTCGGTGCAGGCTTTACGCGTAAACACCGGGTAGCCTTCAACGCCCAGCTGCTGAGATTCCTTGACCTCGGTATCCCAGTAAGCGCCTTTCACCAGCCGCAGGGGGATTTCGTCGCCCTGCTGGTCGGCCAGCCGGTTAATGTAGTGAAGCGTGGGCAGCGCGCGCTTGGCGTAGGCCTGTATCACTAGACCAAAGTGCCCCCAGCTTTTCGCGGCGTCGCTTTCGTACACGGCGCGGAAAACCTCGAGCGACAGCTCCAGACGGTCGACTTCCTCGGCGTCGATGGTGATCTCGACATCAAGCTCGCGTGCCGTTTTCACCAGCGCGGTGACGGTATCCACCAGCTCGGTCAGGATCTGCTCGCGGCGGCCAAATTCATAGCGCGGGTGCAGCGCTGACAGCTTGATCGAGATGGACGGCGCGGGCGTGGTGTCGCGCAGTTTCTGGCGCGCCTTGCCCACCTGCTCGATGGCGCTTTTATAGTCGTTGAAGTAGCTCTGGGCGTCACCCCGGGTGCGCGCGGCTTCGCCCAGCATGTCGTAGGAATAGGTGTAGCCTTTGTCGAACAGCGGCTTGGAGCGCTTGAGCGCTTCGTCGATGTCGCGCCCCAGAACAAACTGCTTGCCCATGATTTTCATGGCTTCAACCATGGCGCGGCGAATGACCGGCTCGCCCATGCGATTGACCATGCGGTTGATAAAGCTGGCCGGCTGGCCGTCTTCAGGGTGGGGGTGGTCAAGTTTGAGCACGTGGCCGGTCATCAACAGCCCCCACGTCGAGGCGTTGACCATCCATGATTCGCTTTTGCCGACGTGGGCGTTCCAGTCGGCGGGGCCGAGTTTGTCTTCGATCAGCGCATCGGCGGTGGCCTTGTCGGGAATGCGCAGCATGGCCTCGGCCAGGCACATCAACATCAGCCCTTCGTGGGTATCCAGGCTGTATTGCTGAAGCAGCTCGTCGATGGTATCGACGGCGGTATCCATGTTGCGTACTTCGCGCACCAGCGAAGCGGTGTCTTCTTCAATGCGAGCGTAGTCATCGCGGTCAACTTCCAGCAGTTTGATGAGCTCCCGGACAAAGCGGTCTTCATCGACAATATAGTGATCGCTAAGGCGCGCCATTAGCGTATCAATATCGGTTTGCCAGGTGGCAGGGTCACGCAGTGTCTTGGCATTGAGCATTGAAGCCCCCAGAGAAGAGACAGAACCAGTCAGGTATTACGCCTTACGATGCTTTCGAATGTAAGGCGCAAAGGCCCCACGTGCATGTTCGTTTCAGGGTAAAACGTGTTGGTTTCATTGTAAGCGCTTTACCACAAAGGCTTTTTAGGACTTTAGTGGAGTTTGAATCTTATCGCCAGCGAGGGGGCTCGAAGCGCATAAGACATTAGTCTGTGACGCTTTGGTTTGACGAACGGTTTGACGAACGGTTTGATGACGTAGCTGACGTGGCGATACGCCAAAGCAGCGGCGAAAAGCGTGAGACAGCGTACTTTGGCTGGCAAAACCGGTTTGCAGGGCGATGTCGGTCAGCGGCAGGGCGCTTTGCAGGATCATTTGGCGGGCTGTGCCCAAACGCTGGCGGCGCACGAACTGCCAGGGAGAAAGCCCGGTCTGGCGACGAAACTGCGTGGAAAAATGCGCCTCACTCAGGCAGGCCAGACTCGCCAGATCAGCGACGCGTAGCGGCTCGGCCAGGTGGTGTTCAATATAGCGCTGAATAGGCGCCATGTTTAAGCGTTTGGATGTCTGTCGGGTGCTCGGGCCAAGGCGTGACATCAGCGCGCCGAGAAAAGCCACGGCCAGCCGGTCGTGGTGCATGGCGTCGCTATGGTCAGGCGCCGTACGGCCAGGCTCGCTTTCTATCAGCGCCATTTCGCTTTCCATAAAGGCCATATAGTGGCGCAGGGCGTTATCGAGCGTAAAAAAGCGTGGAGCATCAAACAGCGCGGCCAACTCGCGATGATCACCGCAAAGCGCCGGGGCTTCGGGGGGAAGGTCAAGAATGAGCTGGCGGTTATCAGAATTGCCTGAATAGTAGTGCTCGCAGTTGGCCGGCACGATGCAGCCGGCGTAGGCATCCAGCCGCCCGCCGAGTCCCTCGATTTCAAAGCGTGCGGTGCCGCAGAGCGTAATCACGATCTGATGAAAAGCGTGCGCGTGATGACGGGTAGCGGTGTCCAGCGGCAGCGCGCGAATGGTGCTGAGCATGGCGACCTCCTCGAGGGTTAAGGTTGGCGCAGGGCCATGCGTGCGGCCAGGTGGTCGCGCAGCGCCTGAAGCTCGGACTGCCCGCGCGTATCCAACAGGGGCTTGCCCTGGGCAATCTGCCAGCGGCGGCCATGCTCTTCCATAAGGTGCACGGCACGGCGGCGCACGCCTTCCAGATACTCATCGTGCCGAATCGGATAGCCGATCAGCGTGTGCCATTCGCTTTCGCTGACCTGGCTTGCCAGTGCCTTGTCAAACACGTCCAGCAGGTGGTGTGATTCGGTGCGATAGCGCGGCGTACGGGTCGACAGCAGTATGATCACTGTGCTGCCGATGACCAGCAGGCAAACGCCAAACACCAGCAAATAAAGCGCCATGAAACGGCTCCGGAATTGCGTGTACGGGATGTCATGTACGTTACAGGAACGTCATATGTACAGGGACGTGTGAAGCAAACGTACATCATACGCTGACACGCAACGCGAGAAAATTTGTCGGGCAAGCGAACTTTTGTTGATAACGGTGTCTGATAGTTTACAGGCAGCATAGCGATAGCAGTGGCAAAGGCTGTTGCATTGATCACCGTGACAGGAGGATCAGCGCGAGAATTGTTGGACTGGCTTATTGTTTTCGATCCCTTGTTTACGCTGCCTACGGGCAGCGTTTTTTTATGCATGCCATATTGTTACGTCTTCAGCATGCCGAAGGACCGAGTCTCACGAATACATCAATGGCGCCGCGTATTGAGCAGGGCCATCAGGATGTCGCGCCGCGTGACAATGCCGACGAGGCGCTGCTGCTCCACGACCGGGTAAATCTTGGGCTTGGCGCCAAGCATTTCCTGAGCCAGGTCGGTAATGGATTTGTTGGGCGTAACGCTGAGCACGTCGTTGCGCATCAGTTCTTTTACCAGCGGCGCTTCACCGTCATTATAAACGCTATCCAGTACCTGACCGATCACATCCTGCTCGGAAATAAAGCCCACCAGACGATCCGCGCTATCGACGACCGGTGCGCCGGGCAGGCGATGTAGCGTCAAACCCTGGGCAAGCGTGGTGATCGAGGTCTCTGGCGATACCCGGTAGCAGTCCCGGGACATGATATCGCGAACAACATCCGGCGTTTTCTGAGCCATAATAATGCTCCTGACACGAATCGTGGTTGAAGAACGCTGCAGCGGCCATCATTTATAAAACTAGCCTATTTCATTGATTTTTACCCGCCAGGAGTACGCTGATGGATGCACGCGAATACTTGAGCCGTAAGGGCGTTGCGCTGGACCGCGACCCGGATCGTCCTAATACCCTGGAAGAGAAAGCCTGGGAACGCGCCCGTGGCGCCGGTGACCACCGGCCTATTACCGGCACGCCGCACGACTGGGAGGATTGGGAGCGCTATCACGACGAGCTGGCCGAAGATGCGGCGTCGCTGGAGCAGAAAATCGACAAGCAGGCCCACCGTCAGGCGGAACACCCGCCCGTAACGGCGCCCGCTAGCGAGTCTGAAGCGAACGCATCCGCCCCCGAGCCTGAACCTGAACCTGAACCTGAACCTGAACCTGAACCGGCGCAGGCAGCGGCCAGCGCGGCGGTGGGGCACTTTACGCCGCCAGCGCCAGGCCAGGCGGCCGAGCTGGATATGCCCGCCGCGCCCGCTGAAGATGAGCCCGCGGTGCTCAACGCCGCCTACGCCGCGCTGGCCGTGCTGTTCCCACCGCTGGCCGTCGGGTTGAGCGGCGGTGGCGGGCAGCGAGTCGCGATCAGTATCGCTCTGACCTTGCTGCTGTGGGTGCCGGGCATCATCTATGCGATCACCTGGCTGCGCCGCCGCTAATGGCGTTGGGCAGCGCACGGCAAGCCGGTATACTCGGGTAAACGTTTTTCTGTAACGAGGTTTACCGTGAGCTATCTTATTGGCGTGACGGCGCTGTGGGCATTTTCGTTCTCGCTGATTGGCGCCTATCTGGCTGGTCAGGTCGACAGCTATTTCGCCGTGCTGGTGCGGGTGTTGCTGGCGACGCTGGTCTTTTTGCCGTTTTTGCGCCCCCGCCTTTTGCAGGGCAAAAAGCGTCTTGCGCTGATGGTGATCGGCGCGCTGCAGCTAGGCGTCATGTACCTGTTTTTTTATCAGTCGTTTCTACTGCTGTCGGTGCCCGAAGTGCTGTTGTTTACCGTCTTTACGCCGGTGTATATCGCGCTGCTTGACGACCTGCTGTTTGGCCGCTTTACGCCGCTTTATTTGCTCACGGCATTGCTGGCCGTGCTGGGCGCGGCGGTAATCCGCTACGACGGCGTCAATGCCGGTTTCTGGCTGGGCTTCTTCGTGGTGCAGGGCGCCAACCTGTGTTTTGCGCTGGGGCAGGTGGGCTACCGACGGCTGGCTGTCACGCTGCCGCACTCGCTGCCGTGGCATAACGTCTTCGGCTGGTTTTTTCTCGGCGCACTCGCGGTAGCGCTGCCCGCGTTTTTACTGCTGGGCAATACGGCCGCCTTGCCCACTGCAGGCCACCAATGGCTGGTGCTGGTGTGGCTGGGGCTCGCCGCCTCGGGCGGCGGCTATTTTCTCTGGAACCGCGGCGCGGTCAAGGTAAATGCGGGCACGTTGGCGATCATGAACAACGCGCTGGTGCCTGCGGGGCTACTGGTCAATCTGGTGCTGTGGAATCGCGAGGCCGATCTTGGCCGCCTGGCGCTGGGCGGGGCGATTATCGGCCTTTCGCTGTGGCTCAACCAGCGGCTTTACCGCGGGCGCAAAGCCGCGGTGGCCTGAGCGAGCCACGTGCCACGACTTAAGCCTATTTGCCCGCCGCCGCCTGGGCCGACATAATGCAGGCCGATGTTAATGGGTTGCCTTAATGACTGACACAGCTTCTGCTACCGGCGCACCGCCTGATGATAGCGGTAAGCGGCCTTTTGCCACCATCGGCCTGATCGGCCGGCTGGGCAGCGACAAGGTCGTGGATTCTCTCAAGCGCTTGATTCGCTACTTGACCGAGCGCGACTATCACGTGGTGATCGAAGACCGCACGGCTACGGTCGTGACGGACCACGGCTTGCCGGAAACCAGCCGCCGGGCACTGGGCGAGCTGTGCGATCTGGTGATCGTCGTGGGCGGCGACGGCAGCCTGTTGGGCGCGGCGCGCACGCTGTGTGAGACCGGCACGTTGATCCTGGGCGTGAATCGCGGTCGCCTGGGGTTTCTGACCGATATTTCCCCCGACGAGCTGGAAGCCCGCGTTGGCGAGGTGCTGGCCGGCCACTTTGAGCGCGAAGAGCGCTTTCTGCTGGATGCCGAGCTTTACCGTAACGGCGTTGCCGTCGGCCACGGCGAAGCGCTCAACGAAGTCGTGGTGCATTCGGGTAAAGCCGTGCGCATGATCGAGTTTGAGCTGTTCGTCGACGGCCAGTTTGTTTATAGCCAGCGCAGCGACGGTCTGATCGTCGCCACGCCCACCGGCTCCACGGCCTACGCGCTTTCCGGCGGCGGGCCGATCATGCACCCCAAGCTTGATGTGGTAACGCTGGTGCCGATGTTTCCGCATACGCTGTCCAGCCGGCCGGTGGTGCTGGACGCGGCCAGCGAAATCCGCATTCATATTGGCGAAACCAACCTGACCTATCCGCATATCAGCTGCGACGGCCAGACTCGCGCGGTGGCCAAGCCCGACGACGTGCTGGTGGTAAAACGCAAACCTGAACGGGTGCAGCTGGTACACCCGCTCGGGCATAATTTTTACGAAGTGCTGCGCAGTAAGCTGGGCTGGAGCCATCGGCTGGGAGATTAATCATGCACAACACCCCGCAAGGCAGGCCACGGCTGGAAGGTTACGATTTAATTGGCGATGTTCACGGCTGCGGCGCGACGCTGGTTACGCTGCTGGAGAAAATGGGCTACGAGCAACGCGGCGGCGTATACCGGCATCCGCGGCGGAAAGTGATTTTTCTCGGGGATTTGATTGACCGCGGGCCGCGTATTCGTCTTTCGGTGACCATTGCCCGGCGTATGGTGGAAGAGGGCGAGGCGCACATCGTCATGGGTAACCATGAATATAACGCGCTGGCCTATTCCTATCCGGGGCCAGCCGGCAGCGGTAAGCGCTGGCTGCGCGAGCATACGCCGCGCAACAATCGTCTGATTCGTGAAACGCTGGAGCAGTATTACGACTATACCAACGAGTGGGAAGATACCCTGGCGTGGTTCAAGACCATTCCGCTGTGTCTGGAGATTGACGGTATTCGCGTGGTTCACGCCTGCTGGGATGAGACGCTGATCTCGAGGTTAAAGCAGCGCCACCCCAACGCCTGTATGGACGATGCGTTTCTGGAAGAGTCGACTGATGCCTCGACCGAGGCGTTCAGCATTCTTGACCGGCTGACGCGCGGAGCGAACATCCCGCTGCCCGGTGACGTCGAGATCCATTCCGGCGACGGCTTTACGCGCCGGAGTTTCCGCGCGCATTTCTGGAGCAAAGATCCGTTGGTCTGGGGCGACGTGGTGTTTCAGCCGGACAACCTGCCGGGTGATCTGGAAGCCCGGCTGCTTGAGCCGGGTGAGCGCCAGCGCTTGAGCTACTACGGCAGTGATCAGCCGCCGCTGTTTATTGGCCATTACTGGTGCGAGGGCGTGCCGTCGCTGCCGACGCACAATATTGCCTGCCTGGACTACAGTGCAGTGAAGTACGGGCGCCTGGTAGCGTACCGCTGGAGCGGCGAGCAAACGCTGAACGCCGACCGTTTTGTCTGGGTGCGCGTGCCCCGTGAAGAGAGCTTGCTGTCGGGCTGATGCAGCGACACATCGCCGATTTTAGAAAAACTGACATTTTTTGCGATAGCGAGTGAACTTTGCCTGCTGCCGGCCCTCATCCCGCCTTATTCACCGGGCTGAGACAGAAAAGAAGATGGCGAGCAGTTTCTCTTGTAGAATCAATATGTTCCTAACCGAACTTGACTCAAGAGGACCACTCGCCATGGGTGAAAGCCTATCCCCCTGGACCCCGTCATGCAACGGGTCCATCCGCGTCGAGCTCAGCGGCCATCGCACCACCAGCGACAGCGGTGCTTTGCTGTTGCGTGAAGCCCTCGACAACAGCGGCATGATCGATGCGCTGGACGACCATCTGGTCGATCATCGCGACCCGGATCGCGTCCGCCACTCGTTAGCCAGCCAGCTGCGTACCCTGGTGCTGCAGCGTTCGATGGGCTGGATCGACCTCAGCGATACCGACACGCTCCGCCGTGACCCGCTCTGGCAGCTAGCCTGCAGTGATGCCCGCGGGACAACGCCGTTGGCTCAGGACCGGCCATCTCAAGCGACGCTGTCGCGGCTGCTGACGTGCCTGGGCCGCGACGACAATATCGATACCGTGCATGAGGGCCTGCTGCGGCTGGCGGTCTGGCGACTGACCTCGCTGGACGGCGGCGAACGCCCCGAGCATCTGACGCTGGACATCGACGGCTTGCCGATCGACGTCCACGGCCACCAGGGCGGTTCGGCGTTTCATGGACTTTACGGGGCCAGAATCTACTCGCCTTTGGTGGCCTCGCTGGCAGAGACCGGCGACATGGTGGGCGGTCTGCTGCGTGAAGGTAACGCCGGCCCAGCCGAGAATGCCGATACCTGGATCCCACATCTGGTGCGGCGACTCAACGAGAGCACCGGGGCCAAGGTCAAGGTACGCATCGACGCGGGTTTCACCGACAACGACACGCTTGAGGCGCTGGAAGATCGCGACATCGAGTATCTGGGCCGGTTGCGCAGTCATACGGGCCTGCAGACACTGGCAGCGCCACATCTGAAGCGGCCACGCGGCCGGCCCCCCGAGCAACCTCGGGAATGGTGCCATGACCTGGCGTACCAAGCCGGTACCTGGCCGGCGCCGCGGCGCGTGGTGCTGGTGGTACAAGAGCGGCCCGATGATCTGCTGCTGCATGCCTTCTTTTTGGTCACCAACCTCGGCAAGTTCAACTGGCCGCCGGAAAAGGTCCTGGCGCTTTATCGCAAGCGCGGCAGCGCCGAAGCCCACATGGGCGAGGTGAAGTCGGCGCTCGACCTGCATCTCTCCTCGACTGATCGCGGTGTCTCCACCGTCCAGGACGTCATGGCCCGCAACGAGGTAAACCTGCTGCTGACTCTCTGCGCTTATCAGGTGCTACACGGGCTGCGTTGCCTGTTGGAACGACAGACCCGGCAGGGCTGGAGCCTGAAGCGGATGCGCGAGCAGGTGCTTAAGGTGGCCGCCACGCTGACAGTGCACGCCCGGCGCATCACCGTGCACCTCGGCGATGCCGCCGATAAATGGTGGCCATCTTTACTGAAAGGGTTGCCGCGGCTGACGGCATTGACCTGACACGTCGCATTACTCAGCCTTTTCCAGCAGACAAAACGGCCACTATGGAGGCCGACGACCACGGCTGCGCCGTCACTCGAAACCAATGAACTTCAGTTATAAATATCACGGCATTGATACGATAAAGCTATGTGCTAATCGGCTACTCAGCGACCGTATGACATAAAAGCCGGTCGGTCCCGGTCACCACGGGACGTAAAACGCTCGTTCGGCGTCCTGATGAATAAGGCGGGCTCATAGTAAGTGTTCCCTTGAATGATCCCTTGCTTTATCCGGCGGCTTCCACCGCCGGTTTTTTTCGTCTGGACATAAAGAGAGCGCCATGCAGCCCGTTATGCTTCTGCCCCACGATGCCGATACGCGTACGCTGCGCCAGACGCTTTGGCAGCAACGCATCAGCCACCGTATTACCCAGGAGGCTGACGGTCAGCTTCTGTGGCTGGCCAACCCGGCTCAGTATGATGCGCTGCAAGAGGTAGTGGGGCGCTGGCAGCGCGGCGAGCCGCTGGATACGCCTGACCACCCGCGCCCTCAGCCCCGGGGCATGGTTAACTCGCTGTCGCTGGGGTTAATCAAGCGCGTGCCGGTCACCGCGGCGATGGTGGCCCTGAGCGTTGCGGTGTTTGCGCTGATCAGCGTGTTTGGCGACTGGCTGATTGTCAGTTTGACCATCGTGCCGGTCGGCATCTCCGGCGACGAGCTGGTGTTTGGCTCGCTAAGCCAGACGCTGGCCAGCGGCCAGATATGGCGGCTGTTATCCCCGGCGTTTTTGCACTTTGGCTGGACGCATCTGATTTTCAACCTGATGTGGGTCTGGTATTTCGGCCGCCAGGTCGAAACGCTGCAGGGCAGCCGCTGGATGCTGACGCTGCTACTGGTCGCCGGCGTGGGTGCCAATTTGGCCCAATACGCCACGGGTACGGCACTGTTTGGCGGTATGTCGGGCGTGGTTTATGCGCTGCTGGGCCACGTATGGCTGATGTCGCGCCGCGTACCACAAAGCGGTTTTTTCGTGCCGACGATGCTGGTCGTCTTCATGCTCGGCTGGATGGTGTTCACCATGACGGCGCTAGCGGGCAAGGTAGGCTTTGGCAACGTGGCCAATGAAGCGCACCTGGGCGGGCTGATGGTCGGGCTTGCTACCGGCTGGTATGCCTCCATACGGCGCCTTCGTTCGGGCTCCTAGGGTTCGCCTGAAAAGCGCCTGTGCTCACCATGTGGTGTTAACAATCGACTCAAGGTACTCATTGACTGTATGTAAACTCGTGCAACTATTCTTATTGTGTAATAACCCCCGGCCTTGGTGCCGGGGGTTTTTTTGTATAGCGCAATGGTATGCTGGGCGGGTTTACGGGCGCCGTTTTGTACGGCTGCCGACAGCGAATACCACCTCGCCGGAGCTTGCCATGAGCGATATGACCTTCGAGAAAATGATCAGCCAAATGACGCCGTCAATCTATACAAGCCTCAAGCAGGCGGTGGCATTGAGAAAGTGGCCGGACGGCAAGCTGCTGACGTCAGAGCAGACCAGACTGTGCCTGGAGGCAGTCATGCGTTACGAAGTGGAGAACAGGGTGCCCGAAGAAGACCGCGTGGGCTATTTGCAGCAGCGCACCTGCGGTGCCGGTGCCGACGGCAGCGGCGTGTCCCCGGAAATGGCCGGGCTTGGCCGGGATGCCACCGGTGGCCGCTGAAATGCTCTCGGGCGGGCTGCAAAAAATGGCCGCAGTGCCCGGCGCTGATTCGGTCGGCACCGTTGAGTACCGGCTGCGGGTCGGTGAACACGAGGTTGGGCTGAACGCGCGTATCGGTATGCCGCTTAGCCTTGAATGGCACGGTGAAATTGCGTGTACCAACTGCGGACGCAACACCCGCAAAAGCTTTGGTCAGGGCCACTGCTACCCGTGCTTCAAACGCCTGGCGCGATGCGATATGTGCATCGTCAAGCCCGAGCTTTGCCACTACTTTCAAGGCACCTGCCGCGAGCCCGAGTGGGGCGAGGCCAGCTGCTTTACGCCACACGTTGTGTATCTGGCGAACTCATCGGGGCTGAAAGTCGGAATTACCCGCAAAACCCAGCTGCCCACCCGCTGGCTGGATCAAGGCGCCATTCAGGGGCTACCCATACTCGAAGTGGCCACCCGCCAGCAGGCGGGATTTGCCGAGGTGCTGCTGAAAGAGGCGGTGTCTGATCGCACCAACTGGCGCGCCATGCTCAAGGGCGACGTGGCAATGCTTGATCTGTACGCCGAACGTGATCGTTTACTGGCACAGTTTGCACCGAGGCTGGATGCGCTGCGGGACACCCACGGTGGTGATGCCATCCGCCGGCTGGATGCCCGGGCGCAGGCCTTCACGTATCCGGTACGGACTTTCCCTACCAAAGTGGTGTCGCACAACCTGGATAAAACCCCGAAAATTGAAGGCGTGCTGTTGGGCATCAAGGGCCAGTACCTGATGCTCGATACCGGCGTGATCAACCTGCGCAAATTTACCGGCTATCAGGTCAGCGTGGCGTAAGTGTATTTGACGCTGTATTCATGTCTCGCGGCGATCGCTTGCCCAGGTATTGGCATCGGGGATCGATATCGTATAGTCCTGGGCCAGGTAGTCGGATGACAGAATGAAGTCGGCGCTGGCGGCGTTACAGGCCACCGGCACGTTCCACAGCGCGGCCAGACGCAGCAACGCCTTGACGTCGGGGTCGTGGGGCTGCGGGGCGAACGGGTCCCAGAAGAAAATCAGCACGTCCAGCGCCTGTTCGGCAATCCGCGCGCCCATTTGCTGATCGCCGCCAAGCGGGCCGCTCATCAGGCCTTCAACGTTCAGCCCCAGATGCGTTTGCAGCTTGCCGGCCGTGGTGCCGGTGCCCACCAGCTGATGCTGCTGCAGCGTTTCCTGCCAGCGGCTCGCCCATTCCAGAAGCTCGCGTTTCTTGCCGTCGTGGGCGATAAGGGCAATACGTTTGCGCGCCGGCAGTGTGCGCGTTGCCTGGCGGGTAGGGCGGGCATTGTGCATGATGTTTCTCCTGATCAATGTGTGCGAGCCTAGTAAATACCTGTCAGCCTTATTAAAGGACAAACGGATGACATTTAATATCGCCATTAACGGCTTTGGGCGGATTGGACGCAACGTGCTGCGGGCGCTGTATGAAAACGGCTATCGCGAGCGCGTTCGCGTGGTGGCGATCAACGACCTGGGTGATCCCGCGCTCAATGCGCACCTGCTGCGTCATGATAGCGTGCATGGCCACTTTAACCTGCCGGTGAGCCATGACGAACAAAGCATTAGCGTAGGCGATGATCGTATCGCGATGCTGGCCGAACGCGACCCCCGTGCGCTGCCGTGGCAGTCGCATAACGTGGACATCGTGCTGGAATGCACCGGCCTGTTTACCCGCCGCGAGGCCGCCGCCGGCCACCTTGCCGCCGGCGCACGCCGGGTGCTGATTTCAGCGCCGTGCCCCGACGCTGATGCAACCGTGGTGTTCGGGGTGAACGACGACGTGCTGCGTGCGACGCATACGGTGGTCTCCAATGCCTCCTGCACCACCAACTGTCTGGCGCCGCTGGCCCAGGCGCTGGACGCTGCGCTGGGCATTGACAGCGGGCTGATGACCACCATTCACGCCTACACCAACGACCAGCACCTGTCGGACACCTGGCACAAGGATCCGTACCGCGCACGCAGCGCTACCCAGTCGATGATTCCGACCCAAACCGGCGCCGCGGCGGCGGTCGGCAAGGTGCTGCCAGCGCTTGACGGCAAGCTCGACGGCCTCGCCGTGCGCGTGCCGGTGATCAACGTCTCGCTGGTTGACGTCACCTTTACCGTGGCGCGAGATACCAGCGTCGCGGAAGTCAATGCGATTGTGGCGCAGGCAGCGGAGCACTCAGGCGTCATGGCCGTCAACGCGCAGCCGCTGGTCTCGATCGACTTCAACCACGATGCCCATTCCTGCGTATTTGATCAGAACCACACCCGGGTCAACGGCCGCCTGGTCAAGGTCATGGCCTGGTACGACAACGAATGGGGCTTTTCCAATCGCATGCTGGATACCGCCCTTGCCATGCAGGCGTGCGACAAGTGACGATGCTTTTTTAACGCCCGGTTTTTCACTGTTTTTGGCAACAGGAGCGCCCATGAGCCAGCCCCGAAGTGCATCAACCGAACCGTTCGGCGATGTTAGTCACGCCATTGATCTGGCGCTGTTTGGCGCGCTGGGCGACCTTGCCCAGGGCAAGCTGTTGCCCGCGCTTTACCAGCTTGACCGCGAAGCGCTGCTCGCCGCTGACACGCGGATTCTCGGGCTATCGCGCCACGCCCACGATACGGCGTCGTTTCGCCAGCTGGTGGCCGAGGCCCTCGATGCGCGCCTGACAGATGACGAGCAGGATGCCGAGAGCCGCACGCGTTTTTTACGCCGGTTGGATTACAGTCCGTTGGAGTTTACCCAGGCGGCGGACTATGCCGCCGTGGGCGATTGGCGCGGCACGGCCACGCGGCCGATGGTGGTGTATTTATCCGTCGGGGCGCGGCTTTATGGCGATATTTGCGGCTATTTGCAGCAAAGCGGTAGCCTGGGTGAGCACGATCGCGTGGTGGTGGAAAAGCCCGTGGGGCATGATTTGGCGTCCTCCAACGCGGTCAACGATGCCATTGGCGAGGTTTTCCCCGAAAAGCAGATCTACCGCATCGACCACTATTTGGGCAAGGAAACGGTGCAAAACCTGATTGCGCTGCGCTTTGCCAACCCGCTGTTTGGCAACCAGTGGAACCAGAACCACATTTCCCACGTGGAAATTACCGTCGCTGAAAAAGTCGGCATCGAAGGCCGCTGGGGCTATTTTGACGACGCCGGCCAGCTGCGCGATATGGTGCAGAACCACCTGTTGCAGCTGCTCTGCCTGATTGCCATGGATCCGCCTTCCAATCTGGACGCCGACGCCATCCGCGATGAAAAGGTCAAGGTGCTCAAGGCGCTCAAACCATTGACGCCGGAAGCCCAGGAGCGCGACGTGGTGCGCGGCCAGTACATTGCCGGCACCAGCGACGGCCAGCCGGTGCCGGGCTATCTCGAGGAAGACGGCGCCAATCCGCAAAGTCATACCGAAACCTTCGTCGCGCTGAAAACCGAAGTGGCCAACTGGCGCTGGGCGGGGGTGCCGTTTTATCTGCGCACCGGCAAGCGCCTGCCGGAAAAACTCTCCCAGATTGTCATTCACTTTCGCCAGCAGCCGCACTATATCTTCGATCCCGACCAGCGCAGCCTGGCGGCCAATAAGCTGGTGATCCGCCTGCAGCCGGATGAAGGCATCGCGCTGCAGGTGCTGACCAAAGATAGCGGGCTGGATAAAGGCATGCGCCTGCGTCCCGGCCCGCTGCATCTGGATTTCAACAATGCGTATCCCAAGTCGCGCATTCCCGACGCCTACGAGCGCCTGTTGCTGGAAGTCATGAAAGGCCGGCAGTACCTGTTTGTGCGCCGCGATGAAGTCGAGTACGCCTGGCGCTGGTGCGAGCAGCTGAGCGAAAGCTGGCAGGCGCGCAGTACGCCGCCTCGGCGCTACCCCGCGGGCTCATGGGGGCCGGTGGCGTCCATCGCCATGATTACCCAGGACGGACGCAGCTGGTACGAGGATTACTGATATGAAAAGAGTGCTGACATGAGCGACCCCCGAGAAGCCCTTGCCGGGCAGCTGGCCGAAGCCGTCGCCAGCGCCCTGGCAGAAGATCTGCGCCATCAGCCGCGCGCGTTGCTGGTCGTCTCCGGTGGCTCTACGCCGGTGGCGTTTTTTCGCGCGTTGGCGGCAACGCCGTTGGAGTGGGCGCGGGTTGACGTAACGCTTGCCGACGAGCGTTGGGTGGAAGAAAGTGATTCCGATAGTAATGCCCGTTTGGTGCGCGAGGAGCTGCTGCAGCATGAAGCCGCCGCCGCACGGTTTGTGGGCCTGAAAACCGCCGCCGGCACGCCGGAAGAAGGTGCCGAGGAAGCGGCGGCACGTCTCGAGGCGCTGGCCTGGCCGGCAAGCGTCGTGGTGCTGGGCATGGGAACCGACGGCCATACCGCCTCCATATTTGCCGATAGCCCCGAGCTTGAGCTGGCGCTTGCCACCCGCGATCCACTGGTGGCGGTGCGGGCACCCAGCCAGCGCCAGCCGCGTATCACGCTCTCGGCCGACCGCTTGCACCGTGCGCGGCGGCACTTTCTGCACATTACCGGCGATGCCAAGCGCGACGTGCTGGCCCGAGCGCTGCCCGGCGATGATGCCCGCGAGCTGCCGATCCGCGCGTTTTTAGCCTGCCCGCTGGCGATTTACTGGGCGCCCTGAGGCCAACGGTGTCATGTGGGTGTGCCGCCATGCCCCGAGATCAGGCATGATGAACAGGGTTCTTACTGAATAATGATAATTTTTAATATGTTGGAGACGTTTAATGATTGATAAACAGTTGCCCTCAACGCGTACCGCCGAACTCGACAGCATCTGCCTGAAGGCCGAAGTATTGCCGGTGATTACCATCGAGCGGCTGGAAGACGCCGTGCCCATTGCCCGGGCGCTGGTGGAAGGTGGCCTGCAGGTACTGGAAATCACGCTGCGCACCGCCTGCGCGCTTGACGCCGTGGCGCGCATACGCGAAGCGCTGCCGGGTGCGAGCATTGGCGTGGGCACGGTGCTGACGCCGGCGCAGTATCGTCAGGCCGAGCAGGCGGGGGCGGATTTTGTGGTGACCCCGGGCGCGACCGAAGCGCTGTATCGCTACGGCATTGAAAGCCCGGTGCCAATGCTACCGGGCGTGGCAAGCGTCTCCGAAGTGATGACCGGCTGGCAGTACGGCTACCGCCGTTTCAAGTTCTTTCCCGCCGAGGCCAGCGGCGGCGTGGCCGCGCTCAAGGCCTTTAGCGCACCGCTTGCCGACGCGCGTTTTTGTCCCACTGGTGGCATTAACGTCGACAACGCCGGAGATTACCTGGCGCTGGACAGCGTCATGTGCGTAGGCGGCACCTGGCTGACGCCCAAGGCGCTGGTTGACGCTGAAGACTGGGACGGCATCC
Organism: Vreelandella subglaciescola; assembly: GCF_900142895.1. Lineage (NCBI taxonomy): Bacteria > Pseudomonadati > Pseudomonadota > Gammaproteobacteria > Oceanospirillales > Halomonadaceae > Vreelandella > Vreelandella subglaciescola. The sequence continues at coordinate 22,547 of NZ_LT670847.1, forward strand.
GCGATCTGGCCAAACAGGCCGCCGAACGCTTTCACCATTAAGCGGCGTTGAGTCTCTTTGTCGCGCTGCCGGCTGTCCTCACGGGCTTAAGTGAATGGTCACCGGCACTTGCTGCGAACAGGCCCCTTTCGGGGCCTTGGCGGCGTCAATCAGAGTCGGACACCGTCGGATAAGGGTTGTCTGGCATGAGCGCTCTGGGTAGAGGCGGGCGGCGGGCATCTTCCTTGGGCCCATAATTGCTGGCTAGATAGTCGAGAATGGTGGCTTCCATCTCGGGCTGGAACTGCCAGAGCCCTTGGGTTTTTTGCATCCAGCGGATCAGCGACTGCCAATGGTTGCGCGAGCCGCTGTTCTGGGTAACCAGCTTGGCGGAATGGCAGACGGTGCAGTTGGCCTTGGTCGCTTGCCAGCCTTCAGCCTGGATAAAACCCGTGTCGGGATCAGTTTCCTGAGCCAGAGCGCCGGCCGGCAGACCGATCAGCATGGCGATCAGCGCTGCCTTGCCCCACTGAAATGAGGTGTTCATGAATGAGCCCGCCTAATTCACCGGGCTGAGACAGAAAAGAAGATGGCGAGCAGTTTCTCTTGTAGAATCAAGATGTTCCTGAACGAACACAATTCAAGAGGACCACTCGCCATGGGTGAAAGCTTATCCCCCTGGACCCCGTCATGCAACGGGTCCATCCGCGTCGAGCTCAGCGGCCATCGCACCACCAGCGACAGCGGTGCTTTGCTGTTGCGTGAAGCCCTCGACAACAGCGGCATGATCGATGCGCTGGACGACCATCTGGTCGATCACCGCGACCCGGATCGCGTCCGCCACTCGTTAGCCAGCCAGCTGCGTACCCTGGTGCTGCAGCGTTCGATGGGCTGGATCGACCTCAGCGATACCGATACGCTTCGCCGTGACCCGCTCTGGCAGCTAGCCTGCAGTGATGCCCGCGGGACAACGCCGTTGGCTCAGGACCGGCCATCTCAAGCGACGCTGTCGCGGCTGCTGACGTGCCTGGGCCGCGACGACAATATCGATACCGTGCATGAGGGCCTGCTGCGGCTGGCGGTCTGGCGACTGACCTCGCTGAACGGCGGCGAACGCCCCGAGCATCTGACGCTGGACATCGACGGCTTGCCGATCGACGTTCACGGCCACCAGGGCGGTTCGGCGTTTCATGGACTTTACGGGGCCAGAATATACTCGCCTTTGGTGGCCTCGCTGGCAGAGACCGGCGACATGGTGGGCGGCCTGCTGCGTGAAGGTAACGCCGGCCCAGCCGAGAATGCCGATACCTGGATCCCACATCTGGTGCGGCGACTCAACGAGAGCACCGGGGCCAAGGTCAAGGTGCGCATCGACGCCGGCTTCACCGACAACGACACGCTTGAGGCGCTGGAAGATCGCGACATCGAGTATCTGGGCCGGTTGCGCAGTCATACGGGCCTGCAGACACTGGCAGCGCCACATCTGAAGCGGCCACGCGGCCGGCCCCCCGAGCAACCTCGGGAATGGTGCCATGACCTGGCGTACCAAGCCGGTACCTGGCCGGCGCCGCGGCGCGTGGTGCTGGTGGTACAAGAGCGGCCCGATGATCTGCTGCTGCATGCCTTCTTTTTGGTCACCAATCTCGGCAAGTTCGACTGGCCGCCGGAAAAGGTCCTGGCGCTTTATCGCAAGCGCGGCAGCGCCGAAGCCCACATGGGCGAGGTGAAGTCGTCGCTCGATATGCATCTCTCCTCGACTGATCGCGGTGTCTCCACCGTCCAGGACGTCATGGCCCGCAACGAGGTAAACCTGCTGCTGACTCTCTGCGCTTATCAGGTGCTACACGGGCTGCGTTGCCTGTTGGAACGACAGACCCGGCAGGGCTGGAGCCTGAAGCGGATGCGCGAGCAGGTGCTCAAGGTGGCCGCCACGCTGACAGTGCACGCCCGGCGTATCACCGTGCACCTCGGCGATGCCGCCGACAAATGGTGGCCATCCTTACTGAAGGGGTTGCCGCGGCTGACGGCATTGACCTGACACGTCGCATTACTCAGCCTTTTCCAGCAGACAAAACGGCCACTATGGAGGCCGACGACCACGGCTGCGCCGTCACTCGAAACCAATGAACTTCAGTTATAAATATCACGGCATTGATACGATAAAGCTATGTGCTAATCGGCTACTCAGCGACCGTATGACATAAAAGCCGGTCGGTCCCGGTCACCACGGGACGTAAAACGCTCGTTCGGCGTCCTGATGAATAAGGCGGGATGAGGTGTTCATGAGACCTCCTCGGCCACCTGAACCGCAATGCGATGGCAGGCGTTATTGAGATAGCCCTTGGGGTTCCAGCCCGGCACCACCATGGGCTGAGAAAGGCCGTTCTCGTCGGTGGCTCTGGCCCAGACTTCAAAGTAGCCGGGCTCGGGAAACTCGACCGAGGTGGTCCAGCGCTGCCAGGCCAAGCGGTTGGGCGGGTTTTTCAGTTCAGCGTCGTGCCACGTGGCCCCGAAGTCGATGGACACCTGCACTTTTTTCACCGCCAGATCGCCGGCCCAGGCATGGCCGCGCACCGTCATCGCTTCGCCAAGCGCCTGGTCGGCCCCGGACTGCGGAAACGTCACCAGAGATTTCACCGGCATCGACTGGATGGTCACAAAGTCTTCCAGCGGTACCTGACTGCCCGGCGCCACGGGATGTTGGGGTACGCTATAGGAAGGCGCGGCCATCTTGGTGCCGTCGTGTTTTTGATTGCGGATCACAATGCGTTTTAACCACTTTCCCGAGACCGACCCCGGCCAGCCGCCGCACACGACGCGTAGCGGATAGCCGTTGAGATAAGGTATGTCCTCGCCATTCATCGCCCAGGCGATCAGTGACTCATCTTCCAGAGCTTTCTCGATGGGCACGCCGCGTGAAATGGCGTCTTTATCGGGGTTGCCGCTGGCATGGGCGTCAGCGCCATAGTTACCGGTATAGACGGCGTCGTCGGCGATGCCGCAGGCCTCAAGCACATCGCGCAGGCGCACGCCGGTAAAGGTCGGGCAGGCCACTGCGCCGGTCGTCCACTGGTTGCCGCTGGCCGAGGGCACGAACTCGCTGCGGCCATTGCCACCACATTCCACCTGTAGCTGGTAGGTGTGGTGCTCGAACTGCTCCTTGAGCTCGGCAATGCTGAAGCTCTGCGGGTTTTTGCAGGACTCTCCGCCGATTTCGAGCTGCCAGGTATCCGCATCGATGTCTGCTATCGCCGGTGGAATGCCGTTGTTGCGCACGAACATGTGCCGGGCCGGGGTGATGTCATCGTCGAGCAGATGAGGCGGCGTTTCGGCGTTAATCGGCCGGTCATTGAGGACGGTCAGCCCTTCCTTGCCCTTCAGTTGGAAGGACTCGTTGCTCTGGGCCAACGCCGCCGGGATCAGTCCGCCGGGCATATGATTGGCAAAGGGAATCGAGCCGCCGACGGCGGCGGCCATGGCCAGTAAGCTCGAGCGTTTCAAAAAGCCGCGGCGACTGGTCGGGTCGACTTCACGATCCCAGAGCTGTTTATCGGCCATTTCAGGGTCGTCGGAATAGAGCTCGTGGATGCCACGGGCTTTGGTATCAGTGGGGCGTTTCTTCATTGTAGAACTCCTGGCTGGCCCGCAGACCGGCTGAGATATCGCCGGACGGGCCTTATTGTCATTGTTGGCTAGGACCAAACATCGTGCGCCGCTTAATCAAGCTGGGATATTGTTTGAATAGAGTCAAGTTGCATAGAAACAATCAGACGGAAGGAGGATAACGATGGCTTTTGCTGTGTCTGTGGAGCTTGTGGCAGTTCGCCACGGGATGACCGCCTGGAACCTGGAGCGCCGCTATCAGGGCCAGCGCGATATTCCGTTGGTGTTTCCCGAAGCCGAAGCGGCACTGTTGCGCCTGCGCCAAGGCCTTGAAAGCGAGCGCTTTGAGCTGATTTATACCAGCGATCTGACGCGCTGCCGCCAGACGCTCGAATGGTCGCAGGCCGCCCGCGACGGCGTGCCGGTGTTGCCCGAGCGGCGATGCAAACCGGCTCAACAGAATCGGTCAAGACAGAGCCGGTGAAAGTCCTCGCCGTGGCTCACGGCGGGGTGATCCACGAGCTACGCCGGCGCTTTGAGCGCGTGGCCTTCTGGGACTCCACCGTGAATCAGGCCGAAGGACGACGCTGGCAGCTTCGCTATCAGCCGACTCACTCCACCGATCAAACAGACCGAGCCACCGACCAAGCAGACAAGGGAGCAGGCGAATGGCAGTGCAGCTATTCATCGGCGGTGCCTGCGCCGCCTGCGCGACCTTAACGGCTGGTTCAATCAGGACGCGGCGACGCGTGCCGAGCGCGTTTGGTACGTGCGCCACGGGCTGGCCATGCCCTTGAAGGGGTAACCCCACGGTGGCGTTGCTTTCGCCGATGCAACTTGCTAGTTTACGCGCACTTTCTCAGGTGCCAGCCGCAACGTGCGGCGGTGAAACGGGAAGTCGGTGCCCATTCCGACGCTGCCCCCGCAACGGTGATCGAGACAACCGCAACGCATGCCACTGCGCCGCTTTTTTATCTACAACGTATAAAAAACGCGTGGGAAGGGCGCTGCGGAATAAAGGTGCGCATGCCGTAAACACCCAACGCCCTTTTGCTCGTCAGCCCGGAGACCGGCCTGAGAGGTCAGGTATATAAACCGGATACATAAACCCGGTACACAAGCCGTGGCGCGGTGGGCGTTGGCAGGCGGATAAGGCGCGTCTGGCGCCGGTCTCTGCTGCTCCCTTCATCTTCCCCGCCCGGTCAAAAAATGATGACTCCGTGCGGGTGAGCACGATGAGCAAGGGATCTTTCATGTCTAACCGTCTTTTCAAGTCCGGCCGTTTTCACGCCGGCAAAACGCTTGCGACTTTCAGTTTGGCCGCACTCCCGCTGGCCGTGCATGCCCAGAGCGTTAACGTACCGAGCGAACCGGATAGCGCCGGGGCGCTCAACCCGATGGTGGTTACCGCAGCTCTGGCGCCGCGCACCGCTGATGAAACGCTGTCTTCCGTCACCGTATTGGACGAAGCCACGTTGCGCCGCCAGGATCCCACCGATCTCACCGACCTGCTACGCGGCCAGCCGGGGGTCGATGTGTCGTCCAACGGCACGTTTGGCAAGGTCAGCGGCGTGTATATCCGTGGCACCAAGAATAACCAGAGCCTGCTGATGATCGACGGTATTCGTCTGCGCTCGGCGGCAACCGGCGGTGCTGCCTGGCAGTTTCTTGACCCGCGTATGTTCGAAAGCGCTGAAATTGTGCGCGGCCCCAAAGGTAGCCTCTACGGCGCCGATGCCGTGGGCGGCGTAGTGCAGCTTTTTACCCCGCAGGGGGAAGGCCGGCCGACTCCAAGCCTCTCGCTGGGCGGCGGCAGCTTCAACACCCAGCGCGCCAGTGCTTCGCTTTCGGGCAGCAGCGGCGGCACAAGCTACCACGTCGCCGCCAGCCGCTTTGATACCGACGGCTACGAAATCGTCAAAGGTGAGAGCGACAAAGGCTACGACAATACCTCTGCTTTGGTGCGCCTTGCGCATACTTTTTCCAGCGGTGTCGAGCTCGGTCTTTTGGGGCTGCGGGCCCGTGGCAACACCGAGTTCGATCAGTTTGGGCCGGCGGATACCGACTATGTGCAGCAGGTGGCCGGTATCTATGGCGAGATCCCCATCAGCAGTGGCTGGTCTAGCCGGCTGACGTTGAGCGAAGCGCGCGACGAGCAAGAAAATCATAACGACTTTGGGGGGAGCGTTTTCGAGACTCAGACGCGCACGACACGCTGGGAAAATACCTGGGATATCGGTAACCACCAGCTTATTGCCGGGGCCGAATACCAGGACGATAGCGTGGACGGCAGCGATGTTGGCTACGACGTTGAGAGCCGCTACAACCGCGCGGTTTTTACCCAGGCGCTGTTAGATTTCTCGCCCTTTACCGCCCAGGCCAGCCTACGTTTTGACGATAACCAGGCCTACAGCGACGAGGCGACCGGTGGTCTGGCGCTGGGTTACGACTTAGATGATCATCACACCCTGCGCGCCAGCTACGCCACCGCCTTTCGCGCGCCAAGCTTTGACGAACTCTACTATCCAGGTACTTTTCAAAACCCTGACCTCAAGGCGGAAACCTCGGACAATATCGAGCTGGGGGTTCGCGCGCAGCTAGCGCACGGCTTTTGGGATTTGGCGCTGTACCAAAATAATATTGATGATCTGATCACCAACGTCGATACCTCCGGTAACGGCTTTGTGGATACGCCGAAAAACGTCAGTCGTGCGCGGATTCGCGGGGCAGAGCTCTCCGCGGGCGTTGATATTGACGACTGGACACTGCGCGCGGCGCTGACTTATACCGACCCCGAGAACCGTGAGCTAGACAAGCGTCTGATCCGGCGCTCCACGCAGAGCCTGCGCTTTGACGCCGATCGCGCGCTGGGTGACTGGTCACTTGGCGGCACGCTGATTGCGCAGAACCATCGCTACGACGATGAGGCTAATCAAGATCGCATGGCAGGCGCCACGACTCTCAAGCTTCGGGCGGGCTATGCTTTTTCCCCGGGATGGTCTGCACGCCTGACCGTCGAAGACGCACTCGACCGGGAGTACAAGACGGTGAAGGGCTACGAAGCCGCCGGCCGTGCGGCCTATCTGAGCGTGAGCTTCGGTGCTCAATAAGCGCTTTCAACGCCGCTTCACGCCGCTCGCTGGAGCGGCGCTATGGCTATGTCTAGCTAATAGCGCCGTTGCCGTTGCCGTTGCCGATATCAAGGCAGAGACAGAGGCAGAGAGCGAGCGCTGCGCAGTGGATGATCTGGAGCGCGAGGTCTGCCTTGAGGCGCCGGCATCGCGGATTGCCGCGCTCTCGCCCGGTGCCACCGAGCTGGCCTTTGCCGCCGGCGCAGGAAGCAACGTCGTCGCCGTGGTGGAACACAGCGATTACCCGCCCGCTGCCAAGGCGCTGCCCTCGGTGGGCGACTATAACCGCATCGATCTGGAAGCGCTGGTGGGGCTTGAGCCCGACCTGGTGATTGGCTGGGTTACGGGTAACCCCGACGAGCAGTTGAAAACGCTGAAATCGCTGGATATGGCGGTGTTTTACATTGAGCCGCGGACAACAGAAGCTGTGGCCAGCGCCCTTGGACGGCTGGCGCATCTGGCCGGCAGCGACGCCGTCGGCCGCGAGGAAGCCGAGCGTTTTCGCGACGGCATGGCCGAGCTGAAAGCCCGCTATAGCGAGCGCGAGCCGGTCAGCGTGTTTTATCAGGTATGGGACGCCCCGCTGATGAGTATCAACAAAGAGCACCTGATCGGCCGGGCCATTGAAGACTGCGGCGGGGTCAACGTCTTCGGCGACCAGCCCCGGCTGGTGCCTCGCCTTGACGACGAGGCCGTTCTCCAGGCCAATCCCGATGTCATCATCACCGGCCGCAGCGGCGACGCTGATAGTGATGACAAGAGCAGCGCTTGGCTGGCCCACTGGCAGCAGTATCCAGGCATGACTGCGGTAGCTGAAGGCAATCTCTTTACCGTACCGGCGGACTGGCTGGTGCGGCCCACGCCGCGTTTTCTGCAGGGTGCCGAGGCGCTCTGTGAACGCCTTGACCGTGCGCGGCACGGCAACGAGCACGAATAGTGGTTGCCCGCACGGGGCTGGGTCGTACAGGATTTAGCCGTACCGGGATGCCCTTGATGGTGCTGGCGCTGTGCGCGCTGGCGGCACTGGCGCTCGCGCTGGGGATAGGCAGCGCGTCCATTTCGCTTGAGCAGCTGTGGGCGATTGCCCAAGGCGGCGGCGACGGCCTGGCGCGCACCATGGTGGTGGAGCTGCGCCTGCCTCGGGCGCTGTCGGCCTTTGCCGTGGGCGGGCTGTTGGCCGTGGCCGGCGCGCTGATGCAGGTGCTGCTGCGCAACCCGCTGGCTGATCCTTACGTACTGGGGCTTTCCGGCGGCGCGTCCATCGGCGCGCTGGGCGCCATGCTGCTGGGTGCGGGCGGGCTCTGGGCCTCGGGGTCGGCGTTTGGCGGGGCCTTTGTGTCGACGCTGTTGGTGTTCGGGCTGGCCCACGGCAAAGGCGGCTGGGCGCCCACGCGATTGCTGCTGACCGGCGTGGTGGTGGCCTCGGGCTGGGGCGCGATGATTACCCTGATGCTGTCGATGACGCCCGCCGAGCGCCTGCCCGGCATGCTCTACTGGCTGATGGGCGATCTGTCCTACGCGCGCACGCCCTGGCCGCCGCTGATACTGCTGCTGGTGACCTGCGTGGCGCTGTTGCCGCTGGGGCGCAGCCTTAACGTGCTGGCCCGTGGCCCGCAGCAGGCCGCCGCGCTGGGGGTCGATGCCCGTCCGCTGGAGTGGGGCATTTACGCCGTGGCCAGCCTGCTGACCGCGGTGGCGGTGACTACCGCTGGCAGCATCGGCTTTGTCGGACTAGTGGTGCCGCATATGCTGCGCCTGGTGTTGGGCAACGACCAGCGCCTGACGCTGCCCGCCTGCGCGCTGGCCGGCGGCACGCTGCTGCTGCTGGCCGATACCCTGGCGCGCACGGTGATTGCCCCCGAGCAGCTGCCGGTGGGCGTGATTACCGCGCTGCTCGGCGTGCCGACGTTTCTTGTCTTGCTTTACCGGAGCCGCTGATGAGCGTGCTTGCCACTCGTGATCTGGTCATCGATATCCCCAACCGCCCAAGCGGGCGCGCCCTCAGCCTGACGCTTGAACCGGGGCAGGTGTGGGGCGTGCTGGGCCCCAACGGCGCGGGAAAAACCACGCTGCTGCACACCCTTGCGGGGCTGAACGCGCCGCGCGCAGGAAGCATCGCGCTTGACGACGCGCCGCTTACGCAGCTGCGCCGCCGGAAAATTGCTCAGCGCCTGGGGCTGGTGTTTCAGGAACGGCTGGACGGCTTTCCCGCCACGGTACTGGAAACCGCGCTGATTGGCCGGCACCCGTATATGTCGGCGTGGCAACGGGAAGGCGCCGACGATCTGGCCCGCGCCGAGGCGGCGCTTGAACGGCTGGACGTGGCGCACCTGAAAGAGCGGCTGGTGAATACGCTCTCGGGCGGTGAGCGCCAGCGCGTGGCGATTGCCACGGTGCTGACTCAGGACCCCGCCGTGTGGCTGGTCGATGAGCCCACCAATCATCTGGATTTGCACCATCAAAGCTCGGTCATGGCGCTGATGGCCGAACAGGCAAAAGCGGGCAAAACGTTGATGCTGTGCCTGCACGATCTCAACCTTGCCGCCCGCTGGTGCAGTCACGTGCTGCTGTTATACCCCGACGGCGAAGCCTGCTGGGGCGAAGCACGAACGATGCTGGAGCCCGCCGCGCTGGAGCGGCTTTACCGCCAGCGCTTAACGGTCGTTGAGGTCAACGGCGCGCCGGTGTTTGTACCCATCAACGGCTAAATAGCCGGTCGTTTTTATGGAAGGATTTTCCATAAATGCGATTTGGGCTATCATGGGTCGTTTCGTGACCACTAGCAGGAGATCACCATGAGTTTTTACGTTTATCTTTCCGGCGAGATTCACACCGATTGGCGTGACGAAATCCAGCGCGGTGCCGAAGCGGCCGGGCTGGACGTGGTATTCACCGCGCCGGTGACTGATCACGACGCCAGCGACGCCGCCGGCGATCACCTCGGTGAAGAAAGCCAGAAGTTCTGGCGCGACCACAAGTCCTCCAAGGTCAACTCCATCCGTACGCGTACGCTGATCGAGCAGAGTGACTTTGTCGTGGTGCGCTTTGGCGACAAGTACAAGCAGTGGAACGCCGCCTTTGACGCCGGCTATTGCGCCGCGCTGGCCAAGCCCTACGTCACGCTGCACAACGAAGACATCGGCCACCCGCTCAAGGAAGTCGACGCCGAAGCACAAGCCTGGTGCACCAGCACCGATCAGGTAGTGGACATCCTGCGCTACGTGCTCAAGGCCTGATAAACGCCTCAGGCAGTGTTGTTGATGCAAAAAGCGCCCCGCGGGGCGCTTTTTTTGTGCGGATTTTGTGCCGCTGATAGCAAGGGCATCTGGCGATGCCGGTCGCGCAGCGTAGCTGCCCTCCTACAATGATGCGTTACACATATCGGGTTTTGTAGGAGGCCAATTTATTGGGCGATGGGAGGCCAGCGGCCTCTTGGTCGCTATGGCTTAGGCGCCTTGTGGACGGCTATATCTATCAAGCGCTCTTCGAGCTGGACGTCGCCCTGGCTTTGCGCGAGGCGGGCCGGTCTTCCCGCGGATCGTTGAGGAAGGCCTCGAGCGAGTCGTCCATGGCATCAAGCCAGCGGGTGTGGTGGGGCGGCGCCTGAGTGCCGGTCATCAGCGAGCGGTAGGAGCGGTCGCGGAAGGTCATGATGCCGTCGTGCTTGTGCTGCTCCCAGGCGAGGAACGTCTGGTTGACGCCTTCGATATCAAAGCTCGGGTAGTCGGTCTGCTCGATCAGGCGGTGGACGTAGTCGCCCTGAAAGCGAATCATCGCTTCGTCGTCGTCAAGCGCTTCTTCGCGGGCGCGCCACTCGGCGCTGTCGCGTTGCATCTCGGCTTTTTCGGGCAGGCTGATGCGGCCGAGAATCACGTCGCGCACAAACCAGGCCTGGGCGTCGAACATGTTGAAGGTGTACCACTGATCCTGCATGCCCAGATAAAACATCTGCGGGTTGTCTTCCCAGACCACGCCCTGGTAGAGGTCGAGCGGCCACAGGCGGTTGTTGGTTTTCAGCCGCAGGCTGTCGGGCAGGAAGGGGAAATGGTGCAGGTAGCCGGTACACAGGATGATGGCGTCCACGCGCTTGCGGGTACCGTCGATAAAATACGCGGTATTGCCGGACACGCGTTCGAGAAGCGGCTTTTCTTCCCAGTTATCCGGCCATTCAAAGCCCATGGGGGCGGTGCGGTAGCTGGTGGTGATGCTGCGCGCGCCGTACTTGTAGCACTGCGAGCCGATGTCTTCGGCGGAGTAGCTTGAGCCAATCAGCAGCAAATCCTTGCCGGCAAACTCCAGCGCATCGCGGAAGTCGTGGGCGTGCAGCACCCGGCCGTTGAAGTCGGTAAAGCCGTCGAACTCGGGCTTGTTGGGCGTGGAGAAGTGCCCGGACGCCACAATCACGTGATCAAAGGTGGATGATGTCACGGTGTCGGTATTGTGGTCGTGTACGGTCACGGTGAACACACCGCTGGCGTCGTCATGGCTTACGTCGCGCACAGGGCAGTTAAAGCGGATAAAACGGCGCACATTGGCTTTCTCGACGCGGCCCTTGATGTAATCCCAGAGCACGGCGCGGGGCGGGTAGGAGGCGATGGGCTTGCCGAAGTGCTCTTCAAAGCTGTAGTCGGCAAATTCCAGGCATTCCTTGGGGCCGTTGGACCACAGATAGCGGTACATGCTGCTGTGTACGGGTTCGCCGTTTTCATCAAGGCCGGTCTGCCAGGTGTAGTTCCACTGGCCGCCCCAGTCGCTCTGCTTTTCAAAGCACGTCAGCTCGACGTCTTCAGCGCCTTTTTCGGCGGCGGACTGGAAGGCACGCAGTTGGGCCAGGCCGCTGGGGCCTGCGCCAATAATGGCAACGCGTTTAGTCATATCATCATGCTCCGGTCTGGCTGATGCCGCGCTGGCTGGCTCAACGTACCGCGCGTGCGTGTCAGCATTGGCTGGATGTCATGGACGCCCGCCTTAATGCAAAACACAAACGAACGCTGTGGCCTGAACGGTGCAGGCAGACCCGGCCATATAACGTTAACGAGGCAAATAGCCTGTGCGGGTTGGAGCGGACATGCGCTTTGTGCGCGTGTCGTTTGCGGGAAGGGATCACGCGGCGATGGTGTCAGCCGGCATGATCTGTCGTCTAATAAACTATCGTTTCCAGAGCTTTCGTCTCGTGAACGATCGGCTATTGTCCGCTAACCACAGAATGCTGAGGGTGACAAGATACAATAGTCGGAGCCGTTGCGGCATCCATAACTTTTCCTTATTAAGATACGACTTTTTGCCCTAACGGGTCAAACCGGTGTGGCTAAATGCCCCGGATTCGCCTTGGGCAAAGGACCGGCCCGAAAAAGAAGGCCGAGCCTGGAAAGTTAGCAGGCAATAAGAATTTCGCCGCTATCGCGGTCAGGCGCAAGTGTCATCGCTTAACATAGTGACCGATGTGTTAATCAGCAAAAATGGAGTCTGAACATGCGAGGACTACGCGAAACGTTAGTGCATACAAGCCTGGGGGTCGCGAGCGCGGTGGCGCTTGCCGTGTTACTGAGCGTGGGCAGCGCTCAGGCTGACCGCCGTCACGATGGCTACAGCGGCGCTACCGACAGCTATTCGGGTGCTACCGACGGCTACAGCGGTGCCACGCAGAAAAACGGCGACTGGAACCGGCACGATCGCAAGCTGGACCGCCAGCAGCGCCGTGCGTTGGAGCGCTTCAATCGCCAGCGCTCGCGGGATTACCGTGAGCTTGGCCAGCGCCGTTTCCGCTCTGACTGGGCGCGCGAACGCGCTTACCGCGATCTCGATGAACAGCACGAAGCGCGGCTGCGCGATATTCTCGGCGACTCGCGCTATCGCGAGGAGCAGCGGCGTTACGATGACTATGACCAGCGCGGCTACGACAACCCCGAACAAGCGGTGATCAACCTGATTTTACGCGAGCTGCTGAACCGTTAAGCTACGTGGCTTTATCATCAATCGCTTTCGCGGCGATATAGCACTGCTGACGCCGGGGCTGGAGTGGCTGGAAACGCGCACCGACAAGCCGGTGCTGGGCACTTTGCCGTATCTACAGGGGTTGCTGCTCGATGCCGAAGACGGCATAGCGCTGACTCAGCTACCCAAGCGGGCGCATACGCTCCACGTGGCCGTGGTGGCGCTGCCGCGCATCAGCAATCACACCGATTTTGACCCGCCCGCAGGTTAACGTCACCTTTGTGGGCCCCGGCCGGTCGATACCGCCGGCTGACGTGATTGTTTTGCCCGGCAGCCAAAGCGTGATCAGCGACCTTGCGTGGCTTAAACAGCAAGGGTTTTCCGGCGCAATTCAACGCCACCTGCGCTATGGCGGCAAGGTGCTGGGGATTGGCGGCGGCCAGCAGATGCTGGGCGAGTGGATTGACGACCCTGACGGGGTAGAGGGCACGCCATCTCGCACGCGGGGCCTTGGGCTGCTGGCTCTCACCACGCGGTTGGCGGCGGCGCCTCCGGTGTTTATTCGGCCTTTGCTTCAGAAGGCGCGATCAGCGCTGACGGCCAGGTGCTGGGCACCGGCCTGCACGGCCTGTTTGAGCATCCGGATACCTGTTCCGCACTGCTTGGGCGTTTAGGGCTTGAACATGCCGAGCACGTCGATTATCGCGCCCACCGTGAACGCGAGCTTGAGCGCCTGGCCGATACGCTGGAACAGCAGCTGGATATGGATGCCGTGATGGCGTTGCTGGACCATTCATAGCGCGTACCCGCTATACGCCTGAATGGTGTGACGATTTTTGCGGTGTTCACGTCTTGTATACAAAATCGTTCGTTAGCGTGTTAAAAATGTGGGTCTTTTTTCCGGGTATCATCTCTGAACCACCACCATGAGGCGACGATGACGACACAGAGCGGCGCGGTCGGCGACAAAGCGGCACATTCAGAAACGCTACAGTTTATAGGCGGGCTGTTGCTCATCATGGCGCTGGGGCTGAACCTGCGCCCGCTGCTGGCCTCGGCCAGCCCGCTGATGGAAGACATCCGCATGGCCACGGGGCTTGGCTACGGCGTGCTGGCGTGGCTGACCACGCTGCCTTTTTTGTGCATGGGCGCGGTGGCGCTGGCCAGTGGGCGGCTGCAGCGCCTGCTGGGTGAAAGCCGCGGCATTATGCTCTCGCTTGCCGCCATCGGGGCGGCCTGTGCGCTGCGTCAGGTAAGCGGCACGGGCATGACGCTTTTATCCACTGCGCTGCTGGGCGGCGCCGGTATTGCCTTGATACAGGCGCTGGTGCCGGGGTTGGTCAAGCGCCGTTTTGGCGCGCGCATGCCGCTGGTGATGGGGCTTTATTCGGCCTCGCTGATGTCTGGCGGCGGTCTCTCGGCCTGGATCAGCCCGCGGCTGGCCGAGCTTGGCGGCTGGCAGCTGGGCGTGGGCATCTGGTGGGTGCCGGCGGTCATTACGCTGGTCGGCTGGTTTCTGATTTTTCGCCGTCGCGCCGCGCCACCGGCAAGCGTAGCGGCCATTGAGGGCGTGCGCCCCTGGCGGTTGAAGCGTGCGTGGCTGCTGGCGCTGTACTTCGGCGTGATCAACGCGGGCTATTCAAGCGTGGTGACCTGGCTACCCGTGTACTATCAAGAGCTTGGTTGGAGTGCGGTAGCCGGTGGGCAGCTGCTGGCGTGGATGACCATCTTTCAGGTGCTTGCCGCATTGACAATGCCCGCACTGGCGCAGCGTCAGAAAAACGCCGACCGCCGCTGGCTGCTGGCCGCCAGCCTGACCGCGCAGCTGGTGGGCTATCTGGGCTTTATTTTTATGCCGCAGTCGTTGGCGCTGCTATGGAACGCCATTGGCGGTTTCGGGCTGGGGGCGAGTTTCTCGCTGGGGCTGATCCTCGCGCTCGACCACCTGCCCGATGCCCGGGCGGCAGGGCGTCTGGCGGCTTTCATGCAGGGCTTTGGTTTCATGCTCAATGCCATGTCGCCGTGGATCAGCGGCACCCTGCGCGAAATGACCGGCAGCTTTATCAGCGCCTGGGCACTGCTGGCCGTGGGCATTGCGGCCATGCTGGTGGTCACGCTGCGCTTTAATCCGAAGCGCTACGCGCGTGTGATGCAGGGCCAAGCCGGTTATTAATCAGCCATAAAAAAGCGCGCCGCAATTCGAATGCGGCGCGCTTTTTTCATCTGGCACGTTCAATACATGCCGTGACGGTCAGGCGATTAGCCTTACCTTTTTCTTTACTCTTCTTCTTTGGTCACGGTGAAGCTGCCGTTCATCGCGGCGTAGTGACCCGGGAAGGAGCAGAAGAACGTCAGGTCGCGGTCTTCAAGGCCTTCGGTAGAGAAGGTAACGCTGGTGCTTTCACCGCCGCCGACGATGTCGGTGTGGGCAATGATGCGCTCGTCGTCCTCGGGCAGGTAGTTGTTGTCCAGCCCTTCGCTCATGCCGGCTTTAGCAACGTCTTCATAGACGTCGGAGTCGGACAGTACCCAGTTGTGACCCATGGCGCTGGCGGCCATTTCGCCGGTGTGCTCAAGCGTTATCGTGACTTCGTCGCAGCTTGCCGGAACGCTCATTTCGTCCTTGTTGAACTGCATCGCGTCGTTGCCTTCGATGGTCAGCTCGCAGGCGCCGTCTTCAGCGGCCATTGTCGGAGAAGCAAACGCCATGGCAGCAAAGGCAGCGGCGGGAATCAGCATCCAGGAAGTTTTCATGTAAAGATCCTTACGATTATCAGGGATGAATTATTTTTTCATATTACGATTAACCAGATGCCTGTTTGCCATTGTCTATGTTTCATCTGACGGGCTACGGCGCATCTGGCTAATAGTGATACGCATTCCATTTTTGTGCTTGCGGCGTCCTGCTGTCAAGCGGTGCTTGTGCAGGCTTGCCGCTGCTCGTCCCTGCGCTGCGCGTACCTGTTGTGACGCGGTGATGCGCTGAAAGTTCCTGCTTTGTGTTAATAGCCCGTGTTAATAGCCCGTGTTAATAGCTCGTGTTGGTGTGGCGGGCGGCGGGCTTCGCCGCCCAGGGAAATTTTACTCTGGCGTTCAGGGGGTGAGGTTGTCAAAGCCCTGTTCGGTAACGGCGATGTTGTCTTCAATGCGGATGCCGCCGCAGGGCATGAGCTGGTCGACCAGCGCCCAGTTGATGGGGGCGTCGGTATCGCGCAGCGGGCTCAGTAGCATGGGGATGAAATACAGCCCCGGCTCGATGGTGACCACCATGCCCGGCGTCAGCGTGCGGGTGAGGCGCAGCGCCGGGTGTGTCTCGGGCGCGGGGGCGGGCTCGCCGCTTGGTGTTTGCAGGCCGGCCACATCGTGAACCTGAATGCCCAGCGAATGGCCCAGGCCGTGGGGGCAAAACGCGCGGGTCACGCCGCTTTCCACGCAGGCCTCAGCGGTGCCGCGGTACAGGTCGTGGCTGACCAGAATCTCGCCCAGTTGGCGGTGCATTGTCTGGTGCAGGCCGAGGTAGTCAACGCCCGGGGCAATGTCGGCAATCAGGCGGTCCTTGAGCGCGTGCATGGCGTCAATCAGATCGCCAAACGTCGCCGGTGCATCGGGGCCCGCCCAGGTGCGGGTAATATCGGCGCAGTAGCCGCGAAAACGCCGCCCGGCGTCGACCAGCAGGCTGTAACGCTTGCCGGGTGAATGCAGGTCGTAATGCTGGTAGTGCAGTACGCCGGCGTGCTGGTTAAGCCCGACGATGTTGTCGTAGGGCACGTGGGACTCGCGTTGGCGGCTGGCGCCGAGGTAGGCCAGTTGAATATCAAGCTCCGCGCTGGCGCCGGCAAAAGCGGCCTGGGCGGCTTCGTGGCCGGCCTTGGCCAGGCGGTTGGCTTCGCGCAGGCAGGTGATTTCATAGGTGCTTTTGTGCATGCGCAGCTCGTCAAGTGCGCTCACCAGTGTCGGCGGGTTGGCTTCGCCGTGGGGCGGGGCGACGGGGCTGCCTTGCAGGGCCTCCACGTTGCCAATCAGCGCGACCTTGCCGGAAAGCGACGGCGCGGCGGCTTCGCTGACAAGCTCGATGTCAAACTCGCTGACCCACGGCTCGTCGGGCAGCTCGGGCGAGAGGTGCCAGAAGTCCGTGGGCGCGTGGAGCATCAGGCGCGGGCGATCAACGGGGGTGATAATCAGCCAGCTGTGCTGCGCTTCAAGCAGCGGCACCCAGTGAAGAAAATGCCCCGCGGCCTGAAACTCGGGGAACTGATCGTCGCCGTAGTGGGGCGCGGCATGGCCGCTGTAAAGGGCGATGGCGTCAAGGCCGTGCTGCTGCATCAGCGTGCGATAGGTGTCCAGCAGCTGGTTGATGTGTGCCTGCTGCAGGCGGTTGAGCGTCTCGGACATGCCGGATGTCTCCCTGTGAAAACCGGTGTAAAACCGTGGGTATGATGTGCGTGGCTAAGCTGGACTGCGCAGTGAAGACAGCTCGCTCCAGAGCGCGTCCAGCTCGGCGTGGTGATGCTGCTGGTGACGGTAAAGACGCAGCGCCAGGGGTACGTCCCAGCGCGAGTCACCGGCGCGGGTGAGCGTGCCGTTCTCCAGCTCGGTGCGCACCGTGCGCTCGGGTAGCCAGCTCATGCCGTAGCCGAGAAGTACCAGCTCCTTGATGCTGGCGGCGTACAGGTTCTCGCTTTTAACCGAGAGGCAGGTGTTGTGTGACATGCGCGCCAGATGCGTTTCCAGGGCGGCGCCCAGCAGGCCGAGTTTGGGGTAGGCAAGCCAGGGTGCCGGCGCCTGTCGGCTGGCGGGGAGCGTGGTCAGCGGTGCACCCTGTGCGGTGGTGGCGGTCACGGGAATCAGGCGTTCGTGGCCCACGGTGCGGTAGCTGCAGGCGCTGGTGTCCAGCTCCAGATCGCAGCGTTCCAGCGGCCAGTAGCACAGGGCGAGATCACACTCGCCGCGGTTGAGCGCCTTGAAATAGTCCGCCGCGACCCAGCCGGTGGCGCGCAGGTAAGGCTGCATGCGCCCCTCAAAGCCCATGCTGCCCAGCCATTCGGGAAGAAAGCGCGCCAGCAGGCTTTGCGGCGCGGCAACGCTGATGCGCCGTTTGTGCCCGGCGCTGATGTCGCGCATGCGGTCCCGGGTCAGGCGCACGCCTTCGGTGATGGTTTCGCACAGCGCGAGAAACTCATCGCCCTCGGACGTCAGCGACAGCGGCAGCGTTTGCCGGTTGATCAGCGTGACGCCCATTTCTTCTTCCAACAGCTTGATGCGCCGGGAAAAAGTGGGCTGGGTAACGTGCTGTTCGTCGGCCGCGCGGGAGAAATGCCGCGTTCTGGCCAGGGCTATAAAGTCTTCCAGCCAGCGAATTTCCATAGCTTATTTTGCCCGCCTCATGGCTGCCCCGTGGTGGAAAGCGCCGCCATTATAGTCGGCCCTCCTCAACAGCGTGACACGCCACGCGAACGCCGTCATCCTGGGTTGTTAATGCCGGTATTTCCTGCTTGCAGCGGGCGTTGGCGTACGGGCAGCGGCCGTGAAACACGCAGCCAGTGGGCAGGTTGACCGGCGTGGGCACTTCGCCTTCCAGGCGGATATGCTGCGGGCCGTCGTCATCAAGGCGCGGGATCGCCGAGAGCAGCGCCTGTGTATAAGGGTGGCGCGGCTTGGCAAACAGCGTCGCGGTGTCGGCAATTTCGCACACCGTACCCAGATACATGACCGCCACGCGAGTCCCGAAATGCTCTACCACGGCCAGATCGTGGGTGATGAACAGGTACGTCAGGTTGCGTTCGCGCCGGGCGTCCATCAGCAGGTTGAGCACCTGCGCCTGAATCGAGACGTCCAGCGCCGAGATCGGTTCGTCAGCGACGATGAACTCGGGGTCTACCGCCAGTGCTCGGGCAATGGCAATACGCTGGCGCTGGCCGCCAGAAAACTCGTGGCCAAAGCGTTTGCCCCAGTCCGGGTCGATGCCTACCGAGGCCATGACCTGTTCGACCTGCGCGACGACCTGCTGGCGGTTCCAGTCCGGATGGTGCAGGCGCAGCGGTTCTTCCAGCGTTTGCTGGATGGTCATGCGCGGGTTGAGCGACGCATAGGGGTTTTGAAAGATCATCTGCATGCGCTTGCGAAACGGCAACAGCTGACGGCTGCTGCGGTTGTCGATGCGCGTGCCGTCGTAATGAATTTCACCCGCCGAGGGCGACAAAAGCCCCATGACGAGGCGCGCCACGGTAGATTTGCCGCAGCCGGATTCGCCCACTACGCACAGCGCTTCGCCGCGGTTGATGTTGAGGTCAACACCGTTGATGGCGTGGACGTATTCCTGATGACGTATCAGCTTGCCGCCCTTGAAGCGCAGCTGATCGAGAAAGTCGCCGGACAGCGAGAAACGCTTTTCCAGACCGCGGATTTCCAGCAGCGTTTCCGCGTCCTGTGTCTTGTCGGCCGCGTGCGTTTGATCGGTCCGGGCTTCGGTGACGGGAATGCGGGTGGCGGTGGCGCTCATTGGCCTTCCTCCTTCAAACGGCGGTCTTCCTGCATTTCAGCGACCATGTGGCAGGCGACCTGACAGTTGCCCGAGGTGACAAAACCGGGCACCTGTTCAACGCAGGCAGGGCGCGTCTGGCCATCGGCGCGCTTGATGAAATCGCAGCGCGGGTGAAACGCGCAGCCGCCCGGCAGGTTGGACAGCGAGGGCATGCTGCCACGAATCTGGTTGAGCTGCTCGCCGGGCGTGGCCATCTGCGGCAGGGCGTTGATCAGCCCCTGGGTGTAAGGGTGCTGGGGGTCGTTGATGATTTCCCGGGTGGGGCCCTGTTCGATCACGCGGCCGGCGTACATCACCAGCATGCGCTGGGTCACCTGGCTGACCACGCCCAGATCGTGGGTGATCAGTATCAGCCCGACGTTGTGCTGCTCGCAGAGATTGAGCAGCAGCGCCATGATTTCGGCCTGAATGGTGACGTCAAGCGCGGTGGTGGGCTCGTCGGCGATGATGATGTCGGGGTCCAGCAGCAGGGCGATGGCGATAATAACGCGCTGGCGCATACCGCCGGACAGCTCGTGGGGGTACTGAGCCAGCCGGGTTTCCGGCGAGGGAAGCTGCACCTGTTGCAGCTTGTCCAGCGCAATGGCCCGGGCGCGTTTGGTGCTGATGCGGCGGTGGGCTTTGAGGCATTCGATCATCTGCTCGCCGATGGACAACACCGGGTTGAGCGTCATCATCGGATCCTGGAAGATCATCGACATACGGTTGCCGCGCACCTTGCGCAGGCGGCGCTCGCTCATCGTATTGAGCGTTTTGCCCTCGAAATTGACCTCGCCGCCGGCGATAAAACCGGGCTTGGCGATCAGGTTCAACAGCGCGAACGCGGCGACGGATTTTCCCGCGCCGGACTCGCCGACAATCCCCAGCCGCTCGCCGCGTTCCAGAGTGAAGTTGATATCGCGCAGGGCGTGGACATCGCCCTTGCGCAGGGCGAAATGAACATCGAGATGATTGACTTCCAGCAGTGCCATAGTGTTTTGCCCTTGTTCTCGGCCTTTTTGTTTAGCTTGTATGGTTTGGCCCTGTGAGAGTGCTAACCCTTGTACAGCCGGGGATTCATGACATCGCGCAGCCAATCGCCCAGCAGGTTGATCGACAGCACCAGTATCACCAGCACCGCGCCGGGGATCAGGGTGATCCACCAGGAGCCGGACTGGATATAGTCAAAGCCGGCCTTGATCAGCGAGCCCAGCGAGGGGTGGGTTTCCGGCATACCCAGCCCCAGAAAGGACAGCGCTGCTTCGGAAATGATGGCGTTGGCGATTTGCACCGTCGAGATAACGAAAATCGGCGACAGCGTGTTGGGCAGCACGTGGCGGAACATGATGCGCTTGCTGCGCAGCCCCATGACGCGAGCGGCATCGACGTATTCCTTGCTGCGTTCAGCGAGGACCGAGGCGCGTACGGTGCGCGCGTACTGGGGCCATTCGGCCAGGCCGATAATCACCACCAGCAGCGGCACGGCGTAGGTGCTGAAGGTTGCGCCGCCAAAAATGGCCTTGACCAGCGCGCCGACGATAATCGCCACCATCAGCGTGGAAAACGACAGCTGGATATCCGCCAGGCGCATGAGAAAAGCGTCAACGCGCCCGCCCAGATAGCCGGCCATCAGGCCGAAACTCACCCCGATGATGGCCTGCAGCGCCACGGCGCCAAAGCCGATGATCAGCGACACGCGTGCGCCATAGAGAATGGTCGAGAGCATATCTCGCCCCTGGGCATCGGTGCCCAGCAGGTAGGCGGGGTCGCTGCCATCCACCCAGAACGGCGGCAGTTCCGAGGCGAGAATATCAATCTGCGCCAGGTCGTAAGGGTTCATGGGCGAAAGCCAGGGCGCGAGTACGGCAATGGCCACCAGCGCGATAAACACCAACAGGCTCAGCTGGGCGATAATGTCGCGCTTGAAGCTGTACAGCAGGTAAGAGTCGCGAAAGCGCTCCCAGCGGCCGGGCAGCGGAGGGGCTGCCGCCGTGGCGCTTGTCTGTGAAGAATCAGTCATGCGGGTTTTCCTGTCAGTTTGACGGTGGGGTTAACCAGACCGTAAATCAGGTCTACCAGGGTGTTGGTGATCACAAAGATCAGCCCCACGATCATCAGATAGGTGACGATCAGCGGAATGTCGGAGCGCTCGATGGCGTTGAGGAACATCAGCCCCATGCCGGGCCACTGGAACACCGTCTCGGTGAGGATGGTGTAGGCCACCAGCGTGCCGATTTGCACCCCACCTACGGTAATCACCGGCAGCATGGTGTTTTTCAGTGCGTGCAGAAAATACACGCGGCGCATGGAGATGCCCTTGGCGCGGGCAAACTTGACGTATTCGGACTGCAATACCTCAAGCATTTCAGCGCGGATCAGGCGGATAAACAGCGGCAGCATGATCGAGGCCAGCGAAATCGCCGGCAGCACCAGATACGTCAGCCCTTCAAGGCTGGCAAAGTTGGTGTCCCAGGTGCCAAATACGTGAACCGGGTCGCCGCGGCCATAGGCCGGCATGCCGCCTTCGGTGGACAGCACATCGTTCAGCCACGCGCCCCAGCCGGTTTCCGCGGGGAAGGGTGAGACGCTCACGCCAATGGCAAAAATCTGGATCAGCACGATGGCGGTGAGGAACACCGGTATCGAGATGCCGACGATGGACACGCTCATGAAAAAGCGCGTCAGCCAGGCGCGGGGCTTGATGGCGCTGTATACGCCGATGGGAATCGACAGCGCGATAATCAGGAAGGTGGAGGCCGCGACCAGCTCGAGCGTGGCCGGCAGGTGGCGCGCGATGACCGAGGTGGTGGGCTGGTTGAACACGTAGGAATAGCCGAAATCGAATTGCGCGGCGTTGCCGGCAAAACGCAGATACTGGGTCAGCATCGGATCATTCAGCCCCAGCTCTTCGCGCAGCTCGGCGCGCTCGCTTTCCGGCACCGACTGACCCACCATCTGTTGAATCGGGTCGCCGAGGTTATCCTGTATGGCGAAGGCGATCACGCTGATGACAAACATAACCAGCAGCGCGTGAAAAAGACGCTTGATCAAAAAAGCGATCATGGGGAAGTATCCTGTGGCAGCAACAGGGAAGCGACGCGCCCGTGGGACGCGTCGTTAAACCAAACGGCAGGTGAAGGGGTTATTCAGCGTCTTCGGCGTCGATCACCAGATCGCCCAGGTAGGGGAAGTTCATCACGTTAAGCACGGGTTCGATGTCGGCGTTGCTGGCCGATGCCCACGCCAGATCCTGCCAGTGCAGCGGCACGAAGGCGGCGTCGTCATAAAGCGTTTGCTCAACCTGCTGGAGCATCTCGGCGCGTTTCTCCAGATCGATTTCCTCGTTGGCTGCGGCCACCAGCTTGTCGAGCTCGGGGTTGCAGTAGTTGCCGGCGTTGTACTGGCCGGCGCCGGTGTCGGCATCGCCGCAGGCGGTGAGGTATTCGTGGAAGTTGGCGCTGTCTTCGGTGTCGGCATGCCAGCCAATCAGCATCATATCAGCGGCGCGATCGTCAAACTCGCCCCAGTACTGGGCTTTGGGCAGCGTTTTCAAATCCACGTCGACGTTGATGCGCGCGAGCATGGCCGCGACCGCCTGGGCTATCTGGGCATCGTTAACGTAGCGGTTGTTGGGCGCCATCATGGTGATGTCAAAGCCGTCGGCGTAGCCCGCTTCTTCCATCAGCTCTTTGGCTTTGGCGACGTCGTAGCGCGGCGTGAGCGAGTCCACGTGGCCCACATAACCGTCAGGCGACATCTGCGCGGCCGGCGTGGCGAAGCCTTTCATCAGACGGTCGGCGATGCCTTCCTGATTTACCGCGTAGGCGAAGGCCTTGCGTACGCGCGGGTCTTCAAAGGCTTCGACGCGCTTCTGGTTCATGTGCAGCATGATGATGCGCGTACCGGACATGGTGACCAGCTTGGCATCGTCGCTTTCGCGCACGCGCTCCAGATCGTTGGGCGGTACCGGGGCGATGAAGTCCACGTCGCCCGAGAGCAGGGCGGCGACGCGGGTGGCGTTTTCGCTGATCGGCGTCAGCACGAGCTTGTCGACGTTGCCCGGGGAGCTTTCATCCCAATAGTCGGGGTTACGTTTGAACTCGGTACGCACGCCCTGCTGACGTTCGGTCACGGTGTAGGGGCCGGTGCCGGAAACGTGGGCTGAGGCGTAGGAGTTGCCGTTCTTGACGATTTCATCCTTGGGGTCGCCGTCGGGGGCGTCGCCCGAATAAAACTCGCTGTCCATCGGGAAGATGTAGGTGGCAAGGTTCAGCAGCAGCGGGTAGGGCTTGACGGTGTTGATCTCGACGGTGTGCTCGTCTACCGCGGTGGCGCTTTCAATCGGCGCAAAAATCGCCTTGAAGTCCGGGCTGCGCTTCAAGCGCTCGATGGTCCAGACCACATCTTTAGCGGTAAACGCGTTGCCGCTAGTGAACGTTACTCCTTCGCGCAGCGTCATGCGCATGGTGGTGTCGTCTACCTGCTCCCATTCGGTGGCCAGGCGCGGCTCGAAATCGAGCGACTGATCCCAGCGTACCAGCGGGTCGTAGATGAGGTGCGACAGCTGCATGATGCCGCCGGAAAGCTGTTCGTGAATATCCAGCGATACCGGGTCGGCATCGTAGGCCATGCGCAAGGTGTTTTCGGCCTGGGCGGCGGTGGACACCAGTGCGCCGCCGGCAAGCGTAGCGGCAATGGCAGAAGCGAGTAGCGTCTTTTTAACGGTTGGTGTGCGAGTCACGGTCATGGCGGTGTAAATCCCCGATGTTATTGTTTGTTGGTAGCCACGGTTAATCGCCAATGCTGCTGAATGGATGCTGACGTTGATACAAAGGCTTTTCAGTCAGCCTTGTACAGCGCTCCGTCACAAATCGTTCGTAAAAAAACAGTCTGGCGAAAAACGGCTTACTCACAACATAGTGAGTTAGCATCGTGTTACACAATCGAAATAATGACTGGGGATATTCATCCACTGAATGACCGCACGCCCCGACGGGCTTGGAGCGGCGTTGGTGGTTCAGGCAGCAGTGCCAAAGCGGCGGTGTAAATAGGCGTTGATATCGTCGGATTCGTACAGCCACTCGACGCTTTTGTCGTCGTTTTCAATTTTCAGGCACGGCACCTTTGCCCGGCCGCCGCCTTCCAGCAGGGCTTGTTTGTGATCGGGATCGCGCTGGGTGTCGCGCAGCTCGATGGTCAGGCCCAGCCGCGCGATTTCCTTACGTACCTTGATGCAGAACGGGCAGGTGCGAAACTGGTACAGCGCAAGCGCTTCGCAGGCCTTGTCGGTCTCAGCCTGTTTGGCCTCGGAGCGCTCTACCGCCTGGGGTGTGGAGAGCTTTTCGGAAATGATCATCACCGGCGTGAGCACGAGGCGTAGGCCGCGGAAAAAGTAACGAATGAGGATGCGCATGAAGCTTCCTTAACAGCGGGGTTGATATAATCGCCGGCCATCGTGCAATAAGCCGCGGCGTTTGTCACATCGGCCGTGAGCTATACCGGGCGGCGTGCTAGGCTTTCCGGTCGTTTTTCGTGTGTGCCCTGGAGTGCACGTATTGAGCATTGTTCTCAATAGATTCGTTCTCAATGGATTCGTTCTGAATGAATTCGTTGCTGATGAATTCGTTGTTGAACGCATCGTTAAGGGACGTTACGGCCATGCATCTGCATATTATCGGGATTTGCGGCACTTTTATGGGCAGCCTGGCGCTGCTGGCGCGCGAGCTTGGCTACCGGGTCAGCGGCTCGGACGCCAACGTTTACCCGCCGATGAGCACCCAGCTGGCGGAGGCCGGCATTGCCCTGCAGGACGGCTTTGGCGCCGCCAACCTGCGCGACGCCTCGGGCGCAACGCCGGATCTGGTGGTGGTGGGCAACGCGCTGTCGCGCGGCAATCCTGAAGTCGAGGCGCTGTTGAACAGCGGCTTGCCGTACACTTCCGGCGCCCAGTGGCTCTGCGAGCACGTGCTGGCGGGGCGCAAGGTGATCGCCATCGCCGGCACCCACGGCAAGACCACCACGGCGAGCCTGTTGGCGTGGCTGCTGGAAAGCGCCGGCCAGGCGCCGGGCTTTCTGATTGGCGGGGTGCCGCGCAATTTCGGCATCTCAGCGCGGCTGGGCGAGCCGGACGCCCCCTTTGTGGTGGAAGCCGACGAATACGACACGGCGTTTTTCGACAAGCGCTCCAAGTTTGTTCATTACCGTCCGCAAATCGCCGTGCTCAACAATCTGGAGTTCGATCACGCCGACATCTTCCCCGACCTGGCCGCCATTGAGCGCCAGTTTCATCATCTGGTGCGCACCGTGCCGGGCAACGGCCAGCTGCTGGTGGCTGATGATCAGCCGGCGCTTGAGCGCGTGCTGGCGCAGGGTGCATGGACGCCGGTGGCGCGGTTGGGCAAGGCGCCTGCGGCGGGGGTGGATAATGCCCCCGGCAGCGAGTGGCAGTTTCGTTTGGAGCACGCCGATGCCAGCCGCTTTCAGGTGATTCACCTGGCCGCGCAGGAAGGTGAGACGGAAGACGCGGTGGTGGAGTGGTCGCTGACCGGCGAGTACAACGCGCGCAACGCGCTGGCGGCCCTGGCCGCGGCGCATGCCTGCGGGGTGGATCTCTCGCGCAGCTGTGCGGCACTGGCCCGTTTTGAAAGCCCGCGGCGGCGTCAGGAAGTGCGCGGCGAGATCGGCGGCATTCAGGTGATCGACGATTTTGCTCATCATCCCACGGCGATTGCCGCGACTCTTGGCGGGCTGCGGGCGGCCACGCCGACCGGCCGGCTGCTGGCGGTGATTGAGCCGCGCTCCAACACCATGCGTCAGGGGGCGCTCAAGGCGCGGCTGAACGACAGCGTAGCCGATGCCGACCACGCCTTCTGGTATCAGCCGCCGGCGCTGGACTGGTCGCTGGATGCACTGATTGCCCCACAGGGCGAGCGCGCCAGCCTGTATCACGACCTCGACGCGCTGGTCGCCGCCGTGGTCAATAAAGCGTCACCCAGAGACCGTATCGTGGTGATGTCCAACGGCGGCTTTGGCGGTATTCACGAGCGCCTGCTGGCAGCGCTTGAAACGGCGCATCAGGAGTAACTCGCTATGACAACGTTCAAACCGCCGGTGACCGTGGCGCTGACCGGTGCGTCCGGCGTGCAGTACGCGCTGCGCCTGATTGACGTGCTGGTCAACGCCGGCCACGAGGTCTGGGTGATGGTTTCCAAGGCGGCGCACATGGTGATTGCCACCGAAACGGACACCACCTTGCCGGCAGCGCCGGCACGGCTGGAAAAGGCACTAATGGCGCGTAGCGGGGCGGCCAGCGGCCAGATCCGCTGCTTTGGCCGCGAAGACTGGATGGCGCCGGTGGCCTCGGGCTCCGGCGCGCCGTCGGCGATGGTGATCTGCCCGTGCTCCACCGGCACGCTGTCGGCGGTGGCTACCGGCGCCAGCAACAACCTGATCGAGCGCGCGGCGGATGTGGCCATCAAGGAGCGCCGCACGCTGGTCATGGTGCCACGGGAAAGCCCGTTTTCACCCATTCATCTTGAGCACATGCTTACGCTCAGCCGCCTGGGTGTGGTGATACTGCCGGCGGCGCCGGGGTTTTATCATCGTCCCGCGTCGATCGACGATCTGATCGACTTTATCGTTGCGCGCATCCTCAATCAGCTGGGCATTGAGCACGCACTGATGCCGCGTTGGGGTGAGGGCGGCGAGTAGTCATCCATTGATAAGGAACGCTCTATGCTGTCTGTTGCGACGCTTTCGGTGTTTGCGCCCATGTTTCTGCTGGTCTCGCTGACGCCGGGCATGTGTATGACGCTGGCCATGGTGCTGGGCATGACCCAGGGCGTGAAACGCACGCTGTGGATGATGATCGGCGAGCTGCTGGGCGTCGGGCTGGTGGCGGTGGCGGCAGGGGCCGGTGTGGCCGCGCTGATGCTGAAAAGTCCCGAAGTCTTTATGTTGTTCAAATGGGTGGGCGGGGCGTATCTGGTGTATCTGGGCGTGATGATGTGGCGTTCGCGCGGGCGCATGGCGATTCCCGGGGGAGTTGATCGGGGCGCGCCGGCCTCGCGGGGGCAGCTTTTTGTGCAGGGGTTCATGACGGCGATTGCCAATCCCAAGGGCTGGGCGTTTTTCATGGTGCTGCTGCCGCCGTTTCTGGACGATGCCCGGGCGCTGGCGCCCCAGTTGGCAAGCCTGGTGGCGGTTATTCTGGTTATCGAGTTTACCAGCCTGATGATCTATACCACCGGCGGCAAGACGCTGCGCCGGCTGCTTTCCAGAGGAGCCGGCGTGCGGCTGATGAACCGTATTTCCGGCACGCTGATGGTGGGCGTGGGGCTGTGGCTGGCGCTGGGGTAGGCCGCGTAGAAGAAAGTCAGGCTGCTTCAAGCGGCGCCGCCAGCGCCTCGGCACGTGCTTCAAGGCGCTGAATAAACGGGTTGATGTCTTCGCGATGACGCGGCAGGGAAACCGCAATACGCACTTCTATCTGGCCGGTTTCGACCAGCACACGACGGGAGAGCGCCCGTGTCAGGCGCTCGCGCACCAGCAGCGCACCGCTTTCGCTGGTGGTGGGCAGTACCAGCCAGAACGTGGTGCTCGTTGCGCGCCCCAGCACATCGTAATCGCGGCACTGGTGGCTGACTTCCTGACACAGGGCGTCCAGCAGCGCGAGCTGCGCGCGATGGCCAAACTGTTCACCGGCCATATCCAGCTGCGGCAGGTGAATGACCAGCACCGCGAGGTGCCGGTTGAGCACGGCGGCGCGCTGGTATTCGCTTTGCAGGCGCTCGTGCAGGGCGTCGATATGATAGGCGCTGCATTCACTGTCGTGGGAGTCAGTGGCGCGCAGCAGTGCCTGGCGGCGTGCCTGTTCCCAGCGTGGCAGTGCAAGCAGTAGCGCGGTGGCAAAAAAACCGACCACCCAGCTGGGCGGCGCGCTGTGCAGCGGTGTGAACCACCAGATGGGCGCGAGCAGGACGTTAATGGTGAGCGCGCTCCATAGTGGCAGCAGTAAAAAGGTCGCTGCCAGTGGCAGGCCAAGCCACACCAGCGATATCTCCGGCGGTTGCCAGATGGCGGCCAGCATCGTCACATAGGTGGCCACCAGCAGAATCATGCGCGGCAGATACACTGAAGGCGAGCGGAAGAGGTGCAGCAATAACGCGGCGAGCAGTACCAGCACCAGGAATAGCGGAGTAAACAGGGTAACGTAGTCCCCCGTGGCGTAGCGCCAGGCGGCATAGCCGGCCATCAGCAGCGGCGCGGCGATGTAGACGAGCGTCATCAAGCGGTGCGAAAACTGATGTTCGTTCAAGACGCCTCCTTTAGTGCCGCGCGGTTGCCGGCGCTCTGCTTCAGCTGCTCCACGTCGGTCAGAGCGTGTTCAACGGCGGCCAGGCTGACGTACTGGCTGTCTACCCTGGCGGGTAGCGCGTCAAGCAGGCGCTGGCGGCGCTGGGCGGCGTCTGTCTCTGAGCGTGACAGCAACAGCGTTGCCAGCGTCGTGGCATCCAGCCGATAGGCGTGTTCAAAGCGGTAGGTCAGCTGGCAAAGCGTTTGGGCAAACGGCCAGAGCTGGCGGCGCTTGACGTAAAAGATGACCAGCTCGCCATAGAGGCCGTCGCGCTCGCAGCGCAGCCGCTCGCGGGTAATGTCGCGCAGCAGCTGCTCTTGCGCCCAGAGGTTAACGCCCGGAATGAGGCGCAGGCGCTGCAGGATAGCCCCGTTAATATGGATAAACTGGCGCGCCCGGGACACGGCCAGCAGGCACAGCAGGCATAGCGTTACCAGCATCAGCCCCCAGGCGGGCGTGCTCAGCTGGGGGGCCAGCAGCACCCAGCTGAGCAGCGCACCGCTGATGTTGAACGCCGCAACCCAATGAATTTGTGGCAGCATGAACAGTGCGCACCATGCCCAGATCAACAGGGCGTGGCGCTCCGGGGCAGCCGCAATCAGGCCGATCAGCAGCGTGCCGGGCAATAATTGCCACGGCAGCCCGCGAGCACGCCGGTGGTTGAATTCCAGCAGCAGGGCGGTGATGAACAGCCAGCTGACCGACACCCACAGCACCAGTGCGGCGGCCGGCGGTGCGGCCGGCGTCCACAGCGCCAGAACAACGGCGGCTGCCAGCAGATTGGCGCGCAGCAGGCGGACTTTGTATTTACTTTGCATAGTGGCTTATTGACGTGTTTTTTGATATTGGTCGCTACTTTATATTAATAGCTTAATCTTGATAGCTTAACCGACCACCGTACACGGAGTAAGGCATGAGCGTTTCATCCTCGCGAGCTGACACAACGGATATTCCCGCTTATATGCAGGCGCTGGGCCGCGCTGCCCGTGAGGCCGCACGAGGCCTGCGCCGCGCCGATAGCGGGCGCAAAAACCGCGCACTGCTGGCCATGGCCGAGCGGATTGACGCTTCGCGCGAGGCGGTGCTGGCGGCCAACGCCGAAGACATGCAGCGCGGCCGTGACGCCGGGCTGGACGCCGCGCTGCTCGACCGGCTGGCGCTTGACCAGGCGCGCATCAACGCCATGATCGAAGGGCTGCATCAGGTAGCGGCACTGCCCGACCCGGTGGGTGAGATCGACGGCCTGCGTGCTCGCCCCAGCGGTATTCAGGTGGGGCAGATGCGCGTACCGCTGGGCGTGATCGGGATTATTTTCGAGTCGCGTCCCAACGTTACCGTCGAGGCCGCCAGCCTGTGTCTCAAGTCCGGCAACGCCTGCATTCTGCGCGGCGGCTCTGAAGCGAGCGCCTCCAACGCCGCGCTGAGCGAATGCCTCAAGGCCGGCTTGGAAGATGTCGACTTGCCGGCGGGCAGCGTGCAGGTCGTCGCTACGACCGACCGCGCCGCCGTGGGCGAGCTGATCACCAGCCCCGAGTTTGTCGACGTGATTATTCCGCGCGGGGGCAAATCGCTCATCGAGCGCATTTCGCGGGAAGCCAAAGTGCCGGTGATCAAGCACCTTGACGGCGTGTGCCACGTTTACGTTGACGCCACGGCGGATCACGAGAAAGCGCTGGCGATTGCGGTCAACGCCAAAACCCAGCGCTACGGCACCTGCAATACGCTGGAAACGCTGCTGCTTGATGCGCCCATTGCCGAGGCGCTGCTGCCCGAGCTTGCCCGGCGCTTTGCCGAGCACGAGGTCGAGCTGCGCGGCTGCGAACGCACCCGGGCAGTGCTGCCCCAGGTGATCGCGGCCAGCGAAAGCGACTGGGGCGAGGAATATCTGGCACCGGTGCTGGCCATCAAGGTCGTTGACGGCGTGGATGACGCCATGGCACACATCGAGCGTTACGGCTCGCAGCATACCGATGCCATCGTTACCCAGGATTACAGCCTGGCGCGGCGTTTCATGGCCGAGGTGGACTCAAGCTCGGTGATGGTCAACGCCTCCACGCGCTTTGCCGACGGCTTTGAGTACGGACTGGGCGCGGAAATCGGCATTTCCACCGACAAGCTGCACGCCCGGGGGCCGGTGGGTCTTGAAGGGCTGACCACGCGCAAATACGTGGTGCTGGGCGAAGGCCATATCCGCCAATGACCCGCAGTATGATTGGACCTGCGGAAACGGAGGCAGCCACGGCGCCGCGCATCGGCATGCTGGGCGGCACTTTTGATCCGGTGCATCTGGGGCATTTGCGCAGCGCCGTGGAGCTTTACGAGCATCTGGCGCTTGACCGGCTGCACATGATACCCGCCCCTCAGCCGCCGCTGCGCGGACGGCCTCAGGTTGCCGCCGAAGCGCGCTTATCGCTGCTTGAAGCCGGCATCGGCGATACCCCGGGGCTTTACGCCGACGGGCGCGAGCTCAAGCGTGCAGGGCCTTCCTACAGCGCGGACACCCTGGCCGAGCTGCGCGCTGAATACGGTGATGATGCGCGCCTCGTCATGGCGTTGGGTGAAGATGCGTTTTCACGGCTGGCTGATTGGCACGATCCCGAGCGCCTGTTCGCACTGGCGCATATCGTAGTGATCGCGCGGCCGGGGTATCCCATTGCACAGACCCAACGACTTGGGGAACTGATTGGCCAGCGCGAGGTCGCAGACGCGTCGGCCTTGATGCAAACGCCCCACGGCGGGCTTTTACGCGTGACGCTGCCCTCGCGCATGGCGATTTCCGCCACGGAGATACGCCGCCGTTTGCAGCAGGGCGAAAGCGTGCGTTATTTATTGCCCGAAGCCGTAGAGCGCGCTGCCGTTGCCAGACAGCTTTATCAAACG
The DNA here is from genome assembly GCF_900142895.1 of Vreelandella subglaciescola. Taxonomy (NCBI): domain Bacteria; kingdom Pseudomonadati; phylum Pseudomonadota; class Gammaproteobacteria; order Oceanospirillales; family Halomonadaceae; genus Vreelandella; species Vreelandella subglaciescola. The sequence goes on from NZ_LT670847.1 coordinate 53,949, forward strand.
AACGATTATCCAACGGATGGTTGCCAGGCAGGTGAATAGCGCTGGCAGTCACACATAAAGCCGTTACAATGGCCGGCTTTACACGCTTTCCTACGGAGTTGGCATTTACCACTCATGCATATTGATACGTTGAAAAACCTGGCGACTGACGCGCTGGAAGAATTGAAAGGCCGTGATATTACCGCGCTTGACGTGGCTAAACTCACCGACGTTACCGACGTGATGCTGATTGCCAGCGCCACCTCGACGCGCCACGTATCGGCGCTGGCGCAAAACGTGGTGGAAAAAGCCAAGGCGCAGGGGCTTAACCCGCGCGGCGCTGAAGGCGGCGGCAACGCCGACTGGATGCTGGTGGATCTGGGCGATGTGATTGTTCACGTGATGCTGCCTGACGCCCGTGAGCTTTACGACCTGGAACGCCTGTGGGCGGATTTGCCGGCCGAGGGCGGCGTTGAGCAGCTGCGCGAGCGCATGGAAGAGCAGGCCGGCTCGCGATGAAAATCCGGCTGCTGGCGGTAGGGACGCGCATGCCCGATTGGGTAGAAGAAGGCGTCGAAACCTACCGCAAGCGGTTGCCGCGAGATTTCTCGCTGGAAATAGAAGAAATCGCGCTGGGTCAGCGGGGCAAGAATACTCCTGCCGCCAAGGCGCGCGAGCAGGAAGCCCGGCGTATACGCGAGCGCTTGAAAGGCGATGAGCACTTGGTGGCGCTGGAGGTGAAAGGCCAGCCCTGGACGACGCAAAAGCTGGCGCAACAGGCCGATGACTGGCGCATGCAGGGGCGCGATGTGGCGCTGCTGGTCGGCGGGCCGGATGGCCTGGCGCCCGATCTTTCGGCCGCGGCGCATAGCGCCTGGTCACTTTCTCCGCTGACGCTGCCCCACCCGCTGGTGCGCGTCATGCTGGCCGAACAGCTGTACCGTGCATGGACGCTTCTGGTCGGGCATCCCTACCATCGTTAGCACGACATTTTTTATGTAGCACGATTCGGAGAGTCTTTTCGATTGTTTTGCCTTTGTGTAACCGTTAGCTGTCGTCATGCCGCCGCGCCTTGATACGTTAAAAAATACCGAGCAGGAGCTGCGCATATTTCGTGCCCGGGCGCTGCTGGCGCTGGTGGTGGTGATCGTGCTGACCTCGCTGCTGGTCAGCCGGCTGGTCTACCTGCAGGTTGTCGAACACGACAAGTACAGCACCCGTTCGGAAAACAACCGCGTGCGCGTGGAGCCGTTGCCACCTACGCGGGGGCTGGTTTACGACCGCAACGGCGTACTGCTGGCCGAAAACCGTCCCACCTATAATCTGACGCTGGTGCGTGAGCGGGTGGACGATCTGGATCAGACCCTTGAGCGTCTGGTCGCGCTACTCGACCTCCCCGAAGACGACATCGCGGCGTTCAAACGCCGCTCCCGCCAGCGCCAGCGCCCCTTTCAGCCGGCACTGTTGATGAGCGACCTGACCGAGGCGCAAATTGCCCGGCTGGCGGTTAACCGCCACCGGCTGCCCGGCGTTGAAGTTGAAGCTCAGCTGTTACGCTACTATCCCGATGCTCGGATCATGTCGCACGCGCTGGGCTATGTCGGGCGAATTAACGCCGACGAGCTTAAAACGCTGGATACCGGGCGCTATGCGGGGACTCACTTTATCGGCAAGACCGGCATCGAGCGTTTTTATGAAGACGCGCTGCACGGCGAGGCCGGGCTGCGCAAGGTGGAAACCAACGCCCGTGGCCGGGTGCTGCGCGAGTTGGGGCGCCAAGACCCGGTGCCCGGCAAAAACCTGACGCTGACGCTGGATAGTGGGCTTCAGCGGCTGGCGTTTGACCTGCTGGATGGCCGCCGCGGCTCTATCGTGGCGATTGAGCCGCAAAGCGGTGAAATACTTGCCATGGCCTCGGCACCCGGGTTTGACAGCAACCAGTTTGTCACCGGCATCGATGTGGCCTCTTACCGTGCGCTGCAGCAGGATATTGACCTGCCGCTGTTTAACCGCGCGATTCGTGGCCACTACCCGTCGGGCTCGACGATCAAACCGTTTGTCGCCATGGCGGGGCTGCGCGAAGGCGTCATCACGCCGGAAAAGACGATTAACGACCCGGGCTACTTTCAACTGCCCAACGATTCGCGCCGCTACCGCAACTGGCTGCGCTGGGGGCACGGGCGGGTGGATATGGAACGCTCCCTGGCGGTCTCCAACAACACGTACTACTACTCGCTGGCTCACGATCTGGGGATCGACAGACTGCAGCGCCAGCTAAGCGATTTTGGCTTTGGCCAGCGTGTGGCCCACGATGTGCAGGGCGAAAGCAGCGGGCTGCTGCCTTCCCGGGAATGGAAGCGTGAGCGCTACAACCAGCCCTGGTATCCCGGTGAAACGCTGTCGGTCGGCATCGGGCAGGGGTATCTGCAAATCACGCCGCTGCAGCTGGCGACGGCGACAGCGACGCTGGCCAATAAAGGCGACTGGGTCAAACCGCGGCTGGCGCGCACGATTGACGGCGAACCGCTGCCCCGTGAGCTACCCGATACGCCCGACGATATCGAGGTGGATAACGCCAGCGAGTGGCAGACCGTGTTCAACGGCATGGAGAAGGTGCTTAGCGGCCGTGAAGGCACGGCACGGCGTTCGGGCAAGGGGCTTGAGTATCGCATGGCGGGAAAATCCGGCACCGCGCAGGTGTTTTCGCTGGGTCAGGACGAACGCTATAACGCCGAAGAGTTGGCCGAGCGGCTGCGCGATCATGCGCTGTTTATCGCGTTTGCACCGATTGACGATCCGCAAATTGCGGTGGCGATCATTGTGGAAAACGTCGGTGGTGGCAGCAGTCATGCATCGCCGCTGGCGCGTGAGATGACGGATGCCTGGCTGCTGGATGAAGGCCACCTTCCCGGCAGTGATGATCCCGCTGCCACTAATGCTCGCGCCGAAGAGGAGCGGTAAGCCATGCCCTGGACCACGTTTTCACGTCTGCTGAACCGCCACCCCGTACGCCCGCCGGATAGCGGCATATCGCGGCGTAAAAGCCTGTGGGAAAACATTCATCTGGATCCGTGGCTGCTGGGGCTGTTGTTGCTGCTGATGAGCTCAGGGCTGCTGGTGCTGTATAGCGCTTCCGGACAGCACGCTGAGATGGTGCGCGGGCAGGCGCTGCGCTTTGGCGTGGCGCTTGCGGTCATGGCGGTATTGGCCCAGTTCCCGCCCGGGACCTTTTTACGCTGGGCGCCGCTGGCCTATGGGGTTGGGGTGGCGATGCTGCTGGCGGTGGAGCTGGTGGGCGATATCGGCATGGGCGCGCAGCGCTGGCTGGAGATTCCCGGCGTCATTCGTTTTCAGCCCTCGGAAATGATGAAACTCGCTACGCCGCTGATGGTAGCTGCCTATCTCAGTCGCACCGGCATGCCGCCCCGGCTGCGCCATCTGTTGGTTTCCGCACTGATTATCGGCGCGCCGGTGGTGCTGATTGCCATGCAGCCGGATCTGGGCACGTCGATTCTGGTAGCGACCGCGGCGCTGATCGTGGTGCTGCTGGCGGGGCTTTCGTGGCGGCTCATCGGGTTTTTCCTGCTGGTGCTGGGGGCAGCGCTGCCGCTGCTCTGGATGAATTTGCAAAACTACCAGCGCCAGCGCGTGCTGACGTTTTTAAATCCCGAAAGTGATCCGCTCGGCGCCGGCTGGAATATTATCCAGTCGACCACGGCGATCGGCAGCGGTGGCGTCTGGGGCAAGGGCTGGTTCGAGGGCACCCAATCGCAGCTGGAGTTTTTGCCCGAGCGCCATACCGATTTTATTATCGCCGTGCTGGGTGAAGAGTTTGGCCTGGTGGGCATGACGGCGCTGCTGGCGCTGTACGTGATTATTGTGTGCCGGGGATTGTGGCTGGCGGCCGGCGCACAGGATACCTTCGGGCGGCTGGTGGCCGGCAGTATCATCCTGACCTTTTTCATCTATGTCTTTGTCAACGTGGGGATGGTCAGCGGTATTCTGCCCGTGGTGGGCGTGCCGCTGCCGCTGATCAGCTTTGGGGGCACCTCAAGCGTGACCCTGCTGGCGGGGTTCGGTATTCTCATGTCGGTTCACGCCCATCGCCGGCTGCTGCCGCGTTAACTTTCTGGAGTCAATCCTAATGTATAAAGCCTCTCAGCTACGCTTTCGACTGCAGGCGGCGGCCATGGTGCTGGGCGCACTGGGCGCACTGGGCGTTGCCGGCAGCGCCGTTGCCGCGCCTGATTTTGATCCTCGGCAGGCGGGCTCGGATGCCGCAGTGCTGGTGGATGAGCTTAGCCAGCAAGGCCTGCCGCGTGACTTTCTCGTCGACACGCTGAGCCAGGCAAATGCCAGCCAGGAAGTGCTGGACGCCATGTCTGGTGCCGCCGAGTTTCGTATGGAATGGCCGGAGTACCGGGCTATTTTCATGTCCGATCGGCGCATTGAGGAAGGCGCCGCGTTTATGCGCGAGTATCGCGAGGCGCTGGATAGAGCGCAGGCAGAATATGGCGTGGATCCCGAAGTGATAACGGCGATTATCGGCGTGGAAACCTACTACGGACGCTATACGGGAAAGCACCGCGTGCTGGATTCGCTGGCCACGCTGGCCTTTGAGCACCCGCAGCGCGGCGACTTCTTCCGCGGCGAGCTGGCGGCGTTTTTGCGCCTTGCCTTCGAGCAGGGCGTCGACCCCGGCACGCTGCTGGGTTCTTATGCCGGTGCCATGGGCTACCCGCAGTTTATTCCTACCAGCTACGACGCTTATGCGGTCGACTTTGACGACGACGGCAAGCGCGATCTGTGGCACAACCCGGTGGATGCCATTGGTAGCGTAGCCAGCTATTTTTCCGAGCACGACTGGCGTGCCGGCGAGGCCGTTTACCAGGCGGCAGAAGGGCCGGAAACGCCGCCTGACGCCATCGCGCTGAATCAAACCTCGCGGCCGTCGGTGACGCTTGATGAGGCAGCGCAAGCCGGTATCAAGCCGGTTGGAAGCGGTGCTGAGTCATTTGCTCAGGACCTTGAGCGCCTTGTGGTGCCGCTGCGTTTTGCCATGGAGGAGGGCGCGCCCGAATACCGGCTGGGCGGGTTCAATTTTTACGTGATCATGCGCTATAACCACAGCCACCTTTACGCCATGGCAGTGGCCGAGCTGGCCGAGGCTATTGCGCAAAAGCACGCGTCACTCGATCAAGATGAGGAGCAGGCATGAGACACCGCCGAGGCATGACATGGCCCGTCGTTACGCCCCGCACGCTGTTGTGTACAGGTATTGCCTGCACGCTGCTGACGCTTGCCGGCTGTGCCAGTCAGAGCGCTGCGCCGCCGACGCCTGAAAGCGCTACCGAAGCGCCCGCGAAAAAGGCCGCGACGGGGGGTGGCAACACCGATGATGATGCCTCGGGCGGCGGGCGCTATGCCATGAGCGCCGACGCCTATCCGCTTGATCCGCCTGACGTATCTGACGTGCCCGACGCCATACCGCGCAAGGAGCCGTTGTCCCGGGCGGGCAATCGTTCCACCTACTCGGTGTGGGGGAAAAGCTACCGGGTACTGCCTGATGCCAAGGGCTATAACGAAACCGGCACGGCGTCCTGGTATGGCAAAAAATTTCATGGCTATGCCACGTCCAGCGGTGAAATTTACGATATGTACGAGATGAGCGCGGCGCACCGTTCACTACCGCTGCCCACCTTTGCCCGTGTCACGCGGGTAGGCACCAACAAGTCAGTGATTGTACGGGTCAATGACCGTGGGCCTTTTCATAGCGAGCGGGTGATTGACCTGTCTTACGCCGCGGCCTCACGGCTTGGGCTGACCGACCACGGTACGGGGCGCGTCAACGTGGAAGCCATTGACCCGGACCAGTGGCTGGCCCGGCACGGCAACGTGTCATCGGGTGAGAGGCCACCCCGCGCCATCGCGCGCAAGGATGTACCCAGCAGTGACGTATCAAGCAATGACGTCACACAGCCTGCGGCAGCGCCTGAAGCACCGGCAGGTCAGGCTGAGCCGGCCGCGTCAGATAGCGGCACCTATTGGCAGGTAGCGGCGCTGGAAAGCCGGCAGGGCGCCGTGAAACTGAAGCGTCGCCTGCAAGGCGAGCTGAGCCACGCGGTGCGGATTGCCGAAGCCGATGGCATGTATCGGGTGCAGGTCGGGCCGGTTGGCTCGGTCTCCGGCGAAGCCGCCCTGCGCGACACTTTGCGCCGCGCAGGCTTTCCCCAGGCGTTTATCGTGCGATAATGCGCCCCTTTTCCGGTAAGCGGCAGCGGGTACGCTGTTGTTGAACGTCATCGAATGCTTGATAAGCGAGAGTCATGTAATGAAAGCGTTGTTAAAAAAACCGTTTAATAAACAGCTAAAAACACGGTTAACGAACTCGTCGGGAAAACGGTCAATGTTCAGCCTGGCGGCCCCGATGGGGCAGTCTTTACGCCTGTTCTCTTTACGTACCTTTGTCGGTGCTGCCCTGTTTTCGGCTGCATTGGTGTCGGTTGGCACACTGACATCCATGCCGGCAAACGCGCAGACCATTCCGCAGCCGCAAACCATTATTCCCTCCGCGCCGCAGCTGGCGGCCAATTCATGGATTCTCATGGACGCCAACAGCGGCCATATTCTGGCGCAAAACAACGCCGATGAGCGCTTGCCGCCGGCCAGTCTGACCAAGCTGATGACGGCGTATCTCGCCGAGCGTGAGCTGGATCGCGGCTCGCTCAGTCCGGATGACAAGGTCAACGTCAGCGAAAAGGCCTGGCGTACCGGCGGCTCCAAGATGTTTATTGAAGTGGGCAGTCAGGTGCCCGTGGAAAAACTGCTGCACGGCATCGTCATCGTCTCGGGCAACGATGCCAGCGTGGCCATGGCGGAACATATTGCCGGCGGTGAGGCGCAGTTTGCCGACCTGATGAACCAGCACGCGGCTCGTCTGGGCATGGAAAACACCCACTTTGAAAATGCCACCGGCCTGCCGGTGGAGGGGCACTATTCAAGCGCACATGATTTGGCGCGGCTGGCCCAGCATATTATCAACGACTACCCCGAACACTATAAAATGTACTCCGAGCGCGATTTTGCCTATGGCGGCATCGAGCAGTCCAACCGTAACCGCCTGCTGTGGCGCGACCCTTCCGCTGACGGGCTGAAAACCGGCTGGACCGAGGCGGCGGGCTATTGCCTGGTATCGTCGGCCAAGCGCGAGGATATGCGGCTGGTTGCGGTGGTCATGGGAACAAAATCAGAAGAAGCCCGGGTTCAGGAATCGCAAAAGCTGCTCAGCTACGGTTTTCGCTTTTATGAAACCAAGCACCTCTACGAGCGCGGTGCCGTGCTCGCGAATCCGCGGATCTGGGGCGGCGACATCAACGAAGTGCGCGTTGGCGTCGACAAGGAAGTCTTCATGACGCTGCCGCGCAACCGCAACGAAGAGCTGCGCGCCCGGATTAATTTGAAAAGTGACATGAGCGCCCCCATTTCGGTAGGCGATGACGTCGGCACGCTTGACGTCACGCTGGGCGACAAGGTGGTCGGTACACGCACGCTGGTGGCGCTTGAAGACGTCGAAGAAGGCGGGTTCTTCAAGCGCCTGATGGATCAGGTGCAGCGCTTTTTCAGCGGCTTGTTTAGCCGCTTTACCGACTAAATACGACCAACCGCGTGGAAAGAATTATGCAGCCAAGCGGCACCAAATCATTTCGTGATTTACGCCAGACAGGGGGCAAAACGCCCCCCAAAATCACCTTCCCGTGCGACTACCCCATCAAGGTGGTCGGCGATGCGGCGGACGACTTTTCCGCAGCGGTGTGTCAGGTCGTCGAGCGCCACGCGCCCGACTTCAACGCCGCCAATATTCAGGTGATCGACAGCCGCAACGGTCGCTTTCAGTCGGTGCGTTTGACCATTCGCGCCACCGGCGAGCAGCAGATCAACCAGCTGTTCGTTGATCTGAAAGCCACCGGTCGCGTTCATATGGTGGTGTAGCGTGAGTGACTCCACCGGGATTGCGCTGCACCGTTTGGGCCTGCGTTCTTACCTGCCCGTGTGGGAAGCCATGCGCGAACTGACTGATACGCGCGACGCGCAAACGCCGGATCAGTTCTGGCTGGTGGAACACGAGCCGGTGTTTACCCAGGGGCAGGCGGGCAAGCCCGAGCATGTGTTGATGCCCGGCGATATTCCCGTGGTGCAGACCGACCGCGGCGGTCAGGTCACCTACCATGGCCCCGGCCAGGTGGTGCTGTATCCGCTGTTGGACGTGCGCCGCGCCAAATGGGGCGTACGCGACCTGGTGACGGCGATGGAAAATGCGGTGATCGACGTGCTGGCGGGCTACGGCATTAGCGCCCGCGCGCGGCCGGATGCGCCGGGCGTTTATGTGACCCATAACGGCGGTGAAGGTGGCGAAGACGAGGCCAAGATTGCCTCGCTGGGGCTGCGTATTCGTCGCGGCGCGAGTTTTCACGGCGTGGCGCTGAATGTTGACTGCGACCTGGAACCGTTTTCGCGGATTAATCCCTGCGGCTATGCGGGCCTGCCGATGGCGCGAATGTCAGCGTTGACCGAGCGTCGCGTGAGCGTCGCTGAGGTGGGCGAGCAGCTGGCGCAAGCGCTGGCAGCGCGGCTCGAACGCACGCTTGTGACCCGGGAATAAAAAGCCCCACCTGCCGCTCTACGACAGGTGGGGCTTTGGGCGCCAGATAGGCCAGCGTTAGCCGACGTTCTCGACCGCAATCAGGTTGGCGTTATCGGCGGTTTCCTGGCCGGGCACTGCGGCGGGCGAGGCCAGCCCCAGGTTATTTTTCTCGAATACGCGGTCAGCACGGTAGCTGGAGCGCACCAGAGGGCCCGACGGCACTTCCATGAAGCCTTTTTCCAGCCCCAATACGCGGTAGCGGTCAAACTCCTCGGGCGTAACCCAGCGCTCCACCGGCAGGTGGTTTTTGGTCGGGCGCAGGTACTGGCCGAGGGTGACGATATCCACGCCGATCTCGCGCAGGTCATCAAACGTCTGCAGGATTTCTTCGTCGGTCTCACCCAGCCCCAGCATCAGGCTGGTTTTGGTGATGACGTCAGGGCGGTAGCGCTTGGCGTGGGCGAGTACGTCCAGGGTTTTACGATAGCCTGCGCGCGGGTCGCGCACGCGGCCGGTCAGGCGCTCAACGGTTTCGACGTTCTGGGCAAACACCTCAAGGCCGGAATCCGCGACCCGCTCGATAGCCGCTGGATCGGCGTCAAAATCGGGGGTCAGCGCTTCCACCACGACCTCGGGCGTGCGCGCCTTGATCGCACGGATGCAGCTGGCGTAGTGGCCGGCGCCGCCGTCGTCGAGGTCGTCGCGGTCAACCGAGGTCAGGACGATATAGCGAAGCCCCATCAGCTCGACCGACTTGGCGGTGTTTTCCGGCTCGTCGGTATCCAGCCAGCCCTGAGGGTTGCCGGTATCCACCGCGCAGAAACGGCAGGCGCGGGTACAGACCGCGCCCATCAGCATGATGGTGGCGGTGCCGTTGCTCCAGCACTCGCCCATGTTAGGGCAGTGCGACTCGGCACACACGGTGCTCAAACCGTGGTTGGCGACGTTTTTCTTGACCGCTTCAAAACGCTCGCCGCCGGGAATCCGGGCACGCAGCCATTTTGGCTTGCGCTCCAGCGGCTGGCTTGTAGACGCCGTTTCAGCGGCGGGCGCTGCCGGCTGAGCCTTACGCTGTTTGATCCCGTCCTTGATGACAGACGTGCCGCGTTCGTTGCGGAACTTTGCGCCGCTTTGCACGCGCTGCGAGGTATCGTTGCTCATGGGTGAAAAGAGCCTCTACTGTGCGATGACGGGCTAAACCGCCAAAAATCGGGGGCATCAGCACGTCAATGAATACGTCGGTAAATACGACTAATGTAACATGACAACCGGCACGCAAGATATTCCCGGTAGCGCGGTAATGCCGGAACCGGGCTAGCGCTTCTTTTGGGCGTGGGTTAGGGTAGGCGCATTTTTTCACTCGTGCAAAAGCGCCACGCAGCGCGCGATATGGCCTGTTAACTGCCGTTTTATCGTCGGCACATTTATTTAAGTGGAGCACTATGGGCAAGTCACTGGTCATCGTGGAGTCGCCAGCCAAGGCGAAAACGATCAACAAGTATCTCGGCAACGATTTTATCGTCAAGTCGAGCGTGGGCCACATACGTGATCTACCGACCAGCGGCTCGAGTAAAACCGCTGTCGACCCTAAAGAGCGCGCGCGTCAGGCGGCGATAACCCGCAAGATGTCGGCAGACGAAAAGGTGGTGCATAAAAAGCGCAAGGCGCACACCCAGCTCATCCGCCGCATGGGCATCGACCCGGATAACGGCTGGGAGGCGCAATACGAAACGCTGCCGGGTAAAGAGAAGGTGGTGGCAGAGCTTAAAAAGCTGGCCGCCGATGCCGACGCCGTCTACCTGGCCACGGATTTGGACCGCGAAGGCGAGGCGATTGCCTGGCACCTGCGCGAGACCATCGGTGGTGACGAAGGGCGCTATAAGCGCGTGGTGTTCAACGAGATCACCAAAAACGCGATTCAGGACGCCTTTAAAGCACCTGGCACGCTGAACATTCCCCGGGTAGAAGCGCAGCAGGCGCGGCGTTTTCTCGACCGCGTGGTGGGCTTTATGCTCTCGCCGCTATTGTGGGCCAAAGTGGCCCGCGGGCTGTCGGCGGGGCGGGTGCAGTCGGTGGCCGTGAGGCTGATCGTCGAGCGCGAGCGCGAGATCCGCGCGTTTATTCCTGAAGAGTTCTGGGACGTCCACGCCGATCTGGTAACGCCCGAGGGCGAGGCCGTGCGCTTTGCGCTGGCGCGCCAGGACGGCAAGGCTTTCCGTCCCACGTCAGAGGCCGACACCCTTGAGCGCATTGCCGCGCTGAACAAGGCCGACTTTTCGATTACCGCCCGGGAAGACAAGCCCACGCGTTCCAAGCCCGGCGCGCCCTTTATTACCTCGACGCTGCAGCAGGCGGCCAGCGGGCGCCTGGGCTTCTCGGTCAAAAAGACCATGACCATGGCCCAGCGCCTTTATGAGGCGGGCTACATTACCTACATGCGGACCGACTCCACCAACCTGTCCAACGACGCGGTGGAAGGCGTGCGCGGCTTTATTGGCGAAGAGTTTGGCGAGCGTTACCTGCCCGCAGACGCTATTCGCTACACCAGCAAGGAAAGCGCTCAGGAAGCGCACGAGGCGATTCGCCCGTCAAGCGTTGAGCGCAAGGCCACCGACTTGGCCGGCATGGAGCGCGACGCCGAGCGTTTGTACGAGCTGATCTGGCGGCAGTTTGTGGCCTGCCAGATGACCCCGGCCGAGTACCTGTCGAGCACCCTGAGCATCGACGTGAAAGGTTTTGAGCTGCGCGCCAAAGGCCGCGTGCTGAAGTTTGACGGTTATACCCGGGTGATGAAGCCGTCGGGCAAGAACGAGGATCAGCACCTGCCCGATCTGCCCGAAGGCACGCCGATGACGCTCGACGCGCTGGATCCGCAGCAGCACTTCACCAAGCCGCCGGCGCGCTACACCGAGGCGGCGCTGGTCAAGGAGCTGGAAAAGCAGGGCATTGGTCGGCCATCGACCTATGCGGCGATTATTTCCACCATTCAGGATCGCGGCTACGTCAGGCTGGAAAGCCGGCGTTTCTACGCCGAAAAGCTTGGCGACATCGTCACCGAGCGGCTCAAGGAGTCGTTCCCCGACCTGATGGACTATTCCTTTACCGCGCGGATGGAAGGCGGGCTGGACGACGTGGCCGAGGGTGAACGCAACTGGCGCGCGCTGCTCGACGCCTTTTACCATGAGTTCCGTGAAGAGCTTTCCCGCGCCGAAAGCGAAGACGGCATGCGTCCCAACGAGCCGGTGCCGACCGACATCGAGTGCCCCAAATGCGGCCGTCACATGCAGATCCGCACCGCCTCGACGGGGGTGTTTCTGGGCTGTAGCGGCTATAACCTGCCGCCCAAGGAACGCTGCAAAACCACCATTGACCTGATTCCCGGCGAAGAAGCCGTTGCCGACGACGCCGGCGCAGATGCCGAAACCGACGCGCTGCGCGCCAAACGCCGCTGCCCCCGTTGCGAAACGGCCATGGACAGCTACCTGATCGACGAGGCGCGCAAGCTGCACATCTGCGGCAACAGCCCCGACTGCCGCGGCTACGAAATAGAAGCCGGCAAGTTCAAGATCAAGGGCTATGAAGGCCCGGTGATCGAGTGCGACAAGTGCGGCAGCGAGATGCAGCTGAAATCCGGGCGCTTCGGCAAGTACTTCGGTTGCACCAACGAAGAGTGCAAGAACACCCGCAAGCTGTTGCGTAGCGGCGAAGTCGCGCCGCCCAAGATCGATCCGATCCCCATGCCCGAGCTTGCCTGCCAGAAGGTGGAAGACCACTACGTGCTGCGCGACGGCGCCAGCGGGCTGTTCCTCGCGGCGAGCAAGTTTCCCAAGAATCGTGAAACCCGCCCGCCGCTGGTCAAAGAGCTGAAGGCGCACGCCGACGAACTGCCCGAGAAGTATCACTTCATTCTCAAGGCGCCCAGCGAAGACCCCGACGGCCGGCCGACCCAGATACGTTTTTCGCGCAAGAGCAAGGAGCAGTTCGTGATGACCGATGAAGACGGCAAAGCCACGGGCTGGAAGGCCAACTTTGCAGACGGTCAGTGGGTCGTGGAAGACAAGCGTAAAAAGTAACGGCGAGGGCAGTGAAGCAGGCGTTTCGCCAGGCGTTGTGTGTGAACCCGGGGCGTGTGCCGGTGTCGTACGCGTGGCGTGTCACGAGCATACAAAGGAGAGGGATATGCGCTATAACCAAGTTCGCGATCTGGTGGCCTGGGCCGCTGATTTTCATGGGCGAATGGCCCGCCAGTTCAGCGATACGGCGAAAGAGGCCGAGAGCGAGCGCCTGCAAATGGCGCTCGACTATCTCGCCAGCGAAGAGCTGCGTATGAAAACCGGGCTGGAGGATGCTCTTGCCGACGATTCCGAGCATCAGAAAGTGCTTAACACCTGGTTTGACGATGCGTCGGATTTTCCCCAGCCTCCCGAACTTGAGCGTCTGGCGCAGTACGCCACCTACGACAGCATTGATGCGGCCATGAATGTCTCGGTGGAGGCGCATAACGCGCTTCAGCGCCTGTACGCGTACCGCGCAGAAAAAGCGGCCATTCCCGAATCGGCCGATTTTTTCAACGCGCTGGCCGAAGGCCACGAAGCCGAAGTGCGCCGTATCGTGTCGCAGTTTGAAGAGTTCAGCGATCTTTAGCTAGGAACGTATAGCGAGAACGTACAGCGAAACAGCACAACGAAAGAGTACGCCTATGTTTTTACACCGTCGCCGCTTTCTTGTCGGCGCGCTGGCTTGTATGGCCACCTACGCGGCGCCGGCAAGCGCCGGCTTTCTGGCGGAGATCGCGTTTGTGGATCTGGTCGACAAGCAGCTGGCCACAGCGGTCAGGCCCCGCCATCCGGATGAGCTGTGGGTGCTGGTGGATGATAAGGCGTCGACCCTGGATATTTATCGCGGCCATGACCGCATTGAGCACTTTACGCCGGTGTCGCTTGGCCGCGGTGGGGCAGAAACCCAGCGCATTCGCGGGGGCAGTGTCACGCCGCTGGGCGAGTTTCGTATCAACCGCTTCAATTATGCCAGCCGCTGGCATATTTTCATGGGGGTCGACTACCCCACACCGGCACATGCGCGCATGGCGCTGCAGTCAGGGGTTTATTCACAGCAAGACTACGATGCGTATTTCGATCATTACCGCCGGTACGGCGCACCACCGCAGAATACCGTGCTGGGCGGCGCTATAGGCCTGCACGGGCTGGGTGAAGCCGATCCTGAGGTGCACAGGCGCTTCAACTGGACGCAAGGCTGCGTGGCGATGACGGATACGCAGGTGGAGCGCATGGACGAGCTTGTGGGCATCGGCACTCGCATTGTTATTCGCTAACTCAATTGTTATTCGCTAACTCAATTGTTATTCGCTAACTCAATTGTTATTCGCTAAGCTGTTGTTGTCGAAGATTGTTCAAAGTTTCAGCATTTGGACATGCGATGCTAGACAAACGTTGTGCGCTGTAATACAACTGCGTTTCGCGTCTGTGCTTCGCGGCACAGGTCGCTGCAGTGAGCCTGCTTTTTGCAGGTAGACAAGGTGGTCCAAGGCCTTTAGTCTTGGCGCCTGTCGTTCAATTAATGTAGTACCAAGGAAGACTCAAGGAGAACATTATGACTCTGAAGACGACCCTGAAAATGTCCGCCGCTGCCGCTTCACTGGCAATCCTCGCTGGTTGTGCCTCTTCCGGCGCGCTGGAAGAAGTTCGCACGACGGCAGAATCAGCTCAGGCTGACGCCGCTGAAGCACGTAGCACCGCTTCTCAGGCGCTGAATACTGCAAACCAGGCACAGCGTGACGCACGTGCTGCCCTGCAGATGTCTGAAAAGAACCGTGAAGAGATGAACCGCATGTTCGAGCGCTCCATGCAGAAGTAAGACCGCATGGAAGCCGCAGCGGGCTTTATGCCTTATGCGGTGCTTGTACAAAGCACAAAAAACCCTGCCTCGGCAGGGTTTTTTGTTTGTCTGGTCGTTGCTATTTTATTCTCCGGCTGAGGCACTTTCCAGCTGAATCTCCTCAAGTAACTCTGCCGTGTTGCGTGACTTGGCGGCGTCGGGCGTTGGCGATGCCTGGGGGCCGGTAAGCGCGATGATGCTGGCGTCAGAGTCCCCAATGGCCTGTTTTACCCGGGCATAGTCAATCTCGACGCCGTCTTTGGTTTGCGCGTCGACCATTTTCAGCGCGTCGAGCAGCGGTTCCACATCTACGCTGTTTTCTTCGAGCTGGGGAAACGACTGCACCAGCAGGCTGCCGTCAGCGTCCCAACCGGCCTTGAAAGGTGCGTCGATCAAGTTGACCCGGGTGTTGCCGGGCAGGCGCTCGTACAGCGATTTGATGTCTTCCGGGTACATGCGGATGCAGCCGCGGCTGACGCGCATGCCGACGCCCTCGGGGCGGTTGGTGCCGTGAATCAGGTAGCTCGGAAGGTCCAGCAGGATGGCGTGCCGCCCCAGCGGGTTATCCGGCCCGGCGGGCACGATTTCAGGCGCCGGATCGCCACGCTCGGCGGCTTCGCGACGCATGGAGGCAGGCGGTGCCCAGGCGGGGTCCTTGACCTTGATAGTGGTGCGCGTGACGCCCACGGGAGTGGCGAACTCTTCACGCCCGACGCTGACCGGGTAGGTTTCGACGATGCCCGGTTTGTCGGCGGGATAGTAATACAGACGCAGTTCGGAAAGGTTGATGATAATGCCTTTGCGCGGCGCGTCAGGCAGCAGGTAGCGGCTGGGGATGGTTACTTCGGTGCCCTTGCCGGGAACCCATAGGCTAACGCCGGGATTCGCCATGCGGATTTCTTCGTAGCCGATGTTGTGCTGGCGGGCGATGTCCACCAGCGTCTGCTCCTGGTCCTGCACGACGATGGTGTAGTGCTTGCCGATTACATCGCCTTCGTCGGGCAGGTGAAACTGCCCGCGCGGCAGGTCGTTGGGAGTAGCAGCCGGCGCCGGCTGCCTGGAGGTCTGCTGTTTCTTTGACGCCGCTTGTTCCTGTTGTGCGGTCATCAGCGTTTTAACGCTGCTCAAGGCTGCCGCAGAGATATTGCCCGTCTCTTCAGCAGCAGCGTCTTTCAGCGATACCGCGCTGGCGGTGGCCGGCAGGGTCAGCCAGGCCGCACCGATGGCGGCGGCCAGTAGCGTGACGGCAGGTGCCTTGCGCAGGCGGCGATGGTCAGTTTTTTGTGATGTCATGTGGGGTCCTTGACGTTATCAGGCGGCGGCGGTTTTCTGGTTAAGCGTATGCAGTAGGGCTTCAATCTGCTCAAAACGTGCGTCAACGCTCTCCATGGGCAGCGTAAAGCGTAGCGTGTCAGAGCCGTCCAGGCGGTATTCGGCAGGCGCGCGCTGAATCAGGCTGACAAGCGTCATCGGGTCAACCCGGGTCTTGGCATCAAAGATGAGGCGGCCGCGCGCCGCACCGGCTTCCAGGCGCTTGATGCCCAGCTGTTCGGCGCGCTGGCGCAGTCGCGTCTGGCGCATCAGATGCTTGAGCGGCGCGGGCAATAGCCCGAAGCGGTCGATCAGTTCAACCTGCAGCTCTTTCAGCTCGCCGTCGTCGGTGGTGTTGGCAATCCGCTTGTACATGACCAGACGCTGCTGCACGTCGTGGATGTAATCATTAGGAATCAGCGCCGGCAGGTTCAGGCTGATTTCCACGCCGCTATCAAAGGGTGCGTCGATGTTGGGCGTTTTGCCGGCGCGGATGGCCTTCACCGCACGGTCGAGCATTTCCATGTACAGCGTGTAGCCGATGGTTTCCATCTGCCCGCTTTGCTCGTCGCCCAACAGTTCGCCGGCGCCGCGGATTTCCATGTCGTGGCTGGCAAGGGTAAAGCCCGCGCCCAGGTCGTCTGATGCGCTAATGGCCTCCAGGCGTTTGATCGCATCCCGAGTCATGGCTTTGGGCGGCGGGGTGAGCAGATAAGCGTAGGCCTGGTGGTGGCTGCGGCCAACGCGCCCACGCAGCTGGTGCAGCTGGGCGAGACCGAACTTGTCGGCGCGCTCAATCAGAATGGTGTTGGCGCTGGGCACGTCAATGCCGGACTCGATGATGGTGGAGCACACCAGTACGTTGAAGCGGCGATGGTAGAAATCCGACATCACCCGCTCCAGGCTGCGTTCGGGAAGCTGGCCGTGGGCTACTACCACGCGCGCGTCGGGCACCAGTTCGCGTATTTTTTCCGCGGCATTTTCGATAGTTTTGACTTCGTTGTGCAGAAAATAGACCTGACCGCCGCGGAGTATTTCCCGCAGCAGGGCCTCTTTGATCACGCCGTCGTTGCGCTGCTGCACAAAGGTTTTTACCGATAGGCGCCGGGCCGGCGGCGTGGCGATGATCGACAAATCGCGGATGCCGCTCATGGCCATGTTGAGCGTGCGCGGTATCGGCGTGGCGGTCAGCGTCAGAATGTCGACTTCGGCGCGCAGGGTTTTGAGTTTTTCTTTTTGCGTGACGCCGAAACGGTGTTCTTCGTCGATGATCAAAAGCCCCATCTTGGGCAGCTCGACGCTCTTGGACAGCAGCTTGTGGGTGCCGATCACGATGTCGGTTTGCCCGTTTTTGATTTTTTCCAGTGCGTCGCTTGAACCTTTGCCGCCGGTAAAGCGCGACAGCAGGCCAATATTGACCGCGGTATCGGCAAAGCGGTCGCGGAAATTTTCAAAGTGCTGGCGCGCCAGCAGGGTGGTCGGCACCAATACCACTACCTGGCGCCCGGACTGCACGGCGAGAAAGGCCGCGCGCATGGCCACTTCGGTCTTGCCGAAGCCGACGTCGCCGCAGATCACGCGGTCCATCGGCTGTGGCGCGGTCAAATCCCTGACCACGGCGTTGATGGCGGCCTCCTGATCGGGAGTTTCTTCGAACGGGAAGCTGGCCGAAAAGCGCTGGTAGTCGTCCCCCGGCGTGTCGTAAACCACGCCTTGTTGAGCTTCGCGGCGGGCGTAGATATCGAGCAGCTCGGCGGCGGTGTCGCGGATTTTTTCGGCGGCTTTCTTGCGCGCTTTTTCCCACTGATCCGACCCCAGCTTATGCAGCGGTGCGTGCTCATCGTCGGCGCCGCTGTAGCGCGAAATCAGGTGCAGGCTGTCGACCGGTACGTAGAGTTTGGCGCCGTTGGCGTACTCAAGCGCCAGAAATTCGCTGGCCTGGCCGCCTGCCTCCAGCGCTTCAAGACCCTGATAGCGACCCACGCCGTGGGCCTGATGCACCACCGGTGCGCCGGGCTTGAGCTCGGACAGGTGACGCACGGCAAATTCGTTGTCGTCGGTGGCTTTTTCGCGCCGCCGGCTCTGGCGCACCACGTCGCCGAACAGCTCGGTCTCGGTGATGACGACGACGTTTTGCGCGTCAAGCCAGAGGCCGGCGTCGACCTGACCTTCGGTCAGCGCAAAGCGTTGGCTTCCGTCGATAAAGTCGGCAAAGCGCTCGACGTGGGCGAGTTTGAGCGATAGCGGTGCGAGCAGGTCTTCCAGCGCTTCGCGCCGGCCGCGGGACTCCGCGACAAACAGGATGCGGGCATCCGGCTGCTGGGCGATAAAACGCTCAAGTGCGGCCAGCGGCGTGTGGCTACGCGCGTTGATGGCTACGTCCGGCGGCGGCATGGCGCCGGGCGTCTGGGCGTGGCGGTGATCGGTGTCGTCGGTGAGCTCGATGCGCGGGCGCTGCTTGATCGCGGCAAAGATGTCGCTAACCGGCCAGAAAGCGCGGTGGGGCGGCAACAGCGGGCGCGTCGGGTCAACGCCTAAGTTGGCGTAGCGCGCCTCGATGGCATTCCAGTGCTGTTCGGCGGCGTTGAACACGCCAGGCAACAGCGCGACGTGGGTGGCGTCGGTCAGGTGCTCGAAAAGCGACGCGGTCTGTTCAAAAAATAGCGGCAGGTACTGCTCAAGCCCGGGTGACGGGATGGCCTTGAGGGCGTCATTATACAGCGGGCACTGGCGCGGATCGACGTCAAACAGCGTCTCGAACTGTTCGCGGAAGCAGGCAATAGCGCTGCGCGACAGCGAGTATTCGTGAGCGGGCAAAAGCTCCACGCGCTCGACTTTTTCACTGGAGCGCTGGGAGCCGGGGTCAAAGTAGCGCAGGGTGTCGATTTCATCGTCGAACAGGTCAATGCGAATGGGCTGTTCCATACCCATGGCGTAAAGATCGATCAAGGCGCCGCGCATGGCGTATTCGCCGGGCTCAAATACGGTTTCGACCGCGCGGTAGCCAGCGCGAGTCAACGCTTCACGTAGCGGCTCGCGGTCAAGCGTATCGCCGGCGGCAAGCGTGAGTACGCGCCCGGCGATGTAGTCCACCGGCGGCAAACGCTGCATCAGCGTGTTGATGGGCACCAGCACAATGCCGTGAACGCCGCCCTGAAGCTTGCGCAGGGTGCGCAGCCTGGCCGAGACGATATCCTGATGCGGGGAAAAGCTGTCGTAAGGCAGCGTTTCCCAGTCGGGAAAGGGCAGCACCGGCACGTCGCTATAAAAAGCCAGGGTTTGCTCAAGGCGCTGAGCGCTTGCGGTGCTGGGTGTGATGACCAGCAGCGGAGCGTGCCTTGCGGCACGGGCCAGCGCCAACGCCGCGGCACTACCGGGCGGTGAGGTCCAGAAAAGCGTATCGCGGGTACCTTGGGGCGTGGGCGGTTCGAGCAGGGAAAAAGTCGGCATAGTCGATGGCATAGTCGATATCGGTTTGCGCTGGAAAGGAAAGACGGGAAAGAAAGCCCTGATCATACACGATTGGCTGTTCAAGCATTGTGCAGCCGATCAGTCAGGCCCCGTTGTTTGGTAGATTCGTTAGCTGGCAGGCTCGTCAGCTGAGTAAAGCGTGGCTGTTGTAGCCCGCCTACAGCGGCTGCGACCATCCAGTGATTGCGGTACGGGCGTCAGGTCAGGATAATGCGGCGCACCAACTTCTTCCTTCATTACCCAGAGAGGTCGCACGTGAGTCAGCCAACGCTTGATAATATTTTTCAGGAATGGCAGAGCAACGAAGCCCTTGCCGAGCAGATGATTCCGCTGGTGGGGCTGTTGTACCGTCAAAATAACGTCGTGGCCACCATGTTCGGTCGTTCGCTGATCAAGCAGTCGGTGATCCGGATTCTGAAAGACCATCGCTTTGTGCGCGAAATCGAAGGCACCGAGCTTACCGTGGACGACACGCTCCCCATCATTCGGGCGATGGTTGAGCTCAATCTGGGGCCGGCTCACGTGGACGTGGGCAAGCTGGCGGTGCTGCTCAAGCGTCAGAGCATTGAAGAGCCGAGCGGCGCCGATGTGGAGACGTTCCTGCGTAAGGAATTGGGCGAAATAATTGATGGCTACCAGCCCGGCGTCAGCACCGGCGAGCCTCAGGACGTGGTGCTTTACGGCTTTGGCCGTATTGGCCGTCTCCTGACGCGGGTAATGATCGAGAAGGCCGGCGGCGGCAATTTACTGCGCCTGCGGGCGATCGTGGTGCGTGGTCGCGGCGATGTCGCCAAAGATCTTGAAAAACGCGCGAGCCTGTTGCGCCGTGACTCCGTGCACGGCCCGTTTGAAGGCACCATCGACGTGGACGCCGAGGCGCGCACGTTGACCGTCAACGGCAACATGATTCAGGTGATCTACGCTGATTCACCGAGCGATATCGACTATACCGACTACGGTATCGATAACGCCGTGATCGTGGATAACACCGGCATCTGGCGCGACGAGGCCGGCTTGGGTCAGCACCTTGAATGCCGCGGCGCGGCCAAGGCGCTGTTGACCGCACCGGGCAAGGGCGACATCAAAAATATCGTGTACGGCGTGAATCACGCTGATATCGGTGAGGAAGATCGTATTTTGTCGGCGGCCTCGTGCACCACCAACGCGATTGTGCCGGTACTCAAGGTGTTGAACGACGAGTACGGCGTGGCCACTGGCCATGTGGAAACCGTGCACGCCTACACCAACGACCAGAACCTGATCGATAACTATCATGCAGGCGATCGTCGCGGGCGCAGTGCGGCGCTCAACATGGTGCTGACCGAGACCGGCGCGGCCAAGGCCGTGGCCAAGGCGCTGCCCGAGCTTGACGGCAAGTTGACGGGTAACGCCATTCGCGTACCCACGCCTAACGTTTCCATGGCCATTCTCAACTTGACGCTTGAGAAGAGCACTGATGCCGAGTCGCTCAACGATTACCTGCGCGGCATGTCGATCCACTCGGCGTATCAGAAGCAGATCGACTTTGTTGATTCCGCGGAGGTGGTGTCGTCAGATTTTGTGGGCAATCGCAAGGCCGGCATCGTTGATGCCAAGGCGACAATCGCCAACGGCAATCACGCGGTGGTCTACCTGTGGTATGACAACGAATTTGGCTATAGCTGCCAGGTCATTCGCCTGCTGCAGCATATTTCTCACGTCAATTTTTTGAAACTGCCCCACGAAAAAAATAGATAAGGCGGCGCCAAGCGCTGCGCTGTCCCTTTAACGCCACCTTCGGGTGGCGTTTTGCATGGATTTTTATTCGTACACGGACAAACGACGTGCGTATATACCACCTTTGGGAGACAGGACGGATGTGGCCATTGGCCGCGCTTATCTTTATAATACGGTGGAATTTTGGGGTGGTTCGAGTACGCCTCGGGCCCGACTGGTAATAAACTACGCGGAAAATAAGAATTCGAACCCTTTCGAACCCCTTATCTTCGTATATCCGATCCATCAACTGGGCGAGACTATGATCGAAGTCAAAAAAGGCCTGGATCTCCCCATCGCGGGGGCGCCGGAGCTGCGCATTGCGGATGCGCAGCCGGTGCGCCACGTGGCCATCCTGGGCACTGACTATGTCGGCATGAGGCCGACCATGGAAGTAAAGGTTGGGGATAAGGTCAAACTAGGCCAATTGCTTTTCACTGACAAGAAAATTGCGGGGGTTTGCTTCACGGCACCCGCGGCCGGTGAGGTTGTCGCTATTAACCGCGGCGAAAAGCGTCGTTTGCTGTCTGTTGTGATCAAAGTCGATGAGAACGAAGAGGCCGTGTCTTTCACGGCACATGAGCGCAGTGCCATCGAGAGCCTGGAACGCCAGACGGTCGTTGACCAGCTGGTGGATTCCGGTCTCTGGACAGCGCTGCGCACGCGCCCGTTCTCGCGTACGCCGGCACCAGACAGCAAACCTGCCGATATTTTCGTGACCGCCGTAGATACCCATCCGCTAAGCCCGGATCCTGCGGTGATCATCAACGAAGCGCCCGAGGCGTTTGAAGACGGGCTGAAGGTGCTGGCCCGCCTGACCGAAGGCAAGGTGTACTTGTGCACCGGAAAAGACGCTTCGATCCCCGGCGGTGATGTTAATGGCGTGACTTCGGAAGCTTTTTCCGGACCGCACCCGGCAGGGCTTGTCGGCACGCATATTCATCATTTGTCGCCGGTCGCCCTGCACAAGCACGTTTGGCATATCGGGTATCAGGACGTGATTGCCATGGGCAAATTGTTTGCCGAGGGCAAGCTCGACGTCAGCCGCATCATGGCTGTCACCGGGCCGCGCGCTGAAAAACCGCGCCTGCTGCGCACTCGCGTTGGCGCCAACACCGATGAGCTTCTCGTCAACGAAGTTATTCAACCCGACGACACGCGGGTGATTTCCGGCTCGGTATTCTCCGGCTTTGCCGCCGAAGGCAACCTGAGCTATGCCGGGCGTTTTCACAACCAGTTCAGCCTGCTGGAAGAGGGCAACAAACGCCTCTTCATGGGCTGGCTGTCTCCGGGGAGTGAGCGCCACTCGGTGATGGGAATTTACCTGTCGAAGATTAAGGGGCTGAGCAACTACGCGCCGACGACCTCAACCAACGGGTCGGAGCGCGCCATGGTGCCGATTGGCGCTTATGAGACGGTAATGCCGCTGGATATCATGCCGACTCAGCTGCTGCGTTCGCTGATCGTGGGCGACATTGAGGCTGCCATGCAGCTTGGGTGTCTGGAGCTGGATGAAGAGGATCTGGCGCTTTGCACGTACGCTTGCCCCGGCAAGTACGAGTACGGCCCCATCCTGCGTGACAACCTCACCATGATCGAGAAAGAGGCCTGATGATGGGTATTCGACAAACGCTCGATAATATCGAGCCGCATTTTCACAAGGGCGGCAAGTACGAAAAGTTCTACCCGCTGTTTGAAGCGGTAGACACGATGCTCTACACGCCGCCAAGTGTGACCAAGACGACCGCGCATATCCGCGACGGCATTGATCTCAAGCGCATGATGATCACTGTCTGGCTATGCACCTTTCCGGCCATGTTCTTCGGTATGTGGAACGCAGGTTTTCAGGCCAACAGCGCTATCGACGCCGGCTCCGTTTCCATGGAGGGCTGGCGTGAAGCGCTGATGATGACGCTGTCTTCAGGGCACAACGCCGACAGCCTGTGGGCTAACCTTGTGCTCGGGGCGACCTACTTCGTGCCGATTTATTTCATCACTTTTGTGGTGGGTGGCTTTTGGGAAGTGCTGTTTGCGATGAAGCGCGGCCACGAGGTCAACGAAGGCTTCTTCGTCACCTCGATCCTGTTCGCGCTGATTCTGCCGGCAACGATTCCGCTGTGGCAGGTCGCACTGGGCATTACCTTTGGCGTGGTGATCGGCAAGGAAGTGTTTGGCGGTACCGGCAAGAACTTCCTGAACCCGGCGCTAACGGCTCGCGCGTTTTTGTATTTTGCCTACCCTGCGCAAATTTCCGGCGACTCGATCTGGGTAGCCGCTGACGGCTATACCGGCGCTACTGCGCTGTCTATGGCCTTTCAAAACGGCATGAATCAACTGACGTCTTCCGTCAGCTGGTGGGACGCGTTCTGGGGCTTTATTCCCGGCTCGGTCGGTGAAGTATCCACCTTTGCTATCTTGCTCGGCGCTATCGTACTGCTATGGACGCGGATTGCCTCTTGGCGCATCATGCTTGGGGTGTGCTTGGGCATGATCGCGACGAGTACGCTGTTCAACCTGATTGGCTCTGATACCAACCCCATGTTTGCCATGCCTTGGTACTGGCACTTTGTGGTGGGCGGCTTTGCTTTCGGCATGGTGTTTATGGCGACCGACCCGGTGTCGGCCTCCATGACCAATCAGGGGCGTTGGATTTTCGGCGCCCTCATTGGCTTTATGACCGTGCTGATTCGTGTGGTAAACCCGGCTTTCCCCGAGGGCATTATGTTGGCGATTCTATTTGCCAATCTGTTTGCGCCGCTGATTGACCATTTCTTTGTCCAGGCCAACATCAAACGTCGCGTCAAGCGCGTTGGCGTGCCGGCCGAGGAGACTGCTTGATGGGTAATAACTCGACCAAAAAGACGCTGCTTGTGGCGTTTGTGCTGTGTATCGTCTGCTCCGTGATTGTCTCCACGGCGGCGGTAGCGCTGCGCCCACAGCAGCAGCTCAACCAAGAGCTGGATCGCAAGACCAACGTTCTTAACGTGGCCGGGTTCAACGAGCCGGGCATAGACGTGGAAAGCGTGTTTAGCGAGCAAATGAACGCGCGCGTGGTCGATATGCAAACCGGCGACTATACCGACGAGTTCGACCCTGAGACCTTTGATAGCTTCGAAGCCGCTAGCGATCCGGCGACAGGCCGCACGCTCTCCGGTAAAACGGATATCGCCGGTCTCTCCCGCGTAGAAAACTACGCCACCGTGTACTTGGTAGGTGATCCTGATGATCCCGATCAGATTGTGCTGCCGATTCGTGGCCAGGGCCTGTGGGGGGTGATGCGCGGCTTCTTGTCGGTGAAGGGTGATGGCAATACCATTATCAGTATCACCTACTATGAGCTTAGCGAAACGCCGGGGCTGGGCGGTGAGGTGAATAATCCGCGCTGGCAGGCACTCTGGGAAGGCAAGAAAATCTACGACGACAAGGGCAGCTTGTCACCGGAGATTCACCTGTCTAAAAGTGCCAGCGGTGAACATGAAGTCGATGCACTGTCGGGCGCTACGCTGACCAGTAACGGGGTGACGAACATGCTTCAGTTCTGGTTGAGCTCGGAAGGTTTCGGTGAATATCTGGCTAAGTTTCGCAGCGGCGTGAGCCAGAATGAGGCGCAAAACGCCGACGGCGAACGTGAATTCGAAGGAGCCTAACCATGGCAGACGTCACTCCTAAAAGCGTCTTGTTGACGCCGATCTTTCAAAACAACCCCATTGCGTTGCAAATTCTGGGGATCTGTTCTGCACTAGCGGTCACGACCAGCATGGGGCTCTCACTGGTAATGACATTCGCCGTTATCTTTGTGACCTCGCTGTCGAGCTTCTTTGTCTCGCTGATTCGTAACCACATCCCGTCGTCGATCCGGATCATCGTGCAGATGACCATCATCGCGTCGCTGGTTATCGTGGTGGATCAGATCCTCAAGGCCTACGCCTATGAGATGTCCAAGCAGCTGTCGGTGTTTGTCGGCCTGATCATCACCAACTGCATCGTGATGGGGCGCGCCGAAGGCTTTGCGATGTCCAACTCGCCGGGGCTTTCGTTCCTCGACGGCGTGGGCAACGGCTTGGGCTATGGCTTCGTCCTTATGTTCGTGGGCTTTGTCCGCGAGCTTTTGGGCTCGGGTAGCGTCTTTGGCTTTACCGTACTGCAAACCGTGCAGGACGGCGGCTGGTATGTCGGTAACGGCTTGCTGCTGCTACCACCGTCGGCGTTCTTTGTTATCGGCCTGTTAATTTGGGTAATGCGTTCGATCAACCCCGATCAGGTTGAAGAGAACGAATTCCAGATGAAGGAAAACACTCAGCCGAAGGAGGCCGTGTAACATGGAACATTATCTGAGCCTTTTGGCGAAAGCGATTTTCGTCGAGAATATGGCGTTGGCGTTCTTCCTTGGCATGTGTACGTTTCTCGCTGTGTCAAAGAAGGTGTCATCGGCGCTGGGGCTGGGTATTGCGGTGATTGTGGTGCTGTCGATCACCGTGCCGGTCAACAACCTGGTGTATACCTATCTGCTGCAGGAAGGTGCGTTAACGTGGACAGGCATTTCCGGAACGGAGAACATTGATCTCTCGTTTCTGGGGCTTTTAAGCTATATCGGCGTGATTGCTGCGCTTGTGCAGATCATGGAAATGTTTCTGGACAAGTACGTGCCCGCGCTTTACAACGCGCTGGGCGTGTTTCTGCCGCTGATTACCGTTAACTGTGCCATCTTGGGCGGTGTGCTGTTCATGGTGGAGCGCAAATACAACTTCGGCGAGTCCGTGGTGTATGGTTTTGGCGCAGGTGTAGGCTGGGCGTTGGCGATTGCCGCGCTTGCCGGTATTCGCGAAAAGCTGAAGTACAGCGACGTGCCGGCCGGCCTTCAAGGGCTGGGTATTACCTTCCTCACGGTGGGGCTGATGTCGCTTGGCTTTATGTCTTTCTCGGGCATTCAGCTTTAACGCAGCGGTTTTTCTGGCGGCGCCAGGGCGCCGCCGGAATCGGAACAACCTTCAGCAATAGGAAACCGACATGGTTGATATATTTGTCATCTTGCTCGGTGTTGTCATGTTCACGGTCATCGTCATCAGTTTGACGGTGATCATTCTGGCAGCCCGAAGCAGACTGGTGAGCAGCGGAGACGTGACCATTGAGGTCAACGGCGACCCTGAGCACAAGTTAAGCACCCAGGCCGGCGGCAAGCTCTTGAATACGCTGGCGGCAAACGGCATTTTCCTGTCGTCTGCCTGCGGCGGCGGCGGCTCCTGCGCGCAGTGTAAATGTCGCGTGGAAGAAGGCGGTGGCTCCATTCTGCCGACCGAAGAATCCCACTTCACCATGCGCGAGAAAAAGCAGGGCTGGCGTCTTTCTTGCCAGGTGCCGGTGAAGCAGGACATGAAGATCGAAGTGCCTGAAGAGGTCTTCGGGGTGAAGAAGTGGGAATGTGAGGTTGTCGCCAACCATAACGTTGCTACTTTCATCAAGGAGCTTAATCTCAAGCTGCCCGAAGGCGAAGACGTCGCTTTCCGCGCCGGTGGCTATGTGCAGCTTGTCGCACCGCCCTACGATATCAAATTCGCTGACTTTGATATCGACGAAGACTACCAGGGCGATTGGAAGAAGTTTAACCTCTTCGATGTTGCGCATAAGAACAACGAGGAAGTCATCCGTGCCTATTCCATGGCTAACTACCCGGAAGAGAAGGGCATCCTCAAGTTCAACATTCGTGTGGCCACGCCGCCGCCGGGCACCAGCCACCCGCCGGGTCTGATGTCGACCTACGTGTTCAACATGAAGGTGGGCGACAAGGTGACGGTGATGGGGCCGTTCGGCGAGTTCTTTGCCAAGGACACCGATGCCGAAATGATCTTCATCGGCGGTGGCGCGGGTATGGCGCCGATGCGCAGCCATATCTTCGATCAGCTCAAGCGTCTTGATACCAAACGCAAGATCAGCTTCTGGTACGGTGCGCGTTCCTGGCGCGAGACCTTCTATAACGAAGAGTACGACAAGCTGGAAGATGAGCACGACAACTTTGAATGGCACCTGGCGCTGTCTGACCCGCAGGATGCCGACAACTGGGAAGGACCGACCGGTTTCATTCATAACGTGCTGTACGAAAACTATCTGAAGGACCATCCGGCGCCGGAAGATTGCGAGTTCTACATGTGCGGGCCACCCATGATGAACGCCTCGGTCGTCAAGCTGCTGCTTGATCTTGGGGTAGAGCCGGAAAACATCATGCTGGATGATTTCGGCGGCTAGCGTATAAGTTATTATTTGTGCAAACGCCCGCGGGGCTGGCCGATGCGGTCAGCCCCGTTTGTGTTTTTGCCTGTACTTTATGATAATGGCACTTACGGATGGCGCCGTTGTCAATGAGGTAGACGGCCTGAGTGTTATGCTCATTACATCCGCGTCCAAGAGGTATTAGCAATGACAATCTGGCTACTGGCATTAGGTTTCATGCTGTTGGTAATGACCGCAATGGCGGTCGGTGTGCTGATGGGGCGCAAGCCCATCGCCGGCTCCTGCGGCGGCTTGAATCAGCTGGGGTTGAAAGACGGCTGCGATATCTGCGGCGGCAAAGATGACGTTTGCGAAGAAGAAAACCGCAAGCGCCAAGGCGTTAGCGCCCGCCGGCAAAGTGATGAAGGTCGTGGAGCGGGGTTGGGCTATAACATTGCTCGCCGTTAGATGATCACCCGCTGCTATGCAAAAAAGCCCGAGCTATTACGCTCGGGCTTTTTTTGTAGCTGCACTTGTATGATAGCGCTACAGCGCGTCAAGCGCGGTGCGCGCTTGTTCCTGCCATGCACCGGGCAGCGCGGCAGCTTTTTCAAGGGCCTCGCGAGCCTTGTCGCTTTTCTCTTGTGACTTGTATAAAAGCCCCAGATTCAACCAGGCCACGCCCAGCGTATCGTCGGCAGCGGTGGCGCGCTTGAACGCCTGTGCGGCTTTTTCCGGCTTATCAAGCGCATAGTAGGCGTTACCCAACGCGAAGTAGCCCATGGCGTTTTGCGGCTGCGCGGCGACGAGTGCCTGCCAGCTTGAAAGCGCGGCTTTGGCACCATGCTGTGTTTCGTAGTCGCTGATGGCATCGACGGCGCGCTTGGCGGTAACGCCATTGGGGATACGTCCTGGCTTTGCCAGCACGAACCCCCAGCGTTTGCTGCGCGCCCAGGTGGCATCAAAGCGGCCAAACGATAGCGTGTGCCGACGGATCTCGCCGCTGCGCATGATCAGCGTTTCGTCGGGCAGGTCATAGCCGATTACAATCGCGTAGTGCCACATGGGCCAGGCGGGAAGCGATAGATTCTGCATGACCACCACCGGGTCGCCGGCGGCGACGTGCCCAAGCAAGGCATCAAAGGTGGGGCGGATGGGAAACGCGATGCGTTGGTGGCGGCGCGTGGTGGCCAGCATTTCCGGCTGTACGCTGCCGTCCCGGCCGGGAATAAAGACCTGGGGAATCAGACTGCTGACGCTGATTTCAGCGTCTCTGGCGCCATCCTTCTCAGCTTTTTCGGCAGATGCGGGCGTGGCCGTCCAGGCTGCGTTCGGCGTCGCCGGTGAGTAATTGAGCACCGTCGCCAGCGCGGCTGGGCCGCACTGATACTTTTCCTGCGGATAAAACGGCACGCCCTCAAGCTCAACGTGCGCAGGCAGCGTTTGGTAGCTGCTATCGCGCAGAGCGGGGCTTGCGGCGCAGCCGCTCAATAGCACGGCCAGCAGGGCACAACACAGCAAAACGCCCGCGGGGCGGGCGTTTTGCTGACGGCGGTGGCGCAATGTGCGTTTAGCGGGTAAACGGGAAGACATTGGTCAGGCCCAGAATATCGGTTACCAGCAGGATCACGAAAACGGCAAACAGGGCGCCAATAACACCGCCCGCACCGGCGGGCATGGCATCAAGCTGGTCGGCCATCTGGCTGACCTCGGCATTGCTCAGGGCGGCAACGCGGTCCTGAACCTGATCAACGCTTACGCCCTGAGCCAGCAGCTGGTCTTGTACATCGGCGCGGGCCAGAACGTCGTTGATGCGTTCACGGTCGCTGCTGACCGTATCGGCCTGGAGGGCTGACTGGGTAGTGACGAGACCGGCCGTCTGGGCGGCGGCCACGGGCAGGCTGCTGATCATCAATATGGCAATCAGCAGCATGGCTACGTAGCGACGAAGATAAGGCATGGTTATTTTCCCTTGTTGATAACAGTTGTTGATTTAGCGTTATTGGTGGAGTGGGCGTTATGCGTCAGGTAAGCCGCGTTGGCGCCATGCTTTCGCAAAATCGCGGGTAAAAGAAGGCGGTGCCAGCATCGGCCTTAGTATAGGAAGAAACCCCGGCGTATTTAAGGCTTCCTTGTGCATTAAAGCGCCATGTTTGTAGCGTTGAGTAACTCGTGAGGCGCTTTAATGCAGCCGGTATGTCCAGGCGGCTTCAGCCAGCAGGCCGCGTCCACCGGCAAGCGTCAGGGCCAGATCGTGAAGGCCTTGCCACAGCGGTACCGGAGAGGCGCCCTTGACGGCCAGGTCCAGCCGCTGTGCCATAAGGAGAAGTTTGTGCAGCCGGCGCATGGGCAGGCGTTTAACGGCGCTTTGATACGCCGGGCGGCGGCGGTCAAAGATCATCGGCTTTTGTGCCTTGCAGGCCTGCTCGAAGCTTTGCCCCTGCTCCAGATGCTGATGGAGGGAAAGCAGCGTGCGCATTTCCCGTCCCAGTGCCCAGAGCACGATTGGCGCTTCAACGCCTTCACTTTTGAGCCCGTAGACAATCCGCGAGGCACGCGTTGTTTCGCCTTTCAGGCAGGCGTCTGCCAGGTTGAACACGTCAAAGCGTGTGCTGTCTTCCACGCCCTGGGCGATGTCTTCAACGCTGACACGGGCGTTGGCCGGCAAGATCAGCGCAAGTTTCTGCAACTCCTGATCGGCGGCCAGCAGGTTGCCCTCGGTGCGCTCACCCAGCAGGCGTGCGGCGTCCATATTCAGCTGCAGGCCGTGGCGTTGGGCGCGGTCGCGTAGCCAAAAGCCCAGCCGCGAGGCATCCACCGGCCATACCGGCACAAACAGACCGTTTTTATCCAGCGCCTTGAACCAGGCGCTTTTTTGCTGTCTGGCATCGAGTTTGCCCATGCTGATGAGCAAGACGTCATCGCTGTGAGCCAGCTGTTCGGCGTACTGCCCAAGCACCTTGGCGCCATCCTGGCCCAGCTTTTGACGCCCCAGACGCACCTCGATTAGTTTTCGCGTGGCGAAAAGCGAGAGGTTGCCGGCCACTTCCAGCAGCTTCCCCCAGGCAAAGTTGGGCTCTACGTCGATGACTTCGCGCTCTTCCACGCCCGCCTGACGCGCCGCTGCGCGCACCGCATCGCAGGCGTCGCGGTGCTGCAGCGGTTCGTCGCCGGCGACGATGACCGCCTGAGGCAATCGCTTGGCGAGCGCGCCGGGAAGCTGGTCGGCAAAAACCTTCACCGTAGCGCCTCGACGCTTGCCAGGTGCTCGATGATGCGCTCGGCCAACTGCTTGGACAGCTGCCGGCGGGCTTCATCAATCAGCACATCGCGGTTGAGCAAGTCGTCATCGCTGACGCGCAGCCGCGTGGCGCTACTGATCGATTCGCGGTTCCACACGTAGGCCTGATCAACACGCTGCTGCAATGATACCCGGGCGCTCAAGGTAAATTCGTGCTCGCGACTGCCACGGCCGTCGCCGCCCAGGCGCCGGTTATGCATCTCGACCGCACTGAGCGTCAGCCGCCAGGGGGCATCTTCACGGATGCCGCTGCCACGCGTGTGCAGCAGCTGGGCCAGCGCCTGGCCAAGATCGCTTTGCGTATCGCCTTCAAGCGCGAAGGCCGGCAGCGTCGGCAGGCTGTCGCGGCCACGCAGATGAAAGCCGCAGCCGCTTAACATAACCGCCGCTGATGCTGTCAACGCCGCGCCGATAAAGGCGCGGCGGCCTGGCCGCTGGGTATTCATGGGCTCACCACGATATTAACCAGCTTGCCGGGCACCACGATCACCTTGCGTACGGTTTTTCCGTCGATGTGGCGCTTGACGTTGTCGTCGTCCATGGCTAGCTGCTCAACGGCGGCTTTGTTGGCATCAGCCGGGGCGGCAAGGCGCGCGCGCAGCTTGCCGTTGACCTGCACCACAAGCTCGATGCTGTCGCGGGTCAGCGCGCTTTCATCGAGCACCGGCCAGACGGCGTCGATAGCCGGCTCGTCGTGACCCAGATGTTGCCACAGCGCGTGGCAGAGGTGGGGCGTAATCGGGGCGAGCAGCAGTACGCAGGTGTCGAGCGCTTCGCGGGCAACGGCCAGATCGGCGGGCGTCGTCGTGCCCGTCTCGTGGGTGAAACGCCCGAGCGTGTTGGACAGCTCCATGACGGCAGCAATGGCGGTATTGAACGTGGTACGTCGGCCAATATCGTCGCTGGCTTTGTTGATGGTTTCGTGGGTTTTACGCCGCAGCGCCTTGTGCGCTTCATTAAGCGTGACGCTGTCCAGCGCCGCCGGTGTGCCGGCGTCTACGTGCTCGTGCACCTGGCGCCACAGGCGTTTCAGGAAGCGGTGTGCGCCCTCAACGCCGGAGTCCGACCATTCCAGAGACTGCTCGGGCGGCGCGGCGAACATCATGAACAGGCGCACGGTGTCGGCGCCGAATCTGTCGATCATTGACTGCGGATCAACGCCGTTGTTTTTCGATTTGGACATTTTCTCGATGCCGCCGGCGACTACCGGCTGGCCGTCGTCGGGGAGAATCGCGCTGATCGCCCGGCCCTTTTCGTCGCGTTTGACCTCGACGTCCGCGGGGTTGAACCACTGTTTGCCGCCGTTGGCAGTGGGGCGGTAATAGGTTTCGGCGATCACCATGCCTTGGGTGAGCAGCTGCTGGAAGGGTTCGTCGGAGTCCACCAGACCGAAATCGCGCATCAGCTTATGGAAGAAGCGCGCGTAAAGCAGATGCAGGATGGCGTGCTCGATACCGCCAATGTACAGATCCACCGGCAGCCAGTAGTTGGCGCGCTCGTCGAGCATGGCCTCAGTGTTATCCGCGCAGCAGAAGCGCGCGTAATACCACGACGATTCCATGAAGGTATCGAAGGTGTCGGTTTCGCGGGTCCAGCCGTCGCCCAAGTCGGAAAATTCGGGCATTTTCTTCAGCGGCGAGCCCGAGGCGTCCACGGTAACGTCCATCGGCAACGCGACCGGCAGCTCGTCATCGGTGAGCGGTACGGTCTGGCCTTCGGGGCCGTATTTCACCGGAATCGGCGCGCCCCAATAGCGCTGGCGGGCAACGCCCCAATCGCGCAGGCGGTAGTTGGTTTTAACCTCGCCGCGACCCTGTTCGGCCAGTGCGCGAGCCACGGCGTCAAAGGCGGCGTCAAACTCAAGGCCGTCAAAATCGCCCGAGTTGATCAGCT
Source organism: Vreelandella subglaciescola (assembly GCF_900142895.1). Classification (NCBI taxonomy): domain Bacteria; kingdom Pseudomonadati; phylum Pseudomonadota; class Gammaproteobacteria; order Oceanospirillales; family Halomonadaceae; genus Vreelandella; species Vreelandella subglaciescola. The sequence goes on from NZ_LT670847.1 coordinate 86,399, forward strand.
TGCCGTGCTCGATAAACGCGCCCCCGGAAAGGTCCGGCGCATTGCCTTCTGCATTGGCGATCACCGGCGTGATGGGCAGGCCGTACTCGGTGGCAAACTCCCAGTCGCGCTGGTCGTGGCCGGGGACGGCCATGACCGCACCGGTGCCGAACTCCATGAGCACGAAATTGGCCGCGTAGACGGGCACGGTCTTGCCGGTGAGGGGGTGAATGGCGGTGTGCCCGGTGGCCATGCCCTTTTTCTCTTTGGTGGCCATTTCCGCTTCCGAGGTGCCGCCCTTGGCGCACTCCTCGCGGAAAGCGGCAAGCTCAGCGTTGCCTTCAGCGGCGCTTTTGGCCAGCGGATGGTCCGCGGCCACGGCGACGTAGGTCACGCCCATCAGCGTATCCGGGCGCGTGGTGTACACCGCCAGCGGCTCGCACTCGCCGCCGTCGGTATCCTTGATGGCAAAGGTCAGCTCGACGCCGCGGGATTTGCCGATCCAGTTGCGCTGCATGGTCTTGACCTGCTCGGGCCACTCGACGTGATCCAGCTCCGCCAGCAGCTCATCGGCGTAGTCGGTGATTTTCAGGAACCACAGCGGGATTTCGCGGCGCTCAACCGGCGCGCCGGAACGCCAGCCGCAGCCGTCGATAACCTGTTCGTTGGCGAGCACGGTCTGATCGACCGGGTCCCAGTTGACCGTGGACATCTTCTTGTAAACCATGCCGTTTTCCACCAGTTTGGTGAAAAACCACTGTTCCCAGCGGTAATAGCCGGTGTCGCAGGTGGCAAACTCGCGGTCCCAATCGTAGGCAAAGCCCAGCGCCTTGAGCTGGCGGCGCATGTAGTCGATGTTGTCGTAGGTCCACTTGGCCGGCGGCACCTGGTTTTGAATCGCGGCGTTTTCCGCGGGCATGCCGAAGGCGTCCCAGCCCATGGGCTGCATGACGTTTTTGCCCTGCATGCGCTGAAAGCGCGAGACCACGTCGCCAATGGTGTAGTTACGCACGTGGCCCATGTGCAGCTTGCCGCTGGGGTAGGGGAACATCGAAAGGCAGTAGAACTTTTCGCGGTTGGCATCCTCTACGGCTTTAAAGCACTGATTCTGGTTCCAGTACTGCTGGGCGTCGCGTTCAATCTCACAAGGGCTGTAATGTGCGTCCATCGGTTTATGTCATGCCTTGGGCTGCTCGCCCGAAATGCCGGGCCGAGAGTGAATGATAAAAGTCGAATGTCAGAGCGTTGGCTCGATTGTATCCTATGAAGGTGTAACCTTGAACGGCAAGCGGGGTTTATCCGCACCGGGCCGAAGACAACGCCGCAGCCGAACATGCGGAAAAGGAGAACGTCATGGAAAAGCACAACGAAAACCGTCTGCGCGAAGGCTACGAGCGTCTGTTGGAACGTTTGAAAGACGGCGCCAACGAGCTGACCTGGGAAAACCTGCAGAAAGATCTGGATGACGCGGTCGAGTTTGAAGGCGAACTTTCCGAGTACACCAAGGACGAGTTGGCGCTGCTGCGCGCCTGGGTCGAGCGCGATTTGCGCGACATGCGCGGCTATCTCGGCGGTACTGGCCGGCAAGTGGCCGAATGGTTGGGCATTGATCTGGGGTATCTGTCGCGCCGCGTCAGCGAATCGCTGCTTTCCATTGCCGACCGCAGCGTGGTCGAGCGCGAGCGCTTCGACGAGGATCTGGAGGCCGCCCGCGCCGACTACTGCGAAGGGGAAATGGCGGTTCCCGGCAAGATGGCCTGCGTACACTGCGACGCCGAAGTCACCCTTGAGCGGGTACAGCTGCTGGAGCCTTGCCACCAGTGCGGAAGCCGCTATTTTTCCCGGATGCACTAACGGCCTTGTATCACGCTCGTCTTACAGCCGTGCGGCGAGCACGGCGATGGCGATCAGGGCGAGCGTGCTCATCAGCGCGGCGTAGCCGAGGTTGTGCTTCATCAGATAATAGCCGCTGGTGCCGTAGCGCCCCTGCAATGACAGGTTAATCCCCGAAAGCGGCCCCACGGCGGTGCCCACCGCCCAGGCCGCCAGCGCGACAAAGGCAAACAGCGTTTGTTCGCTGCCTTCCAGGGCAAGAATGGACGCCAGCGTGGACACGCCGATAATCGGGTGCAGCCCGATGATGGCGCTCAGCACAATCACCACAAAGCTCATCATGGCCTCGGGCGTGCCGAAGTGGGCAAACAGCGTCCACTGTTCCTGAGTCGCGGCGTCCACCAGCGTAGAAAGCCCCAGGGTGAAAAGCCCGGCGGCGAGAAACAGCGAAATTTCCCCGCGCATGGCCGGCAGCCGCGTCATGCTGTGCTGGTGAATCCGGCGCAGCGCATAAACGGGGCCTTGGGACAGGTTGAAGGCCAGCGCCACGGTGGGCAGCAAAAACGTGATAATGCCGACGATCGAAAGCGTCGGGGTCAGCCAGAAGTGAAAAAGCATCACCAGTGCGGCCATGCACAGCGGCATCAGCAGGCTTTGGGGCGCCAGCGAAAAGCCCTCGACTTCGGTCAAGTCGAAGCGTCGACGCAGCTCAAGGGTGGTGATCAGCCCTGCGGCCATGGCCAGCGGAAACCCGGCCAGCGCCACGTAGCCGTATTGCATGTTGGGCACCAGCGCGATGACCACCCCCATCGACGCGAAAAACGGCGACCACAGCGCGGCGCTAGACAAACCGCGGTTGAGCGCCAGCAGCTGGGGCGTAGACAGCGGCTTTTCCCGGGACAATCGGTCGCCCACCATAAACACCGCGGAGAGATTTAAAATCGTGCCGAGAAAATGCACCCCCAGCCAGGTGCGCAGCACGCCGCCGGTGCCGGTAACGCGCTGCCCTTCAGTGCGCCGGTTGCCTTGGGTGCCAATCAGCGCAATAAAGCTCACGCCCACCAGCATGGCCACCACGAAGGCATTGCGGGTGAATATGCCCGGCCAGTCAACGCGGGCGCCGTAGCCCCACCGTGCCACCAGCAGCATGCCAATGCCCAGCGCGATCAGCACGCCGGCCTGACGCCGCGAACGCAGCGGAATGTCACGCCACAGCAGCACCACGGCAAGCCACAGCCCATAGCTCACCGCGTAAGTGGTGTTGATAACGCCGCTGAAACCGGCAATTTGCAAAAGTAGCGCGAGCAGAATCAAGCCGCCCGCGATGCGCTGGCGTGGGGTACTTTCGTGCATGGTCGCTTTCCTGAAAAAAACCACCGGCAGGCTAACGGCAACGCCCGGTGAAAGCCAGCGCAGCACGGATGCTATGATGCTGGCCGCCATTCACGACAGTACACAGAGGACAAACCATGTGGGATAAATCCATCTACCAGTGGCTGGGCGCTAGCGTACTAGCCGCGAGCCTGGCGGGCTGTACGTCTGAGAATGGGCCCGACGAGGAGCAGGCGAGCAGCGGCGCCGAGCAGGCCGAGAGCGCCGAAAAAGTTGAATCAGCGAGCGCTGATCCTGGGGGCGCCACGGCGCTCAAACAGACATTGCTGGCGCGCTATCCCGACTACTTGGGTGAGGTGCGCTACTTTCAGGCCGAAGAGGACTTGAACGATGACGGCACCCCCGAAGTGATTGTGCATATCGTCGGCCCGCAGGTGTGCGGCAGCGGCGGCTGCGAAACGCTGGTGTTCAGCCGCGAAGCGGAAGAGTTAACGCTGGTGGCTGAGATCACGCTAACGCGCCCGCCGGTGATTGTCGCTGAGGCTAGCACCCACGGCTGGCATGATCTGGGCGTGGCGGTCAGCGGCGGCGGAGAATCGGGCAGCTATGCCCGCCTGCGCTACGACGGCGAGCAGTATCCCTCCAACCCGACGGTCTCGCCCGCTGAAACCAGCGGTGACAAGATCGAGGGCAGCGTGGCGATCCCTACCTTTGAGGACTTCACCGAGGGTAAGCTGTTACGCAAGGATACCGGCGCCTGATCTGGCTGCTGGGCGATCAGGCGGCCGTTAGTCCGTCAGCGGTTCAGGCACGCTTTTTTCGCGCGTCGCCGGCTTTTCATCATCGACCACCGCAGCGCCGACGATATCGCCGGTGACGTTGAGCGCAGTGCCGCCCATGCCGATCAGCGCATCGACGCCGGCGATCAGCGCGACCACTTCAAGCGGCAGTCCGAACATGCTGAGTACGGCGGAAAGCGTGACCAGCCCCGCCGCCGGCACGCCGGCGGTGCCCACCGAAAGCAGCGTGCCGATCACCACGATAATCACAAAGCCGCTGAAAGAAAGATCCAGTCCGGTAATGTTAGCGGCAAATACCAGCGATACGCCCATGCGCAGAGCGCCACCGTCGGAGTTGAAGATAGCGCCGAGGGGCAGGGAGAAATTGGCGGTTTTTTCCGACACGCCGGCCTTTTTAGCCGCTTTAATCGCAATGGGCAGGGTGGCAATGCTGCTGGAGGTAAAAAACGCCGTGGTGAATGCTTCACGAATGTTTTTGTAAAACGCCCCGACTGAGTGCCGGGACAAGCTGATAAAGGCGGTATAAACCACGCTCCAGAGAACGATCAGCCCCAGGTAAAACACGCCGGTAAAATACAGCAGCGACTTCAGCGTCGCCCACCCCTGGCTGCCAAACGTGGAGGCGCTGATGGCAAAGACGCCGATGGGCGCATACAGTAAAATACCGTTCAGCAGGCGGTAGAACATTTCGTTCATGGCGGTAAAGAAACGGTCGAGTATCGCGCCGTGATCGCGCATTTTTTCATCGCTGGAAAACAGCATCGTCGACACCGCCATGCCGATGATAATCGCGACGAAGAGGATGGCCATTAGATCGCCGGCGGTAAACGCGGCGAAGAGATTACGCGGGACGATTTGCAGCAGAATGTCGGAAAAGTGCGGGATATCCGGTTTATCGACCGAAGCGTCGGGCAGCGTAATGCCTTCGCCGGGGTTGAAGAACAGCGCCAGCGACACGCCAATCAGCACCGCCAGCGCGGTAGTGGTGAGGTAATACAGCAGCAGCTTGCCGCCCATTTTGCCCAGCTGGGGGAGGTTCATCTGGCTGACGGCCAGCACCACCGTGAGAAAAATCACCGGAATGGCAATCAGGCTCAGCAGATGAATCAGCAGGGTGCCCAGCGGTTTGAGCAGCGCGGCCTGCTCACGAAAAATCAGCGCTGTGGCGATGCCCAGCAAAAAGCCCGCCGCCATTTTGAGCACCAGCGGCGTATCGCGATAGGTTTTCCATGGTGTCTGAGTCCATAACGTCATGGTGTGGTTTCCTGCTTGGTAAAGGTGACCCAGCGCATCGCGCTGCTTTCCCGCGCCTGTTCAAGCTCTGCAATCAGGCGGCGGGCGGCGTTGGATAGCGTACGGTTTTTATGCACCAGATAGCCCAGCGGGCGGTACAGCGGCGGGGTGTCAACGTCAAGCGACACCAGTTCGTGGTCGATCATGCTCTCGGGCAACAGGCTCCAGCCAAGCCCCACGCTACACATCATTTTCAAGGTTTCCAGATAGTTGGTCGCCATGCTGGCCTCAAGCTCCAGCCCGTAGCGCTCCAGCCGCCGGCGCAGAAGCGCACGGGTGAAGGTCTGGGCACCGGGGAGGACGCTGGCGTGCCGGCACAGCTCGGCAAGCGTCAACGCAGGTACGTGGCACAGCGGGTGATCCGCCGCACAGACAAAACACATGCGATCCACCCAGACCGGCACAACCTCAAGCTGTTCGTGTGGCTCGGGAGCCAGCGTGACAATGGCGATTTCCAGCGTGCCGTCAAGCACGCTCTGATAGGCCTGTTCGGAGTCCAGAAAGCGCAGCGCCATGTGTACGTCGGGATGGTGCTGGGTATAGCGCCTCAGCAGCGGCGGCAAGCGGTGCAGGCCGATATGATGGCTGGTGGCAAGACTTAGCTGCCCGCCGACCTGGCCGGAAAGATTGGCCAAGGTCCGGCGGCTGTCGTCCACTGCCAGCAAAATATGCTGCGCCCGGGGCAGCAGCAGCTGGCCGGCCTCGGTCAGGGTAATACGCCGGCCTATGCGGTCAAACAGCCGGCTGTTGACCTGATTTTCCAGCACCGCAATACGTTTGCTGATGGCCGGCTGGGTCAGGTGCAGCTGCTCCGCTGCCCGTGAGAAGCTTTGGCAGTTGGCCACGGCCAGAAAGGCCTGGAGGCTTTGGGTATCCATTGCTATTCCTTTAAGGAATCCAAACCATAAATAACATGAATTGCATTTATCTTCGCGGAGGGTAGCATTGCCGGTAGAGGTTACACCATAGCGCCTGTCCTGCGGGTGCATGAGAAGCGTAAGTTATACACATCTTTTATACAAAAATAATTTTATTGAATTATTGTTAATGAGAAGTTGTAAAATATCGCGTTATAAAAGAATGAAGCTATAAAAGACCGCAATGCGTTATATAGGGCATCCGCCCGGGAGAGAACATGGCAGCTCAAACGCTTTATGACAAACTCTGGGAACAGCATCTGGTCAAGCAGCGCGACGACGGCACCGCGCTGGTTTACATCGACCGCCACATGCTCCACGAAGTCACTTCTCCGCAGGCGTTCGAGGGCTTGCGCCTTGCCGGCCGCAAGCCGTGGCGGCTGGATACCAACCTCGCCACCACCGATCACAACGTGCCCACTACGCTTGCCGAGCGCGCCCAGGGTAATAAAGGCATCAAGGACCCGATCTCGCTGATTCAAGTGCAGACGCTGGACGATAACTGCAGTGAATACGGCATTGTCGAGTTCGGTATCAACGATCCGCGCCAGGGTATCGTCCACGTGGTGGGTCCCGAGCAGGGCGCGACGCTTCCCGGCATGACGGTGGTTTGCGGCGATTCCCATACCGCCACCCACGGTGCGTTTGGCGCGCTGGCCCACGGCATCGGCACCTCCGAAGTCGAGCACGTGCTGGCCACCCAGTGCCTGTTGACACAGAAGATGAAAAACATGCAGGTGCGCGTGGAAGGCGAGTTGGGCACCGGCGTTACCGCCAAGGACGTGGTGCTGTCGATTATCGGCAAGATCGGCACCGCCGGCGGCACCGGCCATGCCATCGAGTTTGCCGGCAGCGCCATCGCAGGGCTGTCCATGGAAGGTCGCATGACGGTGTGCAACATGGCCATCGAAGCCGGCGCCCGGGTGGGCATGATCGCCGTTGACGACACCACCATCGATTACATCGGCAACCGCCCGTACTCGCCTGAAGGCGAGCAGTGGGACGCCGCCGTGGCCGACTGGCGCGAGCTGGTGTCCGACGCCGACGCCGCGTTCGACAAGGTCGTGACGTTTGACGCCGCCGACATCGAACCGCAGGTAAGCTGGGGCACCAGCCCCGAGATGGTCACCGGTATTTCCGGCGAGGTGCCCGACCCCAACGCGGCAGCGGACGACACCATCGCCACCAGCCACACCCGCGCGCTTGAGTACATGGGGCTTTCAGCCAACCAGAAAATCACCGATATCCGCCTCGACAAGGTGTTCATCGGCTCGTGCACCAACTCGCGCATCGAAGACCTGCGCGAAGCCGCCGCCGTGGCCAAGGGGCAGAAAGTCGCCGATACGATCATGCTGGCGATGGTGGTGCCGGGGTCGGGGCTGGTCAAGCGTCAGGCCGAAGAAGAAGGGCTGGACAAGATCTTTATCGACGCGGGCTTTGAATGGCGCGAGCCGGGCTGCTCGATGTGTCTGGCAATGAACGCCGACAAACTCGGCGCCGGCGAGCACTGCGCCTCGACCTCCAACCGCAACTTTGAAGGCCGTCAGGGCTACGGCGGGCGCACCCATTTGGTCAGCCCGGCAATGGCCGCCGCCGCCGCGATTGCCGGTCACTTTGTGGATGTGCGTCGCCTGCCCGCCAATGATGTCAGCCACGCGAAAAAGGCCTGAGCCATGAAAAAGTTTACCCGTTTTGAAGGCGCGGTCGCGCCGCTTGACCGCGCCAACGTCGATACCGACCTGATTATTCCCAAGCAGTTCTTGAAGTCGATCAAGCGCACCGGATTTGGCGTCAACCTGTTTGACGAGCTGCGCTATATGGATGAAGGTCAGCCCGGGCAGGACTGCGCCAATCGTCCGGTTAATCCGGATTTCGTGCTCAACAAGCCGCGCTATCAAAATGCTGAAGTGCTGCTCGCGCGGCGCAACTTCGGCTGTGGAAGCTCCCGCGAGCACGCGCCCTGGGCGCTTGAAGACTTCGGCTTTCGCGTGGTGATTGCGCCAAGTTTCGCCGATATCTTCTACAACAACGCGTTCAAGAACGGCCTGCTGCTGGTGGTGCTCGACGAAGACACCGTGGATCGCCTGTTCAAGGCCGTTGAGGCCAACGAAGGCTACGCGCTGGACGTGGATCTGGAGCGCCAGCAAATCACCACGCCCGACGGCGAACAGCTCAGCTTCGACGTCGATGCGTTTCGCAAGCACTGCCTGCTGGAAGGGCTTGACGACATCGGCATCACCCTGCAGGACGAAGACGCCATTCGCGAGTTTGAAGTCGGTCACCGCGCCAAGCGCCCGTGGCTGTTCCGCGATAATGCTTCAACCAGCGCTTAAGACATTAAAGGACGCTTCATGACACGCAACGTACTGTTACTGCCGGGTGACGGCATTGGCCCGGAAATTGCCGCTCAGGCAGCGCGTCTGCTGGAAGCCTGCCAAAAGGCGGGGCTGGATATCGAGGTCGAAGAAGCGCTGGTTGGCGGGTCGGCCTACGATGCCCACGGTGAGCCGCTGCCGGCCGCCACGCTGGACAAGGCCAAAGCGGCCGATGCGATACTGCTGGGCGCGGTGGGTGGGCCTAAATGGGATAGCATCGAAGACTTGTCCAAGCGCCCGGAGAAAGGGCTATTGGGGCTGCGCAAAAACCTGGGCCTGTTCGGCAACCTGCGCCCGGCGCTGCTGTACCCGCAGCTGGCTGATGCCTCAAGCCTCAAGCCCGAGCTGGTTTCGGGGCTGGATATCATGATCGTGCGCGAGCTTACCGGCGGCATTTACTTTGGCCAGCCCCGGGGCATTGAGGAGCGCAACGGCGAGCGCGTGGGCTACAACACCTACGTTTACAGCGAATCGGAAATCGAGCGCATTGGCCGCGTGGCGTTTGAGATGGCGCAAAAGCGCAGCAAGAAGCTGTGCTCGGTGGACAAGGCTAACGTGCTAGAAGTCACCATGCTGTGGCGCGAAGTGATGGAGCGGCTGGCGCCGGAATATCCCGACGTCGAGCTTTCGCACATGTACGTCGATAATGCCGCCATGCAGCTGGTACGCGCGCCCAAGCAGTTTGACGTGGTCGTCACCGGCAACATGTTCGGCGATATTCTCTCCGACGCCGCCGCCATGCTCACCGGCTCGATCGGCATGCTGCCGTCGGCATCGCTCAACGAATCCGGGCAGGGCATGTATGAACCGTGCCACGGCAGCGCGCCGGATATTGCCGGCAAGAACCTGGCCAACCCGCTGGCGATGATGCTCTCGGTGGCCATGATGCTGCGCTATTCGCTGGACGAAAACGCCATGGCCGAGCGCATCGAGAACGCCGTGGGCAAGGTGCTGGATGACGGCCTGCGCACCGCCGATCTGACTGCCGACAGCGCCAGTGCCATCGGCACCGATGCTATGGGCGATGCCGTGCTTGAGGCTTTTGCCCGTCAGTCGGCCTGATAGTCGAACCGGCAGTGCGGCCGCCAAAAAAACAGGCTGCGCAATCGTGTATAATGGCGGCACATTTTTATTGGAGGACTTTTCATGTTGAAAGTCGGTTTTGTCGGATGGCGCGGTATGGTGGGCTCCGTGCTGATGCAGCGGATGCTCGAAGACGGTGATTTCAACGGCATCGAGCCGGTGTTTTTCACCACCTCCCAGGTCGGCCAGCCCGGCCCCGATATCGGCGTGGACGTTCCTGCACTGAAAGACGCCTTCGCGCTCGACGACTTGAAAGCGCTTGACGTGATCATCACCTGCCAGGGTGGCGACTACAGCAAGGCCGTCTACGGCGATCTGCGCAGCGGCGGCTGGAAAGGCTACTGGATCGACGCGGCCAGCACCCTGCGCATGGCCGACGATGCCACCATCGTGCTCGACCCGGTCAACCGCGGCGTTATCGACGCCCAACTGGCCAGTGGCGCCAAGACCTTCGTCGGCGGTAACTGCACCGTCAGCCTGATGCTGATGGGGCTGGGTGGCCTGTTTGAAGCCGATATGATCGAGTGGATGACCTCCATGACGTATCAGGCGGCCTCGGGCTCGGGTGCCAAGCACATGCGCGAGCTGCTCAATCAGATGGGCGGGCTGCGCGATAGCGTCGGTGAAGAGCTCAAGGATACCTCCAGCGCGATTCTCGACATCGACCGCAAAGTCACTGCGGCCATGCGCAGCGGCAGCTTCCCCACCGATAACTTCGGCGCACCGCTGGCCGGCAGCCTGCTGCCGTGGATCGACAGCAAGCTGGACAACGGCCAGAGCCGCGAAGAGTGGAAAGGCGGCGCTGAAACCAACAAGATTCTGGGGCTCGAGAACAACCCCGTTCCCATCGATGGCCTGTGCGTGCGTATCGGCGCGATGCGCTCGCACAGTCAGGCGTTTACCATCAAGCTCAAGCAGGACGTGCCGCTGGATGAAATCGAAGACCGTCTGGCCAAGCACAATGAGTGGGTCAGCGTTGTGCCCAACGAGAAAGATGCCACCATCGAGCAACTCACGCCGTCGGCCATCACCGGCACGCTGCAGGTGCCGGTAGGTCGGCTGCGCAAGCTTGCCATGGGCGGTGAATACCTCTCGGCGTTCAGCGTCGGCGACCAGCTTCTCTGGGGCGCGGCGGAACCCATCAAGCGTATGCTGGGTATTCTGCGCGAGCAATAACCTCACGCGAGTCCGTACATCGCAACGCAGGTACATGGGCAGCGGGCGCTGATTCAAGCGCCCGCTTTTTGTGCGCGAACATAAACCGTGACTATCGTTGAGTTATGTCGCATTTTTGTATCCTGCATTTTGTGCGGCGTTTTTATGCGACATAATAACGGATTGATGATAAATACAGCGCTGATACATAGGGATAGGTGTGTTGGTGTATCAGCGCTTTTGGGCGATTCAGCGCGCCAGATCCAGGGATTCAGAGACGTTCATGAAACAATCATTTGCGCTGGCAACGCTTGTCACGTTGACGTTAGCCAGCCCCATCGCTTACGCATTAGGGTTGGGACAGCCTGCGGTTCATTCGTATCTGCATGCGCCGCTTAATGTGTCTATTCCACTGGTCGATGCCGACCAGTACGACCCCGGACAGCTACGCGTGCGCGTGGCCGGACGCCCGGCATTTCAGGCCGTGGGGCTTGAGTGGAACGCCCTTGCCGCCGGCGTCAGGGCGGAGGTTCATGCCGGCAGCGATACGCCGGAAGTGCGACTGACCTCAACCGCGCCGGCCACTACCCCCTGGCTTGATCTGCTATTGACGCTGAGTTCGCCCGACGGCGATGTCACCCAGAACGTGACGCTGCTGTTTGATCCGTCCGTGAATGCACATCAGGGTGATGCTGCTGAAAATACTGTCGATCCGAGCGGTGCCAGGGCCTTGGTAGCGGGCATTGATTCAACCGCGTCATCTACCCGGGTGCACAACGGCGATACCCTGTGGAGCGTCGCCGAGCGGCTCAAGCCCGCATCGGCCAGCATCGAACAGGTGATGCTGGCGCTGGTGGCGGCCAATCCCGGGGCCTTTCCCAGCGGCAATATCAACGGCCTGAACGCGGGTTTTGAGCTTAGCGTGCCGACAACCGCGCAAATGCTGTCGCGTCGCAAGGCGCAGGCGGCGCAAACCATCGATTACATGAATACCGCATGGCGCATCCGTGGCCCCAATGGCCCGGTTCACGTACCGCTGGGGCCGTCTGGCACCGCCGGTCCGCCGTCGGCTGAGCCAGAAGAAGAGGCGCAAGCCGAGGCGGCAGCAACGTCACCGGCGCTAAACAGCGAAGCCCTTGACGTGGCCAAAGCGCTGGGTCAGGGCGCAGCGGCGAGCGAGCTGGAGCAGGATCAGGCAACGCTTGAGCGTATTATCGGTCAGCGTGACCGGCTGCGCGAAGAGGTGTCCCAGCTGAAGGCCGAGATGTCGCAGCTGACCGACGAGCTTGCGCTCCAGGAAGTGGAGCTGGCGCGTCAGGAAATGCGCGGCGCCACACCGTTGCCCGCGCTGCCGGCAGAAGAAGGGACGGCCGTGCCTGACGGGTCGGCGGAAAACACCGCCGTGTCGCCACCCGCCAGCGAGCTGGCGATTGCGGGCCGCGGCATGATGGCTATCGCGAGCGAGTATCGCTGGCCGCTGGCGGGCGCGGCGTTGTTACTGCTGGTGCTGCTGGTATGGCAGTGTCGACGCCGGCCGTTATCGTCTGCGCCGGAGGCATGGCATGACGAAGCGGATGACAGTGACGATGCCATGCTGGGCAGAAGCCAGGCAGCGGGGCTGGCGTCATCCCGGCGTGATGAGCAGCGGGGCACTGAAGAGGTGGCATTCGGGCCGTCGAGTCAGGATAATACGCGCTCCACCTCCTGAATTGACGTAAGTTAATGACGACGCTGTTCGACCTCTTTGATGAAACAACACCGCTGACCGGGCGGCTGGCCATGGGTATCGAATACGACGGTACCCACTACCGCGGTTTTCAACGCCTGAGCCATTCCGCCTCGGTGCAATGGTCGCTGGAAAAAGCCCTGTCGCGGGTTGCCGCCACCGCGGTGCGTGTTCACGCCAGCGGGCGCACCGATTCCGGCGTCCACGCCACCCGCCAGATCATTCACTTTGACTCGCCCGTGCCGCGCAGCGAGAAAAGCTGGATTTTTGGCGCCAATACGCATTTGCCCAAGGATATCTCCGTGCGCTGGGTGGCCCCGGTGCCCGATGATTTTCATTCGCGCCTGAGCGCGCTGGCGCGACGCTACCGCTACCTGTTGATCAACCAGCTCAACCGCCCGGTGCTTGAGCGCGCCAACGTCACCTGGTGCCGTGATCCGCTGGACGTCGATGCCATGAATCGGGCAGCACAGGCGCTGGTGGGCGAGCACGACTTTTCCAGTTTTCGCGCGGCCGGCTGCCGCTCGAATACGCCGTGGCGCCACATGCATTTTCTCGAAGTCAAGCGCCACGGGCCGCTGGTGGTGGTGGATATTCAGGGCAACGCCTTTTTGCACCACATGATCCGCAATATCGTCGGTGCGCTGGTCAGCGTGGGCCGTGGCACCCAGGATGAAGCCTGGATCGAGCGGCTGTTAGCGCTCAAGAACCGCAGAAAAGGCGACGCCACCGCGCCGGCCTGCGGGCTGCACTTTGTCGATTCGCGCTACGATGAGGCCTTTGCGCTGCCCCAGGAACCGCTGGGGCCCAATTTGCTGGCCTTTACCGGCGAGTGGAGCGGTGAGCGGGCAATCCCCGATTCGCGCATGGTGCGCCTGCGGCGTGGCCGCCCCCGGCAGTTAACTCATCCGGAGAAGGAGCGCACGCCATGAGCACGCCTTGCCCCCGTACGCGGATCAAGTTTTGCGGCCTGACTCGGCAAGCCGATATAGCCCATGCCGTGGCGCTTGGCGTCGACGCGCTGGGCTTTGTCATGTGGCCGCAAAGCAAGCGCGCGATCAGCGTGGATACGCTGGCGATGCTTGCCGCCGAGGTGCCGGCGTTTGTCACCCGGGTGGGGCTGTTTGTTGACGCCGACCCGGCGTTGATCGAGCAGTGTGCCCCGTATCTGGATCTGCTGCAGTTTCACGGCAGCGAGCCGCCGGCGGACTGCGCGCGCTACAACATGGCCTGGATCAAGGCGCTGCGTATGCGTGACGACGTTGACCTGCACCGCGAGGCCGAGCGCTATCGGGCCGCCTCGGCGCTGCTGCTGGACGCCTATCGTCCGGGCGTGCCGGGCGGTACCGGCGAGACCTTTGACTGGTCAAGAATCCCCGCAGCCCTGGCAAAACCTGTTATCCTCGCCGGTGGCCTGACGCCGGATAATATTGGCCATGCCATCCATCAGGTAGCGCCCTACGCGGTGGATGTTTCCGGCGGTATCGAGGCGTTTCCCGGCGGTAAGGACACGGCAAAAATGGCCGCGTTTGTGCATCAGGTCGCCGCGGCGAACCAACCACGATAAAAGCTGCCTGATGGGCAGCGTCTGCTGACTCTCCCGTTAGCTGTTATGACTTGTTTACTGCTTAATTTTTGGCGTTTTTGTGAGGTGTTTCCGTGACCGTCTCTGCTACTCAGTCCAGCACTACTCAGTCCAAAACTACCACGTTCAGTGAGTTGACCCGGATGCCGGATGCCCGTGGCCATTTTGGCCCCTATGGCGGCCGCTTTGTGTCGGAAACGTTAAGCTTTGCCCTGGAAGACCTGGAACATATTTATACCAGCCTGCGCAATGACCCGGCCTTCCAGGCGGAGTTTGATCGCGACCTCGCGCATTACGTCGGGCGCCCGTCACCGCTGTACCACGCCGAGCGCTGGTCCGAATCGCTGGGCGGCGCACAGATCTGGCTCAAACGCGAAGACCTCAATCACACCGGCGCTCACAAGGTGAATAACACCGTGGGTCAGGCGCTGCTGGCGAAAAAAACCGGCAAACCGCGGGTGATTGCGGAAACCGGCGCCGGCCAGCATGGCGTTGCCACCGCGACCGTGGCCGCGCGGCTGGGGCTTGAGTGCGACATTTACATGGGCGCCGTCGACGTCGAGCGCCAGAAGCTCAACGTCTACCGCATGCGCTTGCTGGGCGCGCGGGTGATCCCGGTAGAATCGGGCACCAAAACGCTGAAAGACGCCATGAACGAGGCGCTGCGCGACTGGGTCACCAACGTTGATAACACCTTCTACATTATCGGCACCGTCGCCGGCCCGCATCCGTACCCGCTGCTGGTGCGCGATTTCAACTCGGTGGTGGGGCGCGAAGCCCGCGTCCAGTCCCTTGAGCAGATCGGCCGGTTGCCCGATGCGCTGATTGCCTGCGTGGGCGGCGGTTCCAACGCGCTGGGGCTGTTTTACCCGTTTGTCGAAGACGCCGAGGTGGCCATGTACGGCGTGGAAGCCGGCGGCGACGGCCTGGAAACCGGCCGCCACGCCGCGCCGCTTTCCTCCAACGCGCCCCGCGGCGTGTTGCACGGTAATCGCACTTACCTGATGTCCGACGAGGCCGGTCAGGTGTCTGATACCCACTCCATTTCCGCCGGGCTCGATTACCCGGGCGTGGGCCCCGAGCACGCGTTGTGGAAAGACGTGGGGCGGGTCAACTACGTGACGGCCAACGACGATGCCGTGCTTGAAGCCTTTCGCGAACTGACTCAGATGGAAGGCATCATGCCGGCGCTGGAGTCGGCCCACGCGCTGGCGCATGCCAAGGTGCTGGCGCCGACCATGCGGCCCGACCAGCACATCGTGGTCAACCTTTCCGGGCGCGGCGATAAAGACATCATGACGGTTGCCAAACTCGACGGTATTGAATTTTAACGGCCGGTTTTCCAGAGATAGTTTTTCAGAGATAGTTTTTCAGAGATAGTTAACGAGCCCGTTTTTTAAGAGAACACCATGAACCGTATTGATCAACGATTCAGCGAACTCAAGCAGCAGGGACGCCGCGCGCTGATCCCTTTTATTACCGCGGGTGACCCGGCACCGCGCTACACCGTGGGCTTTATGCACGCGCTGGTGGAAGCCGGCGCCGACGTGCTCGAGCTGGGCGTGCCGTTTTCCGACCCCATGGCCGACGGTCCGGTCATTCAAAAAGCCTGCGAGCGGGCGCTCAAAGAGGGCACGCGGCTGGTCGACCTGTTTGACATGGTGGCAGAGTTTCGTCAGACCGATAGTCAGACGCCGGTCGTGCTGATGGGCTATCTTAATCCTGTTGAACGTATCGGCTACGACGCCTTTGCCCAACAGGCGGCCAGTGCCGGCGTTGATGGCGTGCTGATGGTGGATATGCCGCCGGAAGAAGCCGACGAGCTGGCGCCGCTGCTGAAAACCAACGGCATCGCGGCGATTTTCCTGGTCGCGCCGACGACGTCAGCAGCGCGCGCTGCTACCATTTGCGCCCACGGTGAAGGGTATCTGTACTACGTCTCGCTCAAGGGTGTGACCGGGTCGGCAACGCTGAACGCCGACGATGTCGCCGAACACCTGTCACCGCTGCGCGAGCTGACCGACCTGCCGCTGTGCGTCGGCTTTGGTATACGTGACGGCGCCACCGCCGCTGAAGTGGCCAAAGTGGCGGACGGCGTCATCGTCGGCAGCGCTCTGGTCAACCGCATTGCCGACAACACGGCAACGCCCGAGGCGATTCCCGGCGAGCTGAAGCGCGTGCTGGGCGATATGCGCCGCGCCATGGATGCCGGCGCCGAACACTGAAGAGACTCTTTCACGTATTAACCCGGGCCTGGTACCGCCGGGCGTTAACGTATAACGGAAGCCTTTGATAACGGAAGCTTTGTGATATGAGCTGGCTAGATAAAATTGTGCCCTCCACGATGGGACGAATCCAGCGTAAGGATCGCCGTGCCAGCGTGCCCGACGGTCTTTGGCGTAAATGTCCCAAGTGCGAGGCCGTGCTGTATTTGCCCGAGCTGGAAAAGCTCCACAGCATCTGCCCCAAGTGTGACCACCACCTGCGCCTGACCGCGCGCAAGCGTCTGGAATGGTTTCTGGATAAAGACGGGCGCGAAGAGATCGCGGCCGAGGTGGAGCCCGTTGACCGGCTGAAGTTCCGTGACTCCAAGAAGTACAAGGATCGCCTGGCGGCCGCGCAGAAAGCCACCGGTGAAAAAGACGCGCTGCTTGCCATGCGTGGCCAGCTCGACGGCCTGCCGGTTATCACCGTGGCGTTCGAATTCACCTTCATGGGCGGCTCGATGGGTGCGGTTGTCGGCGAGAAATTCGTGCGGGCGGCAACGCTGGCCCGGGAAGAAGGGCTGCCGCTGATCTGCTTTTCCGCGTCCGGCGGGGCGCGGATGCAGGAGGCGCTGTTCTCGCTGATGCAGATGGCCAAGACCTCGGCCGCGCTGGAGCGGTTGAAAGAAGCCGGCGTGCCGTACGTGTCGGTGCTCACCGATCCGGTCTTTGGTGGCGTATCGGCCTCGCTTGCCATGCTGGGCGACTTGAACGTGGCCGAGCCCAACGCGCTGATCGGCTTTGCCGGCCCGCGGGTTATCGAGCAAACCGTGCGCGAGACCCTGCCCGAAGGCTTCCAGCGCAGCGAGTTTTTGCTGGAGCACGGCGCGATCGACATGATTGTTCACCGCGATGACATGCGTGCCCGTCTGGGCGGCATGCTGCGCAAGCTGACCCATCAGACTCCGGTTGATGCAGTCGCTGATCCGGCGCCTGAAGTGGCCACGGTTGGCATCGAAGAGCCGGAACAGCCGGCTGACGCCGCAGCACCCGAAGGTTCGGATGCGCCGGATGCGCAGGCGCCTGAGGCTCAGCACGCAGCAACGGCGCAAGACGATGCCGCTGCCGATGAGGCGTTGGCCGAGGATCAGACCGCCGCCGAGGAAGTGTCGGACCGGGCTGAGCGCGACGACAAGTCCCGCGATGCCTGACACGTTTTCTAACGACCTGCCCAAGACTCTGCCCGCCTGGCTTGCCCACTGGGAGCAGCTGCATCCGGTGGGCATCGATATGGGGCTTGCGCGCGTGAGCGAGGTGGCCGAGCGCATGGGGCTGATACGCGGTGGCCGCCTGCAAGGAGAGCGCTCGCCGCAGGTCATTACCGTGGCCGGCACCAACGGCAAAGGTTCGACCGTTGCGCTCTTGGCGAGCCTTGCCCATGCCCACGGCAAGCGCGCGGGCTCTTATACCTCACCGCACCTGATCCACTATAACGAGCGGGTCACGCTTGACGGTGAACCGGCAAGCGATGCGCTGCTGGTGCAAGGCTTCGTGCAGGTCGAAAAGGCCCGCCGCGCCGTGCCCGAGATCAGCCTGACCTACTTTGAAGCGGGTACGCTTTGTGCCCTCTGGTGCCTGGCGCAGTCCGCGCTTGACGTGGTCGTGCTGGAAGTGGGGCTGGGCGGTCGCCTGGACGCAGTCAACATTATCGACGCCGACGTGGCGATTGTGACCACCATTGCCCAGGACCACGCCGGCTTTCTGGGTAACGACATTGCTCAGATCGGGCGCGAAAAAGCCGGTATCTTCCGTGCCGGCCGCCCGGCCGTGCTGGGCAGCCAGACGCTGCCGTCAAGCGTTGCCGAGACCGCCGCGGCGTTACCGGCGCCGGTGTATGCGCTGGGCGAGGCGTTTTCCCGCACGCCGCTGGAACACGGCGCGTGGTCGTTTCAGGGCAGCTCGGCGCCTTCGCTGACGGCCTTGCCCGACCCCGGTTTGCCGCTGGATAACGCCGCCACCGCGTTGCAGGCGCTGGCGCTTGCCGGCGTTGAGCTAACGCCGCCAGCCGTTGCCGCCGCGCTTGAACAGGTGAGCCTGCCCGGACGCATGCAGTGGCGCGGCCAGTGGTGCCTGGACGTAGGGCACAACCCCCACGCTGCGGCCTACGTGGCCGAGCGCTTCAAGGCGCTGCCGGAAGGCGGCCGACGCTGGTGTTTGCTGGGCATGCTCGATGATAAAGACGCCGCCGGCGTGATTGCCGCGCTCAAGCCGGTCATCAGCGACTGGGTGTGCGTGAGCCTTGACGGCCCGCGGGGGCGTGACGCGGACGCGCTGGTAAACGACGTAGCGGCGCAGGGCGGGCGCGTTCATCACTGCGCGGGGTCACCCGAGGGGGGCGCCGAATGGCTGAGGGAACGCCTGGCCGACGACGATATCGTATTAGTGGCCGGTTCGTTTTTCACCGTGGGTGCGCTGCTTGCAGCACCACACTTTGGTAGCAGCGGCTGACCTGGCAGAGGACAGACACATGAAATACGGCAAAACAGAGCGCATTAGCGGTATTGTCATCTTGCTGGCGCTTGCCGCCATCCTGGTGCCGTGGCTGATGAGTGACCCGGCACCGCGCGAAGAGCAGCCCCAACCCTCGTTTACCATTGAGCAGCCCGTCGACGTGCCGCGCCACGAGGTGCCCGCGCCGGAACAACCCGATTCCATCGGTCGAGATACCTCCATTATCGATACCGCTCCGCTGGAAAGCGCGACAAGCCCCGCGGATGGCGATGAGCCGGCGTCAGAATCAGAGTCACAAACGGCTGCGTTACCAGAAGACGCGTCACCAGACAGCCAGCCGCAAACAGCGCTCGAGAAAAAAACTGACCCTATCGCCGAGCTGATGCAGGGCGACGGTGCGCCGAAGGCGACGCCCAGCGGCGAATGGGCCGTTCAGGTCGGCAGTTTCGGCCAGGCAGATAACGCCAAACGACTGACAAAAGAGCTCGAAGAGAAAGGTTTTCGCGTGTATACCCGCGCTCGGAACAATGATTTAACCACCGTGCTGGTCGGGCCTTTCGCCAGCTCCGAAGACGGTGAGCGCGCCCGCGCGCTGGTCAAGGAGCGCGCCAATCAGCAGGGGCTGTTGATTCGTGTCAAGGACTGAAGCGTATGACATATCAAGGACAAAACCGTGGCGCTAACCTGGATTGATACGCTGTTTCTGGCCGTGCTGGCGCTTTCCATGCTGGCGGGCTTTGTCCGCGGGCTGGTGCGTGAAGCGCTGGGGCTCGCCGCCTGGGTCGTGGCCTTGATGGTGGCGCGGGTGCTGGCCGAGCCCGTTGCCGAGCTGCTCGAAGACTGGATTTCAAGCTTTGACGCGCGGCTGGTGCTGGCGTTTGCGCTGGTGATTTTTGCCGTGATCCTGATTTGCGGCATCATCATTCGTGCGCTTCACGCAGCAATAGTGTGGGTCGGCATGGGCTTTTTGAACCGTCTGGCCGGCGCCATTTTCGGGCTGGCGCGGGGCGCCGCCATTCTGCTGGTGGCCACCATACTGTTGACGCTGACGCCGCTTGAAGAACTTGATGCCTGGCAGGATGCCACGCTACGCCCCACCTTCGAACAGCTGCGCGGCTGGGCTCTTAGCCAGCTCGACCAGTGGGAGCACGATTTCCCGCCGGCGCCGGAATCGCTCAAAGAGATTCGGCTGCCGGATTTCAACCTGCGTGACGCTTCCTGAACGGCGCAGTAGCACGGCCTGGTGCTGGCAGTTTTTGCCGGCGGCAGGGCGCGTTCATGAATCACTGGCTTACGTCCTCGGTAAGTCGCGAAATAGCGAGGTAACAGCATGTGCGGTATCGTCGGCCTTATGGCCACGCAGGCGGTTAATCAGGCCATTTACGATGCCTTGACCGTTCTTCAGCATCGCGGCCAGGACGCGGCCGGTATGATGACCTGGAACGAAGGACGCTTTTTTCTGCGCAAGAGCAACGGCCTTGTGCGCGACGTGTTTCATACCCGCCACATGGCGCGGCTGAAAGGCAATCTGGGCATTGGCCACGTACGCTACCCGACGGCGGGCTCGTCCAGCGAAGCGGAATCGCAGCCGTTTTACGTCAACTCGCCCTACGGCATTGCGCTGGCGCACAACGGCAACCTGACCAACTCGGACCAGATCAAGCAGGAGCTTTTCTCCAGCGACCTGCGCCACATCAACACCAGCTCGGATTCGGAAGTGCTGCTTAACGTGTTCGCCCACGAGCTGGGTAAGCAGGGGCAGCACCTTGAGCCGGAAGACGTGTTTGACGCCGTGCGCCGCGTGCATCGCCGCTGCAAGGGCGGCTACGCTGCGGTGTCGGTGATCAACGGCGTGGGCATGGTGGCGTTTCGCGATCCCAACGGCATTCGTCCGGTGGTCTTCGGTACGCGCACGGTCGACGGCCAGCAGGAAGTCATGGTGGCCTCGGAATCCGTGGCGCTGGACGTCGGCGGCTTCGAGCTTGAGCGCGACCTTTCCCCGGGCGAGGCGATTTTCGTCGATATGCAGGGCCGCGTGCATACCCAGGTGTGCGCCGACCGCCCGCAGCTGCGTTCGTGTATTTTTGAGCACGTGTATCTGGCACGCCCCGACTCGATTCTGGACGGCGCCTACGTCTACGGCACGCGCATGCACATGGGGCGCAAGCTCGGCGACCGGGTACTGAACGAATGGCCCGATCACGACATCGACGTGGTCATCCCGATTCCCGATACCTCGCGTACCTCGGCGCTGGAAATGGCCCAGCACTTGAACGTGACGTATCGCGAAGGCTTCATGAAAAACCGCTATATCGGCCGTACCTTCATCATGCCCGGGCAAACCCAGCGCAAGAAGTCGGTACGCCAGAAGCTCAACGCCATCGACATCGAGTTCAAGGATAAAAACGTGCTGCTGGTGGATGACTCCATCGTGCGCGGTACGACCTGCCAGCAGATTATCCAGATGGCCCGCGATGCCGGCGCGCGCAAGGTGTATTTTGCCTCGGCCGCGCCGCCGGTGCGCTATCCCAACGTCTACGGCATCGACATGCCCGCCGCCGACGAGCTGATTGCCCACGGGCGTACCGAAGCCGAAGTGGGCGAGCTGATCGGCGCTGACCGGATCTTTTATCAGGATCTGGACGATTTGAAAGCCGCCTGCTATGAAGTCAACCCGGCGTTTGAGGGCTTCGACTGCTCGGTGTTTGACGGCAACTACGTGACCGGCGATATCGACGCGGCCTATCTGGCCGAGCTTGAGGCCAGCCGCAACGACGCCGCCAAAGACGAAAGCGCCGGCGATCACGCGTTGGTGGGGATGCATAACCACGATGACGATCTGGACGATTAACCCAACACCACCGGGAACCCGATATGCACGATGATTCGCAAGACGCGCCGTGGTCGCTGGAGACGCTGGCCATTCGCGCAGGCCACGACCGCACCGCCGAGCAGGAGCACGCCGAGCCGATTTTTCCGACCTCAAGCTTCGTCTATGAAAGCGCGGCCGAGGCGGCACGCAAGTTCAAGGGCGAAGAGCCGGGCAATATCTACTCGCGCTTTACCAATCCCACGGTGCACACCTTCGAAAAGCGCCTGGCGGCGATGGAAGGCGGCGAGCGCTGTGTCGCAACCAGCTCGGGCATGTCGGCCATCTTGTGTACCGCGCTGGCGCTTTTGTCCGCCGGCGATGAAATCGTTGCCTCGCGTTCGCTGTTCGGCTCCACGGTCAGCCTGCTGGATAAGTATCTGGGCAAGTTCGGCATCATCACTCGCTATGTCGAGCTGTCGGATTTGAACGCCTGGGAAGCGGCGATGACGCCGGCCACGAAGCTTCTGTTTGCCGAAACGCCGTCCAACCCGCTGTCGGAAGTCGCTGATATTGCAGCACTGGCCGAGATTGCCCACCGCCACGACGCGTTGCTGGCCATCGATAACTGCTTTTTAACGCCGGCGCTGCAGCGTCCGCTGGCGCTGGGTGCTGACCTGATCATCCACTCGGCCACCAAGTACCTTGACGGCCAGGGGCGTGCGATTGGCGGCGCGGTTGTCGGCGGCCACGATCTGCTTGAGGGCGTGTTTGGTGCGGTGCGCACGGCAGGCCCCTGCCTGAGCCCGTTCAATGCCTGGATTTTCACCAAGGGGCTGGAAACACTCTCGCTGCGCATGCGCGCCCACTGCGAAAACGCCCAGCGGCTGGCCGAGTGGCTGGAACAGCATCCGGGCGTCGCGCAGATATATTACAGCGGCCTTGAAAGCCATCCGCAGCACGCGCTGGCCGCCCGCCAGCAGACGGGCTTTGGCGCAGTACTGGGTTTTGAAGTGCACGGAGGCCAGGCGGAGGCGTGGCAGGTGATTGACGCCACGCGGCTTATCTCGATTACCGGCAATCTGGGCGATGTGAAGTCCACCATTACGCACCCGGCGAGCACCACCCACGGGCGGCTGTCGGATGAGCAAAAGCAGGCGGCGGGTATTACGCCGGGGCTACTGCGCGTTTCGGTAGGGCTTGAAAGCTTTGACGACATTCAGCGCGATCTGGCGCGAGGGCTTGACGCCCTGGCACGGCGCGGCTGAACGTTAACGCGCAAGGGGGCGTTTATGTGGCGAAACACGCGTAGCGGTTGGGGATGGGTCAGCATCGCGCTGCACTGGCTAAGCGCACTGGCGATTATCGGCCTGTTTGCGCTCGGCTGGTGGATGACCGGGCTGGATTATTACAGCGGCTGGTATAACGAAGGGCCGTGGATTCACCGCTCGGTGGGTGTTTTACTGCTGCTGGCGACCGTTGGCCGGCTGGTTTGGCGACTTTTTCAGCCCACGCCCCACGCCGAAGGCGGCCGTTTTGAGGCCCTGGCAGCGCACCTGGGGCATTTGGCCCTGTACGCGCTACTGCTGGTGGCGCTGGTGAGCGGCTACTTGATTTCCACCGCCAAAGGCGGCGGTATCAGCGTATTTGGCTGGTTCGAGCTTCCGGCAACCGTCTACGGCTTTGCCAATCAGGCCGAGATGGCGGGAACTGTTCACTGGTATAGCTCTCTTACGTTACTGGTGCTGGCGGCGGGGCATGCGCTGGTGTCGTTCAAGCACCATTGGTTGGATAAGCGCCTGACGCTTTTACGTATGCTTAGCGCCCGGTATGCCCGGCGTAATTCATGACGGCGAAACCCCTGCAAGGAGAAACAGGATGTTGACAGCAAATACGCTCAAGAAGACCGCTGCGGCGGCGGCCATCACTGCAGTAATGCTGCCGTTCAGCCAGGCACAGGCAGACAGCTATACGGTTGATATCGAAGGCAACCACGCCTTTGTGCAGTTCAAGATCAGCCATCTGGGTTTTTCGTATATTCTCGGTAGCTTCGAGGATTTCAGCGGTGAGTTTAATTACGACCCCGAAAACCTTGAAAATGCGTCGGTAGACTTTGACGTGCAGGTCGCGAGCCTGAACAGCAACCACGCCGAACGCGACCGGCATATCCTCAGCGAGGATTTCCTCGATGCCGATGAATACCCCACGGCAACGTTTGAGTCCACCGGCTTTGAATCCACCGATGATAACGAAGGTGTCGTGACCGGTGAGCTGACGCTGCATGGCCAAACTCAGACCATCGAAATGCCGGTAACGCTGCTGGGCGAAGGCGACGACCCCTGGGGCGGCTACCGTGCCGGCTTTGAAGGCAGCACCACGCTGGTACTTTCCGAGTTCGGCATTGATATGCAGAAATTCCCCGAATCCATGCGCGAGCTTGAGCTTTACGTCACGTTTGAAGGCATTCGCCAGTAACAGCGGGCCGGCAACAAAAGCGCCACCGTCTTGTCCGAGGCGGTGGCGTTTTACGTTTGAGGCCCCTTCTTTTCCCCCACATTCTGGTAAACACGAGGAGTTATTGACCCGTGGCAAACGCGCAGCAGGCGACATCCGCAGGCCCTTTGGGTAAGCAGCTATGGCAACAAACCTGGCCGATGGCCATCGGTGTTCTGGCGCTGCTGGGCTTTCAACTGGTCGACAGCGCTTTTATTGCCCGACTGGGTACGGCGCCGCTGGCGGCGCAGGCGTTTACCTTTCCGCTGTCGTTTCTGATCATCGGTATTCAGGTGGGCATCGGCATTGCCATTGCTGCGCTGATCTCCCGGGCGCTGGGCGGCGGCGAACCCCAGCGTGCCAGGCGTTTGAGTACCCTGGTGCTGATGGTAGGCAGCACGCTGATTGGCGTGCTGGCCGTGGGGCTGTGGCTGGGGCAGCGGCCGGTATTTACCCTGCTGGGCGCTGATCAGGTTGCGCTTGACTACATCCGCCGCTACTGGCCTATTCAGCTGCTGGCGGGCTGGCTTGGCGCGCTGGCATATTTTGCCTACAGCGTTTTTCGCGCCCACGGCAATACGAAATTGCCCGGCAACATGATGCTGCTGACCAGCCTGATTAACCTCGCGCTGGATCCGCTGCTGATTTTTGGCTTTGGCCCCTGGGACGGGCTAGGACTGCCGGGTGCCGCCTGGGCCAGCGTAATCGCCTTTGGCACGGGGCTTGGCTTTACCGGCACCTGGCTGTGGCGCCAACACTGGCTCACGCGTCGTGGTTTGGGCGCGGAAACCCGGCGTTCGCTACGGCCGTTCATGGGGATCGCCGGCCCGGCCATGGTCAGCCAGTTGATGCCGCCGCTGTCGGCCATGCTGGCCATTGCGGTGGTGGCCGCCATCGGTGAGACGCACGTGGCCGCCTGGGGGCTGGCCAGCCGGCTTGAGACGCTGTCGCTGATGGCCATTCTGGCGCTGACCATGTCGCTGCCGCCGTGGCTGGGACGCTGCTACGGCGCAGGAGACTGGGCGCAAATCAAGCGCCTGATGCGCCTGGTATTAAAGGTGGCGGTGCTCTGGCAGCTGGCGCTGGGGATCATCATGGCGCTGGCCGCGCACTGGATTGCGCTGGCGCTGGCTGGCCAACCGGCGGTGCAGGAGGAGCTTGCGCTGTTGATTCGCTTTTTGCTGCCCAGTTACGCCGCATTGGGGGTGTGCATGCTGGTGGTATCGGCGGGGAACGCGCTGGGGTTTCCGCTGTGGTCGATGGTGCTATCGGGCGTGCGGCTGTTTATCTGCTATTTGCCCTGCCTGTGGCTGGGTATGCAGCTGGGCGGCTGGACGGGGCTGGCGCTGGGCGCGGCCATCGGCAACGTGCTGGCCGGCCTGGCGGCGTGGCGCATGCTGAAGCGGTTGCTCTCCCGCCCGCAGCGGACGAGAGAGGTTTAGGAAGGCTTCAAAAAGGCTTCGGGAAGGCGGGCGTTTATAAGACCGTCTAAGCGCTATGGCGCGTTAGTCGTCAATCACGACGTCGTTGACCACGGCGATGGCACGCGCCAGGTAGGGCAGGTTCTGCTGGGAGAAACCGGCGACGTTGGCACGGCCCGAGCGCACCATATAGATGCCGAACTCGTCGCGCAGGCGCTCAACCTGATCCGGCGTGAGGCCGGTGTAGGAGAACATGCCGCGCTGCTCGCCGACGCAGGCGTACTTTTTATCCAGCCCGTAGGGCTTGAGCGCTTCGACGAAGTCGCGGCGCAGCGTGTTCACGCGGTCGCGCATTTCGGTTAGCTCGTCGCGCCACATGGCAGAAAGCTCGGCGTCGTGCAGGATCTCGCTGACAATTGCGCTGCCGTGCGCCGGCGGGTTGGAGTAGTTCTCCCGGGCGACGATGGCAAACTGCGAGCGGATGTTGTCTTTCTGCTCGGCGTCCTTGGCCACGGCAATCAAGCAGCCGGTACGCTCGCAGTAGATGCCGAAGTTCTTCGAGCAGGAGCTGGTGATGATGACTTCGTCGAGCTGCTCGGCAAACAGGCGCACGCCATAGGCGTCTTCGTCGAGGCCCTGGCCAAAGCCCTGGTAAGCGAAGTCGATCAGCGGCAGCAGGTTGCGCTCGCGAACCACGTCGAGCACGGTTTGCCACTGCTCGGCCGACAGATCAAAGCCGGTGGGATTGTGGCAGCAGGCGTGTAGCACGACCACGTCGCCGTCGGGGATTTTCTTGATGGCGGCCAGCATGCCGTCAAAATCCAGACGGTTGTCGGCATCAACGTAGGGGTACTTGTGCAGCTCGATGCCCGCCGCGGTGAAAATACCGTGGTGGTTCGGCCAGGTCGGATCGCTGACCCAGATGCCCTTGCCGGGCAGCTGTTTGGCGATGAAGTCAGCGGCTAAGCGCAGCGCCCCGGTGCCGCCGGGCGACTGGGTGGCGCTGGCGCGATCGGCTTCCAGCACCGGGGAGTCGGCACCCAGCACCAGCGGCAGTACTGCGTCACCGTAGGCCGGCGCGCCGTGAGAGCCGATGTAGGTCTTGGTGGTTTCGCTCTTGAGCAGGCGCGTTTCGGCTTCTTTTACCGCCCGCATCACCGGCGTGTTGCCATTATCATCGCGGTATACACCCACACCCAGGTCGACTTTTTGCGGGTTGGTGTCTTTTTTGAAAGCTTCGATCAGCCCGAGAATGGCATCTCCGGGAACTCGTTCAATACGCTCGAACATTGCGTGGGCTACCTCGTTGTCTGGCGGTATGGATAATGAAGTGGCTTTGGCGTAGACGAAACGCTCGTGGATGACACGTTAGCGCGTCGCCGGTGACGCCAAAACCGAACCTCGTTTCCCCTTCATCATGCCATCGCAAGGCGACATCTGCCACTGCCCATATAAGGGTACCCTGACGCTATTTGCCGCTGTTGCCGTGCTAAACGCGTGTGCTGGCAAGCTGAAAGGGGAGAATGCGGACGTTCAAAGGAATGGGGTTAAATATCCTTTTATTCTTTTTTGGAATTATATATTTATTATTTATTACTTTTTATGCTGTAAAAAGTCCGCTATGTTGCGCCAAAGCGCGTGTGATGTGCGTTAACCGTTAGCTGTATTTTTACCGAGGTGCCGCGTGGCTTTGTTAGATCGTATTTCCCTGCAACCGGCGGGCAGCGTCAGTCTGGTCGGCGCCGGCCCCGGCGACCCTGAGCTGTTGACGCTGAAGGCGTACAAGCGCCTGCTGAATGCCGATATCGTGCTGTATGACCGCCTGGTGAGCCAGGAGGTGCTGGACATCATTCCCGCTCGTGCGCGGCAGCTTTATGTGGGCAAGGCGTGTTCGAACCATAGCGTGCCCCAGTCAGGGATCAATCAGGCGCTGGCTGACTGGGCGCTGGCCGGTCACGCCGTGGTACGCCTGAAGGGCGGTGACCCGTTCATTTTCGGCCGCGGCGGTGAAGAGCTGGAAACGCTGGTGGCCCAGCAGATTCCGGTCGAGGTGATCCCCGGGATTACCGCCGCCTCGGGGTGCTCAAGCTATGCCGGCATTCCGCTGACTCACCGCGACTATGCCCAGTCGGTGCGGCTGGTCACCGGTCATCTGAAAAATGGGCGCTGCGAGCTGGACTGGGCATCACTGGCCCGCCCGGGGCAAACGTTGGTGTTTTACATGGGACTTGGCAGCCTTGAGCTCATTTGCGCGGCGCTGATTGAGCACGGCCTGGCGCCGGAGACGCCGCTGGCGCTGGTGTCTCAAGGCACAACGCGCGATCAGGCGGTGCATGCCGGCCGCCTTGATGCACTGCCCGAAGGCTTTATCAGCGGTGAGATCAAGTCGCCGACGCTGCTGATCATTGGCGATGTCGTGGCGCTGCGCAACACGCTGGCCTGGTTTGATGCGCCCGGTGGCCGCGCCAGCGGCTTTATTGAAGGCCGCCACGCTGCGCCGCTACGCTGCGTGCAGTAAACAGCATGTGCGTGATCCGTCGTACACAGGGTAAAAAAAGCCTGTAAGAAACGCTCGGGTGGTCAGACGCGAATCGCCGTGTATGCTGTTAGGGTGTAGTTATATTTCGGTACTCAACGCGAGAGGGATTCATCCATGGCAGACGATAACCGTCCAGAAGACCAGAAACCGGGCGATAACCACGAGCCGGAAAACGGTCAAGACAGCGAAAACACGCCGGAATCCGGTAACCATTCGTCCAGTGATCAAAACGCACGGGATCGCACTACGGGCGACACGGACGCCAAGCCGCCGATGGGCACCCTGGTGAAGGATAACCGCGTCAAGGCGATTGCCGGTATTGCTGCCATCGCCGTGGTATGGGCGATTATTGCCCAGTCCAGCGCCGGCTCGCGCGCAGAGCGCGTGGAAAATCTCGAAGGCCAGCTGGCTGATTCTCAGCAGCAAAGTCAGAAGTTAAACGCCGAGCTGTCCGAGCAGCAGGATGCAGAGAAAAACATCGCCGAGCTGCAAAATCGTATCGCCTCGCTGAAAGAGCAGCAAAACAAGGCGCAGGGCACGCTTGAAGAGACGCAAAACGAGATTAAAAAGGCCGAAGAAACGCTTCAACAGCGGCAAGGTGAACGCGAAACACAGCAGCAAAAGCTCGACGCGCTTAACCAGAAAGTAGACGAGACCGAACAGAAGCTGGCCACCCTGCGTGAGAACGAAGAAAAGATCGAGACCGCGCAAAAAGAAGCCGTAGCAGCGCGTCAGGAAGCTGAGGACGCACGTCAGGACGCCGAGAAAGCGCGCCAGAAAGCCGAGGAAGATCGCCAGAAAGCCGAAACCGAGCGTCAGCAGGCAGTCGAAGAGCGTCAGCAGGCCGAAGACAAGCTGAGCACGCTGGAAAAAGACATCGACAGCGCCGAGATGCGTCTGCAATCAGCCCAAAAAGACGTAAGCAGCGTGGAGCAAAAGCGCGATGAGCTGACTCAGGCGCGCGATGACGTACAGGCCGAGCGCGATGCGCTGCAGGCCAAGGTCGATGCACTGGGCAAGCAGCGCGAAACCCAGGCGCAGGAGCTTGAGCAGGCGGGCACCAAACTTGGCGATCTCACTTCAATGCTGGGCACCGGGCGCGACGAGCTGGGCAAGGTCAACAGCGGTATCAGCCAGCGTGAGAGCCAGCTTGAAAATCTTCAGACGCAGCTTGACCAGTGGCGCAGCGAGCTGGGTTCGCTGGAAAGCCGCCTGACCGACAAGGCCGATGCCAACGCTGAACAGAACGGCGCGTCAGAGCAGAAAACCGCATCTGGTGAGAAGAACACGTCTGACAAGCAAGGTGCATCAGACAAACAAGCGTCAGACAAGCAAGGATCGGACAAGAAAGAGTCGGATAAGAAAGCGTCAGACAAACAAGAGTCCGACAAGAAAGCGCAGGACAGCCAGGCCAAGAGCGTCCAGTTTGAATCCAGCAGCAATGCTGACACCTCGAAAGACGACGCAAAAGCCGCTAAGTCCGACGCTCAGGACAAGGGCAAAAACGGCCAGGAGAAAGCCAGCGAGGATAAAGCAGACCAGAAGCCAGAAGGTCAGCAGAGCGACAGCAAACAGGCCTCAGACAACGATGGTGCCAAGGCCGCTGACGATGCGCAGGACAAAAGCGCCTGATAGCGTGTGGTTTGCCATAAGCTGGCTGGCGTAGGTAAAACGGGTACTTGTTAACGGCAAGTACCCGTTTTTTGTTGCCGCCAGATGCCATTAACCCAAGGAGTTGAGGGTGATTGAGAGTATTCCGTTCGGGTTTGCCCCCAGCACGCTGGTATTTTTGATTTTGGGCGCCACGCTGGTGGCGTTCATGTGGGGGCGTTTTCGCTATGACCTGGTCGCCCTTTGCGCGCTCTTGCTCTCGGTGATGCTGGGGCTGGTGCCGGCCGACGCGGCGTTTGCGGGATTTGGTCACCCGGCGGTGATAACCGTGGCCGCGGTGCTGGTGCTAAGTCGCGGCTTTGAGCGTGCCGGCGTGGTAGATCTGATTGCCGAGCAGGTATTGAAAGCCGGCGATCGGCTGATATTGCAGCTGATGCTGCTGGTGGGCACGGTGGTGGTGCTGTCCGGCGTGATGAACAACGTCGGCGCGCTGGCGCTGCTATTGCCGGTGGCCCTGCGTTTGGCGCGCGAGCACAACACCTCGCCGTCGCTGTTATTGATGCCGCTGGCGTTTGGCTCGCTGCTGGGTGGACTGACCACGCTGATCGGCACGCCGCCTAACATTATTATTGCCAGCTATCGCGGCACCCTCACCGGCGAAAACTTCAGCCTGTTCAGCTTTTTTCCGGTGGGCGTGGCCGTGGCGCTGGCGGGGCTGGCCTTTATCGTGCTGGTGGGCTGGCGCCTGACGCCCCAGCGGGCGGGGCAGGCATCCAATGCCGATATGTTTGATACCGCAAGCTATCTGGTCGAGCTCAAGGTCGGCGAAGATGCCAAGGCCAACGGCCTGACGCTGCAGCAACTGCGCGAGGAGATCGACGACGCGATTCCCGTGCTGGCGGTGGTCCGCGACGAAAAGCGCCACGCCGGCTACGCGTTTTACCGTACGCTGAAAGCGGGCGATATCCTGCTGCTGGAGGCCGACCCCGACGAGCTAAAGCTGCTGGAAGGCAAGGCCGGCCTGAGCGTGGTCAGCGAGCCGGAAGATACAAGCGAGGATCAGGCGCAATCTCAGGATTACCAGCCGGTGGACAATGCGGCAGCGCAGGCATCTGATGCCACCGCTGAAGAGAAGGCAGAGAAAGCCTCCCGTAAAGTGGATACCGAAGGCCTGCAGCTGGTAGAAGCGGTGGTGCGTACCGACTCGATGATGGCTAACCGCAGCGTGCGCCAGCTGCGGCTGCACCACCAGTTTGGCCTACATCTGGTGGCCGTGGCGCGCGACGGGTCACGGCTTAAACAGCGGCTGCGTGATATCCGCTTTCAGTCCGGCGACGTGCTGCTGCTGCAGGGCGGTGAAAACGAGATGCACGAAAGTCTGGCGACCCTTGGCTGCCTGCCGCTGGCCAGCCGTGAGCTGACGTTTGGGCAGCCGCGTAAAATGGCGCTGTCGATCGGCGTTTTTGCGTTGGCGATTGTGGCCATGCTGCTGAATTTCTTGCCGGCGGCCGTGGCGCTATCCAGCGCTGCCGTGGTGACGCTGTTGATTGGCGTGCTGCCGCTGCGCGAAGGCTATCAGGCGATTGACGGCCCGGTGATCGTGCTGCTGGGGGCCATGCTGCCGGTGGGCAAGGCGCTGGAAACCAGCGGCGGCGCGCAGCTGATTGCCGACGCCATGATGCAGGCCGGCAGCCAGTGGCCAGTAGTGGTGACGCTGAGCGGGCTGTTTGTGCTTTCGATGGTGTTGTCCAACGTGGTCAACAACGCCGCCGCCGCACTGCTCATGGCACCGATCGGGGCCAGTCTGGCGCAGGGCTTTGGGGTGTCGCTGGATCCGTTTTTGATGGTGATTGCGGTCAGCGCGTCCTGCGCGTTTCTGACGCCTATCGGGCACCAGTCGAATACGCTGGTGCTGGGGCCGGGGGGCTACCGGTTTGGCGATTACTGGAAGCTTGGCCTGCCGCTTTCGCTGGTGGTCATGGCGGTCGCGATGCCCATGATTCTATGGCGCTGGCCGCTATAAATGCCCACACTGTGTTTAAGAAAGGCACTTGCTAATAAAGGCACAGGCCAGCAGGTAAACAGGCTGGGCATGAGCCAGCCGAAATATACAAAACGCATATAAAACAGGCACCCATGAAGCAGAATGACCGCCAAGAGGCCATGATCGAGCTGGTGCGCGAGCACGGTTATATGAGCATCGAGCAGCTGGCCGAGCATTTTAGCGTGACGCCGCAAACCGTGCGGCGCGACCTCAACCGGCTGGCGCGCCACGGCCAGCTGCGGCGCGTACACGGCGGCGCCGGGCTTGAGTCGAGCACCGTCAACACCGCTTACAGCACGCGTAAAACGCTGTATCGGGACGAAAAAGCGCGTATTGCTCGCTGCCTGGCCGAGCAGATTCCCGATCATGCCTCGCTGTTTATCAATATCGGCACTAGCAACGAGGTCATTGCTCAGGCGCTGTTGCACCATCGCGGGCTTGAGGTGATTACCAATAACCTCAACGTTGCTGCCATTTTGCAGCACAAGGAAGATTTTACCGTGATCGTTGCGGGCGGGCAGGTGCGCCCGCGTGACGGCGGGTTGATCGGCGAAGCCACTATTGATTTTATCAACCAGTTCAAGGTGGATTACGGCATTATCGGCATTAGCGGTATCGACGAAGACGGCTCGCTGCTGGAGTTTGACTATCAGGAAGTGCGCGTGGCTCAGGCGATTATCGCCAATTCGCGGCGGGTATATCTGGCCGCCGATGCGTCCAAGTTTCATCGCAATCCGGTCGTCCGTCAGGGCAACCTTGCCCAGCTGGACGCGCTGTTTACCGACCAGTCGCCGTCCGGCGCCGTGTGTGAGTTATTGAGCCGCCATGATGTGGCGCTGTATATCGCCTAGCGGGCTGCATCTTGAGCCTTGGCGGGCGCTGGCGTAGCCTCTGGACGATAAGCCAACTTGATAAAGCGAAGCCGCCATGCCGTCGTATATTCTCGCCGTTGATCAGGGGACTACCAGTTCGCGCGCCATGCTGTTTGACCGGCGTGGGCAGGTGGCCGGTAGTGCCCAGCAGGAGTTTACCCAGCATTACCCCAGCGATGGCTGGGTCGAGCACGACCCTGAAGAACTCTGGCAGAGCGTGCTTGCTACCTGCCGCGAGGTGCTTTTCCGCATGCCTGAGGGGGATACTGCGCTGGGACTGGGGATTACCAATCAGCGCGAGACCACGCTGCTGTGGGACCGCGCCACCGGCGAGCCGCTCTACAACGCCATCGTGTGGCAGGACCGGCGCACCGCCGAACACTGCCAGCGCCTGCGCGATGACGGTCATGGCGGAACGGTGCAAGAGCGTACCGGGCTTCTGATCGACCCGTATTTTTCCGCCACTAAACTGGCCTGGCTGCTGGAAAACGTCGACGGCGCCCGCGCGCGTGCCGAACGCGGCGAGCTGGCCTTTGGCACCGTGGATACCTTTCTGATCTGGCGGCTGACCGGCGGGCAGCGCCACCTGACCGATGCCACCAACGCCTCGCGCACCGCGCTGTTCAATATTCATACCCAGCAATGGGATGACGAGCTGCTGGCGCTGTTTGGTATTCCCGCAAGTCTGCTGCCCGAGGTGAGGGACTCAAGCGATGATTTTGGCACCGTTGAGGCGCAG
Source organism: Vreelandella subglaciescola (assembly GCF_900142895.1). NCBI lineage: Bacteria > Pseudomonadati > Pseudomonadota > Gammaproteobacteria > Oceanospirillales > Halomonadaceae > Vreelandella > Vreelandella subglaciescola. Next base: position 119,720 of record NZ_LT670847.1, read on the forward strand.
TGGCTGGGCGGCGAGCTGCCGATTGCCGGCGTTGCCGGCGACCAGCAGGCCGCGCTGGTAGGGCAGGCCTGTTTTACCCCGGGCATGGCCAAAAGCACCTACGGCACCGGCTGTTTTATGGTGGTGAATACCGGCGAGGAGCCGGCGCGTTCGCGCAACCGCCTGCTGACCACCGTGGCCTACCGGCTGAACGGGCGGACGACCTACGCCATGGAAGGCAGCATTTTTGTTGCGGGGGCCACCATGCAGTGGCTGCGCGACGGGCTCAAACTGTTTGAAAACGCTGCTGAAAGCGAAGCATTGGCGTGCCAGACCCGCAGCGGCCACAGCGTGTATCTGGTGCCGGCGTTTACCGGCCTGGGCGCGCCGTACTGGGACCCCAAAGCGCGCGGCGCGATTCTGGGGCTGACCCGGGATACCGGCATCGCAGAAATCGTCGCCGCCGGGCTTCAGGCCGTGTGCTATCAGACCCGGGACTTGCAGCGCTGCATGCACGATGACATGCAGGCGCCGCCCGGTAAGCTGCGAGTCGACGGCGGCATGGTCAGAAATAACTGGGTCATGCAGTTCCTGGCCGACATGCTCGGTGTACAGGTGGATCGCCCGGATATTCTCGAAACCACCGCGCTGGGCGCGGCGTTTCTGGCCGGTCTGCAGCTGGGCTGGTACGAAAGCCTTGATGAGCTGGCCGCCCTCTGGCGCTGCGAAACAAGCTTTACGCCCACCATGCCCGACGCCCAGCGCGAAACGCTTTATCAGGGCTGGCTGGACGCCGTGGGGCGAGTGCGCTCGCACTGATCGGCGCTCAAGGTACCGGCTGTTGCTTCCGGCGGGTGAGCAAAATATTCATCAAAGCGCGCCTGCGCCCGTTCGCCGAAAAGCCGTTGGCAGGCTTCCCAAAGCCCCGGCGAATCGCGCAGCGTGGCGTGGGGCACCACCAGTGAAATTTTGGTGCGCCGGCGTAAAAAATCCTCCAGCCGGGTGATCATTTCATCCCGGCAGGCAAAGTCCAGTTCGCCACGCAGGTACTCGGCGCCGTCAATCAGCGGCTCGGCTTCGCGCGGGTCTTGCTCAATGCGTTCCAGCAGCACCAGCGCCTGGCCGGCGTAGCGCCGCCACAGACGTTGGGATAACGGCTCGGTAAAGCCGGCGGGCGTCAGCGCATCCAGCCCCATGCGCCTGGCTTTGCGCATAAACGTCTGTTTTACCGCGTTGGCGGGTTCGCCATACCATTTGGCTGCGGCGCAGGGCAGAGCAACGCCCAGCGCCTGTACTTCCCGGGTCACTTCTTCGCCCACGTTCAGGCAGTCGGTCAGCTTGCCGCCAAAAATGCTCAGGTGCGCCTGTGCGGCGTTGATATCGACCACGTGCTTGCGCGACAGCTGCAAAAAATCGCGTTGGTCGCCCTGTTCCGCCTTGACGGCCAGCGGCCTGACGCCGCAGCGGGTTGAAATAATGTCGGCGCGGGTCAGCGGGGCGCTTAGGGCCAGGCGCTTGTTGATGTTATCCAGCACAAAATCCACATCTTCCCGGGTGATCCCGACCTCGGGGGTGGGCGTGTGGGTGTCGGTGGTGCCTATGCAGGTGCGCGTGCCCATGGGAATCACGAAAAAAAGCCGGCCATCGTCGGCGAAAAACGCCAGCACGCGCCGGGCAGCGGTCAGCTGCGGCACGATCAGGTGAATGCCCTTGGAATACAGGTGATGGTAGTCGGTCTGCTGGCCGGTCAGGGTATTGTGCCGGTCAACCCAGGGGCCGGCGGCGTTGATCATCACTTTGGCGCGCAGGCTGAACGTGGTGTCATCGGTGAGATCGCGTACCCGCGCTACCCACCCTTGATCGGTGTGCTCGGCGCCTTCTGAGGCCACGTAATTGACCGCCGCCGCGCCGTTATCCAACGCGCGGCGGATAAAACCGAACACAAAGCGAGCATCGTTATCGTGCAGGTAGGCATCGGAATACTCGAAGCCGCCAGCCGCCCCCTCGGTGTTGATGATCGGTTCCAAACGTTTGATTTTCCGCGGCGAAAACAGCCGGGGCGTGCGGGTAAAACCGTTGCCCATCAGCCAGTAAAGCCAGGTGCCGGCATAAAGGTAGCTGGGCCGATAGCGAAAGTGCTTGCCAATGGTGGTGAGAAAACGGATTTCCTCAACCGTTGACGGGTAACTTTTGATCAGGTGGTTACGGCTTTTGCACAGCCTGCGCACCAGCGCAAAATCGTTGCTTTCCAGATATTTGATGCCGCCCCATACCAGGTTGGAGGAATGCATGCTGGTACTGCCGGCAAAGTCGCCGCGGTCGATCAGCGCCACCTTGACGCCTTTGCCCGCCAGCGCGGCGGCGGCCGCCGCCCCGTTGATCCCGCCGCCAACGATCAAAACATCAAAAGACTCGTGTTCGAGCCGGTCGCGGTTGCGCTGGCGAAGTGTGCTGGCATTGGGCATGGCAAAGCGCTTCCTTCTGTTTCATAGCGACTATCTATAGCGCCGACGAGTGTAGCAAAAGGCTAGTCTTTGCTTTTCGCTAAAGCAAATAAAACAGCCGTTGTTTTCGAAAGTGAACATAAGGGCGAGGGTGTCGTGAAGAGGATAAGCGTCGTGAACAAGAAAACCCCGGCGCGAGGCCGGGGTCAAGGTGTGCTGGCATTACGCTGTGCCAGAGAGTCATTGCGCTTGGATAACCGAGCCTAGTGCGTTGTGTGCGCCGGATCCGCCGGCGCCTGGTGTCCCGCTATCGGGGCGTTGTGATAAATCACCTTGGCTTTATTGCTTGCCAGTTCGTCGTAGGCGAAGTCGTCCACGGTGAGAAGCTCCAGCACCTGGGCTTCGAAGTCGCGCATGAACTGGGCGTCTTCGTCGCTGATCAGGCCTTTCTCAAGGCCGGCCTCTACCCGCTGCTCGGGGTGCAGCGCCGTTTTAGGCAGCTCGCCCTTGGCGTAGGCTTTGTTGAGCTTACGGTAGAGCGCGTCAGCACGGTCGTATTCAATCAGCAGAGCGTTGTAGGTGGCCAGCGGGTTGGGTTGCGCGCCGTCGTTCTGATCCCAGGTGTTGGCCAGCAGGTGGGTGCGCAGCGCCGAGTGCGTGGAAACACGCTTGGCGATATCACGCGCCAGGTCGTCGTGGGGCTTATTCCAGCGGCGGCCGGTGGGCATCACGATCCGCTTCAGCGTTTTGCCCAGCGCGCGGTTAGGCAGGTTGTCAAAGATCTCGACAAACGCCTGCTCGGCGCGTTGGAGCAAAAAGCGGCAGCTGAAGTGCAGCAGCGCTTCTTCGCCTTCTACCTTGTCGCCGGCTTCCCACTGCTTGAGCACCATCGAGGCCAGGTACAGGTTGGAGAGCACGTCGCCCAGCCGCGCGGAGAGCATTTCGCGCTTTTTGAGCGCCGAGCCAAGGCTCGCCATGGCGGCGTCGGCGCACAGGCCAAAGCCGGCGGAAAGCCGCGCGATATCCTGGGCGTAAACGTTAGCCGGGGCGCTGAACGGCACAGCAGGTTTGCCGAGGCCAAACCCGAGAGTGAAGGCGCGAGCGGCGTTGCCGAAAATCAGCCCGATATGGCCGAAGAACGCTTTGTCGAACGCCTTGGCATCATTGGCATCTTTCGCTGCCAGCTCGTCGAGCACATAAGGATGGCAGCGGATCGCCCCCTGACCGAAGATCATCAGGTTGCGGGTCATGATGTTGGCGCCTTCCACGGTGATGGCCACCGGGTTGGCGCTATAGCCGATGCCGAGGTAGTTGCGCGGGCCAAGCGTGACGGCCTTGCCGCCGTGGACGTCCATGGCGTCGCTAAGCAACACGCGCTGGAACTCGGTCAGCTGGCTTTTCAGAATCGCCGAGGGCACGGCGGGCTTCTCGCCGTGGTCGATCAGGTTCGCGGTTTGGTACACGGTGGCCTGGGCGATGTAGGCCATCGAAGCCATGCGCGCCAGCGGTTCCTGAACGCCTTCCATTTCGGCCACCGGCACGTTGAACTGACGGCGAATGCGGGTAAAGCCGCCGCTCCAGCCCAGCGCATAGCGCGCGGTGCCGGTAGCGCCCGAGGGCAGGGTGATGCAACGGCCGATGGACAAACATTCGACCAGCATGCGCCAGCCTTCGCCGATCATGGGCTCACCGCCGATGATGGTGGAAAGCGGTACGAACACGTCCTTGCCCTTGATCGGGCCGTTAAGGAACGGGCTGCCGATGGGCGCGTGGCGCCGGCCGATTTCCATGCCGTGGGTATCTCGGGGAATCAGCGCCAGCGTAATGCCGCGGTCTTCTTTTTCGCCGAGCAGGTTGTCCGGGTCAAACAGGCGAAAGGCCAGGCCGACGACCGTGGCGATGGGCGCCAGCGTAATCCAGCGCTTTTCAAAGTTCAGGCGCAGGCCCAGCACTTCTTTACCGTCGACCATTTGCTTGCAGACGATGCCGGTATCGGGAAGCGACGTGGCATCAGAGCCCGCGCGAGGGCCGGTCAGGCCAAAGCAGGGGATCTCGCGGCCATCGGACAGGCGCGGCAGATAGTGGTCTTTCTGCTCTTCGGTGCCGTATTTCAGCAGTAGCTCGCCCGGGCCCAACGAGTTGGGCACGCCAACCGTGACCATCAGCGTTTCGTTGACGGCAAGCTTTTGCAGCACCATCGATTGCCCCTTGGCGGAAAAGCCCAGCCCGCCGTATTCTTTGGGGATAATCATCCCGAAAAAGCCTTCTTTTTTCAGGTAGTCCCAAAGCTCCTGGGGCAGGTCGGCGCGCTCCCGGGCGATATCCCAGGCGTTGCACATGCCCGCCGCCTTGGCGCACTGGACGTCAAGAAAGACCTGTTCGTCATCGGTTAATCCGCTGTCGGCATAGTCGAGCAGCTTGCTCCACTGGGGTTTGCCGGAGAAAAGCTCGCCGTCCCAAGAAACGGTGCCGGCCTCAAGGGCGGTGCGCTCGGTGTCGGACACTTTGGGCGCGACTTTTTTGAACATGGCAAAAAGCCGCGGAGTCAGCCACATCCGGCGCAGCACCGGCAGGCCGGCAACGGCGGTCACCGCCGCACCGATCAACAACAACACGCCAATCACTGGCGCGCCCAGGCCAAGGCCTACAAGGCCCAGCACGCCAAGCACCAGCAGCGTGGCCGAGGCTCCGGCTTCGCGCCGCATCACCACCAGCAGGCCAATCACGGCCAGCACAATCAAAAATAAGGTGAGCATAGACTTTCTCCAGGTAACGTCAGAACGATAGCGTCAGACGGGTATTCGAACACTCGTTTGAATAGTGGCAGACTCCCGCCTTGCCGCGCAAGCATTCCGGGCGTCTTTTTATCAGGCTGTCTATCAAGCGTTCCATCAAGGTCTTTACACTTGTTCTATCAAGCTATCGCCTAACGCCGTAAAGCACAAAAAAGCGCCGCGGCATGGCCACGGCGCTTGATACTTGATCTGAGGTTCAAACAGAGTTAGTCAGGCAGGGTTAGTCAGGCAGAGTTAGTCAGGCGACATAGTAGGGCACATCGCGGCGAGGCAGCGGCGTGCGGCCACGAATCTTGTCGGCGATTTTTTCCGCCAGCATAATCGTTGGCGCGTTGAGGTTGCCGGCAGGAATCAGCGGAAACAGCGAGGCATCCACTACGCGCAGGTTCTCTACGCCATGAACCCGGCCCTGGCCGTCGGTGACCGCCATAGCGTCTTCGCCCATACGACAGGTGCCGCACGGATGATAGGCGGTTTCGGCCTTTTGCTGAATGAAGGCGTCCAGCTCGGCATCGGAATCGGCGGCGACACCCGGGGCAATTTCACGCCCGCGATAGTCGTCAAACGCCGGCTGGCGGATGATCTCGCGGGTCAGGCGGATGCCGTCGCGAAACTCCTGCCAGTCTTTCGGCGTGGCCATGTAGTTGAACAGAATGCTGGGGGCGGTACTCGGGTCTTTCGAGGTCAGGCGAACGCGGCCGCGACTTTCCGAGCGCATCGAGCCGACGTGCGCCTGAAAGCCGTGGGCCTGTACCGCACTTTTGCCGTTGTAGCTGATGGCGATGGGCAAAAAGTGATACTGCAGGTTCGGCCAGGCTTCGTTTTCATTGCTGCGGATAAAGGCACAGGCTTCAAACTGGTTGCTGGCGCCGATGCCGGTGCCGGCAAACAGCCACTGCGCGCCGATTTTAGGCTGGTTGTACCACTTGAGCGCGGGGTAGAGCGAAATTGGCTCTTTGCACTCGTACTGCAGGTACATTTCCAGATGGTCCTGCAGGTTTTCGCCCACGCCGGGCAGCGCATGCACCGGGGTAATATCCAGCGCATCAAGCAGCGAGACCGCGCCGATACCCGAGCGCTGGAGTATCTGCGGCGAGGCAATGGCGCCGGCGCACAGCAGCACCTCGCGGCGCGCATGGGCCCGCATCGGCTGGCCTTTGCGCGTATAGCGCACGCCCGTGGCGCGCTTGCCGTCAAACTCGATCACGTCGGTGAGCGCATGGGTTTCAATGGTCACGTTAGCACGTTGTTTGGCGGCATCCAGATAGCCGCGGGCGGTCGAGGCGCGGCGGCCTTTGGGCGTAACGAAGCGATCCATGGGGCCGAAGCCTTCCTGGCGGTAGCCGTTGACGTCGTCGGTTTCGGCGTAGCCGGCCTGCACGCCGGCGTCGATAAAGGTGCGGTACAGCGGGTTGTTACTCGCCGTCCGCGGAGTGGCCACGTCAATTGGCCCGTCGCCGCCGTGGTAGTCGTTGGCGCCGGTATCACGGCGCTCGGACTTTTTGAAGTAGGGCAGGCAGCTGAGGTAATCCCAGTCTTCAAGCCCCGGGTGTTTCGCCCAGCCGTCGTAGTCCAGCGCGTTGCCGCGGATGTAGCACATGCCGTTGATCAGCGAAGAGCCGCCCAGCCCCTTGCCGCGGCCGCACTCCATGCGCCGGCCGCCCATGTGTGGCTCGGGGTCGGTTTCAAATGCCCAGTTGTTACGCGTGCCCTGCAGCGGGTAGGCCAGCGCGGCGGGCATCTGGGTGCGAAAATCCAAGCGGTAGTCGGGGCCGCCGGCTTCCAGCAGCAACACGCTAGCGTCGCTGTCTTCGCTAAGGCGCGCGGCGAGCACGTTGCCCGCCGAGCCGGCGCCGATAATCACATAGTCAAATTCGCGGAGTTGGGACATGACGGTTTCCTGACATCGTTGACGGGGAGAAAAACAGTGCGCGTTAAAACGCCGACTCAAACGGGCCCATTTCCACCTGAACCGATTTGGTCTGGGTGTAGTGGCCAAGCGTCTCAACGCCGTTTTCCCGCCCAATACCCGACTGCTTATAGCCACCCACGGGCATTTCAGCGGGCGAGTCGCCCCAGGTGTTGATCCAGCAGATGCCCGCTTCCAGCTGATGAATGACGCGGTGCGCGCGGTTGATGTTTTCGCTGAACACGCCGGCGGCCAGGCCGTACTCGGTGTCGTTGGCGCGGCGGATGGCTTCATCTTCTTCATCAAAGGCGAGCAGCGCCATCACCGGGCCAAAGATTTCCTCACGCACGATGCGCATGTTGTCATGGCAGTCGGTAAAGATAGTGGGAGCCGCCCAGGCGCCGCGAGCGAACGCGCCTTGGGTAAACGCCGCCTCGTCGCAGGCCAGTACGCGCGCGCCTTCTTCCTTACCCAGTGCGATGTAGCCCAGCACTTTTTGCTGATGCTCAAAGCTCACCAGCGGGCCGAAGTTGACGCTGAGGTCGAGCGGGTCGCCGGGGTGAATGCGCGCTACGCGCTCAAGCAGCTTGGCTTCAAACGCGTCTTTCACCGAGCGCTCAATAAATACGCGGGTACCATTAGTGCAGACCTGCCCGCTGGAGTAGAAATTGGCCATCATCGCGGCGTCGGCGGCGCGGTCAAGGTCGGCATCGGCGAAGACCAGCAGCGGCGACTTGCCGCCCAGCTCCATGGTGGCGTCTTTCAGCGTGGAACCGGCAGCGGCGGCCATGACTTTCTTGCCGGTGCCCACTTCGCCGGTAAAAGAAATCTTGGCTATCCCTGAGTGGCGCGTCAGCATTTCGCCCACGCGGCCGTCGCCGTGAACCACGTTGAACACGCCGTCGGGCAGGCCGGCCTGGGTGAAAATGTCGGCCAGCTTCATGACGGTCAGCGGGGTGACTTCGCTGGGCTTGAACACCACCGCATTGCCTGCGGCGAGCGCCGGAGCGGCTTTCCAGCAGGCAATTTGCAGCGGGTAGTTCCACGCGCCAATAGCGCCAATCACGCCCAGCGGCTCGCGGCGGGTGTAGACAAAAGAGCTTTCGCGCAGCGGTATCTGGCTGCCTTCGAGCGCGGGCGCCAAGCCGGCATAATACTCAAGGGCATCGGCGCCGGTGTGAATATCCACCGCGGTGGTTTCACTCAGCGGCTTGCCGGTATTGCGGGTTTCAAGCTCGGCCAGCGCGTCGTTTTGCTCACGCAGTAGCGCCACGGCGCGGTGAAGTACCCGGGCGCGCTCCATGCCGGTCATCGCCGCCCAGACTTTCTGGCCACGCACGGCACTGGCGACGGCGGCGTCCACGTCGGCCTCGCTTGCCTGACCGATGGTAGCTAACAGGCTGGCATCAAAGGGGTTGGTCACGCTGAAGGTGTCGCCCGAGGTCGCAGTAACCGGGTGGCCGTCAATATAGAGCGGTTGAATGTCGTGAGCCATGAGGGTCTCCTTCGGCGGCTGATTATGCTGCGGTGGTGCCACAGTGGTGGGCTAACAGCTGGTCAAGGTAGGCGAAGGCCAGGCGCCGCGCGCCGTCGGCGTTGAGCCCGCCGGGCGTGAGCGCGCCACGCAGCCAGAGGCCATCGATCATCGCGGCCAGGCCGCGTGCGGCATTGCGAGCCTCTACGCGAGGCATCACCCGGGAGAAGTGGTAGCACAGGTTGTCGTACAGGCGGCGGTCGTTGACGTTTTGCAGCCGTGCCAGCGCGGGTTTGTGCATGCTGCTCGTCCAGAAGGCAAGCCAGGTCTTGGCGGCGGGGCCGGTCACCTGGGTGTGGTCGAAGTTGCCTTCGATCACCGCGCCGATGAGGGCGCGGGGCGAGTCGTCGTCAAGCTCGCGCCGGCGCGAACCGACGGCGTTGCCAAGATCGGTGAGAATCTGGCGCATTGTCGCTTCAAGCAGGCCGTCCTTGCCGCCAAAATAATGGCTTATAATGCCCGCCGAAACGCCGGCATGGCGCGCAATGCGCACTATCGTCGCGTCAGCCAGCCCCACCTCGTTAATCGCGTTCATGGTGGCGTTGATTAACTGCTGACGGCGTATTGGCTCCATTCCCACCTTGGGCACAGCGTTCTCCTTTTGCGTAGCGGTTCACCCTTGAAACCAGCGTTAAAGCGTGATTACCTGTGCATCGTAATATTTTTTTATTGAACGTTCAATCAATAAAGGTCATGTGATTTTCGGCCTGTTATCTTCCAAGACGACGTTTCAAAATCACCAGAGGATTTCGCCATGAGCTTGTCGACCCCATCACATTCACGCTGGCTGGGTGCTTTAGTGCTCGCCGCCGGCGTGCCTGCCACCGCACTGGCTCAGCAGTGCGATACCGTGCGTTTTGCCGAAGTCGGCTGGACGGACATTACCGCCACTACCGCGCTCACCACCGAAGTGCTAGAAGGCCTGGGCTATGACACCCGGGTGGATACCGTCTCCGTGCCGATTGCCTACTCGGGCATGAAAAACAACGACTTCGATGTGTTTCTGGGCAACTGGATGCCGACCATGGCGTCCATCAGCGACAAGTACGTTGAAGGTGGCGGCGTAGACCGCCTGGATGCCAACCTTGAAGGCGCCAAGTACACCTTGGCCGTGCCGCAGTACGTCTACGACGCCGGCGTGACGTCGGTTACCGATCTGGCCGAGCATGCAGAAAAGTTCGATTCTGATATCCACGGCATCGAAGCCGGTAACGACGGCAACCAGATGATTCAGGGCATGATCGACGACGGTGCCTACGGCCTTGACGGCTGGAATCTGGTGGACTCCAGCGAGGCGGGCATGCTCTCCGAGCTGAAAGCACGCACGCCCAATGAGAAGTGGATGGTGTTTCTCGGCTGGGAACCGCACCCGATGAATAGCAACTTCGACATGGCCTATCTGGCCGATGCCGATGACTACTTCGGTCCGGATCTTGGCGGCGCCACGGTATATACCAATACGCGCGGCGGCTACGTTGAGGAATGCGCCAACGTGGGGCAGCTCCTGAACAACCTGACGTTTACCCTGGAAATGGAAAACGAGCTGATGGCCGACATCATGGATGACGGCCAGAAGCCCCGCGAAGCGGCCCGCGCCTACCTTCAGGAGAATGACGACATTCTGGATGAATGGCTTGACGGCGTGACGACGCGTGACGGCGAGCCGGGCGCGCCCGCTGTACGTGCCGCGCTGAACTAAACCAAACCGTGACAGCGTTTTAGGCAAAGGCAGGCCAAAGGCTTGTCTTTACCGCTAAACACAGGCATAATCTTGCCCCGCTGATGAGGAAAAGGCTACGTAGCTCAGTTGGTTAGAGCACATCACTCATAATGATGGGGTCCCCTGTTCGAATCAGGGCGTAGCCACCACGGCGTAGTATATGTAGAATTAGTATTTGTAAGCGTAGTATCCGCAAGCTTCGGCTTGCCGCGATGGTGGCCCCTTAGGTCCTCCCGCAACGCTAAACTGCAAACCCCGCCAGGCCCGGAAGGGAGCAACGGTAGTGGTGGATGCGTGTGCCGGGATGTGGCTTTTGGGGCCGCCTCCATTTTAGACCCTTCCGTTTTACCCCTTCGCTATTTCAGCCCTCCGTTTCGTACGTATACCTGCTCTGTATCCGGCATTTAGTGCCGTTTTTTCGTGTCAGAATTCTCGCGACAGAATCTTTAGCAACGGCTCGGTCACTTATTCGAGCGCGGCCGCTGCAACCGCGGCGAAGTCCGTCTCGAGCTCCTCGGCGGCGGTGGCTAGCGCCTCGCCACCTTCTTCCCTGTAGGGTTCATAGACGTAGGTGGGCAGTTTGTACGACAAGGTCGCGGTGCCATCGGGCGCTTCGGTGACGTACATGCGGATCGGCGCCTCGATCATCGCTGCCGTGGATACCTGCAGGATCCGAACGGCGTAGTCGTTGTTGAACAGGCCGATGACCCGGTTGCCGGGTATTTCGATACCACGATCAGCCGCCGCCTGGGTCGGGCCGGCTTCGGTGACGACCCCGAGCTCGCTGTTTTCGGCGGCCGCCTTCACGTCATCAACTAACTCCTGATATAGCTTGTCGCTGTCGTGAACGGCCCAACCATCCTGCGGGCCGACGGTGGGGATAGTGTCTTGCGCGGAGGCAGACGCTGTCGCGAGAAGCGCGCAGCCGAGAAGGCCAGCGGAAATCAACTTGTGCATTGCATGCTCCCGAAGTGGTGTTGGATCAACATAGTGAAAAGGTAGGCACTCGAAAACCAGCGTGCTGTCTTTTGTTGGTTCTCAAGGAGACATTAGTGACCCTGTCGTGGCATGACTCGACTTTGCACGATGCGTATCTATATTCTTCACCCCCTTTCATACATACAGCCTTGGGCATGCCGTGACTGCTTCGTTTACCTATAATTCTGACCTCATTGGGGGCGCGCTGATGGTACGCGAAAGCCGCATCATTGCCGGTCTGATGCTTGACGGTACCGATGATGCCACTTGGCATCAGACCATCATGGTGGACAATTGCCTGCAGAAAAACCGTCCAGCCACTGCTAAGCGTATGGCGCAGGCGATTCGCAAACGTCTCGAGCGGTTAGAACCGCCGTTCTGGCAGGCACTTCAAGAGGGTGATGCCTTACTCGCGACGCAGGTTTCTTTTTGTGCGGCGATGGCGCGTAACCTGCTGTTGGTCGAGTTTTTAGAGACGGTGGTGGCCGATGCCTTCGCGACCCGAGCGGAACGGCTGGAGGCGTATTGGTGGGATGACTTTCTTGCCGAGCGTGCTTTCCGTGACCCGGCGATAGCGAATTGGGCAGCGTCTTCTCAACGAAAGATGGGCCAGGTTGTATTCCGGATGCTGACTGAAGTCGGCGTGCTGGAAAACACCCGCAGCCGCCGGCTGTGCTCACTTTTGTTGCAACCCGATGTAGAGAGGTTGCTGGAAAGCCATGGCATGGTGCGGCTACAAAATTGCCTGGGCGCCTTGCGGTTTCGTTAGCGCATCCAGGGCGTCGGCAAATCTATACGTTAAGCGGCGTAATGGCATAGATGACGCAGCGGCGAAGTATCGCAATGACGGTGGGTAGCACGTAAGATCATCATCATCTAAACAAGAATGACAGTCGCAAGGTGAGACCATATGTCACTAGCTCCACAGGGCCCAGCTCGCCGCGAAGACCCCCACCTGCAGGATCGCCTCAATCAGATCGCCGAGAAGATCACCAGCCCGACATTTCTCTCTGGGGAAGGACTGGGTAATGAGATCGGCTTCTGGATTTTTGAGTATCCCCCCGAGCACGAACTCCAGGTGCGTGAATACCTGACTTTTCTAGAAGGGGTGCTGGCGCGTCAGTACGGTGAGTTAACCGTGGATCGCGTCAATTTATTGCGCGTGCTGCGTGATTATCTTAGTGAACGCGGCTTTCTTGATAAAGCGATTGCCCTGCAGCAGCATAAGGGCGATGCGGCACTGAACAAAGCGCTGCGCGGCCCGCTACACATGGATAAGTTTGCGCCCTTCATGATCCGCCATGCGCTGTCGCACGACCCCGACATCATTTTGCTGTCCGGCGTCGGCAGCGTCTGGCCGGTCATGCGCGCGCATAGCTTGCTCAACGCACTACACGGGCTACTTGGCCATAAGCCGCTGGTGCTTTTTTATCCCGGCCGTTATGACGGTCAGACGCTAACTCTGTTCAACCAGATCGCCAGTAATAATTACTATCGCGCCTTTGCGCTGGTGCCCTGAAGGGCAATAATATCGCGGCCCGCCTCGTTGTAACTCATCATGGCTTATGGCCTTACCACCTCCGCTACAGCCTGAACTCAACCAGTAAGGCGCTGTCCGTTAAGGAATTCATTGAGCATGCGTATCCAGACTCTTTTCCAGAAACCCTTGCATCGCTCCATTAACGGCGTGGTCAAAGCCGATCAGCGCGATGACGCCACGATATATCAAGAGCTCGACGAGTACGTTGTGACCAACGAGCTGGAAAAGCACTTTAGTGCCTTTTTTGACTCCTACGCCACGCCGCTCAGCGATCCTTCCATCGCCAACCGCGTGGGAGTGTGGGTCTCGGGCTTCTTTGGCTCGGGTAAGTCGCACTTTCTTAAAGCGCTTTCCTACCTGCTGGCCAACATCGAAGCCCATGACGATGCCGGTAACGTTTACCAAGCAGCGGATTTCTTTGACGAGGGCAAGCTGCACGATGCCATGATCCGGGCCGACATCGCCAAAGCGATACAAGAGCCAGCGGACGTCATCCTGTTCAACATCGACAGCAAAGCCAGCTCTAACGATGACGGCAACCCGATCCTCAGCGTCTTCCTGCGGGTGTTTAACGAGTCGCAAGGCTTTAGCGGTGATCATCCGCATATTGCCCACATGGAGCGTCACCTGGCCCAGCGCGGCGTTTATGCCCGCTTTTGCGAGGCGTTCCAAACGGCCAGCGGCATGGTGTGGAAGGAGGAGCGCGACGGTTACCAGTTCTACCAGGATGACATTGAGCAGGCGGTCAGTCAGGCGCTGGACCTCTCGCCCGACGCTGCCCATAAGTGGTTTGAGGAGTCCGAAGAGGCCTTTAGCGTGTCGGTAGAAAACTTCTGCCATTGGGTCAAAGACTATTTGGATGAGCAATCACCCACGCAGCGCATTGTCTTCATGGTCGATGAAGTAGGCCAGTTCATCGGCAGCAATACCCGATTGATGCTAACGCTGCAAACGTTGACCGAAAACCTGGGTACCATCTGCGGCGGTCGGGCCTGGATTGTGGTCACCTCTCAGGCCGATATGGACGCCGTGCTGGGTGAGATGACGGCGACCAAAGCCAATGACTTCTCCAAGATTGCCGGGCGCTTTAAAACGCGCTTGTCGCTTTCTAGCTCTAACTCTGACGAGGTGATCCGCAAGCGGCTGTTGGCCAAGACGCCAGAGGCGCGTGATGAGCTCGGGGACGTATTCGACGCCAAGGGCGCGATTCTGCGCAACCAGCTTACCTTTGACAGTACCGGCCCTACGCTGCAAAACGTGGACGATGCAGAAAGCTTCATTGCCAACTATCCCTTCGTGCCTTACCACTTTCAGCTGGTGCAGAAGGTCTTCGAGGAAATTCGCAAGGTCGGGGCGACCGGCGCGCACCTGGCTTACGGCGAGCGTTCGATGCTCGATGCGTTCCAGATGGCGGCCAAAGCGGTAGGCGACGATGACGTCGGTGCGCTGGTGCCCATGTATCGTTTTTATAGCTCGGTGGAAGGTTTTCTGGATACCACCGTCAAGCGCACGATCGACCAGGCAGACGGGAATCCCGCGCTGAATGCCTTCGATGTAGAGATCTTGCGCACCCTGTTTATGATCCGCTACGTCGATCTGGTCAAGGGCACTCTCGACAACTTGGTGACGCTCTCCATCACCCGCATCGACGATGATCGGCTGGCCATTCGAGAGCGCCTGGAAGGCACCCTGGTACGGCTAGAAAAGGAAAGTCTGGTCATTCGCAACGGCGAGGAGTACCTGTTCCTCACCAACGAAGAGCGCGATATCACGCGCCAGATCAAGGCCACCGACATTACCGGTAGCGATGAAAACAAGGAGTTGGCGAGTCTGATCTTCAGAGACTTGCTGCGCGACCGCAACAAATATCGCTACCCGCTGAACAAGAGTGACTACAGCATCGGCCGCTATCTGGACGGCCATACCCTCGACGGCCGTTATCAGGCCCAGCTGCGCGTCGAGGTGGTGTCCCCGCTGGATATTGATTATCTCCAGCACTACGGATCTCAAGCCGGTGAGGCGGGGTGCATCTACAAAAGTAGCGAAAACCACGGCCAAGTGTTGCTCAAATTAACTGATGACAACGCCTTCTTTGCCGATTTGCGCACCTTCCTGAAGACGGAAAAGTTCATCCGCCTTAATGCCGCCTCCGGCGATAGCAGCGTTGAGCGTATTCTGGCCGACCGTGGCCGCGAGAATCAGGAGCGCAAAAAACGCCTGCGCGTGTGGCTGGAAGAGATGCTGCTCGACGCCGACGTTTATGCACTGGGGCATAAGCTCGATATTAACCGTCGCCAGCTGAATACCCGGCTGGATGAGGCCTGCCAATATTTGCTGGAAAATACCTACGGCAAGCTTGGCTATCTCAAAACGCTGACGTCTGACCCAATGCGCGAGCTGCTGGCGGTGCTAACCGCCGATGATATTGGCCAGCTGGGCATCGCGCTGGACGGCGAGGAAGGTAACCCTCAGGCAGTGCATGAGGTCGAGCAGTACATCAGCCTGCATGGCGGTGAACCGGTAGCGCTTAACCCGCTGCTTGAGCGCTTCAGCGGGCGTCCTTTTGGCTGGCCGCCCGAAGAGACACTGTTGATTTTGGGCCGCTTAGCCGCGGTAGGGCGACTGACCTTCCACACCGCCGGCCCCGCGCTGTCGGGCAAGGACGCTTTTGATCTGCTCAATAACGCCCGGCGTCGTAGCGAAGTTCGGTTGCAGAAAAAGCGCCAGACCGACGATGCGGTGCTGCGCCAGGTGCGTAACCTCACCAAAGAGCTATTTAGCCAGCTTGGCCCCAACGGGGAAAAGGAGCTTTACGACTTTTACGTCACTCAGTTCGGCCAGTGGCGAAATCACCTGGGAGCCTACAAAAGTAAAACCGATGTGGGGCACTTTCCTGGGCGCAAAACCATCGAAAACACGCTGAAAGAGGTCGATCGATTACTACGCATTGACGACAGCTTCGATTTCTTCAAGGAGGTCGTCGCCTGCAAAGAGGCGCTGTTGGACCTTGAAGAAGACTACCGCGACCTGCACGAGTTTTTTACCCGGCAGCTCACCACCTGGCAGCAGCTGGGTCATGCGCTGACGCGGTTTCAGCCTAACCGTTCTGCGCTAGAGAAATCACCGGAGGCGCACAAGGCGCTGGCCGAACTGGACAGTATCTATGCCGATGAGGCGCCCTACGCCAAGCTGCCCCGGGTTGCCGTGTTGATCGAAACGATTGATGGCGTCAACGGCCAGCTGCTCGAGCAAAAGCGCGAGCATGCTATGGGGTTAATCGACAAGCGTATCGCCAGCCTCAGCGCAGAAATCGTCAAGAGTGGCATCGGCACGCCAGAGCTGAGCAACCAGCTGCTGCGCCCGCTGCAGCTGCTCAAAGACGATATCGCCACGGTTATGGGCGTGGCGCAGATTTATTTGCTGCAGGGCGAAACCGCTGCCGAGCGCGAACAGGACAGCCTCGATCGGCTTTATCGGGCTCAGCAGGACGAAGCCGAACGCCAGCGCGCGGTCGCCAAAGCGGCTAACAGCGGTAGCGGACAAAAGGCCCCGGCCACAACGGACAACGCTAGCGGCGGTCATCAAGGCACTGATGCCACAGGGCCGAGCCCCACCAGCGTCGTCGATGAAGTGCGCGAGCCCCATCCGCCAGTGGCGCCGCCCAAGCCGGTCGTCAACGTCAGCGTCAGCCAGGTGCTCAGCCGCACGCACAGCGGTGTTTATCTGGAAAGCCAGCAAGAGGTGGATGCCTTTATCGACAAGCTAAAAGACGAGCTGGATGATGCCATCGCCGCCCATAAGCGCATTCGGGTACGTTAAGGAACGTCATGGCACCTAGCACAGTGAGTACAATGGAACACTTGCTTGCTCAGCCTGAAGGCAAGCAGTTGGAGTTCAAGCGCGATATTTCCTCGCTCAAGCCGTTGCTGAAAGCGCTGGTGGCCTTTGCCAACACCGCCGGTGGACAAATGCAGCCCCATCCGTATCGCCTTCTTCGATGACCGCATTGAGATTGAAAGCCCCGGCCTGCTGATGCCGGGCATGACCGTGGCCGACATGAAAAGCGGTGTCTCGATGATCCGCAATCCGGTTATTGCCCGCGTGTTTAGCGAGCTTCGGCTGGTGGAGCAGTGGGGGAGCGGAGTTAAGCGCCTCTCGGCAAGTCCGCCATTGCTAAACAGCTGGGCCACAAAGGCGTATCCGGTGAACTCAACAAGCAGATCAGCCGACTGCAGCAGTACCGCCTTACCGCTGATGGCGAAACGTATCTCAAGGATAAAATATGAACACAGGGAACATCAAGCAGTACGCCCCCAAAGCGCGGACTCGGTTTATCGAGACCATGGCGCGCCAGGCCGCCCGCTACGGTATTACCCCGGGTGAGCAGGGCGGAGGCCACGCTGCGCCCATGGAGATCCGCGGCGACGTGATGCTGATTACCACGCAGGATGGCCAGACCCACAGCTTCCCCAAGGCGCTGCGCGGCCCCCGCGAGGCGCTGGCCAAGTGGGTCACCCAGTTGGGCTTTGATCAAGCCATTGAGCAAGCCGCCTACAGCTGGTTCAACCGCCTGTGCGCGATCCGCTTTATGGAGCTCAAGGGCTATCTGGACCACGGCCGGCGGGTGCTCTCGCATCCGGATCACGAGGGCGGCGTACAGATTCTTGATGATTGCCTGGAGATCGAGCTGCCCGGCCTGGCACCTGCCCGGGTGCGCGAGCTAAAACTCGATGGCACCCAGGACGAAACGCTTTACCGTGAGCTGCTGCTGGCCCAGTGCAACGCCCTGCATAGCGCCATGCCGTTTCTGTTCGAGCCGCTGGACGACGCCAGCGAGCTGCTGCTGCCGGATAACCTGACCAAGACCGACTCGCTGATCCGCGAGCTGGTGGAAGCGATTCCCGAGGAAGACTGGCAGGACGTCGAAGTCATCGGCTGGCTCTACCAGTTCTACATCAGCGAGAAGAAGGATCAGGTGATCGGCAAGGTGGTGAAGAGCGAAGATATTCCCGCCGCCACCCAGCTGTTCACCCCCAACTGGATCGTCCAGTACCTGGTGCAGAACTCCATCGGCCGCCAGTGGCTGCAGACCTACCCAGGCTCGCCCCTCAAGGCTGAGATGCCGTACTACATCGAGCCCGCCGAGCAAGAGCCCGAGGTGCAGGCCCAGCTGGACGCCATCACCCCTGAAAGCCTCGACCCCGAAACGATCAAGGTGCTCGACCCGGCCTGCGGCTCCGGCCATATTCTGGTCGAAGCCTACAACGTGCTGAAGGCCATCTATGAGGAGCGCGGCTACCGCAGCCGCGATATTCCCAAGCTGATCCTGGAACATAACCTGTTCGGCCTGGACATCGACGACCGCGCCGCCCAGCTCGCCGGCTTTGCCCTGCTAATGAAGGCCCGCGAGGACGACCGACGGATATTTAGCCGGATGGGTGACAATAAAGGGCGGCTGAACGTGCTGGCCCTGCAGGGCACCCAGCACCTGAGCGCCAAGGCACTATGGCGCGATCTCAACCTCACTGGCGACTCGCACCAGGGCCAGTCTCAGGGCCTGTTCGATAGCGAGCAGCAAGACCTCTCCAGCAATGACAACACCTACAAGGCCATTGCCGACCTGATCGAGCGCTTCCAGGACGCCAAGACCTTCGGCTCGCTGATCGAAGTGCCCAATAGCTTCGAGGCCCCGCTCAAGACTCTGCTGGACAAGCTGCGCGAGCTGGAAGCCAGCGGCGACACCCTGCAGAAGTCCGCCGCCAAGCAGCTAACTCCCATCGTGCAGCAGGCGTGGGGTCTGGCGCAGCGGTATGATGCCGTGGTGGCAAATCCGCCGTATATGGGTAGCAAGTACCAAACACCAGCGGTGAAGAAATACCTGAAAGACGCCTACAAAGGCTACGAGAAAGATCTTTTCTCCGCCTTTATCGTCCGCAATCTAGATTTTGCCAAAGACCACGGCCAGCTTGGCTTTATGACGCCGTTTGTCTGGATGTTCATTTCCAGCTACGAGCAGCTACGCAAGCGCTTGATTGAAGAGGATGTCATCACCAGCCTGATTCAGCTGGAATACTCAGGCTTTGATGGCGCAACGGTGCCGATTTGTACCTTTATGCTCAGCAAGGGCCACATTGCCAGCTATACCGGCAGCTATATTCGGCTGTCTGATTTCCGAGGCGCGGTAAATCAGGGGCCGAAAACGCTGGAGGCCATTCAGGACCGCGAGTGTGGCTGGTTCTACGAAGCCAAGCCGGATGATTTCAAGAAGATTCCGGGAAGTCCGGTTGCGTATTGGTTAAGTAGCGCAGTGAAAGATGCTTTTTCAAACAATAAACCACTTGCACAGTATGCATTTTCAGATGGAAAAAATATTACAGGTGATAACGAGAAATATCAGAGGTTTTTTTGGGAAACTTCGGTCTCAAAAATTGGTGACGCGAAAAAATGGAGGTTCATATCAAAAGGGGGCGGGTTTAAAAAGTGGACTGAAAGTAATGATGTGACTATAGATTGGTCTGAAAAAGCTCGTGACCACTATCGGGAAAGTAAAATTGGGAGGATCATACCTAACAGTATATGGTTTCGAGAGGGTATTACTTGGGGCTTGATAACCTCTTCGCTACCAAGCTTCAGGTTTCTTGATGAGAATACAACCTTTAGTGATGTAGGCATTTTTTTCAAAAAAAATGATGATATATTGCCTGTGTTGGCCTTTTTGAATTCCAAAATTTGCCATTACTTTCTCAATGTGATGAATCCAACCCTAAACTATCCTGTGGAAGTTGTTTTAAGAATCCCTGTCTCTAAAGCCATAGAAAAAAAGTTAGGCTATGAAAATGGCAAGAGAATACAAGAAATTGATCCATGGAAAATTTCATTTGATGAGTCAACATGGGGTTTTTCCTTACTCCCATTATTGAATAAGAAGGTTTTTTATAAAAGTATTGCAGGTTCATATAGTCGGCTTCGTAAGCATTGGCATGAGATGATTCTTGAGGTTCAACAACTGGAGGAAGAGAACAATCGCACCTTTATCGACGTCTATGGCCTTCAGGGTGAGATGACTCCCTGCATCTCCCTGAAAGAAATTACTCTCACATGCAACCCCCACTACCGCTATGGTGGCAACCGCTCCGAGGAAGAGCTGGAAACCTTACTTCAGTGCGACACGCTCAAAGAGCTGGTCAGCTATGCCATCGGCTGCATGATGGGCCGCTACTCGCTGGATAAGCCCGGCCTGATCCTCGCCAGTCAAGGCGAAACTCTCCGCGACTACTTCGCCCGAATCCCCGACCCCAACTTTGCACCGGATGAAAACGCCATCATCCCGTTGACCGATCAGGAGTGGTTCCCCGACGACGCCACCAATCGCTTCCGTGATTTCGTTAGCACCGCCTGGGGCGAAGATCACCTGCAGGAAAACCTCGACTTCGTTGCCGAAAGCCTTTGCCTGCACGCGATCAAACCCAAGAAAGGCGAAGCCGCACTGGAAACCATCCGCCGCTATATGAGCGCCCAGTTCTTCAAAGACCACCTGCGTACCTACAAGAAGCGCCCCATCTACTGGCTGTTCAGCTCCGGCAAGCAGAAAGCCTTCGAGTGCCTGATCTACCTGCACCGCTACAATGAAAGCACCCTGGCCGAGATGCGCACCGACTACGTCATCCCGCTGACCACCAAGCTCGCCAGCTACGTCGAGACGTTGGAAAAAGACAAAGACGCCAGCGCCTCCGCTGCCGACACCAAGCGCATCGAAAAACAGCTGAGCAAGCTCCACAAACAGCAGGCCGAGCTCAACACCTTCGACGAAAAACTCCGCCACTACGCCGATCAGCGCATCGCGCTGGATCTCGACGATGGCGTTAAGGTCAACTACGGGAAATTTGGGGATCTGCTGGCGGAAGTGAAGGACGTCACAGGAGTTAAGCCAACATGATAAAAAGAATCTATATCGACAACTTCAAGTCGCTGATGGATTTTGAGCTGAATCTGGCGGCGTTCACCTGCCTGGTGGGGCTAAACGGGGCGGGTAAATCCACGGTGCTCCAGGCGCTGGATTTTATCTCTCAGCAGATGCGGGGCGATATAGACGAGTGGCTGTTTCAGCGGCAGTGGCAGCCAAGTGATATTGGCTCCAAGCTTACCGCCAAGAAAAATATTGAGATTGCCCTGCAGCTGGAAAACCAGGACCACGGCCTAATCGAATGGAAAGCCAGCTTTAACCGCCATTCCTTGCGCTGCACAAGAGAAGAAGCCACCAGCAACGGCAAGCTGGTGCTCAAGGTAGAAGACGGCGAGTTTTTCATTAATAAGAATGTCAGCTCTGAAGGTTCGCGTAGCGCAAGCCATAGCATCATGTTTGATTACCAAGGCTCGATTCTGTCTCAGCTGAAGCAAAACCAGCTTGGCCCGGGGCTGCAGGTATTAAAAGAGACGTTGGCCAATATCCGCTCGCTGGACCTGCTCTCGCCTGAACATCTTCGCCAGCGCACCCGCGACTCCGCCGGGCATCTGGGGCTGGGCGGGCAAAAACTCTCGGCCTACCTACACGAGCAAGGCAGTGAAGCGCGCCAGCGGCTGCTGACAAAGCTGCAAACCGTATACCCACAGCTGACCAGTATTGATACCCGTTCGATGCGCTCGGGGTGGAAGCACCTGGATATCGCCGAGCAGTTTGCGAAAAAAATGCTGAAAACACCGGCACGCCACGTCAACGACGGCTTGTTGCGCCTGCTCGCCGTGCTGTCTCAGTTGGAATCAGACGAGCAGTTTTTGCTGTTTGATGAAATCGAGAATGGCATCAACCCCGAGCTGGTCGAGTTCCTGGTGGATGCGCTTGTCGAGAGTGAGCATCAGGTAATGGTCACCACACACAGCCCGGTGATTCTTAATTACCTGGAAGATGAAGTCGCCAAGCAGGGCGTGATCTATCTCTACAAGAATGCCAGCGGTGCGACCCAGGCAATCCACCTGTTTGAAATTCCGTCGCTGGCGGAAAAGCTGCGCGTAATGGGGCCAGGGGAAGCCTTTCTTGATACCCGGCTCACCGAGCTGGAAGACGAAATACAGGGCCTAAGCCAGCAGGAGGGCAAGGATGCATCTGCTACTGAGCGGTGAAGGCCCCAGCGATATCGGCGTATGCTATCCGGCTGCTGAATACTGCCAATCGGAAAACTTCAAGCCGGGGCCAATGGCGTGGCTGGCTGATCAGTGGGTAGAAAGGTGCCAAGGGTATAATTTATCGCACCTTGAAAGCGGGCTGGTGCACTTCGTCAACGAAAAATACTTGGCAAAAAACAAACCTGATCCCGCTAAAAAAGCCATGCGGCTGCGGGGCAAGCGTACGCCCGGTGAAACGGCTTATTACTTCTACAACGCCCGTGCGCTGGCCAAGCGCGCGATCTCCCTGGCGCACGAGGTCGACGATCAGGTAGTGGCGGTGCTGTTCCGCGACGCTGACGGCACCGCCTCAGCCGGGCGCGGAGAATGGCAAGCCAAGTACGACTCCATGCTTGAAGGCTTCGAGGTTGAAGGCTTTGTCTATGGCGTTGCCATGCTGCCCCAACCAAAGTCAGAAGCCTGGCTGCTTTGCGCGCTAAACCCCCAGTCGCCTTATCAGCACTGCGCCAGGCTGGAGGAGGAATCAGGTAACGACAAAAGCCCGTATTCGCTGAAAAGCCAGCTGGATGTTGCTTGCCAGGGCAATACCTCGGCCGACCAGCTAGCCGAAGTGGTCCAGGCAGGCGGCGTCCAGTGGGAAAAGATTGACATGCCTTCATTGAGTGCGTTTAAGAGCCGGTTGGAAGAAGTGGTCGCACGGGCGGTAAAGCGGAAAAACCAAGTGTAAGCAGCAAATCCAAAAAGCGAGTATCAAGGAGCAGCAATGAGCTATCCCATCGGTCGCTGGCGTATCACCTGGATGGAAACGTGGGACCAGGAATTTGTCGACCTGATCGAGCCTGGCCACTTCCGATTCGATGAAAACGGGCTGGGTTTTTTTATTTTCGGTGCTGTTGAGGGGCAGGTTGATTACCGCCTATCAGACGATGGCCAGCGCATCGAGTTTTCCTGGTCGGGTAATGATGATGGCGATGAAAAATCCGGCCGCGGCTGGTTTGAGCTGACATCCTCAAACACCGCCAAGGGGCGATTTTTTATCCACTGCGGCGATGAGTCGGCGGTGGAAGTACAGCTTCAAGCCTGAGCAGTGACACGGATAAGATCCCCCGGCTGTTCGCTCGCAATGTTGGGCCCTGCGATGACAAGGGGCGGTGGGAGTGATGGAGTGCCGGGATTTTTGCTTCAGGATCTACTAGAATTGTTTTTGTCAGATATTTTTGGTTTTTAATCGTTTTTGGGGCTGAATAATCATTTTGAGCGCGATAACAGGTGATGAAATCGGTTATGCCTGGCTGGCGGCACACTACAAAGTGCGAACCATTCAGCCGCTACCTGTGGAGAGCTGTATCGGACGCAGGCGCCAGACCCATCAACAGGCTGGCCGTTGCGAGGAGTTCTATACGGAAGCGATGCGCCCTCAAGCTTCGCTGGGCGCGCACCTAACGTTCGCGTTGAAGCATGAAGGGGTGGTGCTGGAGTTTCTGGCAAGATTGTTTGCGCTCGTACCACCAGAGGCGCTTGCTGAATGGATATGTTCTGAACCGACAGGCCAGTATGCCCGGCGTGCCGGTTTTTTTTACGAGTGGCTGACCGGTAATACCCTGTTAGTTGAGGGTGTTGGCGGTAACTATCGTTATGCTCTGGATCCTAGGCTTTTCGTTACTGCGGTCACCGGGGTGCGTCGCAACCGCCGTTGGCGGATTAATGACAACCTGCCGGGGAGTCCTGAGTTCTGCCCTCTTGTGCGTCGTACAACGCCATTGCTGGAAGCCGGCCAGTACGACATCGCCGATAGACTCGCGGCGATGGAGGTTGAGTTCGGGCCAGATATTATTCGTCGCAGCGCCGTGTGGCTGACCATTAAAGAGAGTCGTGCCAGTTTTGTGATTGAGCACGAAGGGCAGCACCAGGACCGAATACGCCGGTTCGCCTCCGCCATTGAGCGTTATTGCGGGCGGTTGGAGTCGCCCCTCGGTGAAAGTGCCCTGAAGGAGTTTCAGTCGGCCATTCTGGGTACCACGACGGTCCGGACGGGCTTGCGCCAGTCTCCGGTTTTCGTCGGAAGTAGTTCGATCGATTACGGTGCGGTCGTACATTACGTTTGCCCCCACTGGGAGTGGTTGCCAGGCATGCTGAAAGGGCTGCAACAATTTCTGGCACACACTGATGCGCAAGATGCAGTGGTGCGCGCTGCTGTGGCAAGTTTTGGATTTGTGTTTATTCACCCACTGGCAGACGGCAATGGGCGAATCTCTCGCTTTCTGGTGAATGACACCCTCCGCCACGACGGTGTGGTGCCTGAGCCCTTCATTTTGCCGATTTCAGCGGCGATAACCTCCTCAGCGGTAAGGCGCGCCGAGTATGACCAAATTCTTGAGCGCTACTCTGGGCCATTGATGTCGGCTTGCCGTGATTCGGCCGACTTCAGCCATGAGCGTGTGGTGTATGCAGATGGTATTGAATCGGACTTTGTTTTTGATGCCTATGACGAAGCGGCGCCGTTCTGGCGCTACCCAGACTTGACGGAGCAATCGGAATACCTGTTTGCGATCATTCGCCATACCCTGGAGCACGAGATGCATCATCAGGCTGCCTTTCAGCGGGCATGGTATCGCACGCGGGAGGCGGTCAAAGATTGGGTGGAAGGCCCTGATGATCACATCGACCGGATAATCCGGTCGATACGCCAGCATGGCCGAGTGAGTGGCAAATTGACGAAGGAGTTTCCTGTCATAGCGCAGGCTGGCCTGGCATCTGAATTAGAGCGGGTGGTGGCTGAGGGGTTTGCTGATTTGCCAGATGCGCTTTAGCTTTTTCCTGAACGCATTTTGTCTGTAGCAAAAAAAGAAGCAGCAAAAATAGCCCGGCTCGATTGATGTCGGTATTGGGTACGCACTTATTCAGTGTTTTCTAAGGAGGCTAAATGCAGCTCGATCAACTCCAGCAGGGGCTTCAATACGCTTTCTTCACCGACGGCCACCGCTTGGTCTTCTGGTACGACGCTCCGGGCCACTTTGCTGACGTGTTGGATGAGCTGTCGCTAGATGGCGTGCAGGTCCTCAACATGGCGGGGCAGTCCACCTTTGGCGTAAAACTGCGCCTGGAGCTGGACGAGCCGGATACACCGACGCTGCTCTATTTCCCTTACGCCGAGCCTGCGCCTGAGGATGACTGGCTGTTGGATATCAAGCTCTACTCCGGGCGTTTCTATGCCGACCGGATCTCGATGATCTTCAACGAGCTGGGACTCACCCGGCACGTGCTGCGCGAGCACCTGGGCCAGCGGCAGGCTTTCTTGGGTAGCCGCAAGCGCATCGATGCGCTGAAGCGTTTGGTCACACCCAGCGTCGATGAAGAGGGCGTGGACCTCGCAATGTGCGCGGCGGTGTTAGGGGCACAGGCGTCGGATGTGGCTACGCTGCTGTTTCACCTGGCCACCGAGGCGGTCAAAGAAGAGACCGGGCTTGAAGCCAACCCCACAGCGCTAAACGAGATGGATAAGTACGGCTTGGTGCCGGCGCTGGTCCAGGCGTTGCAGGTGGAAGTGGGCTATTCCGCGACTCAGGAAGAGCCCGATCTTGAAAAAGAAGACGGTAAGGCACCGCTACACTTTGGCCAGCTGATGCTGCGCTTGCTGACCACCGGCTACTGCGAGAGCATTTCCGCTATTCCCGACTGGGCGCAAAGCCACGCCATTGCTTCGGTGAATGCGCGGGCTACCTCGCGGGCACTGCTGTCGCGCTGGCGCGATAGCTCGAGCTTTTACCCGGCCTTTGATGTCATATCCGGCTGGGTAGCCGACGCGCTACGCATTGAAGATAAAATCCGCGACGTGCCTCTGGAGCAACTGGCCAACGCCGCAACGTTTGAAGCGGTGGAACAGCAGGTCATTATCGATCTTTGCCAAGCCGTTCCCCAGGCGGATAGCCGTGATCTGGCCGTGTTTCGCGGTGTGATTGCCAACCGGTTGGACGGCTACTGGGCTTCCCGCCATAAGAACGACGAGCGGCGCATCCGTTATCGCCAGCTTTATGCCGCGCTGAGTGCGGCGATTGATCTGTTCGTGCTGCGCCAGCAATACAGCGACGGCTTTCACTATCAGAGCGTTGAAGCGCTGTACCACGCTTACTGCGCAGAGCTTTATCGCTTCGATACGGCCTACCGTCACTATGCCGTCGCCTCTGACAGCGCCGGGGTGGAGCTACTCAAACGCCTGGATGACGCGGTGGAGTGCTGCTACGACGAATGGTTTCTGGGCCAGCTCACGCGTAACTGGAGCGAGCGGGTGGATGCCGAAGGGCGGCTCGCCGACTGGAAGCTACCGCGGATTCCCCAGCAGCAGCACTTCTTCCGGGAAGCCGTTCAGCCACAGCTGGATGCCCACCGCAATAAGCGCCTGGTGGTGATCATTAGCGATGCCTTTCGCTTTGAGGCCGCCGAAGAGCTGCGCGAGCGGATCAATGCCAAGCGCTACAGCGAGGCTACCCTAAGCAGCCAACTTGGCGTCGTGCCCAGCTACACCACCTTAGGCATGGCCTCGCTATTGCCACACCGCGAGCTGGCGTATAAACCCGACAGCGATACCGTGCTGGTCAACGGGCAGTCGAGCCAGGGCACTGCTAACCGCAGCAAGCTGCTTAGCGATGCGTTGAACGGGCAGGCCATGGCGGTCACCGCCGAGGAGGCCAGGGGCTGGTCGCGCGGGCAAGGCCGTGAGGCGCTCAAAGGCATGCAGCTGGTGTACGTCTACCACAACGTGGTGGATGCCCGAGGCGATACCGCCAGTACCGAGAGCGAGACGTTTGCCGCGGTGGAAGATGCCATTGATGAGCTTGACCAGCTAACGCGCAAGGTCTTGATGCACTTCAATACCAGCACGGTACTGGTGACCGCCGACCACGGCTTTCTGTTTCAGCGCGGCAAGCTGGATGCCACCGACCGGACGGCGCTGGGTGAAAAACCGGCTATGGCCTTCAAGAGCAAGAAGCGCTATGTGTTGAACTCGCCGCAGGCAGGGCGCCGCCTACCCGATAACCCCAGCGTCTGGCATGGCCACACCCGCGATACCGCCGGTACGAGCTGCGATACCGAGTTTTGGATTCCCAAGGGCGCACATCGCTTCCACTTTGTCGGTGGGGCGCGTTTCGTGCACGGCGGCATTATGCCCCAGGAAATCGCGGTGCCGGTACTGACCGTGAAGCAGCTGCGTGGGGAGAAGGCCGAAAAGCGTACTCGGCGTAAGGTCGGGGTGATCTCGCCCAAGGCTTCGATGAAGATGGTCAATAACATCCAACGCTTTGAGCTGATGCAGACCGAGGCGGTGAGCGAGCAGCACCGCCCGGTCACGTTGGCCGTGGCCATTTACGCGGGTGATGCGATTGTTTCTAGCGAAGAGGCCGTCACCTTCGACAGTGCCAGTGGTGATATGAACGACCGCATGAAGTTGGTGCGGCTATCGCTTGCGGGTACCGACTTTGACCGCAAGCGCGACTATTTTTTGGTGCTGCGCGATAAAGACCTGGGCACGGAGTTGGAGCGCTACCGGGTGGTGATTGACCTGGCGTTTACCGATGACTTTTTCTAAGCCCCGGCGCTATTTTGTCGTATGGGGACTTGTCGCTATCGTTTTGTCGCCCTGACACGACATTTTTCGTGGATGGCGTTGGTAGACAGTTTTGGTAGATGCTTTTTATAGATCGTTTTTATGAACGGCTTTTATGGACAGTTTTTATGGACAGTGAAACGCAATTTGATGTGTCCCGTGGCACCGAGACTGGCCTGGAAGCTGATCTCGATACGCTGCTGAATAGCCACTTCGCCGGGCGGGTGGTGCGTAAGGACCTCACCCAGCGGGTCAAGGAAGGCGCTAACGTGCCGGTCTACGTGCTGGAGTACCTGCTTGGCATGTACTGCGCTTCCGATGATGCGGAGGTGATCGAGCAGGGACTGGTCAACGTCAAAAAGATCCTGGCCGAGAATTACGTACGCCCCGATGAGGCCGAGAAGGTTAAGTCACTGGTTCGCGAGCGCGGCAGCTTTAAGGTGATTGACCGGGTCACGGTGCGGCTCAACGAGAAGCAGGATTGCTATGAAGCGGCGTTTAGTAATCTGGGCATCCGCGACGCCGAAATCTCTGCGGGTATCGTCAAAGCGCACGAGAAGCTGTTGGTGGGAGGGATCTGGGTCATCGCCACGCTGAGCTACTTTCACGAAGAGGGTCAGCGCGGCTCGCCGTTCGGTGTGAGCCAGCTCAAGCCGATCCAGATGCCCCACATGAATATGGACGAGCTCTTCGAGGGGCGGCGTGGCTTTACAACCGAGCAGTGGCGCGAAGTACTGGTGCGCTCTATCGGAATGGAACCCACGTCGCTCGACGAAACCGTGCAGTGGCACTTGCTGGCGCGGATGATTCCGTTTGTTGAAAATAACTATAACGTCTGCGAGCTGGGGCCACGGGGCACCGGTAAGAGCCATATCTACAAGG
This sequence comes from Vreelandella subglaciescola, assembly GCF_900142895.1. Classification (NCBI taxonomy): domain Bacteria; kingdom Pseudomonadati; phylum Pseudomonadota; class Gammaproteobacteria; order Oceanospirillales; family Halomonadaceae; genus Vreelandella; species Vreelandella subglaciescola. The sequence continues at coordinate 148,223 of NZ_LT670847.1, forward strand.
AGTGTTCACCCAACAGCATTCTGGTGTCTGGCGGGCAAACCACGGTGGCTAATCTGTTCTATAACATGAGCTCGCGGCGCATCGGGCTGGTGGGCATGTGGGACCTGGTGGCCTTCGATGAAGTCGCCGGCATTTCGTTCAAGGACAACGACGGCGTGCAGATCATGAAGGACTACATGGCCTCGGGGTCTTTCGCCCGCGGACGCGAGCAGATGGAAGCGTCGGCCTCCATGGTGTTTATCGGCAACATAAACCAAAGCGTTGAGTCGCTGGTAAAAACTAGCCATCTGCTGACGCCGTTTCCCGATGCGATGATCGATGCCGCCTTCTTCGACCGCTTTCACGCCTACATTCCGGGCTGGGAAATTCCCAAAATGCGGCCGTCGTTCTTTACCCAGCGCTACGGCTTCATCGTCGACTACCTGGCCGAATTTTTCCGCGAGATGCGCAAACGCAGCTTCGCCGACGCCATCGATCAATATTTCAGCCTGGGCGACAACCTCAACCAGCGCGATGTGATTGCCGTGCGCAAGACGGTCTCGGGGCTGCTCAAACTGCTTTACCCGCACGGCGGCGAGTCACCCGGGCTCGCCAAGGAAGAGGTGCGCCCCTGTTTGGAATATGCGCTGGAGGTTCGCCGCCGGGTCAAAGAGCAGCTCAAGAAAATCGGCGGCATGGAGTTTTACGACGTCCACTTCAGCTACATCGACAAGGAAACGCTGGAAGAACACTTTGTGTCGGTCAAAGAGCAGGGCGGCGGCGGCCTGATCCCCGAAGGCCCGGGCAAGCCGGGTACGGTGCATACCATTGGCCTCAGCGATAAGGGCATGCCCGGCGTCTATCGGCTGGAGCTGCAGATCACCGCCGGCAGCGGCAAACTCGCTACCTCCGGGTTGTGGAACTCCAGCGCTGCCAAAGAACAGGTGAAAATCGCCTTCGACTATTTCAAGGCCAACGCGCGCGGTATCAGCGCTTCCAGCAAGGTGCTCGACCACGATTACCACCTGCACGTGGTGGAGCTGCAAAACACCGGCCCGCTGCGTGACCTGGCGTTGGCCAGCCTGGTCGCGTTTTCTTCGGGGCTGTTGGGCAAGCCCACGCAGGGCCAGATGGTGGTGTTGGGGGACATGAGCTTGGGTGGCAGCCTCAAACCCGTGGAAAGCCTCGCCGAGTGCCTTCAGGTGGCCTTTGACGCCGGTGGCAAGCGGGTGAAGTTACCCATGAGCAGCGCCGTGGACATAGCGACCATTCCCGCCGAGCTCTTCACCAAGTTTCAGACCAGCTTTTATTCCGAGCCCGTCGATGCCGTAGTTAAAGCGTTGGGAGTCGAGTGAGAAGGGCGGGGGCGTGATAGGAGCCGATTCTGAAATGCCCCTCCCTAACTGCGCAGGTGACAGTGCAGCTAGGGAGGACGAGATAAGCAATGACATTACAGCCTAACTCCCGCCTTATTCATCAGGACGTTGAACGAGCGTTTTATGTCCAGTGGTGACCGGTACCGACCGATTTTTATGTCATGCAGTTGCTGAGTAGCCGGTCAGCATATAGTTTTTACAGATTGATGACGGTCTCTTCCATAACGTTAGGGTATTGATTTCAAGCAGCGGCGCAGTCGTGTCCGTCAGCCTCCGTGGTGGCCGACGTGTCTGCTGGCAAAGGCGGGGTAATGCGGCGTGTCAGTGCCGTCAGCCGCGGTAACCCTTTCAGCAAGGATGGCCACCATTTGTCGGCGGCATCGCCGAGGTGCACGGTGATGCGCCGGGCGTGCACCGCCAGCGTGGCGGCTACCTTGAGTACCTGCTCGCGCATCCGCCTCAGGCTCCAGCCCTGCCGGGTCTGGCGTTCCAACAGGCAACGCAGCCCCGTGTAGCACCTGATAGGCGTAGAGGCTCAGCAGCAGGCTCACTTCGTTGCGGGCCATCACGTCCTGAACGCTCGAGGCGCCGCGATCCGTCGAGGAGAGGTGCACGTCGAGCGACGATTTCACCTCGCCCATGTGGGCCTCGGCGCTGCCGCGCTTGCGATACAGCGCCAGGACCTTCTCCGGCGGCCAGTCGAACTGGCTGAGATTGGTGACCAGGAAGAAGGCATGCAGCAGCAGATCACCGCGATCCGGATAGCGGTGATCGACTAGGTGGTCCTCAAGTGCGGCGATCATGCCGCTGTTGTCGAGGGTTTCACGCAGCAACAAGGCACCGCTATCGCTAGTGGTGCGGTGACCGCGGAGCTCGACGCGGATGGACCCGTTTCAGGACGGGCTCCAGGGGGATAGGCTTTCACCCATGGCGAGGGGTCTTCTTGAATCAATTTTGTTGGGAACATATTGATTCTACAAGAGAAACCGCTCGCCATCTTCTTTTCTGCCTCCGCCCGGTGAATAAGGCGGGTTCAGGGAGGGGGCAGTCAAGAGTCTTTGTTAACTCTGCGTACGGTCAAGGTTTGTTCGCTGCGGCCAAATATTCCGAGTTCATCGTGCAGTATCGAACTGGTTAAGCCAATGCCATCATTTCCATGTTTTTGAATAGCATTAAGGCCTAACCAGCGTCCTTGAGGAAGTCTTAGTAGATTAATATTTAAGTCCACATTCGGGAATATCCATTCGCCGGGTTTAATTCGGGTAGCCACACCATTGGCGGTGTCGACCATCCCTAATAGATGTACAAAAGAAGAGGTAAGCTTACCTTCAATCATGTTGAGATCATTACTCATCCAGATGATCCCTTGATCTTCTCGACGTTGATCATCTATTTTAAATGTCATGCTCTCAATAAAGCCGCCGCCCCACTTTTGCATACCGCTCCATTCTTGCATGGTCTCAGGGTTAACGGTGCATGTGTTTTCCAATTCGGAGACTTCTTGAGTATCACTAATTTGCATGCGCCAAGCCGTCGCGACGATACAAGTTCTACCTTCGGCCTCCATGCGGGATTCAACCAGTTCTATGGTTCGGCCAGGTCGCAAAATACGGGTTTTAATGGTAAACGGAGAAAACCAGATGACTCCCCAGATATCGAGATTAATACGACCAATACGCAAGTTGCTACGGGGGTGGTATTTCTCTATCTCGGCACATATCACACCGGTGGCAGGGGCCATGTGTTGCTCATTTGGGTTCCAGGCCCCTTGGGCAGCGTGATTAGGCTCATAGTGAGCGGTAACCACACCCTCAGTGTCAATGTTTCTATCGATTAGACGATAATATGCTGACATGTATTTTCCTTTATTAAGTGTTGGATTCTCGGTGATTGATAGCTCGTTCGATAAAAAGTCCGGCAGTCAATGCCGGCGCTTCGCCCGGGTTTTCGGAGCGCGGTTATTTAGGCAAAGAGCCTGATAATTATGGTGAATCGCCCATTTCCTCAATGTAAAATTGGCGCATCTTGAACTTCTGTATTTTGCCAGTCGCGGTCATCGGGAATGCGTCCACGAATTTGTAGTGCCGGGGAATCTTAAAGTGGGAAATTTGGCCCTGGCAGAATGCGATCAAATCGTCGGCATCCATTGGGTCGGCATCGGAGCGCAGTTGGACCCAAGCGACCAGCTCTTCACCGTAAGTTTTATCGGGAATACCGGTCACTTGAACTTCGTGGATGGCAGGATGCGTATACAGGAATTCTTCGACTTCTTTGGGGTAGATGTTTTCACCACCACGGATCACCATATCCTTGATGCGGCCGACAATCTTCACGTAACCTTCGTCGTCCATAGCGGCCAGGTCGCCGGTGTGCATCCAGCCGGCCGCGTCTATGGCCTCGTGGGTTTCCTCCTCGTTGTTCCAGTATTTTAGCATCACGCTGTAGCCCCGCGTACACAGTTCACCTATCTCGCCGCGGGGCAGCACGTTGCCGGTTACCGGGTCGACGATTTTGGTCTCCAGGTGTGGCTGGGTACGGCCCACGGTGGTTACCTGCTTATCGAACGGGTCACGGGAGCTGGTTTGCGTCGATACCGGGCTGGTTTCGGTCATGCCATAGGCGATTTGAACATCCTTGATATTCATCTGTTCGTTGACTTTCTTCATGACTTCGGCAGGACAGATAGAGCCAGCCATAATGCCCGTGCGCAGGCTGGATAAGTCGCAGTCGTGAATGGCCGGGTCGGCCAGTTCGGCGATGAACATGGTGGGTACGCCGTAGAGGACGGTGGCCTTTTCCTGGTGTACGGCATCCAGCACCGCCTTGGGTTCAAAGCCTTCCCCCGGGTAAATCATGGTGGAACCGTGGGTAATACATCCCAGATTACCCATCACCATGCCGAAGCAGTGATATAATGGAACGGGAATAACCATCCGGTCTTTTTCGCTCAACCGCTGGCTTTCACCGACAAAAAATCCGTTATTGAGAATATTGTGGTGGGTCAGCGTAGCCCCTTTGGGGTTGCCGGTAGTGCCGGATGTAAACTGAATGTTGATGGGATCATCGAACTGGAGCTGGTCTTGCACTTTGTTCAGATCTTCCTGGGGAGTGTCCCGGGCAAAGCCGATAAATTTGTCCCAGCTCCACATGCCGGCGTGATCTTCTGTGTCCATATTGATGACGGCACGCAAGTCAGCAAGACGTTGTGATTTGACCCTGCCCGGCGTGCAGGTATGCAATTCGGGGGAGACTTCATAGAGTGATTGGCGGTAGTTGGAGGATTTGAACTTATCGGCCGTTACCAGCACGCTGATGCCCGCCAAGTTCATGGCGTATTCCAGCTCATGTGCGCCGTAGGCCGGGTTAATGTTGACCAGAATGGCGCCAATCTTGGCAGTGGCAAACTGGGTCAGCGTCCATTCATAGCGATTGGGTGACCAGATACCGACACGATCACCGCGCTGGACGCCAATGGCCAAAAAAGCCCTTGCGGCTTCATTGACCTTGGCCACGAACTCCTTGTATGTCCAGCGAATGTCCTGATGCAGGCACACCAGGGCCTCGGTGTCAGGGTACTTGTCGGCGGTTCGGTCCAGCATTTCGCCGATGGTCATGCCCAGCAGTGGGGTTTTGGAGGTACCGCTGGCGTAGCTTGGAAGAGTCTGATTCATTGTATGTCTCCATTTATTTTTGTCGTCAAGGTCTAACAGGGTAGCTGAGCCTGTTAGCGACTCTGGCTGTGATACTCGGGATTTGGTTGCATGTCGCTGGCGATCGCCACGCGATTGGACATATTGTAGAAGCCGATTACGTTGCTCAGATCCCAGATGCCACTGTCGCTGAAGCCGGCATCTCGCAGTGCCTGAACCTGGTTTTCCATAACCGTTTGCGGGGAGCGGGTAAGATGGGACGCGAAGTCCAACATGGCGCGCTGACGCCTATCCAGTTTGGTGGTCCGGTAGTTCATTACCAGGTGTTCGCCCAGGGTCGGGTCTGCGCTCATTACCCGTACGGCGGCGCCATGGGCGACTAGGCAGTAGAAGCATTTGTTTTCTGAGGAAACCACGACGGCAATCATTTCCCGCTCCAGCTTGCTGAGCTCGCTTTCGCCCATCATCAGCTCATTATAGAAGCGGATGAAACCGTCCAGTTGCTTCAGGTTCTGGCTGAAGGCGGTGAGCACATTGGGAACCATCCCCAGCTTTTCCAGGCAGATATCAAAGTACTTCCTGACATCCGCCGGAAGGTCTTCCACATCGGGAATGGGCAGGTCCAGAGCGACAATGTTTTTGTTGTTGGTCATTTCAGATCCTTACCGTTGAAGAGCCTGTCCCACTTTCGAGCCGTTATGGCGATTGAGCTGGCTGCTGATCCATTCGCCGGTGGCGACCAGATTGTCCAGATCCACGCCTGTGCTGATGCCCAGGCCATTGAGAAGATAGAGTACGTCTTCGGTGGCGACGTTACCGGAGGCGCCTTTGGCGTACGGGCACCCGCCCAGGCCGGCGACCGAGGCATCAATAACACCGACGCCTTCTGCCAATACTGCGTAGAGGTTAGCCAGCGCCTGGCCATAGGTGTCGTGAAAGTGTGCTGCCAGGCGCTCTATAGGCACCTGTGTGGTTACGGCTTCCAGCATGCGTTTGGCTTTCAGCGGCGTACCTACACCAATGGTATCGCCCAGGGAAATTTCATAGCAGCCCATGTCGGCCAGCTCCCTAGCGACGTTCGCCACCTGTTCAGGAGCAATATCGCCTTCATAGGGGCAGCCCAGCACGGTAGAAACATAGCCGCGCACGGGGATATGGTGTTTTTTCGCCGCTTCCATCACCGGCTGGAAGCGCTCCAAGCTCTCTGCGATGGAGCAGTTGATGTTCTTTTGGCTGAAGGATTCAGATGCCGCGGCGAACACCGCTACTTCATCCACGCCCGCCGCCAGGGCATTTTCGAAGCCTCTGAGGTTGGGGGTCAGAACCGAATAGCGCACACCGGTCTTGCGCTTGATGCCAGCCATCACGTCAGACGCATCGCCCATTTGTGGCACCCACTTGGGTGAGACAAAGCTGGCCGATTCGATATGGTTGAGGCCGCAATCAGCAAGCCGGTTGATCAGGCCGGTTTTGATATCGGTGGCAATCATCGGGCCGGCTTCGTTTTGTAAGCCGTCCCGGGGGCTCATTTCAACCAGCCGTACCTGTTTCGGGAAGGTCATTAGCCAGCCTCCTCTGCACTCTTATCGGTGACCTCTATGGCAATCAGTTCCGCGCCATCGGAAACCTGCTCGCCTTCGGAAAAGAAGATCTCGCTGACCACTCCATCGGCCGGAGCCTTGATCGCATGCTCCATTTTCATCGCCTCCATGATGACCAGTGTCTGGCCAGCGGTAACCGTGTTGCCTACCTTAGCCTGCACAGTCACAATAGAACCGTTCATGGGGGCACTCAGGCCACCTTCGGGGGGCATGTCCTCAAAAGTGTAGTTTTCCTGGTACAGAGTGCACTGGAAGGTGTCTCCTTCGTAGAAGAGCACAAGCTGATCGTGGTGCAGGTTGCCGTGGATGCTGATTCGGTGACCATTGATCACTGCCTGAAGGTAGTCGTCCTCCAGCTTTGCGGTGAGGTTGTAAACACTGCCATTCACAAACACTCGATAATGGTCATCCCGCTCGATAATTTTCAGCTCGTGGATGTCGCCGTCCACCTGAAACTGCAGAGGCTGAGCATATTCGGAGTTCAGGCGCCAACTGTTGCGGCGGCCGAACGGTGACCACGGATCTGTGCTTACGGACTCCCTGGATTTGCGTGCTTCCAGTACAAAGCCGGCGGCCAGCACCAGAGCTTTGTGGGTGTCCAGTTTTGATTTGGTGAACAGTAAATCCCGGTGGTCTTCGATAAAGCCGGTTGTCAGATCGGCTTCCCGGAACGGTTGTGCATCGGCCAGAGCATGCAGGAAACGGATGTTGGTTTTTACCCCCGCGATCCGGTAGTGCTCCAGAGCCTGAACCATGCGGTTGATGGCCTGGTCACGGGTTTCGTCCCAGACAATCAGTTTGGCGATCATCGGGTCGTAGTGAATACTGATGTCATCGCCTTCGACGACCCCGGTATCCACTCGCACATGGGCGCTTTCGTCGGGCGTGCTCAGGTAGCGCAGGTTGCCGGTGGCGGGCAGGAAGTCCTGGTCCGGATCTTCAGCATAGATACGGGCTTCCAGAGCATGGCCGCGGGTTCTTACCTGAGACTGCTCCAGCGGCAGGGGATCACCCCAGGCCACTTTCAGTTGCCATTCCACCAGATCCTGACCGGTCACCATTTCGGTAACCGGGTGCTCTACCTGCAGGCGCGTGTTCATTTCCATAAAAAAGAAGGAACCGTCGACATCGTAAAGAAACTCCACGGTGCCCGCGCCCACATAGTTGATGGCCTGGGCCGCTTTAACCGCTGTTTCACCCATGGCTTTGCGGGTTTCGTCGCTCAGCCCCGGTGCTGGGGCCTCTTCCAGAACTTTCTGGTGGCGACGCTGAACCGAGCAATCCCGCTCGGCCAGATACACGCCGTGACCCTTCTGGTCACAGAACACCTGGATTTCAACATGGCGCGGTTGGGTCAGGTAGCGCTCGATCAGCATGTCCGGGTTGCCGAATGCATTCGTTGCTTCACGCTTGGCAGCGGCGAGTGCTTCGTCGAACTCGCCCATGCTCTCCACCACGCGCATGCCTTTGCCGCCGCCCCCGGCAACCGCCTTCAGTAGCAGCGGGAAACCGCATTTTTCGGCTTCGATGCGCAGAGTTTCTGGCGTTTGGTCATCGCCGTGGTAACCGGGCACCAGGGGCACGCCGGCTTTGTCCATGATGACTTTGGCGGCGGATTTGGAGCCCATCGACGCAATGGCAGAGGAGGGTGGCCCGATGAATACTAGGTTGTTGGCCTCACACGCCTCGGCAAAATCGGTGTTCTCGGAAAGAAAACCATAGCCCGGGTGGATAGCCTGGGCGCCGCTCTTTTTGGCGATTTCGATGATTTTCTCAGCGCGCAGGTAGCTTTGTGAACTGGGCGCTGGGCCAATGCGAAAGGCTTCGTCGGCCAGAGCCACGTGGTGGGCGTTGGCGTCGGCATCGGAATATACCGCGACACATCGGATACCCATGCGCTGTGCAGTCTGGATAATGCGGCAGGCGATCTCGCCCCGGTTGGCAATCAGGATTTTACTGAACATGTTATGTGCTCTCCGGAATCCAGTTGGCGCGATGTTTGTTGAGGAAGGCGTTGAGCCCTTCCTGACCTTCTTCGCCTACGCGGATATCAGCGATGCGGTGCGCAGTGTCGTCAATCACCGTGCTGTCGATGGGCTGGTGGCTGACGGCAAACACCAGGCCCTTGGCGGCTTCCATAGCTTCCGGGCCATTCTGCGCGAGCTGTTGCAGCATCTGATTACAGCGGGCGTTCATGGCGTCAACATCGTCGCAGACGATATGCACAAGGCCGAAGCGTTCCGCGTCCCGGGCACTGAGTACTTCCGCTGACAGGAAGTAGCGGCGCGCCTGGCGCTCGCCAATGGCGCGCACCACGTAGGGGCTGATGACAGCGGGAATCAGTCCGAGCTTCACTTCGCTCAGGCAGAAGCTGGTTTTTTCTGTGGCGATGACAATATCGCAGCAGGCAGCCAGGCCGACGGCACCGCCGTAGGCTGCGCCCTGAACAAGGCCAATGACGGGCTTGTTGAGCTCGTTCAGGCATTCCATCATGCGCGCAAGCTGGCGGGAGTCATCCAGGTTTTCCTGGTGGCTGTTGTCCGCCATGCGGCGCATCCAGGCAAGATCTGCTCCGGCAGAGAAATGCTTGCCCTCGGAGCGCAGGATTACCGCCTTGGTGTCACTGTCGGCGTGTACGTCGGTGAAGGCGCTGATCAGTTGCTGAATGATCACATCGTCAAACGCGTTGCGCTTTTCTGGCCGGTTCAGCACGATCTCGGTCACGCCGTTAGCGTGGCGTTTGGTCAGAACCACCGACTCTTGGTCTGGCACTGTGTTGGTATCTGTCATGGTCATTCTCCCGGATTACATCCGGAACACGCCGAAGCGCGTGGGCTTCGCCGGCCGGTTGAGGGTGGCGGAGAGACTGAGGGCAACCACTTCCCGGGTTTGGGCCGGGTCAATAACACCGTCGTCCCATAGTCGGGCACTGGCGTAGTAGGGGTGACCCTGCTCCTCGTAGGTATCGGTAATCGGTTTTTTGAACGCCGCTTCTTCTTCCTCACTCCATTCCTGGCCTTTGCGCTCCATGCCTTCACGGCGAACCTGGGCCAGTACGCCGGCAGCCTGTTCGCCGCCCATGACGGAGATGCGGGCATTTGGCCACATCCACAGGAAGTCGGGGCTGTAGGCGCGGCCACACATGCCATAGTTGCCGGCGCCATAGCTGCCACCGATCAATACGGTAATTTTGGGTACGTTGGCGCAGGCGACGGCCATCACCATTTTGGCGCCGTGCTTGGCAATGCCTTCGGCTTCGTACTTCTGGCCCACCATAAAGCCGGTGATGTTCTGCAGGAACAGCAGGGGGATATTGCGCTGGCAGCAAAGCTCGATAAAGTGCGCGGCTTTCTGCGCTGACTCACTGAACAATATGCCATTGTTGGCGATAATGCCCACGGGATAGCCGTGTATGTGGGCAAAACCGGTTACCAGGGTCTGACCATAGTAACGTTTGAATTCGTCAAACTCGGAGCCGTCTACCGTGCGCGCGATCACGTCGCGCACGTCGAACTGTTTGCGCAGGTCGGTGCCGACGATGCCGTAGATTTCATCGGGGTCGTACAGTGGCGCCCTGGGTTTTTGAATCTCTACGTCAACGGGCTTGCGACGGTTGAGATTGGAAATGCAGCGCCGGGCGATGTCCAGGGCGTGGCCGTCGTTTTCAGCATAGTGGTCGGCTACGCCCGAGGTTTTGCAGTGTACGTCGGCACCCCCCAGATCTTCGGCGGTAACGACTTCACCGGTGGCGGCTTTTACCAGCGGCGGGCCGGCCAGGAAGATAGTGCCCTGGTTGCGCACGATGATAGATTCGTCGGCCATGGCGGGTACGTAGGCGCCGCCGGCGGTGCACAGGCCCATCACGACGGCGATCTGGGGAATGTCGTCGGCGGACATGCGGGCCTGGTTGTAGAAGATGCGGCCAAAGTGGTCACGGTCAGGGAAGACTTCGTCCTGCCGGGGCAGGTTGGCGCCGCCGGAATCGACCAGGTAAATGCAGGGCAGGCGGTTTTCCAGGGCGATTTCCTGGGCGCGCAGGTGTTTTTTAACCGATAGCGGGTAGTAGGTGCCGCCTTTTACCGTGGCGTCGTTGGCAATGATCATGCATTCGGTGCCGGAGACTCGGCCTATGCCTGCGACAACGCCGGCTGCGGGGACGTTGTCGTCGTAGACGTTGTAGGCGGCAAGTTGGCCAATTTCCAGCAACGGTGAGCCGTCGTCGAGCAGGCGGTTGATGCGCTCTCTGGGTAGAAGTTTGCCGCGGGCGATGTGGCGTTCTTGGTAGGAGGGGCCGCCGCCTTGCTGGATGGTGGATACTTTATCCCGCAGATCTGCAACGGCTTCTGCCATGGAGGCCTGGTTGGTCTGGAATTCTTCAGACCGTGGGTTTATTTTGCTTTGCAGTATCGTCATAGCCTAATAGTCCGTGCATCGGGCTGGGGGTGTCGTTCAGGGAGATGCTATGAGCACTTCCATGTGCGCCTGTCTGTGGCCGTCCCTGGCCACAGGCACTCCCGGAACGCCCCCTCAGCCCCTTGTTGTACTTGGTACGTTTACCCGCTCTTATTCGTGCCGAGTACCCATTAGTTGTTCAGGAACAGCTCTCTGCCAATCAGCATGCGGCGGATTTCGGAGGTGCCCGCACCGATTTCATACAGCTTGGCGTCACGCAGCAGGCGGCCTGTGGGGTATTCGTTGATGTAGCCGTTGCCGCCCAGAAGCTGGATGGCGTCCAGGGCCATTTTGGTAGCCATTTCGGCGGAGTAGAGGATCGCGCCGGCGGAGTCTTTGCGGGTGGTTTCGCCGCGGTCGGCGGATTGGGCCACCATGTAAACGTAGGATCGGGCGGTGTTCATGGCGGTGTACATGTCGGCTACTTTGCCCTGGACCAGTTCAAATTCACCAATGGGTTGGTCGAACTGTTTGCGCTCACGAATGTAGGGCACGACGACGTCCATAGCCGCCTGCATGATGCCCAGCGGACCGCCGGAGAGTACGAGGCGTTCGTAGTCGAGACCGCTCATGAGTACGCGGGCACCACCGCCCACGCCACCGAGGACGTTTTCTTTCGGTACTTTGCAGTCTTGGAATACCAGCTCACAGGTGTTGGAGCCACGCATGCCGAGTTTGTCCAGTTTCTGATGCTGACTGAAACCTTCGGAACCCCGCTCTACGATGAAGGCGGTGATGCCTTTGGAGCCGGCATGTATGTCGGTTTTGGCGTAGATAACGTAGACGTTGGCGTCGGGGCCGTTGGTGATCCACATTTTGTTGCCGTTGAGCACGTAGTGGTCACCGGCGTCTTTGGCGCTGAGCTTCATCGAGATAACGTCGGAACCGGCGTTGGGCTCGGACATGGCCAGGGCACCAACGTGTTCGCCGCTAACGAGCTTGGGCAGATAGGCCTGCTTTTGTTCTTCGGTGCCGTTGCGGTGAATCTGGTTAATGCAGAGGTTGGAGTGGGCGCCGTACGAAAGCCCAACAGAGGCAGAGGCGCGACTAATCTCTTCAACGGCGATAACGTGAGCCATATAGCCCATGCCTGAGCCGCCGTAGGCTTCATCCACGGTAATACCAAGCAAGCCCATATCGCCGAGCTTCTCCCACAGGTCGGCCGGGAATTCATTGGCGCGGTCGATATCTTCGGCGCGCGGGGCGATCTCGGTGGCGGAAAAGTTATTAACCTGCTCACGCAGTATGTCAAGTGTTTCGCCAAGGCCGAAATTGAGCTCCGAATACGATGATTTCATGTTTTCTCGCCTTTTGATTTAACGGGGGTAAATGTCAAAGCTACGACAGAGTCATTTGTCAGGCGCGCCGCCAGCTGGCACCTGCTAAGGTTTTTCTTCTGCACGTCATGGGGGTGCTTTCCGGCAGCATGTCGATGCCAAGTCAATTTCCACCTTAACCTTATCGATACTCTTTTTATCCCGCCTTATTCACCGGGCTGAGACAGAAAAGAAGATGGCGAGCAGTTTCTCTTGTAGAATCAATATGTTCCTAACCGAACTTGACTCAAGAGGACCACTCGCCATGGGTGAAAGCCTATCCCCCTGGACCCCGTCATGCAACGGGTCCATCCGCGTCGAGCTCAGCGGCCATCGCACCACCAGCGACAGCGGTGCTTTGCTGTTGCGTGAAGCCCTCGACAACAGCGGCATGATCGATGCGCTGGACGACCATCTGGTCGATCATCGCGACCCGGATCGCGTCCGCCACTCGTTAGCCAGCCAGCTGCGTACCCTGGTGCTGCAGCGTTCGATGGGCTGGATCGACCTCAGCGATACCGACACGCTCCGCCGTGACCCGCTCTGGCAGCTAGCCTGCAGTGATGCCCGCGGGACAACGCCGTTGGCTCAGGACCGGCCATCTCAAGCGACGCTGTCGCGGCTGCTGACGTGCCTGGGCCGCGACGACAATATCGATACCGTGCATGAGGGCCTGCTGCGGCTGGCGGTCTGGCGACTGACCTCGCTGGACGGCGGCGAACGCCCCGAGCATCTGACGCTGGACATCGACGGCTTGCCGATCGACGTCCACGGCCACCAGGGCGGTTCGGCGTTTCATGGACTTTACGGGGCCAGAATCTACTCGCCTTTGGTGGCCTCGCTGGCAGAGACCGGCGACATGGTGGGCGGTCTGCTGCGTGAAGGTAACGCCGGCCCAGCCGAGAATGCCGATACCTGGATCCCACATCTGGTGCGGCGACTCAACGAGAGCACCGGGGCCAAGGTCAAGGTACGCATCGACGCGGGTTTCACCGACAACGACACGCTTGAGGCGCTGGAAGATCGCGACATCGAGTATCTGGGCCGGTTGCGCAGTCATACGGGCCTGCAGACACTGGCAGCGCCACATCTGAAGCGGCCACGCGGCCGGCCCCCCGAGCAACCTCGGGAATGGTGCCATGACCTGGCGTACCAAGCCGGTACCTGGCCGGCGCCGCGGCGCGTGGTGCTGGTGGTACAAGAGCGGCCCGATGATCTGCTGCTGCATGCCTTCTTTTTGGTCACCAACCTCGGCAAGTTCAACTGGCCGCCGGAAAAGGTCCTGGCGCTTTATCGCAAGCGCGGCAGCGCCGAAGCCCACATGGGCGAGGTGAAGTCGGCGCTCGACCTGCATCTCTCCTCGACTGATCGCGGTGTCTCCACCGTCCAGGACGTCATGGCCCGCAACGAGGTAAACCTGCTGCTGACTCTCTGCGCTTATCAGGTGCTACACGGGCTGCGTTGCCTGTTGGAACGACAGACCCGGCAGGGCTGGAGCCTGAAGCGGATGCGCGAGCAGGTGCTTAAGGTGGCCGCCACGCTGACAGTGCACGCCCGGCGCATCACCGTGCACCTCGGCGATGCCGCCGATAAATGGTGGCCATCTTTACTGAAAGGGTTGCCGCGGCTGACGGCATTGACCTGACACGTCGCATTACTCAGCCTTTTCCAGCAGACAAAACGGCCACTATGGAGGCCGACGACCACGGCTGCGCCGACACTCGAAACCAATGAACTTCAGTTATAAACATCACGTCATTGATACGATAAAGCTATGCGCTAATCGGCTACGCAACGACCGTATGACATAAAAGTCGGTCGGTACCGGTCATCACGGGACGTAAAACGCTCGTTCGGCGTCCTGATGAATAAGGCGGGGCGACGTGTCAGGTCAATGCCGTCAGCCGCGGCAACCCTTTCAGTAAAGATGGCCACCATTTATCGGCGGCATCGCCGAGGTGCACGGTGATGCGCCGGGCGTGCACTGTCAGCGTGGCGGCCACCTTAAGCACCTGCTCGCGCATCCGCTTCAGGCTCCAGCCCTGCCGGGTCTGTCGTTCCAACAGGCAACGCAGCCCGTGTAGCACCTGATAAGCGCAGAGAGTCAGCAGCAGGTTTACCTCGTTGCGGGCCATGACGTCCTGGACGGTGGAGACACCGCGATCAGTCGAGGAGAGATGCAGGTCGAGCGCCGACTTCACCTCGCCCATGTGGGCTTCGGCGCTGCCGCGCTTGCGATAAAGCGCCAGGACCTTTTCCGGCGGCCAGTTGAACTTGCCGAGGTTGGTGACCAAAAAGAAGGCATGCAGCAGCAGATCATCGGGCCGCTCTTGTACCACCAGCACCACGCGCCGCGGCGCCGGCCAGGTACCGGCTTGGTACGCCAGGTCATGGCACCATTCCCGAGGTTGCTCGGGGGGCCGGCCGCGTGGCCGCTTCAGATGTGGCGCTGCCAGTGTCTGCAGGCCCGTATGACTGCGCAACCGGCCCAGATACTCGATGTCGCGATCTTCCAGCGCCTCAAGCGTGTCGTTGTCGGTGAAACCCGCGTCGATGCGTACCTTGACCTTGGCCCCGGTGCTCTCGTTGAGTCGCCGCACCAGATGTGGGATCCAGGTATCGGCATTCTCGGCTGGGCCGGCGTTACCTTCACGCAGCAGACCGCCCACCATGTCGCCGGTCTCTGCCAGCGAGGCCACCAAAGGCGAGTAGATTCTGGCCCCGTAAAGTCCATGAAACGCCGAACCGCCCTGGTGGCCGTGGACGTCGATCGGCAAGCCGTCGATGTCCAGCGTCAGATGCTCGGGGCGTTCGCCGCCGTCCAGCGAGGTCAGTCGCCAGACCGCCAGCCGCAGCAGGCCCTCATGCACGGTATCGATATTGTCGTCGCGGCCCAGGCACGTCAGCAGCCGCGACAGCGTCGCTTGAGATGGCCGGTCCTGAGCCAACGGCGTTGTCCCGCGGGCATCACTGCAGGCTAGCTGCCAGAGCGGGTCACGGCGGAGCGTGTCGGTATCGCTGAGGTCGATCCAGCCCATCGAACGCTGCAGCACCAGGGTACGCAGCTGGCTGGCTAACGAGTGGCGGACGCGATCCGGGTCGCGATGATCGACCAGATGGTCGTCCAGCGCATCGATCATGCCGCTGTTGTCGAGGGCTTCACGCAACAGCAAAGCACCGCTGTCGCTGGTGGTGCGATGGCCGCTGAGCTCGACGCGGATGGACCCGTTGCATGACGGGGTCCAGGGGGATAGGCTTTCACCCATGGCGAGTGGTCCTCTTGAGTCAAGTTCGGTTAGGAACATATTGATTCTACAAGAGAAACTGCTCGCCATCTTCTTTTCTGTCTCAGCCCGGTGAATAAGGCGGGGTCGCATTACTCAGCCTTTTCCAGCAGACAAAACGGCCACTATGGAGGCCGACGACCACGGCTGCGCCGTCACTCGAAACCAATGAACTTCAGTTATAAATATCACGGCATTGATACGATAAAGCTATGTGCTAATCGGCTACTCAGCGACCGTATGACATAAAAGCCGGTCGGTCCCGGTCACCACGGGACGTAAAACGCTCGTTCGGCGTCCTGATGAATAAGGCGGGATAAAAGTCGGTCGGTACCGGTCACCACTGGACATAAAACGTCGAAGAGCCAAAAATTATCTGATAATCAGCTTGAAAAATTTCGCGAGGCGACACAGCCTGCGTATGATAAATGGTCTGAAAAGGTTGGTTATGATCTTGTAAGAACTTTTGAAGATGCGATAGAGAGCGCTTCAAATGAAGAATAAAAGCCTCGATGCAAGTTGCAGAAATGGTTTTAGCTTATGAAATCGATCTGGCAGTACTTGGAAGAAACAGTCTGCGTGGCTGTTTTTTTGTGCATGACATTGCTGGGGTTCGTCAATGTTATGGTGCGTAATCTTACCAGCTACTCACTAGCTTCAACCCAAGAGCTAGTTATCAATGGAATGGTCTTGGCCGCAGAAACTGAGTGCAACACCTGACCATTCCGCTAAGGTGTTGCCCCTATGTCCTACGTCGAACTTAGCATCGAAGAGCGTGCCACTATCCAGGTCAGCCGTGCTCAAGGCATGAGCCTCCGACACGTCGCCCGCGTCTTGAACCGATCCCCCTCAACGGTCTGTCGCGAGATCCGGCGCAACCGAACATCTCCGGGCCGCTACTGTGCTCGCCGTGCCCAGAAATACCGGCAGAGTCGGCGTATTCCGTGCCGCCCTTGGCGCAAACTACCACTAGGCAGCGAACGCTTTGATCTTGTTGTCCACCTACTGCGTCAACGGTTGTCTCCCGAACAAATTGCCGGCAAGCTCAAGGACATGGATATACCTAGCCTTCGAGATGCCTACGTCTGCCGCGAAACGATCTATAGCGCCATCTATGCGCTACCTGTTGGCCAATTGCGCAAGGAACTGATCCATTGCCTGCGCCAAGGGAAAGCAACACGCAAGCCGCGTCGCGGCGACGTTGATCGACGTAGTCAGATTCCCGATATGGTTAGTATCCACCTGCGCCCGCCAGAGGTCGAAAAGCGTGAAATGCCTGGTCACTGGGAAGGTGACCTGATTAAGGGCAAGAACAACGGATCAGCGGTCGGCACCCTGGTGGAACTCAGCAGTGGCTATCTGATTCTGGCCAAAATGATCGATGCGACCGCCACCTCAGCGGTTGAGGGCTTCAGTGCGGCATTAAATCAAATGCCTCGGGCGGCCCGGAAGAGCATGACCTATGACCAGGGCCGGGAAATGACTCGGCACGCGGAGATCACTCAGAACTCGGGGGTTGCCATCTACTTCTGCGATCCGCACAGCCCATGGCAGCGAGGGAGTAACGAGAACATCAATGGCCTGATTCGCCAGTATCTTCCAAAGGGAACCGACCTATCGGGCCATAGCCAAGAGGAGCTGGACGCCATCGCGTTCGAGCTCAATATGCGGCCCCGGAAACGCTTCGACTTCAGGTGTCCCATCGAGAAAATGGGCGAACTGATGGCGAAGTATCACGAAGGCCCATCGTCAATCCAATGAGCGTGTTGCACTCAGAGCCTGCATCCGCCCATTTTTAGAAGCTTTTTGGGGGTTGCTCACACCGGTGGTGATTCTCGGCGGCATTTATGGAGGGCTATTCACCCCGACTGAAGCTGCCATTGTTGCGACTGTTTATGCCATGTTTACCGGCTTCTTTATTTATCGCACGTTAAATTTAAAATCTCTTTTTATTTGCGTAGCTGCATCAGCACGATCCTCTTCAGTCGTTATGCTAGTCGTTGCTTTTGCCAGTTTGTTTGGATGGGTTGTCGTAACGGACGGGCTGGTTAGCGATTACTCAGGCGCTTTGTTAAGTGTTAGTGGCAGTGACTGGGTGGTAGTGCTGGTGATGATGCTCATTCTTTTGCTGGCCGGTATGTTTATGGATGCCATCACTATTATGTTTATCACTTTACCAATTTTCCTCCCTGTGGTTGACAGTATAGGTCTTGACACCACCTGGTTTGGGGTTGCGCTGATCCCGCCTTATTCATCAGGACGCCGAACGAGCGTTTTACGTCCCGTGGTGACCGGGACCGACCGGCTTTTATGTCATACGGTCGCTGAGTAGCCGATTAGCACATAGCTTTATCGTATCAATGCCGTGATATTTATAACTGAAGTTCATTGGTTTCGAGTGACGGCGCAGCCGTGGTCGTCGGCCTCCATAGTGGCCGTTTTGTCTGCTGGAAAAGGCTGAGTAATGCGACGTGTCAGGTCAATGCCGTCAGCCGCGGCAACCCCTTCAGTAAGGATGGCCACCATTTGTCGGCGGCATCGCCGAGGTGCACGGTGATACGCCGGGCGTGCACTGTCAGCGTGGCGGCCACCTTGAGCACCTGCTCGCGCATCCGCTTCAGGCTCCAGCCCTGCCGGGTCTGTCGTTCCAACAGGCAACGCAGCCCGTGTAGCACCTGATAAGCGCAGAGAGTCAGCAGCAGGTTTACCTCGTTGCGGGCCATGACGTCCTGGACGGTGGAGACACCGCGATCAGTCGAGGAGAGATGCATATCGAGCGACGACTTCACCTCGCCCATGTGGGCTTCGGCGCTGCCGCGCTTGCGATAAAGCGCCAGGACCTTTTCCGGCGGCCAGTCGAACTTGCCGAGATTGGTGACCAAAAAGAAGGCATGCAGCAGCAGATCATCGGGCCGCTCTTGTACCACCAGCACCACGCGCCGCGGCGCCGGCCAGGTACCGGCTTGGTACGCCAGGTCATGGCACCATTCCCGAGGTTGCTCGGGGGGCCGGCCGCGTGGCCGCTTCAGATGTGGCGCTGCCAGTGTCTGCAGGCCCGTATGACTGCGCAACCGGCCCAGATACTCGATGTCGCGATCTTCCAGCGCCTCAAGCGTGTCGTTGTCGGTGAAGCCGGCGTCGATGCGCACCTTGACCTTGGCCCCGGTGCTCTCGTTGAGTCGCCGCACCAGATGTGGGATCCAGGTATCGGCATTCTCGGCTGGGCCGGCGTTACCTTCACGCAGCAGGCCGCCCACCATGTCGCCGGTCTCTGCCAGCGAGGCCACCAAAGGCGAGTAGATTCTGGCCCCGTAAAGTCCATGAAACGCCGAACCGCCCTGGTGGCCGTGAACGTCGATCGGCAAGCCGTCGATGTCCAGCGTCAGATGCTCGGGGCGTTCGCCGCCGTTCAGCGAGGTCAGTCGCCAGACCGCCAGCCGCAGCAGGCCCTCATGCACGGTATCGATATTGTCGTCGCGGCCCAGGCACGTCAGCAGCCGCGACAGCGTCGCTTGAGATGGCCGGTCCTGAGCCAACGGCGTTGTCCCGCGGGCATCACTGCAGGCTAGCTGCCAGAGCGGGTCACGGCGAAGCGTATCGGTATCGCTGAGGTCGATCCAGCCCATCGAACGCTGCAGCACCAGGGTACGCAGCTGGCTGGCTAACGAGTGGCGGACGCGATCCGGGTCGCGGTGATCGACCAGATGGTCGTCCAGCGCATCGATCATGCCGCTGTTGTCGAGGGCTTCACGCAACAGCAAAGCACCGCTGTCGCTGGTGGTGCGATGGCCGCTGAGCTCGACGCGGATGGACCCGTTGCATGACGGGGTCCAGGGGGATAAGCTTTCACCCATGGCGAGTGGTCCTCTTGAATTGTGTTCGTTCAGGAACATCTTGATTCTACAAGAGAAACTGCTCGCCATCTTCTTTTCTGTCTCAGCCCGGTGAATTAGGCGGGCTGATGACAGCCCTGTCCATTGGACTTATAACGCCTCCTGTAGGCATTAATCTTTTTGTTGCTGCAAATATTACACGTTTACCACTTGGCAAAATATCTCTGGGAGTGCTTCCATTCCTCTTGATGTCACTTATTGGACTGTTATTAATTACTTATATTCCCAGCCTGACACTCTTTTGGATAGATGATTAACCCGCCTTATTCATCAGGACGCCGAACGAGCGTTTTACGTCCCGTGGTGACCGGGACCGACCGGCTTTTATGTCATACGGTCGCTGAGTAGCCGATTAGCACATAGCTTTATCGTATCAATGCCGTGATATTTATAACTGAAGTTCATTGGTTTCGAGTGACGGCGCAGCCGTGGTCGTCGGCCTCCATAGTGGCCGTTTTGTCTGCTGGAAAAGGCTGAGTAATGCGACGTGTCAGGTCAATGCCGTCAGCCGCGGCAACCCCTTCAGTAAGGATGGCCACCATTTGTCGGCGGCATCGCCGAGGTGCACGGTGATACGCCGGGCGTGCACTGTCAGCGTGGCGGCCACCTTGAGCACCTGCTCGCGCATCCGCTTCAGGCTCCAGCCCTGCCGGGTCTGTCGTTCCAACAGGCAACGCAGCCCGTGTAGCACCTGATAAGCGCAGAGAGTCAGCAGCAGGTTTACCTCGTTGCGGGCCATGACGTCCTGGACGGTGGAGACACCGCGATCAGTCGAGGAGAGATGCATATCGAGCGACGACTTCACCTCGCCCATGTGGGCTTCGGCGCTGCCGCGCTTGCGATAAAGCGCCAGGACCTTTTCCGGCGGCCAGTCGAACTTGCCGAGATTGGTGACCAAAAAGAAGGCATGCAGCAGCAGATCATCGGGCCGCTCTTGTACCACCAGCACCACGCGCCGCGGCGCCGGCCAGGTACCGGCTTGGTACGCCAGGTCATGGCACCATTCCCGAGGTTGCTCGGGGGGCCGGCCGCGTGGCCGCTTCAGATGTGGCGCTGCCAGTGTCTGCAGGCCCGTATGACTGCGCAACCGGCCCAGATACTCGATGTCGCGATCTTCCAGCGCCTCAAGCGTGTCGTTGTCGGTGAAGCCGGCGTCGATGCGCACCTTGACCTTGGCCCCGGTGCTCTCGTTGAGTCGCCGCACCAGATGTGGGATCCAGGTATCGGCATTCTCGGCTGGGCCGGCGTTACCTTCACGCAGCAGGCCGCCCACCATGTCGCCGGTCTCTGCCAGCGAGGCCACCAAAGGCGAGTAGATTCTGGCCCCGTAAAGTCCATGAAACGCCGAACCGCCCTGGTGGCCGTGAACGTCGATCGGCAAGCCGTCGATGTCCAGCGTCAGATGCTCGGGGCGTTCGCCGCCGTTCAGCGAGGTCAGTCGCCAGACCGCCAGCCGCAGCAGGCCCTCATGCACGGTATCGATATTGTCGTCGCGGCCCAGGCACGTCAGCAGCCGCGACAGCGTCGCTTGAGATGGCCGGTCCTGAGCCAACGGCGTTGTCCCGCGGGCATCACTGCAGGCTAGCTGCCAGAGCGGGTCACGGCGAAGCGTATCGGTATCGCTGAGGTCGATCCAGCCCATCGAACGCTGCAGCACCAGGGTACGCAGCTGGCTGGCTAACGAGTGGCGGACGCGATCCGGGTCGCGATGATCGACCAGATGGTCGTCCAGCGCATCGATCATGCCGCTGTTGTCGAGGGCTTCACGCAACAGCAAAGCACCGCTGTCGCTGGTGGTGCGATGGCCGCTGAGCTCGACGCGGATGGACCCGTTGCATGACGGGGTCCAGGGGGATAGGCTTTCACCCATGGCGAGTGGTCCTCTTGAGTCAAGTTCGGTTAGGAACATATTGATTCTACAAGAGAAACTGCTCGCCATCTTCTTTTCTGTCTCAGCCCGGTGAATAAGGCGGGCTAATGGCTTGGGCAGTGTATTACGTCTTTAGAGGTATAAGAAGTGGTGACGCTACCTCTTTGGGCAGAGCATCTAAACGCTGACGGTGGGAATTTTCATCAGCTTGGAGAGTTCGGCGCTGCGGCCGTCGAGCAGATCCGCCAGGGTATAGGCGTCGAGCACGCGCAAAAACGCATCAAGGGCTTCGGCAAGAATAGGCTGCAGCCGGCAGTGGGGGGTAATCACGCAGGCGTTGTCGTCACGAAAGCACTCCACCAGCGCCATTTCCTGTTCGGTATCGCGAATCACCGCGCCCAGGCTGATGCTATGCGGTGAGCGGTTGAGCAACAGCCCGCCGTGCTTGCCGCGTATGGCTTTCAGGTAGCCTTTTTGATTCAGCTCCTGAACAATTTTCATCAGGTGATTACGCGAAATATTGAACGTCTCGGCGATTTCGCTGATCGTCGAGCGCTGCTCACCCTTGGCCGCAAGGTACAGCAGCACGCGAACGGAGTAATCGGTAAAGCGCGTCAGGTGCATAAGACACCGCCTCAAAAAAGCGTTAAAAAGCGTTTCGTCATTATACGATGTTTGTCCGCGTTTTGCTTTTTTGCGGCACACTTTACTTAGTCATATTGTTTTGGAATAGCCGGCGGGGGCGCTGGCCGGCGTGTTTCAACGGAGCGTCGCGGTGAATTGTCGCGGTGAATTGCCGAAGAGCGAAAAGCTTGGTAATTTAAACATGCATTTAGAATGCATCTTATGAAGGCGACTGATAAAAGAGGTAGCCATGCTGACGCAGGCACAAGAACAGATCATCGACGCCACCGCTCCCGTGGTAGCCGAACACCTTGACGCAATCACCCAGCGTTTTTATCCCCTGATGTTTACCCGCTACCCGGAAGTGGCACCGCTGTTCAACCAGGCGCACCAGCAGGATGGCGGGCAACCCCGCGCCTTGGCCGGCGCCATTCTGGCCTATGTGCAGCTACGCCAGACGCCCGAAACGGCGCGCGCTACGCTTGAAATCGTGGTCAACAAGCACATATCGCTGGATATTCAGCCGGATCAGTATCCTATCGTCGGCGAGTGCCTGATGGCGGCCATCGCTGAAGAGCTGGGCGAGGCGATAACGCCCGAAGTGGCAGAGGCCTGGACGGCGCTATACAACGAGTTGGCCGGGCTTTTGATCGAGCTTGAAGAGCAGCGCTACCAGGAGTTTGCCAACCGCCCGGGCGGCTGGCGCAGCACGCGCCGTTTCAAGATTGCGGCAACCCGTCAGGAAAGCCGCGTCATCCGCTCGTTCGTGCTTGAGCCCGAAGACGGTCAGCCGGTGGCGACCCATTCGCCGGGGCAGTTTATCGGCGTCAGGCTCACTATCGACGGCACGCCGGTATATCGTCACTACAGTCTGTCTGACGTGCCTAACGGGCGCAGCTACCGCGTGTCGATCAAGCGCGAAGCCGAAGGGCTTGCCAGCCGCTATTTCCACGATCGACTGGACGTGGGCGATACGCTGGAACTGCTGCCGCCGGCCGGCGAGCTCACCCTGGCCAAGGGCGACGAGCCGCTGCTGCTTATCAGCGGTGGCGTCGGCCAGACCCCGCTTCTGCCCATGGCACGCCAGGCGCTTGAAGAAGGCCGTCAGGTGACCTACGTACACGCCGCGCTTGATGCCGAGCACCACGCCTTTGGTGACGCGCTGGCAAGACTGACCCGGGCGTATCCACAAACGCTGAAAAACGTCACCGTGTACGAGACAGGCGACGCAGCCGACCATCAGGGGCGGATTAACGATGCGCTGCTGGCCACTTACGTCACGCCGCAGGCGCGCTGCTACTTTGTTGGCCCGCACGGCTTTATGGCCGCGGTGAATCAGGGGCTTGAGCGGCTGGGCGTGCCCGACACTCATCGCCACTACGAATATTTCGGCCCCGCCCAAGACCTGACCGCCGCGTAGTCAATGGTGTCGCCGTCAGCGTGATGCTCGTTTTTATTCTGCTGTTCAGCCGTCTTTTTCACCCCCTATCCCCTAAGTGGTAGGGGGTGATTATATGGAGGTAACCGGGCAGAAATTAGCGCTCTAATCCTTCAATATCGATCCCAAGGTGCCTGTTATCAGGTGATTGCTTTTACTTAAAGCCAGGGAGATCGACCATGAGTCATTTCATTGACCGGCTGAATTTTTTCCGCAAGGCCCGCGAGCCTTTTGCCGACGACCACGGCGAGCTGCGCCAGGAGTCGCGTAAATGGGAAGACAGCTACCGCCGCCGCTGGCAGCACGATAAGGTCGTGCGCTCCACCCACGGTGTGAACTGCACCGGCTCGTGCAGCTGGAAAATCTACGTCAAGAATGGCCTGGTCACCTGGGAAACCCAGCAGACCGACTACCCCCGCACACGCCCGGATCTGCCCAACCACGAACCTCGTGGCTGCCCGCGCGGTGCCAGCTATTCGTGGTACATGTACAGCGCCAACCGCCTCAAATACCCGCTGGTCAGAAGGCCGCTGCTGGAACTTTGGCGCAAGGCGCTGGCGGACAAGAAAGATCCGGTTGATGCCTGGGCGGCGATTGTCGAAGACCCGGCCTCCACCAAGCAATACAAGCGCGCCCGGGGCATGGGCGGTTTTGTCCGTGCGGACTGGGATGAGCTCAACGAAATCATCGCCGCTTCCAACGTCTACACCGCCAAGCAGTACGGCCCGGACCGCATTGTCGGCTTTTCGCCGATTCCCGCCATGTCGATGATTTCCTACGCCTCCGGCGCGCGCTACCTGTCGCTGATCGGCGGGGTTAATCTGTCGTTTTACGACTGGTACTGCGATTTGCCGCCGGCCAGCCCGCAAACCTGGGGCGAGCAGACCGACGTCCCGGAATCCGCCGACTGGTACAACTCCGGCTACATCATCGCCTGGGGCTCCAACGTGCCGCAAACGCGCACGCCGGATGCGCATTTCTTCACCGAAGTGCGCTACAAGGGCACCAAAACCGTCTCGATATGCCCTGATTACTCCGAAGTCTCCAAGCTCACCGACGAATGGCTTTCTGCCAAGCAGGGCACCGACGCCGCGCTTGCCATGGCCATGGGCCACGTGATTCTCAAGGAATTTCACCTCGAGAATCCGAGTCCCTACTTTACCGAGTACGTGCGCCGCTATACCGATATGCCGTGTCTGGTCGAGCTTGAGCCCCGCGAAGACGGCAGCTACGCGGCGGGCCGGCAAATGCGCGCCAGCGATTTTGAAGCGAGCCTGGGTCAGGACAATAACCCCGAGTGGAAAACGCTGGTGTGGGACGAGGCCCGCGACCAGATCGTCGTCCCCCGCGGTTCGATCGGTTTCCGCTGGGGCGAAGACGACGCCAATGTTGGCAAGTGGAACCTGGAATCGCTGGACGCTGACGGTGCCGAGCTGGCACCGCTACTGAGCATGGCCAAGAGCCATGACGACGTAGCGCGGGTGGCGTTTCCGTATTTTGGCGGCATCGAACACAAGCACTTTGAAAGCGTGAAAAACGAAGGCGTCCACGATGAAATCGTCTACCACAGCCTGCCGGTAAAGCGCGTCAAAAAGGCCGACGGCAGCGACGTGCTGATGGTCACCGTGTTTGACCTGATGTGTGCCAACTACGGCATTGATCGCGGCTTTGGTGCTGAGGGCGAAGACGACGGTGCGACGGACTATAGCCAGATCCGGCCGTACACGCCGGCGTGGCAGGAAAAAATCACCGGCGTGTCCGCTGATCAGGCCATCCGTATCGCCCGGGAATTTGCCGACAACGCGCATAAAACCAGCGGTCGCTCGATGATCATCGTGGGTGCCGGCATGAACCACTGGTACCACATGGACATGAACTACCGCGGCCTGATCAACATGCTGATCATGTGCGGCTGTATCGGTCAGACCGGCGGCGGCTGGTCGCACTACGTGGGTCAGGAAAAGCTGCGTCCGCAAACCGGCTGGACGCCGCTGGCCTTCGGCCTCGACTGGCAGCGCCCGCCGCGCCACATGAACGGCACCTCGTTTTTCTACAACCACTCCAGCCAGTGGCGCTACGAAAAGCTCGAAATCAAGGAGCTGTTGTCCCCGCTGGCCAAAGCCGAAGATTATTCCGGCAACCTGATCGACTATAACGTGCGCGCCGAGCGCATGGGCTGGCTGCCGTCCGCGCCGCAGCTGACCACCAACCCGCTGCATCTGGCCGGTGCCGCTGAAAAAGCCGGCATGGGCACCGCGGACTACGTGGTGGAACAGCTGAAAAACGGCAAGTTGGCCTTCGCTGCGGAAGACCCGGATAACCCCAAGAACTTCCCGCGCAACATGTTCATCTGGCGTTCCAACCTGCTGGGTAGCTCGGGTAAAGGGCATGAATACATGCTCAAGTACCTGCTGGGTACGCGCCACGGCATTCAGGGCAAAAACCTGGGCGACGCCGGCGAGCACAAGCCCGAAGAGGTCAAGTGGCACGACGATGCGCCCGAAGGCAAAGTCGACTTGCTGGTAACGCTGGACTTCCGTATGTCCACCACCTGCCTGTATTCTGACATCGTGCTGCCCACCGCCACCTGGTACGAGAAAAACGACCTCAATACCTCGGACATGCACCCGTTCATCCACCCGCTGACCGCGGCGACGGATCCGGCGTGGGAATCGCGCAGCGACTGGGAAATCTACAAGGGCATCGCCAAGACGTTCTCCAGGGTCTGTGTCGGGCACCTGGGCGAAGAAACCGATCTGGTCACGCTGCCCATGCAGCACGACTCCCCCGGGGAACTGGCACAAGCCGCCGTGCTCGACTGGAAAAAGGGCGAGTGTGACCCCATCCCCGGCGAGACAATGCCCAGCCTGATCGAGGTTAAGCGCAACTATCCGGAAACCTACGAACGCTTTACCTCGGTAGGCCCGCTGCTGGAAAACGTGGGTAACGGCGGCAAGGGCATCGGTTGGGAAACCAAGTCGGAAATCGAGCTGCTGGGCAAGCTCAACCACTGCAAGCTGGACGGCCCGGCCAAAGGCCAGCCGCTTTTGGAAAGCGCTATTGACGCCGCCGAAATGATCCTCACGCTGGCACCGGAAACCAACGGTCAGGTGGCGGTAAAAGCTTGGGGGGCGTTGTCGAAAATCACCGGCCGCGACCATACCCACCTGGCGAAGCCGAAGGAAGACGAGAAGATCCGCTTCCGCGATGTCGTCGCTCAGCCGCGCAAGATTATCTCCAGTCCCACCTGGTCGGGCCTTGAAGATGAGCACGTGTCTTACAACGCCGGTTACACCAACGTCCATGAGTTTATTCCGTGGCGCACGATGAGCGGCCGCCAGCAGCTGTATCAGGATCACCCCTGGATGCGTGCTTTTGGTGAAAGCCTGCTGGTGTATCGCCCGCCCATCGACACCAAGGCGGCGGCCAGCGTTTCTGAGCCGCAGGGTAACGGTAACCCGGAAATTGCGCTCAACTTCCTGACGCCGCACCAGAAGTGGGGGATTCACTCAACCTACTCTGACAACCTGCTGATGCAGACGCTATCCCGGGGCGGGCCGATTGTGTGGATGTCGGAAGACGACGCCCAGTCTATCGGCGTGGAAGATAACGACTGGATCGAAGCCTACAACGCCAACGGCGCGATTGCCGCACGGGCGGTGGTTAGCCAGCGGGTGAAAAACGGCATGGCGATGATGTATCACGCCCAGGAGCGGATCGTGAACATTCCCGGCTCCGAGGTCACCGGTACGCGTGGCGGTATTCATAACTCGGTGACGCGGGTGTGCCCCAAACCGACGCACATGATCGGCGGCTACGCGCAGCTGTCTTACAGCTTTAACTACTACGGCACCGTGGGCTCCAACCGTGATGAGTTTGTGCTGGTACGCCGGATGAAAAACATCGATTGGCTCGACGGCGAGAATAACGACTACGTTCAGGAGGCCGTGAAATGAAAATTCGCTCCCAGGTAGGCATGGTCTTGAACCTCGACAAGTGCATCGGCTGTCACACTTGTTCAGTGACGTGTAAAAACGTCTGGACCAGCCGCGAAGGCGTCGAGTACGCTTGGTTTAACAACGTCGAGACCAAGCCCGGCATCGGTTATCCCAAGGAATGGGAAAACCAGAACAAATGGAAAGGCGGCTGGATGCGCGGCAAAAACGGCAAGATCACGCCGCGCATCGGCGGTAAGTGGCGGGTACTGGCGAATATTTTTGCCAACCCCGATCTGCC
The DNA here is from genome assembly GCF_900142895.1 of Vreelandella subglaciescola. Taxonomy (NCBI): domain Bacteria; kingdom Pseudomonadati; phylum Pseudomonadota; class Gammaproteobacteria; order Oceanospirillales; family Halomonadaceae; genus Vreelandella; species Vreelandella subglaciescola. Next base: position 175,942 of record NZ_LT670847.1, read on the forward strand.
CGAAATCGACGACTACTACGAGCCGTTCACTTTCGACTACCAGCACCTGCACAACGCCAAGCAGGGCGAGCACCAGCCCACTGCGCGGCCGCGTTCGCTGATTTCCGGCAAGCGCATGAAAAAGATCGAATGGGGCCCCAACTGGGAAGAGATTCTGGGCACCGAGTTTGCCAAGCGGCGCAAGGACATGAACTTCGAGAAGGTGCAGGCCGACATTTACGGCCAGTTTGAAAACACCTTCATGATGTATCTGCCCAGGCTTTGCGAGCACTGCCTGAACCCCACCTGCGTGGCGGCGTGCCCGAGCGGTGCGATTTACAAGCGCGAAGAAGACGGCATTGTGCTGATCGATCAGGACAAGTGCCGCGGCTGGCGGATGTGTATTTCCGGCTGCCCGTACAAGAAGATTTACTACAACTGGAAGTCGGGTAAATCCGAGAAGTGCACTTTCTGCTATCCGCGCATCGAGTCCGGTCAGCCGACGGTGTGCTCGGAAACCTGCGTGGGCCGGATTCGCTACCTGGGTGTGATGCTTTACGACGCCGACCGTATCGAAGAGGTCGCCAGCACCCCGGACGAGCGCGATCTGTACCACCGCCAGCGCGAAATTTTCCTCGATCCGCACGACCCCGAGGTCATCGCTCAGGCGAAGAAAGACGGCATCATGGACAACGTCATCAAGGCCGCGCAGGAATCGCCGGTCTACAAGCTGGCGATGGACTGGGGGCTGGCGCTGCCGCTGCACCCGGAATACCGCACGCTGCCGATGGTCTGGTACGTGCCGCCGCTGTCGCCGATCCAGTCCGCTGCCGAGGCCGGTGACGTCGAGTTTGACGGCATTCTGCCCAAGATCGAATCGCTGCGTATTCCGGTCAAATACCTGGCTAACATGCTCACCGCCGGTGAAGAAGCGCCGGTCGTGCTGGCGCTCAAACGCCTGATGGCGATGCGCGTTTACATGCGCGGCAAGCACGTTGAGGGCAATCCCGACGTTGCAGTGCTCAAAGAAGTAGGGCTGACCGAAGCCCAGGTGGAAGACATGTACCGCTACCTGGCGATTGCCAACTACGAAGACCGCTTCGTGATTCCCACCAGCCACCGCGAAATGGCCACCGAGGCCTTCCCCGAGCGCGGCGGCTGCGGCTTTAGCTTCGGCGACGGCTGTCACGGTGAAAGCGAGCCGAGCCTGTTTAACGGCAGCTCGACCACCTCGACGCTGGTCAAGCCGGTGGACGTGTACGATCCGCAGGAAAACGCGCCGGCGGAAACCAAGCTGGAGGTGCCCCATGAGTAACGCCGCTGAGATATATACGCCAGGGGCTGTTCCCACCGGTGCCGATGAGGCACCGGTGGCCCCGGAAGGCATGCTTTGTCTGCGCGTGCTGGCGCGGTTGCTGGACTACCCAACCGTCGAGCTACAGCAGGCGGCGGGTGAGATGATCGAGATTATTCACGCCGAGCGCCGCTGGGCGGCAGCGCACCGGCGCAGCCTGATGGACTGGTGTCAGCGCCTGGCCGATGCCGAGCTGCTTGACCTTCAGGCCGAGTACGTCGAGCTGTTTGACAAGGGCAAGGCGACGTCGCTTTTGCTGTTCGAGCACGTACACGGCGAATCTCGCGACCGCGGCCAGGCCATGGTTGATCTGATGAATGAGTACGAAGACGCCGGCTTTGAGCTTGACGCGCGAGAGCTTCCGGACTATTTGCCGATGTTTCTCGAGTATCTGTCCACCCGCGGGGAGGCAGACATAGGCCGCTGGCTGGGGGAAATTCGGCATATTCTGGCGCTGCTGACCGCCCGTCTGGAAGAGCGCGAAGCGGATCATGCGCTTGTGCCGCTGGCACTGCTGGCGCTGATTGGCGCCGAGGGCGACGTTGATAACCACCGCGCTGCGGCCCAAGCCGAGGAACCCGACGACACCCCTGAAGCGCTGGACGCCGTCTGGGAAGAGGAAATGGTGACCTTTACCGCCGACTCCGACCAGGACTGCGCGCTGCAGTCGGCCGAAGGCCGCCGCCTTGCCGAGCGCAAGAAGACGGTGCCCAGTGACCCCGTTAACATCATGCCGTCCGGTTCGTCCGCCCGCTAAAGGAGATACGCCATGTTTATCGAATACTTGCAGCACCTGATCTATGGCTACTATCCGTATCTGGCCGGTACGGTGTTTCTGGTGGGCAGCCTGATGCGCTTTGATCACGGGCAGTACACGTGGAAAACCGGCTCCAGTCAGATGCTTTCGTCAAAGAACATGCGTGTGGCCAGCAACGTGTTTCATATCGGCATTCTGGTGATCTTTTTTGGCCACCTGTTCGGTATGCTCACGCCGCACTGGATCTATGCGCCGTTTATCAGCGCCAGCGCCAAACAGATTATTGCCATTGTGATCGGCGGTATTGCCGGCGTGATGGTACTGATCGGCGGCGGCATGCTGCTTTATCGGCGACTGTACAATGCCCGTGTCAAGGCGTCTTCCAGCACCATGGATACGCTGATTCTGGGGATTCTGGTGCTGCAGGCAGCGCTTGGCGTGATCACCGTGTTTGTCTCGTTGGGTCACCTGGACGGCGAAATGATGCTGACCCTGGCGTCGTGGGCGCAGTCCATCGTGTTCTTCAGCGGCGGTGCGGCGGATTACATGGCCGATGTGTCATGGATCTACAAGCTGCACGTGTTTTTGGGGCTGACCATTATTCTGCTGTTTCCCTTTACCCGTCTGGTACACGTCTGGAGCGTACCGTTCGGCTACGTCACGCGGCGCTACCAGTTGGTACGCAAAAGAGGCTGATAGCAAACGGTTGATGCAGATGCAGACGGTTGAAGCAGGTAGAGAGGGATACGCATGTCCATACAGATGATTGATATTGAAGAGCTGCCCGGAAAGCAAACGCCGCCGCCGGTGGTCGTTGGCAATCGCGAGATCAACGAGGCAGACATCGCTGCTGAGATGCAGTATCACCCGGCCGATAGCGCCGGCAGCGCCCAGCTGAAAGCCGCCCGAGCGCTGGTCGTGCGCGAGCTTTTACACCAGCGTGCGCAGCAGATAGGGCTAACGCCTGCGGACAGCGACGCTGATAACGACGCCATCGCCGAGCTGTTGGAGCAGGAGCTTGCGGTACCCGAGCCCGGGAAAGACGACTGCGAGCGCTTTTATGCCATACATCCCGAGCGCTTCAGCCAGCCGGAGCAGCTTAGCGTGCGACATATCCTGCTGTCAGCGCCGCCGGATGACGCCAAGGCGCGCGATGCGCAATACCATCTGGGGGTTGATCTGCTTGAGCAGCTGTCAGCGCACCCCGAGCGTATGACCGAGCTGGCCCAGCGCTATTCGGCCTGCCCGTCAAAAGACGCCGGTGGCGAGCTTGGTTGGCTGTTGCCGGGGCAAACCGTGGCCGAGCTGGATCGGGCGCTCAAGCACCTGCCGGAAGGGCTTCACGAACGTCCACTGGCGTCGCGCTATGGCTGGCATTTGGTGTGGGTCGACGCGCGCGAAGAAAGCCGCCAGCTGCCGTATGAGGCGGTGGCCGAGCAGGTGCGTCTCAGCCTGCTCGAACAGGCCACCAGGCGCGGCCTGCGCCATTACCTGCTGGCGCTGGAAAGCGAGATCGGCGTGGCCGGGGTAACGCTGGACGAGGACAGCGGCGGCAGTCTGATGCGCTAAACTGCGAGCGTTTGTCGTACCGCTGTTGACAAGACTCAAGCCCCGAACGTGACCGCACGTTGCGGGGCTTTTTCAGCGATGACGCTGAGTAAAGCTGCCGCGCTAGGCGGAGGCCTTGAGGCATTCGCAGGTTTTCTCGGCAATGCCGATGCCCGCACCGGACATCAGCAGGTAGGTGTGATCCACACCCGCGGCCTTGAGCGGCTCTTCTTCATCTTGAAAGTGCAGCCCGGCGATAATATTGCCGTGAAACCCGCCTTTTCTCAGCTGCTGGGCGGCCATCAGCTTGCTTTCGATAGTAGGCATGGCCAGCGTCACGGCTTTCAGCTGCGCCATGTCCAAGTGATGCCAGAAGCCGGCGTCTTCGACGTCGGCGTAGAGTACATGACGCGCTTCCTGACCCGCTTTATTGGGGTCCGAATCGAGGCCTATAACGCTAACCCCCTGCTCGACAAAAAAGTCGTAGGCGGCGCTTCCGGTACGCCCCATGCCCAGCACCAGCACGTTGGCATCGCCCAGGTCAGCGGGCTGCTCGTCGGGGTGACGGGTGTCGGTCTCAAAGCGCACCAGGTACTTTTCCCAGCGGTCGAACAGCGCGTGGGCAAAGCGGTTGGCCGGAGCGGCAATCACAAACGACAGTGCTACGGTCACCGCCAACGGCACCAGCCACTCCTCAAGGATGCTGGCGGCGACAATCAAACCGAACTCGCTGTACGCGGCAAGGCTGAGCCCGCCGAGAAAAGCGTTGCGCGCGCGTACCCGAAACGCAATGAGCAGGGCGGAAAACAGCGCGCCTTTCAGCGGCAGCAGCAGCGCCATGATGGCGGCGAACATCAGCGCCTTGGCGTCGGGCAGGCCAGACATGCCGATCTGCAGAAAAAAGCTGATCAGAAACACTTCCTTGATGCCCCACAGCGCCTGGGACAGCTCCTGGGCACGCGGGTGCTGGGAGAGCACCAGCCCCATGGCCAGCGCGCCCACTTCAGAGCTCAAGCCGACCGCCTGAAAGCCCATTCCGCCGGCGGCTACGGCCAGTACCACGCCCATCAGCACCAGCAGTTCGTCGTGGGCTGCGACTTTCATCAGCCAGTAAAACAGCGGACGCAATAGCGGCAGTGCCAGCACCCAGAGTGCCCAGATCGAAGGCGTCTGCCCGCTGTAAACGCTGAGCACGGCCAGCGCGATCAAATCCTGCATCACCAGAATGCCGATAGCAATCCGGCCGTGAAAAGCACGCAGTTCGCCTTTGCTTTCCAACACCTTGGCGGCCAGCACCGTGCTGGAAAATGACAGTGCAATCGAGAGCAAAATAGCGGTTTCAAGGGGCAGGCCGGCCAGCCAGGCAAACCCGGCGGTAAACACGCTGCCGCTGATCAGCAGGTGGGCAAAAGCGCTGCCGAGCACCACGGGCTCGAACAGATTCTTGATATTGAGCTTGAGTCCGATGGTAAACAGCAGCAGCAATACGCCGAGGTGCGCGGTGTGCTCCAGAATCGGTCCGGCATCGCTTGGCAGGCCGACCATGGGGCCGTAAGCATTGAGAGCAAAGCCCGCGCCCAGAAATCCTACCAGCGGCGGAAGCCCGATTTGTCTGACCAGAATGCCGAACACGAAGGCGAACGAAAGGGTAACGACTTCAAGCATGCGTGAGGCCTGACGTGTCAACGGCTCTGGCTAACGCAGCTCTGGCGAACGTAGTGGCGTGGGGCATGGTGGCGGTGATCTCCTTGAAAGCGCGGCGGTCTTCGTGACCCGATAAAAAATGGCAGTATTATGCTGGCATTTTAACGTCTCTTGACCTGAACGCCAGCGGCCCGGCGCGTTTTATCTGCTAAAATCGGGCGCCTTTCTTTCAATCTTGATGCTTCTGGATATTTTCGATGAACGCTGTAATTCTTGCCGTACTTGTCATGGTGGCGCTCGCGCTTGCGCGCGTGTCGGTGGTGTTTGCTCTGGTGCTGGGGGCGCTGGTGGGCGGTATCGCCGGCGGGCTGACGCTTGAGCAAACGCTAAACGCCTTTAATGAAGGCGTGGGCGGCGGAGCCCAGGTGGCGCTCGCCTACGCCACGCTGGGGGCTTTTGCCGTGGCCATTTCGCGCTCCGGCCTGCCGGACATGCTGGCCCAACGCCTGATCGCCATGCTCGGCCAGGAAGCCGATGCGGCGCGTCGGGCGCGGGTCAAAATGCTGCTGCTGGTTGCGGTGCTGCTGGTGGCAATTTCATCCCAAAACCTGATCCCCGTGCACATTGCGTTTATTCCGATTCTGATTCCGCCGCTATTGAAGGTGATGAACCAGCTCAGGCTTGACCGCCGGGCGATTGCCTGCGCGTTGACGTTTGGCCTGACCGCGCCGTACATGATGCTGCCGGTGGGCTTTGGCGCGATTTTTTTGAACGATATTCTGCTGGCTAATATCAATAGCGCCGGCGCGCCGCTGGGCCTGGAAATTACCCGCGGTATGCTGCCGCTGGCCATGGCGGTGCCCGTGAGCGGCATGGCCGTGGGGCTCGCGGTGGCGGTGTTTATCAGCTACCGCCGGCCGCGCGACTATCAAGCGCTTGAGGTGGCCGATAGCACCACGCATGAGGGCCACTCGGCTCCCCGCCCCAGCGCGATGGGGCTTGCCATGTCGGGGCTGGCGATTCTGGCCGCACTGGGGCTGCAGCTTTACAGCGGCTCGATGATCCTTGGCGGTCTGGTAGGGATTGCGATCCTGTCGCTGAGCGGTATTTTCAAGTGGCGCGAGGCGGACGATCTCTTCACCAGCGGCATGCGCATGATGGCGCTGATCGGCTTTATCATGATCTCCGCCGCCGGCTTTGCCGAGGTGATGAAAACCACCGGCGAGATCGATGCGCTGGTGCAGGGCGCCTTTGCGCTGTTTGGCGACAACCGCGGCTTGGCGGCGATTGCCATGCTGCTGGTGGGGCTGTTTATTACCCTGGGCATTGGCTCGTCGTTTTCGACGATTCCGATTATTGCCGCGATTTTCGTGCCGCTGGCGGTGCAGTTCGGCTTTTCACCCTTGGCCACTACCGTGCTGGTGGGCACCGCGGCGGCTTTGGGCGATGCCGGGTCGCCGGCCTCGGATTCGACCCTCGGGCCCACTTCCGGGCTGAACGTTGACGGCCAGCACGACCACATCATGGGCAGCGTGGTGCCGACCTTCCTGCACTACAACCTGCCGATGATCGCCTTTGGCTGGACGGCCGCGATGATGCTCTAGGCTTTTGTTGAAATGTGCCGAGTCAGGCATCTTGCGGGTCGCCGGGTTCAAGCGCGCTCAACAGCCCGCGCAGCAGCGAAAGCTCCTTGCGGCTGGGCTCGGCGCGGGCAAACAGCGCCTGCAGCTGCTCTTCGGTGCGCGCGTGGGGCTGGGTCAAAAAGCCGCTGTGCTGCATCACCTTATGCAGGTGTTGCTGAAAATGCTCAAACTGCTCGCGGGTGGGCGGTGTGGCCTGGGTCGGTGCCTGATAGGCAAATTCGCTGCCGCGTTGGGTGCGCCAAGCGCGATGCACTTCATAAGCCAGAATCTGCACCGCCTGGGACAGGTTTAGAATACCGTAGTCGGGGTTGGCCGGAATGCTGACCTGATGCGTGCAGCAGCAGATTTCATCGTTGGTCAGCCCCGAGCGCTCGCGGCCGAACACCAGCGCAACCGGTGCGCTACGGGCATTGCCCAGCGCGCTTTGGGCCATGGTGTCGGGTTCATCAAAGTGGGGCAGCGGCAGGTGGCGCAGCCGAGCGCTGGCGCCAATTACCTGCACGCAGTCGTCAACGGCCTCACTCAGCGAGTCCACCACGCGGGCGTTGTCCAGCACGTCGGTGGCACCTGCGGCTAGCCGGGTCGCTTCATCGTCGGGAAAGGCGCGTGGGTTGACCAGCGTCAGCTCGGTCAGGCCCATGGTTTTCATGGCGCGGGCAGCGGCGCCGATATTGCCGGGGTGAAACGTTTGCACCAGCACAATGCGGATGTTGGAAAGCACAATAAAACCTCTTGCCGGAATCAGGGAGCCACGAACAAAAAACCCCGCCGAAGCGGTAATGCCAGTCAGTTAAGCCTGACTGGCATTTTTCGTCTGGTCGGATACTTCTGCGGCCTTTGCTTGACCGATCTGGGATAAGATCTCTCACGTCGCGCCGGTAGGATAAAAGACGGTGCCATGTCCAGCATTGACTGAATTACCTCGGGAATACGGCCTGGCGAGACCCAAGGTAACACTGTTAACTCCTTGATAATCCAATGAGCCGCCTGATGAAAGCTGAGCTGATTCGGGTGGACGGCTTTTAAACTGTAAGCCATGCGAGCCATCTGAAACCGAATCAGATTGTAGGCGAGTAACGTGCCCCAAAGCTCTTGGCAGATCATCTCGGGCGTCCGACTGCGCAGCGTCATACGATTTCCCAGCAACGATTGCTTGATTTCCCGATAGCCCAGTTCGATTTCCCAGCGGTAGCTGTAAAGATCGACAATATCCGCCGCTGGAAAACGCATCGGGTCCGTCATTGATGTCAGTACTTGAACCTCTTTTCCATTCACTTTCCGCCGTAGCAAGCGCGCGGTGACCGTCGACGGTAAACCGGGCCACTTCTTTCGGGCTTGCGGAGAGGACGTTAATGTCACCAATCGATCCTGCCGACCCAGCGACCGCTCTTCCTGGTACTGCGTACCCTTTTTTAACGGAATAAGCCAGTGACGCTGCTCGCCTGCGCTTTGCCAGGCATGCAACAGCCCCAGCGAGTAGAAACCACGGTCAAACAACGTCAGGGAGTGATCCGGCGTGCTGGTGATGAGCTCTGGCGTCAAGTCCATCTCGCTCCTCGCCACACTATCGAACGCGGATCCCGTCAATAGATGACTGGTTAACTCCATCTGACACACCATACGGACCTGCGGATAACCGGCTTCATGGTGTGCGTTACGGGTCCGGGCAAATGTGGTGTGGTTCTCGGGAGAATCAGGCGTGCGCCATACGACACCATCAACGCCCAGCAAGGTCAGGCCGCACCAATGCGGGTGAGGCGTCTGTTGGTGCCAAAGCGCTTGTGTCTGCTCGAAGACACGCTTCACGGGATCGACTCCCAGCCGTTGACGTGCCTGAACCACGGCGCTGGGTGCCACAAAGGGCCGTTTTCCGGGCAGCATAATATCAAGATGGTTGACGATCTGGCCCATGGGAATATGCCGGAACAGGGCCATCCCGACCACGGCCCAAACGACCATGTCCAGCGGCAGTCGTCGTTTACGTAGTGTGGCGACGCCGGCCTCCTCGAGGCAGGTATCGATCAAGTCGGGAGACAGCACCTCGGAGAGGCTGGAGAAGTCGTCGGGTACTGCTTTGGCGATGGCACCAATGGCTTGACTGAAATGCATACAAAAATCCGGCATCAGTAAGTGGCTGATGCCGGAATATCGCATTACCTGCCAGGTGATGAAAGGCTTAACTGACTGGCATTACGCCGAAGCGGGGTTTTTTAGCTGGCAATAGCGTGGTGAGAGGCTTACATCATGCCGCCCATTCCACCCATACCGCCGCCCATGCCGCCCATATCCGGCGCGGCGTCTTGCTCGTCCGGATCATCGGCGATCATGCATTCGGTGGTGATCATCAGACCAGCAACCGAACCGGCAGACTGCAGCGCGGTGCGGGTTACCTTGGCCGGGTCGAGTACGCCCATCTCGAACAGGTCGCCAAACTCGCTGGTTTGCGCGTTGTAGCCGAAGTTGCCTTCGCCGTCCTTGATGCGGCTGATGATGAGGGCGGGCTCGTCACCGGCGTTGGTGACGATCTGACGCAGCGGCGCTTCCATGGCGCGCAGCGCCATGTTGATGCCGTGGTTCTGGTCTTCGTTGTCGCCGGTCAGGCCGCGCACCTTGGACAGCGCGCGTACCAGCGCGGTACCGCCGCCGGGCACAACGCCTTCTTCGACCGCTGCACGGGTAGAGTGCAGCGCGTCTTCCACGCGGGCCTTCTTCTCTTTCATCTCGACTTCGGAACCTGCACCAACGCGGATAACCGCAACGCCGCCGGCCAGCTTGGCCACGCGCTCTTGCAGCTTTTCCTTGTCGTAGTCGGAAGACGTTTCCTCGATCTGGGCACGAATCTGGCTGACGCGCGCCTCGATGTCGGCTTCGGCGCCGGCACCGTCGATGATCGTGGTGTTTTCCTTGGACATGGTAATGCGCTTGGCGGTGCCCAGGTGGTCCAGCGTGGTCTGCTCGAGGGTCAGACCGACTTCTTCGGAAATCACCGTGCCGCCGGTCAGGATAGCGATGTCCTGAAGCATGGATTTGCGACGATCACCGAAGCCGGGCGCTTTGGCCGCAGCAACCTTGACGATGCCACGCATGTTGTTGACCACCAGAGTAGCCAGCGCTTCGCCTTCGATGTCTTCGGCGATGATAGCCAGCGGCTTACCGGCCTTGGCGACGGCTTCAAGGGTCGGCAGTAGTTCGCGGATGTTGGAGACTTTCTTGTCGACCAGCAGGAGGAACGGATCTTCCAGTTCAACCGCCATGGTTTCGTGGTTGGTCACGAAGTAGGGCGAGAGGTAGCCGCGATCAAACTGCATGCCTTCGACGACTTCCAGCTCGTTGTCAAAGCCGCGGCCTTCATCAACGGTGATCACGCCTTCCTTGCCGACTTTCTGCATCGCTTCAGCGATGATTTCACCGATGTGCTTGTCGCCGTTGGCGGAAATGGTGCCCACCTGGGCGATAGACTTGGTGTCGGTGCAGGGCACGGACAGCGTTTGAATCTCTTTGACCGCTGCCGCGACGGCCTGGTCAATGCCGCGCTTGAGGTCCATCGGGTTCATGCCGGCGGTCACGCCTTTCAGGCCTTCAGCAACGATGGCATGGGCCAGAACGGTCGCCGTGGTGGTGCCGTCACCGGCCGCGTCAGAGGTTTGTGACGCAACCTCTTTGACCATTTGCGCGCCCATGTTCTCGAACTTATCTTTCAGCTCGATTTCCTTGGCGACGGACACGCCGTCCTTGGTCACGGTCGGCGCGCCGAAGGATTTGTCCAGCACAACGTTACGTCCTTTCGGGCCCAGCGTTGCTTTTACGGCGTTAGCGAGTACGTCAACGCCGCGCATCATGCGCTTGCGTGCATCATCAGAGAACTTAACTTGCTTAGCTGCCATGTTGAATAATTCCTGAATAGTTAAAAGGTCAACGTGAAACGTAAAGCGTCGGCTGCTTAGCCTTCGACCACGGCCAGAATGTCGGCTTCGCTCATGATCAGGACTTCTTCGCCGTCAATTTTTTCCTTTTCGACGCCAAAGCCGTCTTTGAAAATCACGGTATCGTTAACTTTGACATCCAGCGCGCGGACGTCGCCATTATCCAGAATCCGGCCGTTACCCACTGCCAGGACCGTGCCGCGCGTGGGCTTTTCCTGAGCGTTGCCCGGAAGCACGATGCCGCCAGCGGTGGTCTGTTCTTCTTCAACGCGACGGATAACAACGCGATCGTGCAAAGGACGGATATTCATTCACGTTCTCCTGGGGTTTGATAGACGATGGTACTGATAAACAATAAGTGGCGACTGAATGACAAGGCCACACGGCCTCGCCGATCTTGTGTGCTGGCTAAAAAATGGGGGCTGGCGGCATCCTTTCAAGGGGCGCAAATGAAAAAAGTCGGCTTTTTTCATTCCCTTGGCCGCCGGACCGGCTAGCGCCGATGAAACGGCTCGTCGTGGGCGATAAAATCGCCTTCAAGGGGCTCGTCCTCGGTATGCGGTCGGTCCGCCTTGCGCGAACGTCGCTGTGAGCCCGAGGGGCGCTGGGTATTCCACTCGTTGGCACCGTGGGTGCTGCTGCTTTGAGTACCGCTGACGCTGGCCTTTAACCCCAGCCAGGCCAGCAGCTTGAACAGCAGGCGCCGGGCATCGGGTATCAGGCAGGCAAGGCCAAGGGCGTCGGATAAAAACCCCGGTGCCATCAGCAGCGCACCGCCAAAGATGAGGGCGGCGCCGGTAAACAGCTCGGTGGAGGGGACTTCGCCGGCGTTGAGGCGCTCACGCGCCCGGGCAAAGGTGTGGGCACCCTCGCGGCGGATCAGGTGCAGCCCGCCAATGCCGGTGAGCAGTACCAGCAGCAGCGTCGCCAAAAGCCCGATATGGCCGCCGACGCTGAACAGGACGACAAAATCGAGCAGGGTAAATAGGGAAATAACAATCAGTACCGGCATGGGGGCTCCGCCTCGTTCCAGCGCGCGTGTTTAATCTACAGTGCGGAGAATATGGTGACGCAGCACGCGTAAAACAAGCGTCAAGCCGGATGACGGACCAATAGGATGCGCCATGTCGTTAAGCAACGTCGTTCGTCAGCATTGCCGGTCCAAACAGTCAGTCAAAATAGTTTTCGGCCAACTGCTTTTGAAAGTACATTTCCACGCGCAGCGACATGGCCCAGCGGGGGTCGTAGCTGGTCTCGCGCTGAAAGTGCAGCTCGGGGATCACATCGGCGAACAGCACGCCCTTGTGCAGGTCGCGCCGATAGCGGGTTTGCAGATAGTAATTGGTCATGCGTGGGTGTGACGCGCTTTCGCCAATGGCGATGGCGGAATAGCGCAGGGCGCTGCGCTCATTCAACCGATGGTTCAGCTCGGCGGTTTCGCTGTATTCAAGCGTGTCTTCTTCTTCGCGCCACTGCACGTTGGTAATAAATCGTAGGTGCTGTGCGTCGCTTAGCGGGCGGCCGACATCCCAGCGGGTACGGGCAAAGTAGCCTTCGTTGTTGAACCACGAAAGCCGGTTATTGGATTCCAGTTGCCAGGGGCCGTCGCTCAGCTGCCATAGACGCTTGCTGGTAAAGCGCACGTAAGGGTCAATAGGCAGGCGCAGCCGCACACCGGCACTCACGCGGTTACTCCAGTTGTCGCGCTTGTCGCGGCTTTCCAGCCAGTCCAGCCCCAGCGTTGAGGTGCGTCGGTCACGCTGGTCATTGGTCAGCCGGCCGGAGCCCTGTTCGGCAAGCGTCCCCTGAGTTTCTTCGGGGTCGCTTTCAATAATGAGCCGCAAGCGTTCTTCCGAGGTGGGTAGGTCAATCCGGTAGCGCAGGCCGAAATCATTGTTGAAGCCTTCACCTTCCATCCAGTCGAGCTCCTGGCTGATGCGCAGGTACGACTCGTTGTCGACGTCGAGACTGTCCTGTGTGCCAAAAAAGCTGTCAATGCTGCGCGAAGTGCCGTCTACCCAGAGGCCAATACGCTCCCGTAGCGGTTCGACGCGTTCCGAGGCCCAGGCGGGCAGGTCGCTGTCCTGTTCGCCAGCATTAACACCGGCGGCGTTGGCATAGCCCGGCTGGTAAAAGACGAAGGTGCCCAGCAGTAGAAAAGAAAAACGTGTTTTCATGCTGTGTTATCCAAGCGTCAGGCTGTGCCTTGTGTTGTCGTTATGTGCTGTGTGCTGCAGGATTTAATAGGCTTTGTGTATTTCGATGTCTTCTGCCCACTGCAAAACGCGCTTGCGCTCGCGTTTGCTGTTCATACGGTGGGTGTCGATGGTGGTTGGCGCCAGCTGGCGCGCCGGCGATTCAGAGAGGTGCATCTTGAAGGTGCGCCAAGCGCCGATGGGCATGTCCTCTGAGCCGTAGAGCGCCACGACGCGTATACCAAGCGATAGGCCTTCCTGTTCGAGAACGGCGTCGTCAATGTCCCAGTAGCTCACAATCTGCTGCAGAATCGAGTTAAACGACTGTACGTGCAGGTAATCACCTGAGCCAAGCGGGCCCTGGTGGGTGCGATAGCAGTCTTCTTCCTGATCGTCGCCTTCCTGCTGGTATTCGACCACGTCCAGCGAGTAGGCCTGTTTTTCGGTGTGCAGGACAGCGATCAGATGCTGCACGTAAATGGCTTCGTTGCTCATGTTGCTGATCAGGCACAGCGCCTCCATGCCCACGCCCTTGCCACGGTTAATGATGATCCGCGGGCGCCGCTGGCGTGCATAGCCGGCGTAAAGCAGCTGCGCATAAAACACCCAGACGAACAGCGTACATATGCTGGTAACAGCCGAGATGGCCGAGCCGTGCTCACTGAGCCATTCCATTGTCGCGCTCCTTGCTTCAATTCAGGTGTCAAGGCGGATAACTGGCTTGATTGTAGGCGTAAAGCGCGAAGAGAAACAGAGGTTAATATGCCTGTTGCGACAGCTGAGTTAAGGTAGCTAATAGCCGTAGAGGGTATCTATGCACCTGAATTCAGGCAGACGGGGGTACAGGAGTCGGCAACAAGGGAAAGCGAGGCCAAATGCTGAAAACATAAGACGCAGAGAGAAGCTAAAAGAGTGTTAAAGCGTTAGGGGTAACGTAATACAGACGGGGCAGCCAGCGGATGGCACGTAACTCTTAGGGGGAAATCGCCGAGCGAAAGGAGATAGTCGGGGAAAACTATGACCGGGTATTGGGAGCTTGCTTATTACTGAATTGGTGCGGATGGGGAGACTTGAACTCCCACGCCTTACGGCACTAGAACCTAAATCTAGCGTGTCTACCAATTCCACCACATCCGCAGAATCGATGCACATCCTACCCATTATTCGGCTAAAGTCAACGTTTAATCCGCATCAACCAATACATTGGCTATGACATTGGCTACGCGGCTTGAGCGGGAGGCAGAATTATGTACACAAAAGTGGCGGGTTCGCTGGCCGCGCTGGAGAAGGTTCTGCACCGCCTGCTGCCGGGCTACTGCGCCTTTTGTCTGGGGGCGCCCGAGCAAGGGTTGAGTTGGTGTTTGCCCTGTTATCGGGCACTGGCGTGGAACGTGCACGGCTGTCGTGCCTGTGGCGAGCCACTGGGAAGGGCTCGCGGCCTGTGCCGGCACTGTCGCGACAGCCCGCCGGCTTTTGATGCGGCGTGCGTGCCGCTGGTGTATGAGGGCGCCATTCGTCAGCTGGTGCAGGACTTCAAGTTTCACGCGTCGCCCAGAGCCGGCGTGCTGCTCACCGAGCTGTTTGTCTCGGCGCTGGATGACCGTCAGGCGCAGGCACTGCTGCCGGTACCGCTGCACCCTGCGCGGGCCCGCGAGCGCGGATTCAATCAGTCGCAGTGGCTTGCCGAGCAGATCGGGTCGCGCCTGGGGCTGCCGGTAATGAAGGCGACGCGCAAGGCGGATACGCCCAGCCAGCGTGCGCTTTCACGCCGCGCACGGTTTGCCAATCTGGCCGACGCGTTTGCGCTGCCCCGAGCGCTGCCGGCACGCATTGCGATTATTGACGATGTGGTCACCACGGGAGCGACGGCGAATGCGCTGGCACTGGCGGCGCGAAAGGCCGGCGCACGAGAGATAACTATTTACGCGTTGGCGCGTACATCGCTGGCGTCGCCTTGATAAGATAGTGCTTTTACCCAAGCGGAGGCGGACATGACCCATGCGTTTAGCGCGCTATCGCCGGCTACCATCGTGACGGCTATCGAGTCGATCGGGATTTATCCGGCCGGTGAACCCTTTGCGTTAAACAGCTACGAGAACCGCGTGCTGCTGTTCCGCGACGACGAACGCTGTGGCTGGGTCGTCAAGTTTTATCGTCCCAAGCGCTGGACGACGGCGGCCATTCAGGAAGAGCACGACTATCTTCACGAACTTTTGCAGGCCGGCGTTCGCGTGGTAGCGCCGTTGCGCCTGGCCGGCGGGCAGACGCTGCATCATTTTGGCGGCTTTGATTTTGCGCTGTTTCCACAGCAGGCAGGGCAGGCCCCCGAGCTTGATAACCCCGCGCATCTGTTTGCACTGGGTGGAGTGCTGGGCCGGCTGCATACGGTGGCCAGCCGTCAGACGTTTACCCATCGGCGGCAGCTGGCGCTGGCGTCAGATGTGGCCGAAGCAAGTGCCAAGGTGTTGAAAAGCGGTTGGCTGACGAAACACCAGCGGCGCGCTTACGAAACGGTGACCTCACATCTCATGAAGGCGCTGGAGGGCCATCCCACGGCGCCGGCGAAGATGATCCGCTGTCACGGTGACTGTCACCTGGGTAATATTCTGGGGCGCGACGAAGCGTTTACGCTGGTGGATTTTGACGACTGCCTGATGGCGCCGGCGATTCAGGATATCTGGATGCTGCTCGCTATTGACGAGCCGGCCGCCTGGCGTGCCCAGCTGAGTGAGATCAGCGAAGGTTATGAAGAAGAGCGGCCATTTCCCCACGCCGAGCTTGATCTGATCGAGCCGCTACGCAGCTATCGGCTGGTGCGCCACAGCGCCTGGCTTGCCGCGCGTTGGGACGATCCCGCTTTCCCCCAGGCGTTTCCCTGGCTGGGTGAAAGCGGGTATTGGGACGGGCATATTCGCCAGCTTGAGCAGCAGCGGCTGCAGTTGAAAACGCCGCGCTGGCTGGCCTGAAAGAAGAGTCCTGAAAGAAGGGTAACGGCCTATTCGTCGCTGGCGTCAGGGTCCGGGCGATCAGCGGGAATGGGGTTGGCCACGCCTTCGCCGTCGGTCTGGCGGCGCTTCTCATTGATCCGTGCCGAGGGGTTGTCCTGCTCGGTAATTTCCAGCGGCGCGTTGAGGGTCAGCGTAAACGCGTGGCCCGATGCCAGCTCGCAGTCAGCGCCGTTGCAGCTGAGGCCGTAGTCACCGTCATCGCCGTAAACGGCGGCGTCGATCTCGCCGGAGAAAATCGAGCTGTCGGCCTCGTCGGTTTCAATGCAGGTGACGTCGTGGGTGGTGATGCGTACGCGGGCGTCGTCGCGCTGGGCATCACCCACGATGACGCAGTATTCGGGCAGGGTATGCGAGGCCTGGCTAATATCAGCGGGTCTTAATAAAATACCCTCCTGGCGGTTCTGGCCGTCGGCAAAGCTGATGGCATCGACCAGCTCCACGCCGACGGTGGCATCGTCCGGCAACGACAGCGTGGCCGCTGACGCCGACAACGGGGCGATCAGCAGAGCCGATAACAGGGATGACGCTAGCAAGGGTGTCTTGATGAAGGACATAACGGTCTCTCGCGGTTGGTGACTGCCGACAGGCTAAAACACTGCCGCTATTATATCACAGTGTGAGATTTTGCCGATGGCACGTCGCGCTGCACTGTTGCATGCCGCCGTTGCGGCTTACCGGTGCCCTGGCTGCCTGCTGTATAGTGGTATGTCTTGCCATGCTAGTGGCATGTCTCGTCATACCGGCGTCGCCCGGCGCGAGGGCGGGCTTTCAGCGTATTGAATGAGCCAAAGTCTTACTGAATAAGAGTCTTACGAGCAAGAGTCTTGATAAATAAAGGAACAACGAGGCGTCACATGACCGATGAAATCGCGCAGCACTACCGCCAGATCATGCAGCATCTGGGCGAAAACCCTGACCGCGAAGGGCTGAAAGATACGCCCCAGCGAGCGGCCAAGGCGATGCAGTTTTTGACCGCCGGTTACCATCAGACGCTTGAAGAAATCGTCAACGGCGCCGTGTTTGAATCACAAACCGACGAGATGGTGCTGGTCAAGGATATTGAGCTTTACTCCATCTGCGAGCATCACCTGCTGCCGTTCATCGGCAAGTGTCACGTGGCGTATCTACCCCGGGGCAAGGTGCTGGGGCTGTCCAAATTTGCCCGTATTACCGACATGTTTGCCCGCCGCCTGCAGATCCAGGAAAACCTGACGCTGCAGATTGCCGAGGCCGTTCAGGAAGTGACCGATGCGCGCGGGGTGGCGGTCGTCATCGAGGCGCAGCACCTGTGCATGATGATGCGCGGGGTGGAAAAGCAGAACTCCAGCATGTCGTCGTCGGTCATGCTTGGCGCGTTTCGTAACAACCAGCCCACGCGCCAGGAGTTCCTGACACTTATCAGCTGACGGCCAGACCTTTATCCTTGTATTTCTACCCTTGTACCTCTCGTGGTGAATAACCGCGCTACTTGGGGTTAATTGCGCTGTCATCCTTGGTTAGGCGCGGTATTTCGTCTTAGCATGAAGGCAACGGTTGTTTATGCCCCAATGCCACCCTCTGGTCTGGAGTCCGTCATGGAATCGCTAAAAGAAACCCAGCTTTATTGCCCGTTTGCGTATATCGACGGCAGCTGGGTCGCCGCTGATAGCGGTGAGCAAATCAGCGTCTACAATCCTGCCACCAACGAAGTTGTCGGCAACGTGCCACGTCTGGGCGAAGCCGAGACCCTGCGGGCGATTGATGCCGCCGACGCGGCCCAGCCGGCCTGGCGCGCGATGACCGCGCAGCAGCGCGCCGATTTGCTGCTCAAGTGGTACGACCTGATGCTCGAGCATCAGCGGGATCTGGCCATGCTGATGACCCACGAGCAGGGCAAGCCGCTCAAGGAAGCCGAGGGCGAGATCGCCTACGCGGCGAGCTTTTTGCGCTGGTTTGCGGAAGAAGGGCGCCGCGCTTACGGGGAAACCATTCCCGCCGCCAAGGCCAACCAGCGCATCGTCATCACCAAACAGCCGGTGGGCGTTGTGGGCGCGATCACGCCGTGGAATTTCCCTGCGGCGATGATCACGCGCAAAGCCGGTGCGGCGCTGGCGGCGGGCTGCACGATTGTGGTCAAGCCGGCCAGCCAGACGCCGTTTTCGGCCACGGCGCTGGCGCTTTTGGCCGAGCGCGCGGGGATTCCGCGGGGCGTATTCAACGTGGTTCCCGGCAGCGCCAAGGACATCGCCAAAGCGCTGACGCAGTCGCCCAAGGTGCGCAAGATTACCTTTACCGGTTCCACCGAAGTGGGCAGCCAGCTGATGACCCAGGCCGCCGAGAACGTGCAGAAGATTTCGCTGGAGCTGGGCGGCAACGCGCCCTTTATCGTGTTTGAGGATGCCGATCTGGACGCCGCCGTGGAAGGCGCGATGGCGGCGAAGTTTCGCAACGCCGGGCAAACCTGCATCTGCACCAACCGTTTTCTGGTGCAGTCGAGCGTGGTCAACGCCTTCTGTGAAAAGCTCGCGGTGGCCATGCACAGCGAGCTGCACGTGGGTGACGGTGAAAAAGCCAACAACAATATCGGCCCGCTGATTGATGAAGCCGGGGTCAAGAAAGTTACCGAACACGTCAAGGATGCGGTCGACAAAGGTGCCGAGCTGATGCTGGGCGGACATCCGCATCCGCTGGGCGGCAACTTCTTCTCGCCGACGCTGATCAGCGGTGCGACCCCCGATATGCTGGTGGCTCAGGAAGAAACCTTCGGTCCGCTCGCCGCGGTGTTCCCGTTTGATGACGAAGAAAGCGCTATCGAGATGGCCAATGACACCCGTTACGGGCTGGCGTCGTACTTTTATTCGCAGAATCTGGCGCGTGTATGGCGCGTGGCCGATGCGCTTGAGTACGGCATGGTGGGCATCAATACCGGCGCAATCTCCAACGCCGCCGCGCCGTTCGGCGGGATGAAAGCGTCAGGGCTGGGGCGCGAAGGCGGCCACCAGGGGCTGGATGAGTACCTGGAAACCAAGTATCTGTGCATGGATATTAGCTAGCGCTGGCAGTACGGAAGCACTCGCGTAGTACGGGATGACCCGCATAAAAAACCGGCGGCTGGTTCAACCAGCCGCCGGTTTTATGTGTTCGCCTGATATCAGTGACGACCCTTAGTGGCGAAAGTGACGCATACCGGTAAACACCATGGCAATGCCGGCTTCGTTGGCCGCGTCGATCACTTCCTGATCGCGCATGGAGCCGCCCGGCTGGATAACCGCGGTAATGCCTGCAGCAGCGGCGGCATCGATGCCGTCACGGAAGGGGAAGAAGGCATCTGACGCCATCACCGAGCCGGGCACCGAGAGATTCTCGTCGGCGGCTTTGATGCCGGCGATTTTGGCGGAGTACACGCGGCTCATCTGCCCCGCGCCGACGCCCACGGTCTGGCCGCCCTTGGCGTAGACGATGGCATTTGACTTGACGAACTTGGCCACGCGCCAGGCAAAGGTTAGATCATCCAATTCCTGCTCCGAGGGTGCGCGCTCGCTGACCACTTTCAGCTCATCGCGGCTGACCATGCCGTGGTCGCGTTCCTGCACCAGCAGCCCGCCGTTAACGCGCTTGTAATCCAGCGCGGGCGCTGCGGCGTCGATCGGCCAGCCGGCGCTGGCATCGAGCAGGCGCACGTTGCGCTTTTCCGCGACGATCGCGGCGGCGGCGTCATCAATCCCGGGGGCGATGATGACTTCGACAAACTGGCGATCAACGATCATGCGGGCAGTGTCGGCGTCGAGTGCGACGTTGAACGCAATGATGCCGCCAAAGGCGCTGGTGGGGTCGGTCTTGAAGGCCATGTCGTAGGCGTCAGCGGCGCTTTTGCCCACGGCGACACCGCAGGGGTTGGCGTGCTTGACGATCACGCAGGCGGTGTCGTCAAAGGCCTTGACGCACTCGAAAGCCGCATCGGTATCGGCAATGTTGTTAAACGACAGCGGCTTGCCCTGACGCGTCTGTGCAGTGGCCACGCCGGGCTCGCTGGCCTCGGGGTCGACATAAAACGCGGCGTTCTGGTGCGGGTTTTCGCCGTAGCGCATGTCCTGCTTTTTGGCCAGCTGCAGGTTGAAGGTGCGCGGGAAGTTGGCATCTTCGGCATTGATCTGACGACCCAGATAGTCGGCGATGGCGCCGTCGTAGCCGGCGGTATGTTCAAACGCCTTGACCGCCAGATCAAAACGCGTGGCGGTGCTGACCTGACCCTGCTGTGCGCCCAGCTCTTCGAGCACCCGGGCGTAGTCGACGGTGTTGACCACAATGGTGGTGTAGGCGTGGTTTTTGGCGCAGGCGCGCACCATTGTCGGCCCGCCGATGTCGATGTTCTCGATGGCGTCAGTCAGGCTGCAGTCGGGTTTGGCCACGGTCGCGGCAAAGGGATACAGGTTGACCACGACCATATCGATCGGCGTGATGTCGTTTTCCGCCATGACCGCATCGTCCTGCCCGCGGCGAGCCAGAATGCCGCCGTGGATTTTGGGATGCAGGGTCTTGACCCGTCCGTCCATGATTTCCGGAAAGCCGGTGTGCTCGGACACTTCCGTAACGGGCACCTGATTGTCCTGCAGCAGGCGGAAAGTACCGCCGGTGGACAACAGCTCGACGCCGTGGTCGCTAAGGCCACGGGCAAAGTCAACGATGCCGGTTTTATCGGAAACGCTTAGCAAAGCGCGGCGAACGGGAGTCGCGGTATTAGCCATCAATGTGCTCGTTTGCAATGAGTTCAAGAGGAAAACAACGACGCCCCTCAGGGGGCGTCGCTATCAATAAAGCCGTACGCTTTGAGTTTTTTGCGCAGGGTGCCGCGGTTAAGCCCCAATACCTTGGCGGCGCGGGTCTGGTTGCCGTTGGTGTATTCCATCACCGAGGCCAGCAGCGGGGTTTCCACCTCGGCCATGACCATGGCGTAAAGGTCGCTGGTTTCGCCGCCGTCGAGGTGTTCAAAATAGCGCCGCATGGAGGTTTCCACGGCTTCGCGCAGCGGCTGGGGCGGTGTATCCGGCGCTGCTGCGCGGGGCGGCGTCGAGTGAGCCAGGCCGGCGCTTGCGTGAGCGCCATGTGACATCAGATTGCGGTCAGTCATGCGGCATGGCTTCCTTTAGCTAACAGGCGCGCAGGGGCATCCGGCGCCATGGCATTGTTCATCCAGGCAAACTGCGCCGCCGGGGTGTCCAGCGCGTTGAACTGCTGCTTCAAAGTGCGCTGGAGCGCGGCGTCAAAGCGCGTATCCGCGGCGAGATACCAGCCCACATGCTTGCGCGCGATGCGCACACCCATGACCTCGCCGTAAAAAGCGTGCAGCGTGGCAAGATGTTCGCCGAGTACCTGATGGCGCTCGTCAAGCGTCGGCGGCGCCATATGAATGCCGTGGTCCAGATAGTGGCTGACCTGCTCGAAGATCCACGGGTTGCCCTGGGCACCGCGGCCGATCATCAGTGCGTCGGCCTGAGTATAGGCCAGAACGCGTGCGGCTTTCTCGGGACTGTCGATATCGCCGTTGGCAAACACCGGCAGCGACACCCGGGATTTCACTTCGGCGATGGTGTCGTATTCGGCCTCGCCGGCGTAGCGCTGCTGGCGGTGGCGGCCGTGCACGGCCAGCGCCTGAATGCCGGCATCCTCGGCAATTTTGGCCACGCGCACGGCGTTGTTGCTGTCGGCGCACCAGCCGGTGCGAATCTTGAGCGTGACGGGGACGTCCACCGCGGCGACTACGCCTGCGACGATCTCGGCGACCAGCCGTTCATCGCGTAGAAGCGCCGAGCCGGCAGCCTTGCGGCAGACTTTTTTCGCCGGGCAGCCCATGTTGATATCGATCACCTCGGCGCCCAGTTCGGCGTTCAGGCGCGCGGCTTCGGCGAGCATCTCGGCGTCGCCGCCGGCAATCTGCACCACCCGGGGAGCGGGCTCGCCGCGATGATCCATGCGCTGCCGGGATTTGCGTGTATGCCACAGGCTGGGGTCGGCCGTGACCATTTCACCCACCACCCAGCCGGCCCCCAGCCGCCGGCATAGCTGACGAAAAGGGCGATCGGTAACGCCCGCCATCGGCGCGAGTATCACGCGGTTGGGTAGCGTATAAGGGCCGATGGAAACAGCCGATGATGGTGGTGTCATAGCGTTAATCCGGGCGTTTAATTCGGGCGTGTGCCGGTCAGGCGAACCCAGCCTTCGCGAATTTCCGGCTCATCGATGATAAGCCCTTGAACCTCATAGGCCGCGCTAACATCGTCGGCCTGATTGGCGAGAATACCGGATAGCGCAATGCGCCCGCCCGGTGCCACGTGGCCGGCAATGGTGGCGGCAAGCTCGATCAGCGGGCCGGCCAGAATATTGGCGGTGACGATGGGGTAGCGCTGGTCAGGCAGCTGTTCGGCGAGCTGTTCAGGGTAGTACAGCGCCAGATCGGCGTCAGCAACGGCGTTACGCTCGGCGTTGTCGCGGCTGGCCTGCAGCGCCTGAGGGTCGATGTCGGTGCCCACGGCGTGGCTCGCCCCCAGCTTCAGCGCGGCGATGGCCAGAATGCCCGAACCGCAGCCCACGTCGAGCACGCGGGTGCCGGCCAGCTCGCCGTCTACCGCCAGCGCATCCAGCCAGGCCAGGCACAGCGCGGTGGTGGGGTGTGTGCCGGTACCAAAGGCCAGCCCCGGGTCGAGCATTAGGTTGACGGCATCAGAAGCTGGCGGAGTATGCCAGCTGGGCACGATCCACAGCCGCTGGCCCATTTGCAGCGGCTCAAAGCTGTCCATCCATTCGCGTTCCCAGTCGCGGTCGGCCAGCAGCTCGTATTCGATCTCGGGGCAGGGTTCGCCGGGAAAATGCTCGGCCCAGGTGGCGTGAATCCGCTCCAGCATTTCGCCCACGCCTTCCAGGTCATCATAGAGGCCGGTCAGCACGGTATCCTGCCACAGCGGCGTGGTGCCGCGCTCGGGCTCGAATACGGGGTCGTCTTCGGCGTCCTGCAGGCCAATGGCCGTCGCCCCTTCGTCAAGCAACAGCTCTTCCAGCTGTTCGGCCTGTTCGGGAGCCACATGGGCCTTGAGTTGTAGCCAGGGCATGGCGTTCTCCGCACGGCGGGGAAAAGGACGGGGTGGCGCTGGCCACCCCGTATCAGGTTGAGTATGACAAGTAGGGCTCGTCAGTGATCCGCGTCAGCCGTCGGCGGTAGCGGTCAAGACTCGAGCTTTTTTTCCAGATAGTGGATAGTGACGCCGCCCTGGCGGAAGTAGCTATCGCGTACCAGATCCTTGTGCAGATCAATATTGGTCTTGATACCTTCGACCAGCAGCTCGTCCAGCGCGTTGCGCATGCGCGTCAGGGCGATGTCGCGGTCTTCTCCCCAGGTGATCAGCTTGCCGATCAGCGAGTCGTAGTGGGGCGGCACGGTGTAGCCGGTGTAGAGGTGCGAATCCATGCGCACGCCCAGCCCGCCCGGCGGATGATACAGCGTGATCTTGCCCGGCGAGGGCATGAAGGTGCGGGCGTCTTCGGCGTTGATGCGGCACTCAAAGGAATGGCCGTTGATTTTGACGTCGTCCTGGGTGATCGACAGCGGCATGCCGGCGGCGATGCGTAGCTGTTCCTTGACGATATCCACGCCGGTGACCATTTCCGTCACCGGGTGCTCGACCTGCACGCGGGTGTTCATCTCGATAAAGAAAAACTCGCCGTCTTCGTAGAGAAACTCGAAGGTACCCGCGCCGCGGTAGTTGATGTCGATACAGGCGTCGCGGCAGGCGGTGAGCACCTTCTCCCGGGCGGCGGGATCGATACCCGGCGCCGGGGCTTCTTCCAGCACTTTCTGGTGGCGGCGCTGCAGCGAGCAGTCGCGATCAAAAAGGTGAATGGCGTTGCCCTGACCGTCGGCCAGTACCTGCACCTCAACGTGGCGCGGTTTTTCCAGGAATTTTTCCATGTAAACCGTGCCGTCACCAAACGCCGCGCTGGCTTCGGTGCGGGTGATGCTGATGGCCGAAAGCAGCGAGCCTTCGCTGTGCACCACGCGCATGCCGCGCCCGCCGCCGCCGGAGGCGGCCTTGATGATAACCGGATAGCCGATGCGCCGCGCGGTGGCCAGGTTGGCGTCGCCGTCGTCGCCCAGCGGGCCGTTGGAGCCGGGCACAGTGGGTACGCCGGCTTCTTTCATGGCCCGGATGGCGCTGACCTTGTCGCCCATCAGGCGAATGGTGTCAGCGCGCGGGCCGATGAATTTGAAGCCCGAGCGTTCCACCTGTTCGGCAAAGTCGGCGTTTTCCGAAAGAAAGCCGTAGCCGGGATGAATGGCGCTTGCATCGGTGACTTCAGCCGCGCTGATCAGCGCGGGAATATGCAGATACGACTGTGCCGAGGAAGCCGGGCCAATACATACGGCCTCGTCGGCGAGACGTACATGCATCAGCTCGCGGTCGGCCTTGGAGTGCACAGCGACCGTTTTGATGCCCAGCTCTTTGCACGCGCGCAAAATACGCAGGGCAATTTCGCCGCGATTGGCGATCAGTACCTTGTCCAGCATGGGAGAGTCCACCCGTGTCAAAAATGAAAGATCAGGCGATCACGATCATGGGCTGATCGAATTCCACCGGTTCGCCGTCTTCCACCAGAATGGCTTCCACCACGCCGTCGCGGTCGGCTTCGATCTGGTTCATCATCTTCATGGCTTCAACGATGCACACGGTATCGCCTTTTTTCACCGTGTCGCCGACGTCAGAGAAGGGCTTGGCGCCGGGCGCCGGGCTGCGGTAAAACGTGCCGACCATGGGCGAGTTGACGGCTTCGCCGCGGTAGGTAGGCGCGGCTGGGGCTTCCGGCGCGGGGCTGGCATGGCCCGGCGCGGCGGGATCGGGCGCCTGCTGCTGGGGCGGCGCATACTGCGGCATCGGCTGCGGCGCATAGGCGCTGCCGTTCGGGTGGCGGCTGATGCGTACCGACTCTTCGCCTTCCTGAATCTCGATCTCGCTGATATTGGATTCTTCCAACAGCTCGATCAGTTTTTTGACTTTGCGAATATCCATGAGAGAACCCCATCCTCAATGAAAGTGAAAAACAGCAAAAATAAAAGCGCTGAAAGTGATAGCCGTGACAGCCCGGCTCGTCGACGTAACGGCAGCGTTTAAGTAGCAGCTCCGCATTGGCAGCAGTCGCGGCGGTAGCGCTTAAACGGCGCAGCACGTGTGGTGAAAAAGCGCGTTGATCTTGCCTTTGGTAGCGTCGCTTTTTGTCGCAGTAAACCAGACTAAAAATAAAAGAGAACGCGGCACGTTAGCGAACGTTACAGCTTTATCAATGCCCAGTGCTGCGTATTCAGGCCGACGTGAAGGCGAAGTTTGCCGAAAAAAAGACCTGATGTCTAGCAAAGCAAAGGCGTGTCCAGATATGACTGCCGTAAACGAACGTTTGACGACGTTGGCGTCATGGGCGCGTCAAAATGCCGGCAAGGTCATGGGAAAAATGACCTTGCCGGCAGCGCGGCGGTAGATTAACCGGCCTGACCGTTCAGCCATTGCCCCAGACGCTCAAGGTGCGCGCTGAACTGCTGGGCATCCACTTCGCCCTGAATGCGTGCCTGGGAGATTTCTTCGCCTCCGGCAAAAAACAGCAGGCTGGGCGGACCAAACAGGTCGTAGTTTTGCAGCAGCTCGCGGGTGTCATCGTCGGTCTCGGTGACGTCGGCCTGAATCAGCGCATAGCCGGAAAGTGCCTTGGCGACGCGCGGATCGGGGTACACCTCGCGCTCCATTATCTTGCAGGAAATGCACCATTCGGCGGTAAAGTCGACAAACGCCGGTTTTCCCTGAGTGCTGGCGCGCTCAAGCTCGGCTTCAAGCCCGGTCAGGGTATCGACCCGGGTAAACTCGGGCGTTGCCACCGCCGCTGCGCCGCCGTTGCCAGCGTGCTGCAGGTTTTGCAGCGGGCGCAGTGGATTACCGTTGCCCTGAGCGGCCCCGAGCAGCAGGGCAATGCCCCAGGCGAGCAGCAAAACGCCCAGCGCCTGACGCGCTCGCGCCCAGCCCTGCGGCTGGTTGAACTGCAGTGCGCCCAGCGTCAGCGCGGTACCCACGGCCAGCGCGGCCCACAGCATCAGTGCCAGTGGGGCGCTTACCAAGCGTTCAATCATCCAGATGGCAACGCCCAGCAGCAGTAGGCCAAAGGCAATCTTGACGCCGTTCATCCACGCACCGGAGCGTGGCAGCAGCGTGGCCCCAAAAGTGCCCACCAAAAGTAGCGGCACCCCCATGCCCAGCCCCAGCGCAAACAGCACCATGCCGCCCAGCACGCCGTCGCCGGTGGACGAGATGAACACCATGGCGCCGGCCAGCGGCGCGGTCACGCAGGGCGATACCACGAGTACCGACAGCGCACCGGCCACGGCCAGCCCCAGCGGGCCGCTTTGCTGGGCGCGAGCTTGCCAGGCGTCCACTTTGGTTGCGATACGCGGCGAGAGGCGCAGCTCAAAGGCACCAAACATGGCCAGCGCAAACAGCGTGAACAGCACGGCAAAGGTAATCAGCACCGGCGCTGACTGCAGGTGTGCCTGCAGGTTAAGCCCGGCGCCGAACAGCCCCATCAGCACGCCGACCAGCGCGTAGGTCAGCGCCATGCCCAGCACGTAGCTCGTCGAGAGCACGAAGGCGCGCGGGCGCGTCGGATTCTGGCCGACGATGATCGACGACATGATCGGCAGCATAGGCAGTACGCAGGGGGTGAAGGTAAGCCCGAGCCCGGCGAGGAAGAAAAGCCCCAGCGCCAGCGGCAGGCTGGCCTCGTTGAGCAGGCTGGCAAAGCGGTGATCTTCGCTTTGGGGGCCGCTAAAGTCGGCAGCGGCCGCGCTGTTCTCTTGCTGTTTCTGGTCGGGGCCGTTGCTGGGCGAAGCTGCGGACGCCTCGGATGCGGTGGCCGCCGTTTGTTCACCGGCAAAGGCGGCGGGGGCCCGGGTTTCGCCGGCTTCAAGCGTCATGCGCTCGGGTGGATAGCAAAGCCCGGCATCGGCACAGCCCTGAAACGTCAGCTCAAGCGTAAACGGACCGGCGTGGGGCGCTTCCAGCGGCACCTCGAATACCACGCTATCGCGGAACGTGTAGACATCGCCGAGAAACTCATCGGTGGTGAAGGTGCCGGGGGGGATTTTCGGTTCGCCCAGGCTGACGTCCGGCGTCTGGCTTTCTACGGCGAACTGGTGGCGGTAGAGGTAGTACTCCTCGGCGGCCTTGACGCCGATATACAGCGTGTCGCCGTTGTGCCAGGCGCTGGGCTGAAACGCCTCGCGCACGGGCAGAAAATCACTCTGATCGTCAGAAAACCACTGTGCCTGAGCGCTGCTGAACGGTACGGCAAGCAGTAACACGGCCAATAGCCACAAGGCCAGTAGCGACAAGGCATCATGGCGCGAGAGCGCGGTCAGACGGGCAGGCAAGTGAACATGAAACAACACGGGATATCCTTCTTGCTGAAAAGCAGCTGGGCAGAAAAACGCGACCGGAACGGGAGTACGCTATATGGACAGCGGGGCGCGGGATAGATTCTGTGTATCAGGTGCGCCCATCTGTCGCGGCTGCGCCGGCGGTGGGATAGAAGCACCTTCATGGAATGTTAATCGTTGCCGGAAACGCCAGCGGGCTGCCCGAAGGCAGCCCGCTGGTGGTGTGATCATCGTTGTGCGTTAACGAGAGTGCGTTAACGATAACCATGGCACGGCAATGTTATCTGGCGCCATCAGGCTTTCTGGTAGGCGGCAGCGGATTTTTCAATCGCCTTGCGCGCAGCGTCGGCGCCTTCCCAGGATTCCACTTTCACCCATTTGCCTTTTTCCAGATCCTTGTAGTTTTCAAAGAAGTGGGCAATCTGCTGGCGCAGCAGCTCGGGCAGGTCGGTGACTTCCTCGATGCCGTCGTAAAGCGAGGACAGCTTGGCGTGGGGCACGCAGACCAGCTTGGCATCTTCGCCGGCTTCGTCGGTCATGTTAAGGACGCCAACCGGGCGGGCACGGATGATGCTGCCGGGCGTGACCGGGTGCGGCGTGACGACCAGCGCGTCCAGCGCATCGCCGTCGTCGGCCAGGGTGTGCGGAATGAAGCCGTAGTTGGCCGGATAGAACATTGGCGTAGCCATGAAACGATCCACCATCAGCGCGCCCATGTCTTCGTTGATCTCGTACTTGATCGGCGCGTGATTTGCCGGAATCTCGATGGCCACGTAAATATCGTTGGGCAGGTCCTTACCGGCGGGGATGTTAGCAAAGTTCATCGTTGGATCCTTGGGGCTTGTGCGTGTTGCAACGCGTCAGGGCATGATAGCGCTGACCGGTGCCGAACGTAATGGCGTTAAATTATACGAACATGGCGTAAGGATTACCAATGCGACATAGGGCGAGTCTATAAATAGGCCGGTTATGTAAAGAAGCGTATGTCAGGAACAGTGAGCCCCGGCGAAAAGTCCAACCGGCGCTGAGCGCATTTGGCAAGCCTTCTTTGTATGCAATAAGTCGCATAGTGGTATACAGCTTGCGGCGTGTATGATTCCTGGTTGTTTATGCATACCCCACAATAACCTCGGCCCGCCCGACGAGGTTGGGAGGAGAACGTGGCGCACGCACAGTTGCTTATCAGTTACGGCCAGGCGTTGGTGGCGCCTAACCGGGGCCAGCAGCGCAGCTCGATGTCGGTTAGGCTGCCCGAACAGCCGGTAATTCAGGCCAAGGGTGGCTGTGCGATTATCAGCGATTCAATCTCGCGCAACGCGCTGGCCAAGCAGGCGGGGGATTTGAGCGTACGCGCTTTTCTCGCGGATTATTTTGCCACGCCCGACCACTGGAACGTGAAAAAATCGGCCACGCGGGTGCTGAGTGCGCTGAACGGCTGGTGCTACGGCCAGAGCCGCCAGCTGGATGCCGGCAGCTTTGTCGCGTCGATGTCGGCGATGATCTTTCGCCGGCAAAGCGCGCATCTGTTTCATCTGGGGGATACGCTGGTGTTCCGCCTGCGCGGCGCGGAGTTCGAGCAGCTCAGCTGCGACCACGTGACTGACCTCGGCGGCTACCGCTATCCGTCAAGGGCGCTGGGGCTGGATAACAGTGTAGATATCGATTACGCCGAAATCCCGCTCAAGCAGGGCGATATTTTTCTGTTCACCACCCAGGCGGTGCGCGGCACGCTGTTGCCCTCTGACTATGTGCGTCTTATTCGTCAGGATGCCAGTGACCTTCACGCCGCCTGCGACCGACTGGCTGGCGAAGCCACCACGCGCGCCCAGCAGCGCGGCTACGCCGTGGATCAGTTCTGCTTTCAGCTGGTGCGCATCGATGAGCTGCCCGAGGTGCAAAGCGACGAGCCCAGCCAGCTTTACGGCAGCCTGCCGATTCCTCCGGAACTTGCTTCGGGTGATCGGCTTGACGGCCTGGAAGTGATTGATGTGCTCGCGCGCACCGCGCAGTCACGGGTCTATCGCGTGCGTGACGTGCATTCCGGGGCCGAGCGGGTGATGAAAGCGCCAAGCCCGGAGCTTTCGCTGCGCAATGCCTATCTGGAGCATTTTTTGCTGCAGCAGTGGGTGGTAGAGCACGTCAAATCGCCGTTTGTAGTGCGCGGGGTCGCGCCGTCTCGTCCGCGCCACTATCTTTACTATCTGCTGGAAAGCGTACGCGGTGAGACTCTGCGCGAGTGGGCAGCGCGTCACCCGCAGGCAACGCTTGGGCAACGTCTGGAAATGGCCGGCCAGCTGGGCAAGGCGGTACAGGCGTTGCATCACCACGAGGTGCTGCATCAGCAGATCAATCCGGATACCGTACTGGTCGATGAGCACGGCAAGCTGGTGCTGACCGATTTTAGTGCCTGCCACCTGCGCGACGCCGATGGCCATCGCCAGTCCGGCGAGATACTGCGCCCGATCGGTTTTACGCCGCATACGGCGCCGGAATACGCGCTGGGTGACGGTGTGGGACAGCGCAGCGACCAGTACGGGTTTGCCTCTACGGTCTATTGGCTGTTAACCGGCCAGCTGCCGTACCGGCTGACGCCGGATACGCTGCGCAATCATACCGATCTGGAAGCACTCAGCTACCGCAGTGCCCGCAGCGCCAACCCGGAAATCACCCCGGCGCTGGACGACATCCTGCGCCGCGCGCTCGACCCTCAGCGCGCGCTGCGCTTTCGGCGCATGTCAGAGCTTTTGCACGCGTTACGCAAGCGACAGGGTCTTTCGCCGCCGGACGCCGCACAGCGCGCCGACGCCCGGCGCTTCTGGCAGGGCGTGGCGGGTATTCTGCTACTGTTGCTGGTGCTGTCCTGGGTACTGCGGTAGGGCCGATACAACCTGGGGATGCCGTCGCGCGTGGGGTGTGGCAATGCACGGGTTTTGTAGGAGGCCGGCTTTGCCGGGCGAAGCGGGCCAGAGGCCCGCCGGGGTTGCTGTTGGATGTCGGTCGCGCAGCGGAGCTGCCCTCCTACAACCTCTTGATGTAGCAAGCTTTTCGCAGGAGGCCGGCTTTGCCTTTAGAGGGTAACTTCAGAGCGTAAACACGGGCAGGCGCTTTTCCACCTTGACCAGCTTCAGCTTGGCGACCTTGGGCAGGCCGTTTTCAAACGGCGGGAAATCCTCGCCCTGGATCAGCGGGGACAGATAGTCGCGGCAGATGGGAGTGATGCCGAAGCCGTCTTCGCTGATAAAGTCGCGCGGCATGAACTTTTCCTGATTGGCGATATCAACCAGCGGCGCAGAAATCACGTCCCACTGGTAGGGCGCCTGCGACGTGCGGCGAATCGCCGGCATCATCGAGTTCTTGCCGGCCAGCGCGAGCGTTACCGCTTCGCGGCCCACGGCGTACGCCTGTTCGACATCGGTTTTTGATGCCAGATGGCGTGCAGCACGCTGCAGGTAGTCGGCCACGGCCCAGTGATACTTGTAGCCCAGATCCTGCTTGACCATGCCCGCAAGCGTCGGCGCCACGCCGCCCAGCTGGCGGTGGCCAAAGGCATCGGTGTTGCCGGCATCGGCGAGAAAGGTGCCGTCTTCGTAGCGTGCGCCTTCCGAGACCACAATCACGCAGTAGCCGTAGTGCTTGACGCTGTATTCCACCCTGGCCATGACCGCTTCGCGGTCAAAGGCGATTTCGGGGAAGATGATCAGGTGCGGCGGCTCGCCTTCGCCCTGGCCGGCAAGCCCGCCGGCGGCGGCAATCCAGCCGGCGTGGCGGCCCATGACTTCAAGCACGAACACCTTGGTCGAGGTGGCGCACATCGAGGCGATATCCAGCGAAGCCTCGAGGGTTGAGGTGGCAATGTATTTGGCCACGCTGCCAAAGCCCGGCGAGTTGTCGGTAATCGGCAGGTCGTTGTCCACGGTTTTGGGCACGTGGATGGCGGTCAGCGGATAGCCGAGCTTCTCGGACAGCTGGGAGACTTTCAGGCAGGTATCGGCGCTGTCGCCGCCGCCGTTGTAAAAGAAGTAGCGGATATCGTGCGCTTTGAAAACTTCGATCAGGCGCTCGTACTGGGCGCGGTGAGTGTCGATATCCTTGAGCTTGTAGCGGCAGGAGCCGAACGCGCCGCCCGGCGTGTGGCGCAGCGCGGCAACCGTCTCGTCGCTTTCATGGCTGGCGTCGATCAAATCTTCGGTAAGCGCCCCGATAATGCCGTTATGACCGGCGTATACCTTGCCGATGTGTTCCGGCGCTTCACGGCAGGCTTCGATAACGCCGCAGGCGCTGGCGTTGATGACGGCGGTGACGCCTCCGGACTGAGCGTAAAAAGCGTTGTGCTGGGCCATGGAAACGGTGTGACTCCTGAAAAACGGGACGTAAAAAAACGCCGAGGACGGCAAGCCCCCTCGGGTGTGATTACATTAACGGTGACGAATTCTAGCGCAAAGCGCCGGCGGCTGCATCTGCCTCGCCGCCGGGCGGTAGGGTATTAGCCGGGGCTGTCCATATCCTGTTCACGCTGGGCAAGCTGCCAGCCGCCGAGGTCCTTGTAGCGGTTGACCATGGAGCAGAACAGCTCGGCGGTGCGCTCGGTATCGTAGCGCGCCGAGTGTGCTTCCTTGTTGTCAAACTCGATACCGGCCGCGCGGCAGGCGCGGGCGAGTACCGTCTGGCCGTAGACCAGCCCGGCAAGCGAGGCGGTATCAAAGCTTGAGAACGGGTGAAACGGGTTGCGTTTGATATCGCAGCGGTTGGCCGCCGCGTTCAAAAAGCCGTGATCAAAGGCGGCGTTATGGCCGACCAGAATAGCGCGGGTGCAGCCGTGGGCCTTGAGGGCCTTGCGGATAGGGCGAAAAATCTCGCCCAGCGCCTGCTGTTCATCCAGCGCGACCTGCTGGCGCAGCGGATCATCCAGATTGATGCCGGTAAAATCCAGCGCTGCCTGCTCAATATTGGCGCCTTCAAAGGGGCGAACATGATAAGAGTAGGTGGCATCGGGCAGCAGGTTGCCGTCCGGGTCCATGGTCAGCGTGACGGCCGCAATTTCCAGCAGCGCATCGCCATTGGCGTTAAAGCCGCCGGTTTCCAGATCGATCACGACCGGCAAATAACTACGAAAACGCCGGGCCATCAAATCGCGGGCAATTGCCTCGCTCATGCTGCTCTCCTTTAGCAAGTAGTAGGGATAGCGAGTAAGTGAAAACCCTCGAGGGCAAAAAAGGCACCGCTTTCAAGGTGACCAAACAGGCGGATTCTAGCAGCTTTATACGCAAAGCGTCGCTTGCGGTATTCGTTGGCAGCCCGGGGCGCTATACTTGGGGTTTGCTTTATCATCCATTTTTTACCTCTTTACTTTTACTCGTGGGATGTTTAGCCACGGGTTTTATCAACCCCCTTGGGTGCTAGTAATACGGGTTTTATTAACTGAAGGAGCACAAGATGTCCGATGTCAAAAAGGTGGTGCTGGCCTATTCCGGCGGCCTGGACACGTCCGTTATTGTCAAATGGTTG
The DNA here is from genome assembly GCF_900142895.1 of Vreelandella subglaciescola. Classification (NCBI taxonomy): domain Bacteria; kingdom Pseudomonadati; phylum Pseudomonadota; class Gammaproteobacteria; order Oceanospirillales; family Halomonadaceae; genus Vreelandella; species Vreelandella subglaciescola. Next base: position 208,938 of record NZ_LT670847.1, read on the forward strand.
CAAGAAACCTACAGCTGCGAGGTGGTCACCTTTACCGCTGACATCGGTCAGGGCGAGGAAGTCGAGCCGGCGCGCGCCAAGGCCGAAGCGCTTGGGGTCAAGGAAATCTACATTGAAGATCTGCGCGAAGAATTTGTGCGCGACTATGTCTACCCGATGTTTCGTGCCAACACCGTTTACGAAGGCGAATACCTGCTGGGCACCTCGATTGCCCGCCCGCTGATTGCCAAGCGGCTGATTGATGTTGCCAACGCCACCGGCGCCGACGCCATTTCTCACGGCGCCACCGGCAAGGGCAATGACCAGGTGCGCTTCGAGCTGGGTGCTTACGCGCTCAAGCCTGGCGTCAAGGTCATCGCGCCGTGGCGCGAGTGGGACCTCAACTCCCGCGAGAAGCTGATGGCGTACTGCGAGGAGAACGCTATTCCGGTGGACTTCTCCGGCAAGAAGAAAAAATCGCCGTACTCCATGGACGCCAACCTGCTGCACATCTCCTACGAAGGCGGCATTCTGGAAGACCCCTGGGCCGAAGCCGAGGACGACATGTGGCGCTGGAGCGTCTCGCCGGAAGACGCGCCGGACACGCCCACCTACATCGAATTGACCTATGAAAAAGGCGATATCGTCGCCATTGACGGCGAGGCGATGAAGCCCCACGAAGTGCTCGAAAAGCTCAATCAGCTGGGCGGCGACAACGGCATTGGCCGGCTGGATATTGTCGAAAACCGCTACGTCGGCATGAAGTCGCGCGGCTGCTACGAAACGCCGGGGGGCACCATCATGCTGCGCGCCCACCGCGCCATTGAGTCGCTCACGCTTGACCGCGAAGAAGCGCACATGAAAGACCAGCTGATGCCCAAGTACGCCGAAATCGTTTATAACGGCTACTGGTGGAGCCCCGAGCGCCGCATGCTGCAGGCCGCCATTGACGAAACCCAGCACAACGTTTCCGGCGTGGCGCGCATGAAGCTTTACAAAGGCAGCGTGACGGCAGTTGGACGCAAGTCCGAGGCGTCGCTGTTCGATGAGTCCATCGCCACTTTTGAAGACGATGACGGCGCCTACGATCAGAAGGACGCCGAGGGCTTTATCAAGCTCAACGCGCTGCGCCTGCGCATTGCCGCCGGTAAAGGCCGCAAGCAGTCCTAGCGCCGTGTCAGGCACAGCGCCTGAGCCAAGCGGGGAACGACAAAAACGGCAAAGGCCACCAGGGTCTTTGCCGTTTTGTGCTATTAAGAGGGAATGGTCAAGAAAAGGGGAGAAGAACAATGTTAAAAAAACTGTTTGCCGGCCTGTTTGGCAGTGCGAAAAGCACGGGGGCGAGTCATGGCGCCCAGTCAGCCGAGCCGGTTGACTACAAGGGCTATCTGATTATTTCCTGTCCCGACGGGCAGAGTGGCCAGTTTCGCGTCAGCGGCATCATTCAGCAGCCGCTTGACGATGGCGAGGTGCGTGAGCATCGCTTTGAGCGTTCGGATATATTGCCTGGCCGCGAGGCCTGCGATGCGATGATGATCACCAAGGCGCAGCGTTTTATTGATGAGACCGGTGACGCCATGTTTGCGCTCGATCCACGCCGGCGAGACGATCACGACACCTCCGCGCAATAAGCGTTAATAGACCTTATTGCCTCGCCGCCTCATTCTCAGGGGCTTCGGGAAGCTCCAGGGTCAGGCAGGCGCCGGACAGACGCTGGCCGTTGTCGACCCATAGCCGCCCGCCAAGGTGGGCGATAATGCCGCGGCTGATGGAAAGCCCCAGCCCGGTGCCCCGAGGGCGACCTTGAGCGCTTGCCTGTTGCTGCAGCTGATGAAACTTCTCAAACACCCGCTCGCGCTCGGCGGCGCCGATGCCCGGGCCGTTGTCCTCGACGCTCAGGCGAAAGTGATCCTTGTGGCGGCCAAGGCGTAGGAGCACCTGTGGTGCTGTGGGGTCGGCGAACTTTCCGGCGTTATCCAGCAGGTTGATGATCACCTGCTCCAGGCGGTCCACATCGCCGACGATCATGGCCTGAGTGTCGGGAAGCTCGACCGCGAGGGTTATGCCACGGTCATGCTGCAACCGCGCGACGGCATCCACGCCGCGGCGAGCAAGCACGGCGAGGTCGAGCCGCTCGGGATTGAGCGTGAGGCGCCCGCTTTCCAGCTGCGCCAAATCAAGGATTTCTTCGATCAGGCGTGAAAGCCGCTGGCTTTCGTGGACCATGACTTCCAGAAAGTGGCGGCGTTTGTCGGCGTCCAGAGTGTCGTCAGCGTGCAGGATTTCAGCAAAGGCGCGAATGGACGTGAGCGGAGTACGCAGTTCGTGGCTGACCATGGCGACGAACTCGTCCTTGAGCCGGTCAAGCTCACGCAGGCGCTCGTTGGCACGGCGTAGCGCTTCGCTGGCGCGCTCAAGCTCGGCGGATTTCTGCTCCAGCCGGCGGTTATATTCAAGCGCCTGGGAGGTGGTATCCAGAATGCTGAGGATGGACGCCAGATCAAGGGCTTCGCCGCGCACCACGGAGTTGATCAGTACCCGCGCTGAAGCGTTGCCCAGCGACCCCGCCAGCGCCTGTTCAGCGCGAGTAATCAGCTGGTGCGATGCCGGCTTTTCAGCGGCCAACTGAGGTTGCGTTGACGACTGTTTTGAGGAAAGAGCAAACACCCGCTGGGTGGCCGCCGCGCCCAGATAGCGATTGACCAGCTCGCTCAGCTCGCCCTGGGTGGTTTGTCCGTGCCACAGCGAGGCGCTGGGCAGGTTGGGGTGCAGCGCCTCGGTGAACAGCGCCGCCTGGGTTTGTTCCAGCGCCGTAGGGCGGGTGAACAGCGACACGCCAACCAATAGTCCGATATTGGCCAGCAGGCTCCACAGCAGCGCATGGGTGTAAATATCCCAGCCTTCAAGGCCAAACAGCGCGTAGGGGTTGAGCCAGCCAATGCCCCAGGGCCCCTGTTCGATCAGCGAGATATCAAGCCAGCCCGATTGGGCAAAGCCGGGAATCAGCAGGGTATAGGCCCAGATGCCAAAGCCGGCGCCCAGCCCCAGCAGCGCGCCGGTGCGCGTCGCGCCGCGCCAATAAAGACCGATCAGCATGGCGGGAGCAAACTGTGCCGCCCCGACGAACGACACCAGACCAATGGTGACCAGACTGTAAGCATCGCCGATGAGCGCGTGGTAGCCATAGCCCAGCAGTAGAATCAGCACGATGGCCACACGGCGAATGCCCAGCAGCCAGGCGGCGAGCTCGCCTTTGCCGCTCAAATGCAGCAGGTCAAGGCGCAGCAGCAAGGGCATCACCAGCTGGTTGCTGACCATGGTGGAAAGCGCAATGGTTTCGACGATCATCATGCCGGTCGCGGCGGAAAGCCCGCCGATAAACACGAACAGCGGCAGCGCCTCGGCGCCGGCAGATAGCGGCAGGGTGAGTACGAAGCTGTCCGGGTCGGCATTGGCGCCGCCCAGCAGCAGCCCCGCCAGCGCAATGGGAATGACAAACAGGTTAATCAGTAAAAGATACAGCGGGAACAGCCAGCTGGCGCGGTCGATGTGGGTTTCATCAACGTTTTCGACCACCAGCACCTGAAATTGCCGTGGCAGGGTCAGAAACGCCAGCACGGCGAGCACCAGCACGCCCACCCAGCCCGTCGCGCCGCCGGGCACCTGCTCCAGGCTGAGCACGTGAGAAAGCTCGGGCGTGCGAGCCACCTGACCCAGCAGGTCGGCGGGGCCGTTGAACATCACGAAGACGACAAACACGCCGACGGCGAGAAACGCCACCAGCTTGACCAGCGATTCCAGCGCAATAGCGGCGACCATGCCTTCGTGGCGCTCGCTGGCGTCAAGATGACGGGTGCCGAACAGAATAATGAACACCGCTAGCACCAGCGCCACCCAGAACGATTTGTCGATCCAGAAATGCGCCTCTTCCAGCGCCACGTCGGCGGGCTGGGGATAATTCACCAGCACCGCGTGACTAACGGTAATCGCCTTGAGCTGAAGGGCGATATACGGCGTGCTGCTGATCAGCGCCATAAACGCCACCATGGCCCCCAGCCCTGCGCTTTTGCCGTAGCGGGCGCTGATGAAATCGGCAATCGAGGTGATCCGCTGGCGGGCGGCGATGCGCACCATCTTGCGGATCACAAACGGCGCGCTGAGCATGGCCAGCGTAGGGCCAAGGTAAATCAGCAAAAAGTGGGGCCCCTGCGTAGAGGCGCGTCCGACGCTGCCGTAAAACGTCCAGGCGGTGCAATATACCGCGATCGACAGCGCGTACACCGTGGGCGAGCCAATGGCCGAGCGGCCTGCTTCGGCGCGCCGGTCGCCCCAGGCGGCGACCACGAACAGCAGCGCCAGATAGCCGAAGGCCGCAGCCAGAATCACCGCGTCGCTATGCATGGTTGGGCGGCTCGCCCTTGTCGGGTGTCTCGCGGGTTTCCATCAGCCAGGCGGCAAGGCCGATAACGCTCGCCCAGGCGCCAAACAGGTACACTACCAGCCACACGCCGGTCACCGAGGGCAAGCGGTCAATGATCAGCAGCAGCGGCGGGCTGAATAACACCACGGCGGCAATAATAAGCGCGGCCAAGCGCTCTTTTTTGCGCGAAGGGGGGCGCGGAGACGTATTCACAGGCTGGCATCCTCCACGTCGATGGCGTTGGCCTGCAGCGCCAGCAGCGTTTCCAGGGTATCTATGCCTCGGGCTTCCAGGCGCGGCAGCAGGGCCAGCCACAGCGCAGCGGTGACCCGGGCATCGCCCAGTGCGGTGTGGCGCGTGCCCGGCGGGAAAGTGATGTCATAGCGCGCCGCAAGGCTGTCCAGATCGTGCCCGTCCAGCGCTTCGTCCAGCGCCCGGGAAATCAGCAGGGTGTCCAGCACCGGCATGGCAAATTCAACGCCGTGCTGGCTGATGGCGAGCATATCGAAGGAGGCGTTGTGGGCGAGGAGCACCGCATCGCCCACATAGTGGCGAAACTGCGGGAGCGTGGTGGCAAGCGTCGGCGCGTCGGCCACATCGGCGTCAATAAGGCCGTGGATGGCGGTGCTCGCGGCGGAAATGGCGCGTTCGGGGTTGACGTATTGAGCGAAGGTTTCGCTGGCCAGCACCCGGGCGTTGACGATGCGGCACGCGCCCAGACTGACCACGGTATCGCCGCGGCGCAGCGCCAGCCCGGTGGTTTCGGTGTCGAAGGCGACGACTTCCAGGCTGCGCAGCGACAAGTCGGCCAGCCTTTCATCGGGTGAGGGCAGATTGGCGATGCCGAAGTCATGGAACTCGGGGCGCGGCGCTACGGCGCGGGGCGGTGCGCCGACCCGCTCGGCGGCGGGCAGCGGCAGGCGAATGCGCGCTCGCTTGCCGTCGGCATCGGCCAGGCTCCAGATCTCGCTGGCGTGCTGGCGCAGCACCTCGGCGGCGGTAGGTGAGTGGGGCAGCGTGGTCAGCGGCTGGCGCTGCCAGCGGGCCAGCTCGCCTTCAGGCAGCGGTGGGCCGTGCCAGCTCATATCCAGATACACCCGTTTGTTGCCCAGCCCCATTTCCCCTTCAAAGCCAACGCCTTCAAAGCGGCCGGTGGGCAGCTGTGCGCCAAGAAATTGCAGCAGTGAGTCGAGCAGCGCGATCAGCGCCGGCGCGTCGCCCTTGAACCACGCGGGCATGCCGATGGGGGTAATCAGGCGGCGCGACGGGTCGAGCCGCTCGTCCAGTGCCTGCCAGAAATCGTTGGACCAGATCGGCGTCAGCTGCTCGCCCTGGCGCTGCATATCGTCAATCAGCTGGCCCATGTGGGTAATGCTGTGGCCCAGTGCCAGGCTATCTTCATCGATGGCGCTTTCCAGCCGCTCGCGCAGCGCGCTGGCATCAGCGTTGGATACGCTCAGCGTTTTCAGCACCTCGGCGGCGCTGGTGACGCTCGCCGCTTGGCGGCGCAGTTCGGCCAGCCGGGCGCCAAGCTCGGCGCGTACGCCCATTTCAGTACTCCAGGCGAGGGTGGCATCGGTGAAAGTGACAAGGCTTTCGCCGTCGCTTTCCGGCAGCCGGCGTAACGTCACCTTTAACCAGCGCTCATCGCAGGGCAGCAGCAGCTCGCGCGGAGTACCGTCATTGGGCAGCTGAGCCAGCGCGTTCTGCAGGCTGGCGGCCGGCAGTAATGCATCGATGCGCTTGCCCAGCCCCAGCCCGGTATGGCCGGCAAAAAAGCGTTCCGCCGCGGCGTTCAGCAGCAGCAATCGGCGGTGGCGGTCGCAGAGCAGCAACGGCGTGTGCAGCACCTGCAGCAGGGCTTCAAGCCGCTGGCGTACCTGGGCGGCGTCGTGCGCGCCTTCAGCATACGCCTGCGTTAGTCGACTACGGTCGGCGCGCCAGCTTTCCCGCACTCGCGCAAGATCCGGCCCCAACCCCGTTAGCCAGCCTTCGGGCGGGTTCTCATCGCGGGCATCGGGGCTTGCCACCAGGCGCGCCAGCTGTGCCTGCAAATGGCGCAGCGGAGTAAACAGCATGCGCTCCAGCGCCAGCCCTACGAGCAGAATCGTCGCGCCGCCGGAAAAACTCCCGAGCCACAGCGCGACGCGTTCACCGCCGCCCACGCCCAGCCGGGCATCCAGCCAGGCAGCAAAAATCGCGCCACCCACAAGGCTGACGCCGCTGAGCAACAGCCACAGGCCGATCAGGCGCTGGCGTTTGGGAAGCCCCTGACGGCGGTCATGGCGCGTCATGATCGGACTCGGTCAGTAGCGTCTTGACCTTCTCGACCAGCGCCTGAGTCGAAAACGGCTTGGTGATGTAGTCATCCGCGCCCAGTGCCATGCCTTTTTCGCGTTCGACCTCGCGGCCGTGGGCGGTGAGCATGATAATCGGCAGGCGGCGGGTCGCGGCGGCGGCGCGCAGCCGTTCGAGCACGTCAAAGCCGCTGATGCCGGGCAGGCTGATGTCGAGCAGCAGTAAATCGGGCAGGCCGGCGTCAATGCGCTCAAGGGCGCTTTCGCCGTCGGCGGCCGTGGTCACGTCAAATCCGGCCTGCTGCATCAGAAACTCAAGCGAGAGCAAGATGTTGGGCTCGTCATCGACCACCAGTACTTGCGCCGGTACCTGAGCCATGGCGTTCTCCTGCAGTGTTGAGCGTTGTTGTGGTTATGACTGGAGTCTATGCAAGCAGATGCCTTCAGCCAAGGCGACCTTGGCCGAATATCGGGAGCGGTGGTTCGGTTTAACAGAGCCGTGCTTTATCAGGGCTGGGTCTGCTCAGAGTCTCGTCTTGTCAGAGTTCCGTTTTTTCAGAATAGTCGCACAGGTCTTCAATGACACAGCTGCCGCAGCGCGGTTTGCGCGCGATGCAGGTGTAGCGGCCGTGCAGGATAAGCCAGTGGTGGGCATCCTGTTTGAACTCGCGAGGAACGTGGCGGATCAGTTTTTGCTCGACCTCGACCACGTTTTTGCCCGGCGCCAGCCCGGTACGGTTGGAGACGCGGAAAATATGCGTATCCACGGCGATGGTGGGCTGGCCAAAGGCGGTATTGAGGATCACGTTGGCGGTTTTGCGGCCCACGCCGGGCAGCGCTTCAAGCGCCTTGCGGGTGCGGGGCACCTCACCGCCGTGCTGGTTGACCAGCAGGTGGCAGGTTTTCATCAGATTGACGGCCTTGGTGTTGTAAAGGCCGATGGTCTTGATGTGTTCTTTGAGGCCGTCGAGCCCCAGGTCGATAATCGCCTGGGGTGTATTGGCGATGGGATAGAGCCGCGCGGTGGCCTTGTTGACGCCGACGTCGGTGGCCTGCGCGGAAAGCAGCACCGCGGCAAGCAGCTCAAAGGGCGTCGCCCAGTTAAGCTCGGTGGTCGGGTGCGGGTTTTCGGCCTGCAGCCGGGCAAAAATCTCAAAGCGCTTGTGGGCATTCATGGCGTGGCGTCAACGTCCGGTGAAGCGTCTTCAAGAGCCCGCTGGGCGTCGGCCACCAGCCGCTCGGCGCTGGGGATCTGGTCGATGGCGGTGGCCTCGGCGTCGGCATCGCCGCGTCGCCGCGCGCTGGAAAGCTGCTGGTGAACGCGCTTGAGCGCTTGCTCGGCCGCCCGCGCCGCGAGCTTTTTCTGGCGCAGCGCGGTAGCGTTGGCAGAGCTGCCGTCCGGCGTTGAGCCTGTGGGGCTTGCCGAGTGGCTTTTTTGCCGCCGACGTTTGCGCCGCTCGAGGCGTTTTTCGCGTGCCTCGCGGGTCAAACGCTGCTGGCGCGCGCGGTGGCGCTGGCGGCCGAGTTCGGCACGACGGGCGATATAGTCGTCTTGCTCTTCAGCGCTTCGCGACGCCTGCCAGGCGGGGTGTGCGACCATGTCGATACAGTCGACCGGGCAGGGTGCTACGCACAGCTCGCAGCCGGTGCACTCGTCGGTGATCACCGTATGCATGCGCTTGGCCGCGCCGAGAATGGCGTCCACCGGGCAGGCCTGAATGCACTTGGTGCAGCCGATGCATTCGTCTTCACGAATCACCGCGGCAAGTGGCGGCTGGGCGGGCTCGGCAAGCGTTTGCGCCGGCTGGCCGGTCAGCTTAACTAGCTGGGCAAGGGTGTCCTCGCCGCCCGGCGGGCAGCGGTTGACCGGCTCGCCGTCGGCGATGGCCTCGGCGTAGGGCAAACAGCCGTCGAAGCCGCATTTGCCGCACTGGGTCTGCGGCAGCAATGCATCGACGGCGTCTATCAGGGCGTGACGGCTCATCAGCTAACGCGCTGGCCGGGTTCGGCGCCGTCGTCCGGCGACAGCAGGTAAATGCCGTCGTCGTTGGCCGAGGCCAGCACCATGCCTTCCGATACGCCAAAGCGCATTTTACGCGGCGCGAGGTTGGCCACCATGATGGTCAATCGGCCTTCCAGCGCTTCGGGCGCGTAGGCCGAGCGGATGCCCGAGAACACGTTGCGCGTTTCGCCGCCGAGATCCAGCGTGAGCTGCAGGAGTTTGTCGGCGCCTTTGACGTATTCCGCCTTGGCGATGCGGGCGATACGCAGGTCGACCTTGCTGAAGTCGTCAAAGCTGACTTCCTCGGCAATCGGGTCGGCTGCCAAGGCACCTTTGGGGGCGTCTTTGAGTTTTTGCTCTTCCACCAGATCCTCCTTCGACGCCTCGACCATGGCCTCGATCTTGTCGCGTTCGATGCGCGTCATCAGCGGCTTGAACTTGTTGATGGCGTGGTGCGACAGCACCTTGTGGCGGCTTGCCCAGTCGAGCGTTTCAAGGTCGAGAAATGCGCGCGCCTGCTCGGCCATGGCCGGCACCACGGGCGCCAGATAGACCATCAGCTGGCGGAACAGGTTGATACCTACCGAGCAGATATCCAGCACTTCCTGCTCACGACCTTCCTGCTTGGCGAGCACCCATGGCTCGGCGTCGGCGATGTAGGTGTTGGCTTCGTCGGCCAGCTCCATCACGCGACGCATGGCGCGGGAAAACTCGCGGCCTTCAAAGTCGTTGGCGATGTCGTCGCCGGCGGCGATAAAGCGTGCCAGCATCGCCGGTTCGGCGCAATGCTCGGACAGCGTGCCGCCGCCGAGTTTTTTCACAAAGCCGGCGCAGCGGCTGGCAATGTTGACCACCTTGCCGACCAGGTCGGCGTTGACCTTCGCGGCGAAGTCGTCAAGGTTCAAATCCAGGTCGTCGACCTTTGACGTCAGCTTGGCGGCAAAGTAGTAGCGCAGGTATTCGGGGTTCAAGTAGTCGGCGTAGGTGGCGGCCTTGATAAAGGTGCCGCGCGACTTGGACATCTTGGCGCCATCGACGGTGACAAAACCGTGGCAGTTGACCGCCGTCGGCGTGCGCAGCCCCGCGCCGTGCAGCATTGCCGGCCAGAACAGCGCGTGGAAGTAGACGATATCCTTGCCGATGAAGTGGTATACCTCGGCGTCGGAGCCGGGCTGCCAGTAGCTGTCAAAGTCCAGCCCGTCGCGATCACAGAGGTTCTTGAAGCTCGCCAGATAGCCGATGGGCGCGTCGAGCCAGACGTAGAAATATTTGCCCGGCGCATCGGGAATCTCGAAGCCGAAGTAGGGCGCATCGCGGGAAATGTCCCACTCGTTGAAGCCTGCCTCGAACCATTCCATCAGCTTGTTGCGGATCTGCGGCTGCACGTGGCCGTCGTTGATCCAGTTTTGCATGAAGTCGGCAAAATCGGGCAGCTTGAAGAAATAGTGGCTGGAGGTTCGCACCTCGGGGGTGGCGCCGGAAACGGCCGAGACCGGATCGATCAGTTCGGCTGGGGTGTAGGTCGCGCCGCAGGCTTCGCAGTTGTCGCCGTACTGATCGTCGGCGTGACATTTGGGGCAGATACCCTTGATGAAGCGGTCGGCGAGAAACAGCCCTTTTTGCGGATCATACATCTGCTCGATATCGCGGGTAGAGATATGCCCGGCATCGCGCAGGCGGGTGTAGATCAGCTCGCTGAAGTAGCGATTTTCATCCGAGTGGGTTGAATGGTAGTTATCAAAGCCCACGCCAAAGCGCGCAAAATCTTCCTGATGATCCCGGGAGACGCGCTCGATCAGCGCCTCCGGGGTAATGCCTTCCTGCTCGGCGCGCAGCATGATAGCGGTGCCGTGGGCATCGTCGGCGCATACATAGTGGCACTGCTGGCCACGACTTTTCTGGAAGCGTACCCAGATGTCGGTCTGAATGTACTCAAGCAAATGGCCCAGGTGAATGGCGCCGTTGGCATAGGGGAGCGCGCTGGTCACCAGAATCTTGCGCGTGGCGGTGTTAGGCATGGTGGGTGATACTTCCGTTAACGTCAGGCGGTGTGTAAGGCCGTTGATAAAACCCGTATATAAGACAGCGTCAAAAACGGCGAAGCCTGTTGGCGCCTCGCCGTTGGGGGCAGTGAGCGGAGCGAGCTAGTAAAGCGCCTGCTCTTCGAGCACGACTTCACGCAGCAGCGCCAGAAACATCTTGTCGGCTTCTGAATGCTCGGCCGGGTCTTCCGGAATGTGCACGCTGGTGGTGTCAGAGATCTCGTTGGCCACGCGCGCCATGCTGTCGGCGCTGCCGCCGTTGTCCAGCTGTTGGCGGGCGGCGGCCAGCGACTGCTCAAGGATCTCAGGATCTTGCAGCAGCTTACGGATAAAACTTTGTAGTTCGTTGATAACGCGCGTTTTTTGAATTTCTGAAGCGGACATTGAGGCTCTCCTGAATACGCCTTGGCACGCGGCTACCCCGTCGGGGCGCAATTATTTGACCATAGCATTTTTTGCCGCTCGGCGCAGTGCCCGGGCGCCGCTTTGAAGGCGGCGGCGCCGGCGTTAAAGCGTCAAACGACCGGCCTTGTGCTTGACCGGATTGGCGTACTGGGCCAGCCAGTAAGGGCGCAGCGGCTCGGGCACCGCGGCGAGGCGCTTGGCAAAGCGTTCGCGGTCCTGCGCGGTGATGGCTTTGCGGGGCACCAGCTCAGGCGCATCCCCCAAGGCTTCAAGCGCCAGATAATGCGTGGGGAACAAGCGATAGCCGCCGATCACCTGACGGTCGATCTCGGCGGCCACTTCGTCCGGCGTGCCCATATCGGTGCCGATCGGGCGGCCAAAGTGCAGCTGTACGCGGCCTTTGTCGCCGGTGATGCCGGCAACGATTGACTGGATATCCTCGAACTCGCTTTTGTCGTAGCCGCCCCGGGTATCCATGTCGTAAAGCTCCTGGGCTTTCTGCACGTCGCAGGGGTCAAGCTCGTAGCTGATGGATACCGGCACGATGCGCAGCTCGGCAACCGCCTCGCCAAAGGGAGCCTGTTTGTCGGCCATGCGCCGCGCCATGGTGAGCATTTTGACGGTGGCGGAGTCAGTGAGATCGATGCCGGTTTTGGCGCGGCCTTCGCGCTGGGCCATCCAGATCGAGTGGTTGTCGGCGGTAATCGAATGGCGAATATAGGCCGACAGCTTCTGGTAGGCGGCGAGCATGGCGCGCTTGCCGCGCGCGCTGCGCGGCACGATAAAGCTTTTGTTGAGGCGCATCAGGTCGGTGACGTAGGGCTTTTTCAGCAGGTTGTCGCCGATGGCGATGCGCACCGTGTCGCGCCCGGCCTGATACAGCGCATAGTTGACGAACGCCGGATCCAGTGAAATATCGCGATGGTTGCCGATAAACAGGTACGCGACGTTGGCGTCCAGCCGGTCAAGCCCCGAGACCTCGAAGGCGTCCGTGCTGGTGCGGATCATGCGATCCATATAGTGGGCAATGCGCTGCTGGAAAGCGCGCACGCTGGTCACGTCTTTGACCTCACGGCGCACTGCTCGGCTGGCCAGCAGTCGCGCCAGCGGCGGTGCCACCCGGGCCAGGCGCGGCAGGCGGAAGCGCGTCAGCGCGTTAAGCAGTTCGTTATCACGTGCCAGCCGCTTGAGCACGGCGTTGACTTCGGCGTCGGTGTAAGGGCGAATCTCGGCCCAGGGGTCCGTTTCAGCTGAATCCGGGGCGGCGTGGGCTGAACTATGGGCCTGGGATAAATTATTGTCGTCAGTCATGCGATCCGTCGATCCGTCGAGTCGTTAGGGGGTATCCGAAAAGTGCCCGTGCTCGTTTGCGTTGCCGCTCTGCGCTTCGCCGCCGAGCCACTCGAGCAGGCGCACTGCGTCTTCGGAAAGCGCCTGGGCCATGAGGATAAAGTCGGTTTCCAGACGCGCCAGCGCATCGTCGCCGTCGTCGGCATGGTCAGCCTCTTCAATCAGCGCGTCGCCAAAGCGCAGCGATTTGAGCGTTAGATCGTCGGTGAGCACAAAGCCGAGCCGGCCTTCCACGCCCAGCGCGAGCTGGCTGGCCTGGCGGCCGCCTTCCAGCAGCTGCTGGATGTCATCGCCGTCAAGGTCGACCTGACGGGCGCGCAGCACGCCGTCGTCGCCCTTGGCCTTGAGCTCGACCTGATCGCCAAGGATCATGTCGGCGGGGCGGCTGGCGGGATCGGTCAGCCAGGTGGTCATCGCGCGGATGGGCAGCGTTTGCGCGGCCAGCGGGGTGACTTTCAGGCTGCCCAGCGTCTCGCGCAGCAGATCAAGGATGTCGTCGGCGCGGGCGCGAGAGCCGACGTTGATGCCGATCAGCCCCTGGCGCGTATCCCACCAGAGATCGGTCTTCTGTCGGCGGATGAAAGCACGCGGCAACAGATCCTCGGTGATTTCTTCCTTGAAGGCGGTCTTTTCCTTACGTGTGACCTTGCGGCCCTCGGCCTGTTCGATATCGGCCACCCGCTCGTCGACCTCTTCCTTGACCACGGACGCCGGCAGCAGGCGCTCCTGACGCAAGACCGAGAGCAGGCGATGGCCCTGGATTTCGTGTACGAACTGGCCGCCACCGGCGCGCCCGGCCGGCGCTGTCCAGCCCAAGCGGCGGGCATCGGCGTTGCCCAGCGGCGCGGCGGCGTGTTCGGTCAGCGCGTCTTCAAGCGTGGCGCAGTCGAGCTCGGGGGCGCCGTGTAGGCGGTAAAGCAGCAAATTCTTAAACCACATCGTTAAACCACATGTCGCCTGTCCTTGAGATCGGTTATTGAGATCTATTCTTGAAATGGATGCTGAGAAAAGGAGCACATTATGGCGAAAGCGGTGCCTTCCTGCCAGCGTGTCGCGGGGATTCCTGCCGGGGCTTTTGCTTAAGGGCTTTTCTTGAGCTTTTTCCTTGATAGGCACACTTGTTGTAGTCGTTTCAAACTTGTGTTTGATTGGGCTGGCGGTCAACACCCATGCCGGTAACGCTGCATGCAGCCACCGGCAGCCAAAAGACGTTAAGAACAGACGTTAAGAACAGACGTTAAGAACAGACGTTAAGAACAAAACACCAGGGAGCCATGACCATGAACGATTTACTCTCACGCACGGCGCTGCGCGTACGCGGGTATCAGCTGGACGGCTACGGCCACGTCAATAACGCCCGCTATCTGGAGTTTATGGAAGAGGGGCGCTGGGCGTTTTTCGACGAGCAGCCGCAGTTGATTGCCGGGCTGCATCAGGCCGGCCGGGCTTTCGTGGTGGTCAATCTGAATATTGATTACCGCAGCGCGGCGGTGCTCGGCGATGATCTGGTGGTGCTCACCGGCATTGTCCACGTGGGCGAGCGCAGCGCGGTATGCCACCACCAGATTATTCGCCGCCACGATAGCGCGCTGGTGGCACAGGCAGATCTGACCTTTGTGCTGCTGGATTTGAAAGCCAATCATGCCGCTTTTATTGAAGGCGACGTGCGTCAGGCGCTCAACGCGCTGATCACGACTCGCGAGGCTTTTACCGCCTAGCGGGGTAGTGTTCCAGGGTCAAGGGTGCCAGCGGCTGCCCTTGGCGCTTCTGCAGTGGTATGATGTGGCGATATTTGCGCGCCGTTGTCCGGTATTCGCGCTTTCCACTCTCGCAGTGCCAATGCAGTGCAAAGGATCTGACTTCCATGGGTGACATCGCCAGAGAAATTCTGCCCGTTAACATTGAAGACGAGCTTAAGCAGTCGTATCTCGACTATGCGATGAGCGTCATTATCGGCCGTGCGCTTCCTGACGTGCGCGACGGCCTTAAGCCCGTGCATCGGCGGGTGCTGTTCGCCATGCACGTGCTCAATAATGACTGGAACAAGCCGTACAAGAAATCGGCGCGTGTGGTCGGCGATGTGATCGGTAAGTACCACCCCCACGGGGATAGCGCCGTGTACGACACCATCGTACGCATGGCGCAGCACTTTTCGATGCGCCACGTGCTGGTCGACGGCCAGGGCAACTTCGGTTCGATCGACGGCGATAACGCTGCCGCCATGCGTTACACCGAAGTACGCATGGCGCGGCTGGCCCACGAGCTGCTGGCCGATCTGGATAAAGACACCGTTGACTGGGTCGACAACTACGACGGCACCGAGCGCATCCCCGACGTTCTGCCTACCCGCGTGCCCAACCTGTTGATCAACGGCTCCTCGGGCATTGCCGTGGGCATGGCGACCAACATCCCGCCGCATAACATGAGCGAGATCATCGACGCCTGCCTGGCGTTGATCGACGACTACACGCTGTCCATTGATGACCTGATGGAGTACGTGCCGGGGCCGGATTTCCCTACCGGCGGCATTATCAACGGCCGCGCCGGGATTCTCGAAGCCTACCGCACCGGCCGCGGGCGTATTTATATCCGCGCCTGTCACACCATCGAGCATGACGACAAGAGCGGCCGCGACCACATTATCGTCACCGAGCTGCCGTATCAGGTGAACAAGGCGCGGCTGATTGAAAAGATCGCCGAGCTGGTCAAGGAAAAGCGCATCGAAGGCATTGCCGAGCTGCGCGACGAGTCGGATAAAGACGGTCTGCGCGTCGTCATCGAGGCCAAGCGCGGCGAGTCCGGCGAGGTGATCGTCAACAATCTGTTTGCCCAGACCCAGCTGCAAAATGTCTTCGGCATCAACATGGTGGCGCTGGAAAACGGCCAGCCGCACCTGCTCAATCTGAAAGAGTTTCTCGAAGCCTTTGTCCGCCACCGCCGCGAAGTGGTCACCCGGCGCACGCTGTTCGAGCTGAAGAAAGCCCGCGAGCGCGGTCATCTGCTCGAAGGCCTGACCGTGGCTATCTCAAACATCGATGAAGTGATCGCGCTGGTTAAGGCCGCGCCCAACCCGGCCGAGGCCAAGGAAAAACTGCTGGCGACCACCTGGCAGCCGGGCCAGGTGACCGGCATGCTTGAACGCGCCGGCGCCACCTCGTGCAAGCCCGCAGAGCTGGATGAAGCCTTTGGCCTCAACACCGCAGCGACGGCCTATCAGCTGTCGCCGGCGCAGGCGCAGGCGATTCTGGAGCTGCGGCTGCACCGTTTGACTGGCCTTGAAACCGAGAAGCTGCTCAGCGAATACCTGACGATTCTTGAGCGGATTGCCGAGCTGACCGAGATTCTGGCCTCGCCCGACCGGCTGATGGACGTCATCCGCGAAGAGCTGGTCGCCGTGCGTGATCAGTACAGCGACCCGCGCCGCACCGAGATTCAGGCCAGCCATCTGGACCTGTCCATCGAGGACCTGATCGCCGAAGAAGACATGGTGGTCACCGTTTCGCGCTCGGGCTACGCCAAGACTCAGCCGCTGTCCGACTATCAGGCGCAGCATCGCGGCGGGCGCGGCAAGTCGGCCACGGCGATGAAAGACGAAGACGTCATCGAGCACCTGCTGGTCGCCTCGACCCACGACACCGTGCTGCTGTTCTCCAACCGCGGCAAGGTCTATTGGCTCAAGGTCTACGAAATGCCCAACGCCAGCCGTGGCTCGCGGGGCAAACCGCTGGTCAACATGCTGCCGCTGGCCGAAGGCGAAGCGATTAACGCCATCATGCCGGTGCGCGAGTACGATCCCGATCACTACATCTTTTTTGCCACGGCCAAGGGCACGGTCAAGCGCACCAGCCTTGAGCAGTTCTCGCGGCCGCGTAGCGTCGGGCTGATCGCCATTGATATCGACGACGACGACCGCCTGGTCGGTGCGGCGATTACCTCAGGTCAAGACCACGCCATGCTGCTGTCGTCCAACGGCAAGGCCATCCGCTTTGAAGAAGGTAACGTGCGCGCCATGGGCCGCACGGCCCGCGGCGTGCGCGGCATGCGTCTGGCCAAGGGCGCCGAAGTCATCAGTCTGATCATTCCCCAGCACCAGCAGATTGACGCCGAAGACGAGGCCAGTGCCGACGTTGAGAGTGCTGAAAGTGCAACGCACGTCGAGCCTGCCAGCGCGCCGTCGCCGATCTACATTCTGACCGCCAGTGAAAACGGCTACGGCAAGCGCACGCTGCTGGGCGAGTTCCCGCTGCGCGGCCGCGGCGGGCAGGGCGTTATCGCCATGCAGACCAGCGAGCGCAACGGCGCGTTGGTGGCCGGTATGCAGGTCTACGACAGCGACGAAATGATGTTGATCACCGACCGCGGCACTCTGGTGCGTACCCGGGTTGACGAAGTCTCGACCACCTCGCGCAACACCCAGGGCGTGATGCTTATCCGTCTGGGTAAAGAAGAGCACCTGGTGAAAACCGTGCGCGTTGACGAGCCCGAAGACACGGCGCCGGACGCGCTTGACGCCGACGCCGAAAGCGCTGACGAAAACGTCGAAAATCAAGACGTTGAGAATGAAGAGGGCGGCAGCGATGACCCGTCAGCATAATTTTTGTGCGGGGCCGGCAGCGCTGCCCACTGCGGTACTCGAGCGCGCTCAGGCGGAAATGCTCGACTACCGCGGCTACGGTCTTTCGACCATGGAAATGAGCCACCGCAGCGCCGAGTTTGTCGCCATTGCCGAGCGCGCCGAGGCCGATCTGCGTACGCTGTTGGGCGTGCCGGATAACTACAAGGTGCTGTTCTTTCAAGGCGGCGCCACGCTGCAGTCCTCCATGCTGCCGATGAATCTGCTGGGCAAGGGCGGCAGCGCCAACTTTATCCAAACCGGCATCTGGAGCAAAAAGGCGCTGGCGGAAGCGCAACAGCTGTGCGTGTCGCACCATTTGGCAGCGAGCACCGAGGCCGACGGCAACGTCGCGGTGCCGCGCCAAGAAGCGCTTTCTATCAGCCATGACGCCGCCTACCTGCACTACGCCGCTAACGAAACCATCGGCGGGCTGGCGTTTGACTACACGCCTCAGGCGCGCCGCGCCGATGGCGTTGACGTGCCGCTGGTGTGCGATATGTCATCGAGCATTCTCTCCGGCCCGATTGATGTCTCGCAGTTTGGTGTGATCTACGCTGGCGCGCAGAAAAACATCGGCCCGGCGGGGCTGACGCTGGTCATCGTCCGCGACGACCTGCTGGATCAGGCGCAAGCGGGCATGCCCGGTTTGTTTAGCTACAAGGCCATGGCCAAAGCTGGTTCGATGATCAACACGCCGCCGACCTACGCCTGGTACCTGACCGGGCTGGTATTTGAATGGCTCAAAAACGACGTGGGCGGCCTTGAGGCGATGGACGCGATCAATCAGCGCAAAGCCGACAAGCTCTACGCGGCGATTGACCAAAGCGGCTTTTACAGCAACCCGATTGCACCGTTAAACCGCTCGCGGATGAACGTGCCCTTTGTGTTGGCGGATGCGCGTCTGGACGACGAGTTTTTGCAGGACGCCGACGCCGCCGGGCTGTTGAATTTGAAAGGCCATCGGAGCGTGGGCGGCATGCGTGCCAGCCTGTACAACGCCGTACCCGAAACCGCCGTGGATGCGCTGACCGCGTTCATGGCCGATTTTGAACAACGAAAAGGCTAACCACCATGTCTGATGCGTCAGCCAGGCTGGACGCGCTGCGAGAGCGCATCGACCAGCTCGACAGCGATATTCTTCATCTGATCAGCGAGCGCGCCCAGTGCGCCAAGGATGTCGCTGCAGTCAAGCTTGCCGAAGATCCGACCACGCTGTTCTACCGCCCCGAGCGTGAAGCCCATGTGCTGCGCCGGATCATGGCGGCGAACAAGGGGCCGCTTTCCGATGAGGAAATGGCGCGGCTGTTCCGCGAGATCATGTCGGCCTGTCTCGCGCTTGAGCAGCCGGTCAAAGTCGCCTATTTGGGGCCCGAGGGCACCTTTACCCAGCAGGCGGCGCTCAAACACTTCGGAGAAAGTGCGGTCAGCCTGCCGATGGCAGCGATCGACGAAGTATTCCGCGAGGTAGAAGCGGGGGCGGTGAACTACGGCGTAGTGCCGGTGGAAAACTCCACCGAAGGCGTGGTCAACCACACCCTGGATACTTTTCTGGAATCGTCGATTCACATCAGCGGCGAAGTGGTGCTGCGTATTCATCACCACCTGCTGGTGGGCGAAAATACCCGGCGCGACAAGGTCTCGCGGGTGTATTCGCATCCGCAGTCGTTCGCCCAATGCCGAAAATGGCTGGATGCCCACTACCCGCACGCCGAGCGTGTGGCCGTGGCCTCCAATGCCGAAGCCGCCAAGCTGGTCAGGACCGAGTGGCACAGCGCCGCGATTGCCGGCGACATGGCCGCCAAGCTTTACGATCTTGAAGTGATTGCCGATAAAATCGAAGACCGCCCGGATAATTCCACGCGGTTTTTGATCATTGGCAGCCAGGATGCGCCGCTCTCGGGTGACGACAAGACCTCGCTGGTGGTGGCCATGCGTAACCAGCCCGGCGCGCTGCACGACCTGCTGGAGCCGTTCCATCGCCACCAGATCGACATGACGCGGCTGGAAACGCGCCCCTCGCGCAGCGGCGTATGGAACTACGTGTTCTTTATCGACTTCATCGGCCATCACGAGCAGCCCCATGTTGCCGCGATGCTTGATGAAGTGCGCCTGCGCGCTGCCGACCTGAAGGTGCTGGGGTCTTACCCCCAAGGTGTGCTGTGAGCCAGGCGTCAGTGAATGAATCTGCCGTTGATGAGTCACGCTTGCTGATTGTCGGGCTGGGGCTGATCGGCGGCTCGCTGGCCGCCGCGCTGCGCGCTGCCGGCTTTCAGGGCGAGATCATGGCCTGCGACCCCGACGCCCGCGAGATTGAGCGCGGCATCGAGATGGGGCTAATCGACGGTGGCAGCACGCGGCTGGCCGAGCAGGCGCCAGCGGCAAGTATGATTGTGCTGGCCGTGCCGGTGCTGGCCATGGAAAGCGTGATGGGCGAGCTTGCCACACTCAACCCCACGCTTGCCGGGCAGGTGGTCACCGATGTGGGCAGCACCAAGGCAGCGATTCGCGATGCGGCCCTCAAGGTATTTGGCCATATGCCGCCTACGCTGGTGCTCGGCCACCCGATTGCCGGCTCGGAAAAAAGCGGCGTGGCGGCGGCCAATTCCACCCTGTATGTGGATCACAACGTGATTCTAACGCCCGAAGCGGAGACCGATGCCGGCGCCTTGGCGAGGGTGCGCGCGCTGTGGCAAGCCTGCGGTGCCCAGGTGCTGGAAATGGACGTATCGCGCCACGACGAAGTGCTGGCGCAAACCAGCCATTTGCCGCACCTGCTGGCGTTTTCGCTGGTGGATACGCTGGCGCGTCAGGATCAGCGGCTGGATATTTTCCGCTACGCGGCGGGTGGTTTTCGTGATTTTACCCGCATTGCCGGCAGCGATCCGGTAATGTGGCGGGATATCTTTACCGCCAACCGCGAGGCGGTGCTTTCCTCGCTGGATGATTTCGAGAGGGGGCTTGCGCGCCTGCGCACGGCCGTTGAAACCGGCGACGGCGACGCCATGCTGGCCACCTTTGATCGCGCCAGCCATGCGCGCCATTATTTTGAATCACTGCTGAATAAAACCAGTTATCAGACGGAATATGCTATGCAATCACAGGGTCAGGTGACTTACCGGGTGCGTCCGGGCGGCAGCGCTCAGGGCAGCGTGCGCGTTCCCGGCGACAAGTCGATTTCGCACCGTTCGATTATGCTCGGCGCGCTCGCCGAGGGCGTTACCACGGTGACCGGCTTTCTCGAAGGCGAAGACAGCCTCGCCACGCTGCAGGCGTTTCGTGAAATGGGCGTAGCCATTGAAGGGCCGCACCAGGGGCGCGTGGTCATTCATGGCGTAGGCATGCACGGGTTACAGGCGCCGTCAGGGCCGATTTACGTCGGCAACTCGGGTACCGCGATGCGCCTGTTTGCCGGGCTGCTGGCCGGTCAGGCCTTTACCAGCGAACTCACCGGTGATGAATCGCTGACCAGGCGCCCGATGAATCGCGTGGCCGAGCCGCTGCGCGCCATGGGCGCGGTCATCGACACCGCCGAGGGCGGCCGCCCGCCGCTGCATATTCACGGCGGCGCGTCGCTTAAAGGGATGTATTACGACATGCCGGTGGCCAGCGCTCAGGTGAAGTCCTGCCTGCTGCTGGCCGGCCTCTACGCCGACGGCGAAACCCGTGTGCGCGAACCGGCGCCCACCCGCGATCACACCGAACGTATGCTCGGCGGCTTTGGCTACCAGGTCGAGCGTCAGGGCGATACCTGCTGGCTCAACGGTGGCGAGCGTCTGACCGCCGGCGCGATTGACGTGCCCGCGGATATTTCCTCGGCGACGTTTTTCATGGTTGCCGCAGCGATTACGCCGGACGCCGACCTGACGCTTGAGCACGTGGGCATCAATCCCACGCGCATTGGCGTGATCAACATCCTTACGTTGATGGGCGCGAACCTTGAGCTGGTCAATGAGCGCGAAATAGGCGGCGAACCGGTCGCGGACATCCGCGTGCGCTATGCGCCGCTGACAGGCATTGATATTCCCGTAGCGCAGGTGCCGCTGGCGATTGACGAGTTTCCCGCGCTGTTTATTGCCGCGGCCAACGCCTCGGGCACCACCCGGCTGCGCGGCGCCGCTGAGCTGCGGGTCAAGGAGTCCGATCGCCTGCAGGCCATGGCCGACGGCCTTGCCACGCTGGGCGTTGAGCACCGTCTGCTCGATGAAGGCATCGACATCGTCGGCAACGGCGATGCGCAAACGCCCAGCTACGGCGGCGGTCGCATCGATAGCCTGGGCGATCACCGCATTGCCATGGCGTTTGCCGTAGCAGCGTTGCGCGCCGGTGATGACATCGTTATCGACAACTGCGCCAACGTCGCCACGTCGTTCCCCGACTTTATCGAGCTGGCCACGCGCATCGGCATGACGCTGGACGCGGAGCGCGCGGGCGGAGAAGGCTAATGAACGCCAGCGTTCTGACCGATAACGTGTTGACCATTGACGGCCCCGGCGGGGCGGGCAAGGGCACCATCAGCGGCTTGCTTGCCGAGCGGCTGGGCTGGCACCTGCTGGACAGCGGCGCGCTCTACCGGCTGACCGCCTATGCCGCAGGCAAGCACAGCATCGCGTTTGACGACGAAGCCGGCCTTGCGCAAGTCGCCGAAAACCTTGACGTAGCGTTTCCGGTGGCCGACGGCGCGGTGCAAACGCTGCTTGAAGGCGAAGACGTCAGCCGCGCGATTCGTACCGAGCAGGCCGGTGAGCGCGCCTCAAAAGTGGCCGCATTGCCGGCAGTGCGCACGGCACTGCTCAAACGCCAGCGCGACTTCAGCCAGCCGCCGGGGCTGGTGGCCGACGGCCGCGACATGGGCACGGTGGTGTTTCCTGGCGCGGCGCTGAAGATATTTCTCACCGCCAGCGCTGATGAACGTGCCCGCCGCCGGTATGAGCAGTTGCAGCAAGCCGGCGTGGATGCTAGTCTTTCAAGTCTTTTACAGGAAATTCAGGCACGCGATGCACGCGACACGCAGCGCAGCGTGGCACCTCTCAAGCCGGCAGATGATGCCATTACGCTTGATACCACGCGCCTGAGTATACCGGAAGTGGTTGAACAGCTGACCGAATGGCTTGCCCTGCGGGGTATGACGTCCGGCGCTTGATTCTCCCTTGCGGCGCTTTTGATGCGGCGTCACGGCGTGGCCGGGCAGTTTACTCACACACGATGAGCCCGACCAGGTCTAACCAGCGTTAACGCCCTTGAAAGCAGAGTGACATTAGGCCCGTACTTGCTGGTGGTACGGAGAAGGCAGCGATGCCTCAAACAACGTTGATCACGTAGGAACACCATGAGCGAAAGCTTTGCTGAACTGTTTGAACAGTCTCTTAACGACATCAATATGGAGCCGGGCGCGATCGTTGCGGCTCAGGTTGTCGACATTGACGGTGACTGGGTTACCGTTAACGCCGGTCTGAAATCCGAAGGCCAGATCCCCGCTTCGCAATTCCTCGACGAAAACGGCGAGCTCGCCATTGCCATCGGCGATGACGTGCACGTGGCGCTTGAAGCCGTGGAAGATGGCTTCGGTGAAACGCGTCTGTCGCGCGAAAAAGCCAAGCGTGCCGAAGCGTGGAAAGTGCTGGAAGCTGCTTTCGAGAAAGACGAAATCATCAAGGGCGTGATCAACGGCAAGGTCAAGGGTGGCTTCACCGTTGACGTTGATTCCATTCGCGCCTTCCTGCCGGGCTCGCTGGTTGACGTGCGTCCGGTGCGCGACACCACGCACCTGGAACACAAAGAGCTGGACTTTAAAGTCATCAAGCTCGACCCCAAGCGCAACAACGTTGTCGTATCGCGTCGTGCCGTGCTTGAAGCGGAAAACAGTGCCGAGCGCGAAGCGCTGCTGGCCACGCTTCAGGAAGGCCAGCAGATCAAGGGTATCGTCAAGAACCTGACCGACTACGGCGCCTTTGTTGATCTGGGTGGCGTTGACGGCCTGCTGCACATCACCGATATGGCCTGGAAGCGCATCAAGCATCCGTCCGAAATCGTTGCCGTTGGCGACGAGATCAACGTCAAGGTGCTGAAGTTTGACCGCGAGCGTAACCGCGTATCGCTGGGTCTCAAGCAGCTGGGTGAAGATCCGTGGGTCAACATCAAGGGCCGCTACCCGGAAGGCACCAAGGTTCACGCCACCGTGACCAACCTGACCGACTACGGCTGCTTCGCCGAGCTGGAAGAAGGCGTCGAAGGTCTGGTTCACGTCTCCGAAATGGACTGGACCAACAAGAACATCCACCCCTCCAAGGTTGTGCAGGTGGGTGACGATGTTGACGTCATGGTGCTGGATATCGACGAAGAGCGTCGTCGTATCTCGCTGGGTATCAAGCAGTGCACGGCCAACCCGTGGGAAACCTTCAACGCCGAGTTCAACAAGGGCGATCGCGTTTCCGGCACCATCAAGTCGATCACCGACTTCGGTATCTTCATCGGTCTGGCTGGCGGCATCGACGGCCTGGTACACCTGTCCGACATCTCCTGGACTGACACCGGCGAAGAAGCGGTACGTGGCTTCAAGAAAGGCGACGAAGCCGAAGCCGTTATCCTCTCGATTGATCCCGAGCGCGAGCGCATCTCGCTGGGTATCAAGCAGATGGATACCGATCCGGTAGCCGAGTACCTGTCGGTTAACGACAAGGGCACCATCGTCACCGGTCGTGTCGTTGAAGTTGACGCCAAGGAAGCTCAGGTTGAGCTGGCGACTGACGTCGTTGCTCTGCTGAAAGCCTCCGAGATCAGCGCTGATCGCGTTGAAGACGCGCGCAACGTGCTTAACGAAGGCGACAGCGTTGAAGCGCGCATCGTCAGCGTTGACCGCAAGAGCCGTCAGATCAATCTTTCGGTCAAGGCCAAGGATCAGGACGACACGCGTCAGAACATGAAGAAGTTGCAGGACCAGGATCAGGATGCAGGTGGTGCCACTACCATCGGTGACCTGATCAAGCAGCAGATGGGTCAAGACTAAGCGTCTCAGATTGACTGCTATGATTAAACGCCGCCCTCCGGGGCGGCGTTTTTTATGCGTGCCGATTAATGCTCGGGTGAGCGCTGCGCTAACGATTGGGTTGAAAGCTGTGGTTTAAGGTTTAGCCAGTGATTGTTATAAATGCCGCTATATGCAATTAATATGATCGTGACTATTACGCCACGATGCGCGAGTCTTTTGCTACGCTTCTATGATTAATGGTTGCGAGTTGCCGTTTATACAGCAATAATATGTCAGGTAATTGAACGCCTGTTCCTATTGGTGGTCAATATATTTTGTTACGGTCGTACTGATTCTGCTCTCTGCGATTTTCCGCCTGTATGCGGTTCTTGCAGGTGTCATTCAGTCACGTCCCCCCGCCTTATTCACCGGGCTGAGACAGAAAAGAAGATGGCGAGCAGTTTCTCTTGTAGAATCAATATGTTCCTAACCGAACTTGACTCAAGAGGACCACTCGCCATGGGTGAAAGCCTATCCCCCTGGACCCCGTCATGCAACGGGTCCATCCGCGTCGAGCTCAGCGGCCATCGCACCACCAGCGACAGCGGTGCTTTGCTGTTGCGTGAAGCCCTCGACAACAGCGGCATGATCGATGCGCTGGACGACCATCTGGTCGATCATCGCGACCCGGATCGCGTCCGCCACTCGTTAGCCAGCCAGCTGCGTACCCTGGTGCTGCAGCGTTCGATGGGCTGGATCGACCTCAGCGATACCGACACGCTCCGCCGTGACCCGCTCTGGCAGCTAGCCTGCAGTGATGCCCGCGGGACAACGCCGTTGGCTCAGGACCGGCCATCTCAAGCGACGCTGTCGCGGCTGCTGACGTGCCTGGGCCGCGACGACAATATCGATACCGTGCATGAGGGCCTGCTGCGGCTGGCGGTCTGGCGACTGACCTCGCTGGACGGCGGCGAACGCCCCGAGCATCTGACGCTGGACATCGACGGCTTGCCGATCGACGTCCACGGCCACCAGGGCGGTTCGGCGTTTCATGGACTTTACGGGGCCAGAATCTACTCGCCTTTGGTGGCCTCGCTGGCAGAGACCGGCGACATGGTGGGCGGTCTGCTGCGTGAAGGTAACGCCGGCCCAGCCGAGAATGCCGATACCTGGATCCCACATCTGGTGCGGCGACTCAACGAGAGCACCGGGGCCAAGGTCAAGGTACGCATCGACGCGGGTTTCACCGACAACGACACGCTTGAGGCGCTGGAAGATCGCGACATCGAGTATCTGGGCCGGTTGCGCAGTCATACGGGCCTGCAGACACTGGCAGCGCCACATCTGAAGCGGCCACGCGGCCGGCCCCCCGAGCAACCTCGGGAATGGTGCCATGACCTGGCGTACCAAGCCGGTACCTGGCCGGCGCCGCGGCGCGTGGTGCTGGTGGTACAAGAGCGGCCCGATGATCTGCTGCTGCATGCCTTCTTTTTGGTCACCAACCTCGGCAAGTTCAACTGGCCGCCGGAAAAGGTCCTGGCGCTTTATCGCAAGCGCGGCAGCGCCGAAGCCCACATGGGCGAGGTGAAGTCGGCGCTCGACCTGCATCTCTCCTCGACTGATCGCGGTGTCTCCACCGTCCAGGACGTCATGGCCCGCAACGAGGTAAACCTGCTGCTGACTCTCTGCGCTTATCAGGTGCTACACGGGCTGCGTTGCCTGTTGGAACGACAGACCCGGCAGGGCTGGAGCCTGAAGCGGATGCGCGAGCAGGTGCTTAAGGTGGCCGCCACGCTGACAGTGCACGCCCGGCGCATCACCGTGCACCTCGGCGATGCCGCCGATAAATGGTGGCCATCTTTACTGAAAGGGTTGCCGCGGCTGACGGCATTGACCTGACACGTCGCATTACTCAGCCTTTTCCAGCAGACAAAACGGCCACTATGGAGGCCGACGACCACGGCTGCGCCGACACTCGAAACCAATGAACTTCAGTTATAAACATCACGTCATTGATACGATAAAGCTATGCGCTAATCGGCTACGCAACGACCGTATGACATAAAAGTCGGTCGGTACCGGTCATCACGGGACGTAAAACGCTCGTTCGGCGTCCTGATGAATAAGGCGGGGTCCCCTGATCCACAGAAGGATTTTTTTCCATGTCTTTGATTAACGAATATATTCAGAAAGAGCAACAGCTCAAACAACTGCAGCAAGAACTGGCGCGTCTTGAAGACGACCAACGCTTGAAAAGCGAGCTTGAGTTCAAGGCGAAACTTGAAAGCCTGATGGCTGAGTTTGAAAAACGTCCGGCTGACGTTATCGCACTGCTGGATCCTAACCAGGGAAGTGGCAAGTCGGCTACCAGCACAACCGGCCGCCGTAAGCGCCGCTTGAAAATCTATAAAAACCCGCATACCGGCGATGTCATTGAAACACGTGGCGGTAATCATAAAGAGCTGCGCGGCTGGAAAAGTGAACACGGCGATGAAACCGTCGAATCCTGGCTGGTTCGCATGGAAGACTAAGCCGCGAGGTAAACTGCCGCTGCTACGACTGCCGCACTTTGCCGGCTCAGGCAGGGCGGCGCACGGGTCAAATCGGGTAGTGTCTGCTAGGGGCCGAGCGGAATACGCAGCTCCGGGTAACCTTCCAGCCACAGCACGTAAGGCGCCTTGCCGCTGATATGGTAAGGCACGGGTTGGCGTAGCAGGTCGCGCACAAGGCAGTCCACGGCATCGTCCAACTGGCTGATATCTTGCAGGCGGATAATGGCATAGTGCTGTGCCTCAACGTGTAAACGGCGATATGAGGCGGGTAGCGGCAAGCTGTCTGCTTCGCTTTGCGGAACCAGACACAGCCCGATGTCGGTACGTCGTGACGCGGTTGTCTCAGCGCATGCGCCGATGCGCTGAGACAGCAAATCCGGCAGCGCAATGCCCGGGGCTGCTTCGCTGTACCGGCTATCCATTCCCAGCAAGTCACTCGCGTGAAGGTCTGGTTGACCCAGCGGCCAAAGCGTATCGGGCGCCTGGTAGAGACGGCGCATGATGGCGTAGTGGCTACTCTTTTGTTCGATGCGTGTGACCATGTCACAGGGTGGCGGAAGTCGGTTCAGCGTTTGACGAACAGTGCTTCGATAGCAACGGGGCGTTTCGCCATAGGTGCGCTGAAAAGCACGCGAAAACGCGGAATGATTCTGATAGCCGCAGGCGACCCCGATGTGCGCTATATTTTTGCTACCCAGCGCAAGCAGTACGGCAGCGCGTTCAAGGCGCCGCCGATCGCGATATACACCCGGTGAGCTGCCAAAGTAGTGGCTGAACTGGCGCCTGATCTGCGACGTTGAATATCCCAGATGCGCGGCAAGGGCATCAATACCCAGCGGAGTGCTGAGTGAATCCTGTAGCCAGATTTCGGCGCGTGTCATCGCATTCAACATGAATTTGCCTCCCTTGCGTCTGTCGGGCAGGCGATTACATGCTTCGCCTGCATTGCACTATCCCGGTGCGTAGAGGTAAAACTGCCAAACGTGGTTGATACGCGCACGCAAGGTCGAGTCGATGGTCTGCTGGTCTGGGCGGCTGTAACGCTGCGGCATTGATATAAAATGGCAAAAACCCACGATAAATGTGCAAAAAAACGCTACATGCACTGCCTTTATGCGGGTTTTATAAGGGAAATGGCAAGTTTACTTTGCCCGTGTGCGCGTTTAAGCACAGTTTTCATAAGAAATTCGTTATGAACTATCTTGAGCCAGCGTTTTGCCGGGCGTTGCGGCCTTTGTAACGCGATGGCCGTCTTCAAAGCGACAGCATTTTTCCAACAGGTGTAAATGGAACATCAATGAAATATCGGAAAGCGGATAAACCGCATAACGAACGCGATAAGCTGCGCCAGTTCAAAGACCTGGACGATGCTTTTTCCAAAGCATTGCAGGCGCTGGATGATCCGAATAACAGCCTGGACATTCCTACCGGGCCGCCGGTGCGCTCGCTTGCAGCATTGGAGGAAGAAGACACCCAGGCGCAGGCAGAAGGGCGCCATCAGGAATTTACGCGTCGGATCGAGGCACTGCTCAATGAATATGGGATACCCCACGCAGAGCTTACGGAGCTGATTGAAACGCTGCTGGAACACGGGCTCTGGCAAGAACAGGCGCCCGCGCCGCGCACATAGTCCGTTTGATATCGTCCGTTTCACACAAGCCCTTCAGCGCAGCCCTTCCATGCAGGCGCCGCTTAGCGGTAGCGGTAGACTCGCAGGCTTGGCAGAAACGGTTCGCTCTCGAGCTTCTCATCGCGGCGTTTGGCGCGTGTGCGCTTTTCGGGAGGTGTGAGCGGCGGCAGGTTGGTGTGCGGCAGGCGGCCATCTTCACTGGGCATGAAAATCGGCATGGCAACGTTTAACGCGCGCCGCGTGTGGCCGTCTTCAAGAGGTTCGGTAAAAAACAGGTTGGCACGCATCAGCGGTGCTTGGGGTTGCACCTGTGCCAAGGGCTCGGCACTGGGAATGCCGGCCAGCTTGCGCAGTTGGATGCGCACGTGCGCGGCCTCGCTATCCAGCGCGAGCAATTTTTTTTCCACCTCCTGTACGCTTAGCCGCTTGATCGAGCGCCCGCTGCTGTACCAGGCAAAACGTACGCGGGATACCGGCGCTTCGGCCACTGGCAGATGGCGCCAGCACTGCTTCAAATGCAGGCGGGCAAGGCCGTTACGTTCGAGCACCGCTTCAACCTGCGGGTGACGTCCTGGCAGCCGCGAGCGGCTCTCGCTGAGCAAGGCCGGCGCCTGCTGCTTGATCGCCTGCAGGCATTCGCTAAAGGCGCTTTTGGCCGCGTTAGCCTTAAGCACGGCTTGCATCAGCTCGTCATCTGCGGCAATGAGCCCAACATAGTTGCGCGTTTCGCGTCCGTCCTGGCCCTGCTGATGCCACATGTCAAACAGCGCCGTGTTCAGCCAGTCAGCATCCGCGCTGGTGCCATCCAGCGTCCAGGCGCTGGCGGAGCCCTCGGCAAACCGGGCGGTTACCTGGGTAAGCGCGGTCAGCACATCGTCAAAGCAGTTATCCAGACGGTGAAGTAGCTGATAGTCAAGTTGTTGGGCGTCTGGCGGGCTGGGCATGGTGGCTCCTGATCAAGATAGCGGCTCAAGACGGTAGTGGTTCAAGATAGCGGAGCGTCGCGGTCGGCCTCGCGCAGCATGGCGTCGATATCGGCTTCGTCCATGGCGGATTCGCCGCCGATACGGTGTGATTCATCGGCCCAGGCGCCCAGGTCCAGCAGCTGACAGCGACGACTGCAAAAAGGTCGGTAGGCGTTTTCTGACGACCAGACAACGCGGGTGCGGCACTGGGGGCAGGGGAGCTCGCTGGGGGCACGCGGGGCGCTATCGTTGGGGTTGGCGGGGGGCATAAAGGCTCCTTGCTGGCTGAGTTCGGGTGACAACGCGCAGCGCGTTAGGGGGCAAGCGCACGGTAGCGCGCATCAAGGGCGCTGACCTGTTGACGCATGAACGCCGCGTCCCCGCTATTATCGATGACATCGCAGCCGTGGGAAAGGCGCTTTTCACGCGATAGCTGCGCGGCCAGAATCGCGTTGACCTGATCGCGGCTGACGTTATCGCGTGCAAGCGTGCGCTCGCGCTGTAGCGCTTCGGGAAGATCCACCACCAGGCAGCGCTCAACCAGCGCGTCCTGTCCACTTTCAAACAGCAACGGCGAGACCAGCAGCACGTACGCGGCGGGCGTGGCCTGCAGGCGTTCAAGGTGGGTCAACAGGCGTTCGCGGACGCGCGGGTGGGTCACGCTTTCCAGCCATTCGCGCTCGGTCGGCGTAGCAAAGATAATCTCACGCAGCGCCGCACGATTAAGCGTGCCGTCCTGCTGGAGCACGGCCTTGCCGTAGCGGCGGCTGATCGCCTCAAGCGCCGGTTCGCCGGGGGCGACAATCTCCCGGGCGACGTCATCGGCGTCTACCCAGGCCGCTCCCAGCGCGGCAAACGCGCGGGCGACGGTGGATTTTCCCGAGCCGATGCCGCCGGTCAAACCGATAATCATGGTGACTCTCCGGTGGGTTGAGACGGTCAGATAACCAGCGCCAAGTAGGCGGCCATCAGCTCATCGCCAACGAGCAGTGCCGCCCAGCCCGCCATGGCCAGGAACGGGCCAAAGGGCATGGGCATGCCTCGACGTGCCGGGTTGGCCTGAAGAGCCAGCCCGACCATGGCACCAAACCCGGCCGAAAGCACCAGCATCAGCGGTAAAAAACTCCAGCCCAGCCAAGCGCCGAGTGCGGCCAGCAGTTTAAAGTCGCCGTAGCCCATACCCTCCTTGCCGGTAATCAGTTTGAACAGCCAATAAAAGCCCCAGAGCACCAGATATCCCGCCATGGCGCCGATGACCGCGGAGGGCAGCATTAGCGGCTGGAACAACAGCTGATATAAAAGGCCTGCCCACAGCAGCGGTAGCGTAATAATGTCGGGCAACAGCTGGGTGCGAAAATCAATCACCGCCAGCGCCAGCAGCATAAGGCATGCCGCGAGGATAAAGCCTGATTCCCAGCCAAGGCCGAACAGGGCAAAGACGGTAATGCTTAATATACCGCCGGCAAGTTCGATCAGCGGATACTGCACACTAATACGAGTATGACAGTCTGCGCAGCGGCCACGTCGCTTTAACCAGCCAATAAGAGGAATATTATCGTGCCAGCGAATAGGAGCTTCACAGACTGGACACAGTGATTGGGGAACGGCCAGGTTAAAGCGCGACTGCGATTCGACGGGCAGCTCAAGCGCGGTGCGCGCTTCAGTGCGCCACTCGCGCATCAGCATCACCGGCAAGCGGGTAATGACCACGTTGAGAAAGCTGCCCAGGCAGAGCCCCAGCAAGAGCACAAATAGCCAGACAGAAAGTAAAAGCGGTGACATGAGGATCCTTTATAGCGCCGTACCCAGATTGATGATGGGAAGATACATGGAAACCACCACGCCGCCAACGAGCACACCCAGCACTACAATGATGACCGGCTCCATTAGCGAGGTCAGCGCATCAACCTTGTTATCGACTTCTTCTTCGTAGTAGTCCGCTACGCGATTGAGCATGGCATCTAGCGCGCCGGACTCTTCGCCAATGCTGATCATCTGCACGACAAGAGAAGGAAACTGATTGGTCATGCGCATGGAGAAATGCAGCGGTTGGCCGGTTGCCACATCCTGGCGCGCCTGCATGACAGCGCGTTGATACACCTTGTTGCCCGTAGCGCCGGAACAGGTTTGAAGCGCCTCAACGAGCGGTACACCCGCGGCAAAGGTGGTGGCGAGCGTGCGGGAAAAACGCGCTACGGCGGACTTTTTTAAAATATCGCCCACGATGGGCAAGCGCAGCAGCAAAAAATGCAGGCGGTAGGCCAGCTTTGGCGAACGACGGGCGGCCCGGCGTAACAAAAAGATGCCGGCGGCAAGCCCACCAACCGCGTGCAGCCAGTAGGCCTGCGCTAGCTCCGAAAGGTGCAGGGTCATCCGGGTCATGGCCGGCAGTTCGGCACCAAAGCTATGAAACATGTCTTCAAACTGCGGCACTACCTTAATCAGCAGCAGCATGGTGATTCCCATGCCTATGGACATGACGGCGGCAGGGTACCACATGGCTTTTTTGACGCGCCCCTTGAGCATTTCCACCTTTTCCTTGTAGGTGGCAATGCGTTCCAGCATCTGATCGAGCGCGCCGGCCTGCTCGCCGGCCTCGACGAGGTTGATGAATAGCTGATCGAAATGCCTGGGGTGGCGGCGCAGCGCATCGGAAAAGCTGGCCCCGGCCGACACCTCGTTGATCATTTGCTGAATCAACAGCACCATCACCGGCTTTTCAATGCTTTCCGTCACGATATGCAACGCTTGAAGCAGCGGTACGCCGGCACGAATCATGGTGGCCATCTGACGTGCAAAAACGGCGATATCCTGCGCCTTGATCCGCCCACGGCCATGCAGGCTGCTTGTTTTACGCACGCGCCGGATAATGATGTCGTGGCGTTTAAGCTCGGTGCCGACTTCCGTTTTGCTGCGGCTGACCATCTCACCGCTGAGTTTGCGACCGCTTGTGCTCTTGCCGCTCCATTTGAACCGGTACAGCTGAATGGCCGGCGTGCGGCGCTTGCGATGTGATTGCGCCATGCTTTATTCCCTGGTGACCCGGTTGACTTCCTCAAGGCTGGTGACGCCCTGCATCACTTTTATCAGGCCGCTATGGTGCAGGTTGGCGTAGCCCTCTTCGCGTGCGAGCCGGTCAATATCCAGCGCGTGCGCTTCGTGCATGATGAGCTGGCGCATCGCTTCGGTCACGGGAACCACTTCGTAAATGCCGATACGCCCTTTATATCCCTGGGTACACTGTTTGCAGCCCACAGGCTGATAGATGGTCGAGCGCGTAATATCCGCATCGTTGAACCCTTCGCGGCGGAGCGCCTGATCCGGAATATCAGCCGGTTCCTTGCAGTGCTTGCACAGCACCCTGACCAGCCGCTGGGCGATGATCAGACTGACGGCACTGGCTATATTGAACGGCGAGACGCCCATGTTGGAAAGACGCGTGAGCGTTTCTGCCGCCGAGTTGGTATGTACCGTGGATAGCACCAGGTGACCCGTTTGTGCGGCTTTAATAGAAATTTCAGCTGTTTCCAGGTCACGAATTTCGCCGACCATCACTACGTCGGGGTCCTGGCGTAAAAATGCGCGCAGGGCGCTGGCAAAATCCAGCCCAATCCGGGGTAGCACGTTGACCTGATTGACCCCCGGCACTTTGATTTCCACCGGGTCTTCAGCGGTGCAAATGTTGCGCTCAATCTGGTTGAGTATATTAATGCCGGTATACAGAGACACGGTTTTACCACTGCCGGTCGGCCCCGTGACCAGGATCATGCCCTGGGGCTGGGCCAGTGCCTGCTCGTAAAACGTGCGCTGATCATCCGTAAAGCCCAGCTGGTCAATACCCATTTGAGCAGCGCTTGGATCCAGCAGACGTAATACGATTTTCTCACCGTATACCGTGGGTAGAGAGTTAACGCGAAAATCCAGCGACCGGGTACGTGAAAGCCTGAGTTTCAGCGCGCCATCCTGTGGCAGGCGGCGTTCGGAAATATCCAGCCGTGCCATGATTTTCAAGCGGGCGGCGATGCGATTGCGCATGGCAAACGGCGGGCGGGCAATCTCGGTCAGCATGCCGTCAACGCGAAAGCGAATGCGGTACTGGGTTTCGTAAGGCTCAAAGTGGATGTCGGAAGCACCCCGACGAATTGCATCGAGTAATATTTTGTTAACAAATTTGACGACCGGTGCATCGTCGCTTTCCCGAGGCGTTTCGTCCAGGGGAACTTCTTCGCCTTCAGCACCCTGCACCACGCCAAGTGAGGAGACCGCGTCGTCAACGCTGTCGAGCTCTTCAAGCATGCTGCGCTCGTTCTGCGCCAGATAATGGTTCAGGGCGTTTTCCAGCTTGTCAATCGGGGCCAGCACGCCCTCAACGCTTAATCCGGTCGCAAACTGCAGCTCGTCCAGCTGCGTTAACGTGGCCGGGTAGGGGACGGCCACTGTCAGGCGGTGGTTGTGTCGCGCCAGCGGCAACACGCCGAGATTTCTCAGCACCTTGACCGGATAGTTCTCGGCCGGCGGCAGTGCGCTGATACGCACCGCGTCAAGGTCAATCACGGGCAGCCCATACTCCCAGGCCGCGGCGACCGTTGCCTCCGCAGGGTCAACCAGGCCGCACTCCACCACGTGGCGCAGCAGCGGAATTTCCTGCTCCTCGGCGGCGGCCTCGGCTGTGGCGATCTGAGCCTGGGTCAACAGGCCGTGGTTGACCAGGCGTTCGGCAATACCGCGTAGCCCGCCGCGCGCTGCTGCGTGACTCAGCGTTGACTCAAAAGAAGATTGGCTCATGCGCTACTCGTTGGTGGCTGTTCGCTGTGCGCCTTACTTGTACCACACTTGAGGCATGAGCGGCATCAGCCCACACCCGGCTGCGCGCTAACTGATTTACGTCAGTAAAAATGCGCGGCATAGTTGAAAAGGCTTAAGTCGTAAGGTATTGTAACAAAATGAAGCCTGTCCATCCGGCAGCCCTGTCGGGTATCTTCTCTCAAGGAGCAGAATCGATGCACAACACGAAAACGCGCGCAGTACGCCCGCTCAAGCAAGCCGGTTTTACCCTGATTGAGCTGATGATCGTCGTGGCGATTATCGGCGTTCTCGCCTCCATCGCGATTCCGCAGTACCAGAATTACACCGCCCGCGCCCAGGCCAGCGAAGCGCTGTCGATCACCGCGGGTGTGCGTACCGACATTGCCGAGCAGTACTCGCTCAAAGGTGAAATGCCAGTAAAAGCGGATCTCGGATTAACTGACGACGATGGTAACTTGGAGGCAATGTCTGGTCGCTATGTCGACACAGTCAGCTATGCTGACTCTGCTATTTCAGTAACGTTTAAAGAAGATTCTGCTATTGGGACAAAGGTCATGAACATCGCGCCGGTAGATCCGGTAGATAATAACGGCGTTAGCCCCGGCAACGGCTGGACCTGCGCTTGGAATGATACTGATACTAATGAAAGCTGGCTGCCTTCCGGCTGCAAGGAAGCATCTTCTACTTAATCAGAAGTAGGGCGAATAACAGCCACGGATAGATAAAAGGGGCCTTCGGGCCCCTTTTTTATAACAGGAGAAAAAGAAATGAAGGGATTTCAGCGCGGCTTTACGTTGATCGAGCTGATGATTGTGGTGGCGATTATCGGGGTGCTGGCCTCCATCGCGGTGCCGCAATACCAGAACTACACCGCCCGGGCGCAGGTGGCGGAAGGGATCAGCCTGACAGTGCCCCTGAAAGCGGCGCTTGCCGAGTTTGTCGCCCTGAAAGGGCGGATGCCAACAGATGCAGAGCTGAAGGAAGAGTTTAAGGACCTGACCGATGGCATGAGCGGTAAATATATTGCAGGGGTTGAACCGCACGGCGTTTTTGATAGTTCGTACATGGGCAATAGTAACCCGCGCAGCCTGTTCCGGCTGTATTTCAAGAATGAAGGCGTTAACCCTGATCTCCAGGGTAAAGCAATGATCATGTTTGGCCGCTTTGCGGGAGACGGCAACAGCTCCGGTTCCATTGAGTGGCTGTGCCAGTCTGCCTCGGCCAGTGATGCTTCCATTCCCGATAAATACTTTCCCAGCTCCTGCCGTACCGCGAAAGAATAAAAGGCCGCTAACATGACTGTAACGAAAAACCGTGGTTTTACCCTGATCGAGCTGATGATTGTAGTGGCAATTATTGGGGTGCTGGCCTCTATCGCGATTCCGCAGTACCAGAATTATACTGCGCGGGCGCAGGTGTCTGAAGCACTGAGCGTCTTGATTGGCGTTAAGGCGAGGCTGGCGGAGGAATACGCGTTTGAGGGCACTTTCGACAATATATCGGAGGACGAAAAGGAAAAAATAGAAGGTCTTGTCACCAATACGCGCTATGTGAACGGCGAAGGCATCGAGATATTTCCCAGTGGCGATAACATTGCCATCGGTATAGCGATGCGTGATGACCAAGATGCGTCAGTTGCCAAAGAAGTGCGCGGTACACGGCTGCGTATCGAAATGTATGCCGCCGGCGGCGCGGTCAAGTGGAAATGCATGCCTGCCAAACAAAAGCCAATGGACAAAAAATACCTGCCAGGTAGCTGCCGCGCTGAAGTGAACGATGATTTTTAGCGATGACCTAACCGGCTGAAAAGAAAGCACAAAAAAGGCTTTTCATTAGCGGCGAAAAGCGCTATTATACGCTCCGTCTTAAGGCGCTTTAATGGCCAAAGGCTAAATCGGAGCGTGGCGCAGCTTGGTAGCGCGTTGCAATGGGGTTGCAAAGGTCGCAGGTTCGAATCCTGTCGCTCCGACCAAGAATATAAGTAAAAACGGCCACTTAGCTAACATGCTAGGTGGCCGTTTTTCGTTGTGTTTGGCTCTAGGGGGCGTTAACAATTAGGCCAGCCATATAACCGCTGACACGAGACAGAGTAGTGACTGGTAGTTTCTTGCCAGTCGCTCATAGCGTGTAGCCAATCGCCTGAACTGCTTGATTTTCTGAAAGAACCTCTCTACCAGATTGCGATCTTTGTAGCAGTGCCAGTCTACTTCGATGTGCGCCAAGCGATTCTTTTTCGGAGGAATCACCGGCTCTGCACCCACGGCCTGAATAAGGTCCCGCAAAGCAGTGGAATCGTATCCCTTGTCGCCCAGCACCGCTTGCGGGGAAAAACCGTCTAGTAACGCGGGAGCGGCACCATACTCCGATGCCTGGCCCGGTGTAAGAACCAACCGTACCGGGTTACCCAGCGCATCGACCGCGGCATGGATCTTGGTGCTCAAGCCCCCTCGAGACGTGCCCATGGCTTCCGCGTTCTGAGCGGTTTTTTTGCCGCTCCCTGTTGATGGACCCTGACAATACTGCCATCGATCATCAGCTGTTCCAGGTCGGGATCATCGGCTAGCGTGTCGAAAATCTGCTGCCATACCCCCTTCTTACACCAGCGGTTATAGCGCATATAGGCAGTATGCCAACGACCAAAGGCGTCGGGTAGATCGCGCCAAGGAGCGCCTGTCCGGGCAATCCAGAGAATGGCTTCTACGAATAGCCGATTGTCCTTGGCTGTCACCCCGCGGTCCGAGGCCTTGCCGTGAAGGAGGGGCTCAATTCGACGCCATTGATCATCACGCAGGAGTAGCCGAGCCATAGTCTATCCTCAAATCTTTCCATGCTAAATCAGTTCAACGCTCATCATCAATTGTTAACGCCCCCTAGGTGACAAATAGGTGGCAAGCGTCCGAAGGTGATGCGAGGCCTGTATGGTGCAGCTCCTTCATGTCGTACCGGGTGAGCCGCTGGCCGCTCCGCACGGGGAGGGGCTGGACCAAGTTAACTTGCCGGGGCTGCGCCGGCCGACGTATCTGCAGCCAGGCGATATTCGTTTCATGGCCAAATGGCTGCGCCACGACGCGGCGCTGGTGGGGCGGGTGCCGCCGAATACGGCATGGATAACCACAAGCTGGAGTGGGGCGATACCATCCGCAACCCCTTGCTGCTGGATGCCAGCGGCGGCCTACGGCAAACAGCAGATGCAGCGCCTTTCCGGCGAGCTGACCGACGCCCTTCGGCAAGGGCTTTGACGTCACCAACCTGCGCAATATGCGTCAGTTTTACGAGGCGTTTCCAAAACGCGAGACAGTGTCTCTCGAATTGAGCTGGTCGCATTATATTCGCCTGGCACGTATCGAACAGGAGGCCGCGCGGCATTGGTATCAGCAGGAAGCGATCCAGCAGGGGTGGAGCGTCCGTGCACTGGAGCGCCAGATCAGCACGCTATATTACGAACGCCTGCTCAGCAGCCAAGACCGCGACGCCGTGGAGCACGAGGCCGAGCAAAACACCGCGCCGCTGGCCCAACCCAACGCCAGAGACGATGCCAAAAACTATTTGCGCGACCCCTACGTGCTGGACTTTCTCAACCTGCCGGCGGGGAGCTACCTTGAGGCCGATCTTGAGCGTGCCCTGATCGATAATCTTCAGGATTTCCTGCTGGAGCTGGGCAAGGGCTTCGCCTTTGTCGGGCGCCAGCAACGCATCCGCACCGAGGATCAGGATTTCTACGTTGACCTGGTGTTCTACCATTTCAAGCTCAAGTGCTTTCTGCTGGTGGATCTCAAGCTGGGCAGGCTTACCGAGAGACGCTTTACGAACCATTTTGTATTTTAACTCAGGATCATCGTATAACGTACTGACAGATAAAAAACGCTATGTCATAAAAATCAGTCGGTTGAGATAATACCTATTCGCAGACACTTGAATAGTTGTGAAAAAGGTTGCTATTCCCGTTTTTTTGGAGAGTTATAACCTATTATTTGAGGATGACTATCCAATTGGGGGTGTAGCAATGCGTGCTCCCGTCGTGTTATTGACAGCCAGCATCATCTTCCCCTGAATGGCCTTGGCAGGGGATCGTTTATATGCATATCAAGAGGGTAACGTTCGTTCGGAGATGTTATTAGTAGCGCCCTGCCAAGGAGGGGGCTATGTGAAAAAGCAAAAAAGGCGAGAAACCTGAATTCATAGAATAACCGCAGCACTTTGGATCACAGGGTAGAGGCAGGAGGGCCAGCGCCGGTACCCTCCCTGCTTTACCGACCAAAGTGAAGCAGAGCATGGCATATCGACAGCTGACCCAAGCACAACGATACCAGATTCACGCCTTCAGGAGCATCCACATGAGCCAGCGAAAGATCGCTCGTCGGCTCGGCGTGAACAGCAGCACCATCAGTCGTGAACTGCGGCGTAATACCACCGCTACCGGCTATGAACCCGACACGGCGCATCGCCTCGGTGACCGTCGGCGTCGGGCCGCCTGGAAATGGACAAAGCGGCTTCCCAGCCTGATGACGGCGGTGGTCGGGCGCCTTCGGGAAGAGTGGAGTCCGGAGCAGATCAGCGGCTTCATGGCGCCACTGGCGGGTGTTGGCGTCAGCCATCAATGGATCTATTCCTTGATCTGGGACGACAAGGCGCGCGGAGGCGACTTGTGGCGGCATCTACGCCAACCCAAGCGACGCAGCCGGTGCCGTGTGCAGGCCAAAAGTGCCGGGCTTGGCAAAATCCCCCACCGCGTGGGCATCGAGCATCGCCCAAATGAGGTCGATAACCGACTCACCATTGGCCATTGGGAGGGCGACACCGTTCTCAAAGGACATAAGCAATCAGGCCTGGTGACGCTGGTGGAGCGCCGCAGTGGCTACTTGCTGGCAGCGCGCCTGCCCCAGATAACGGCAGGCTTGACGGCGGCAGCCATGAACCGGCTGCTCAAGCCACGTCGCGGCGTAGTAAAGAGCATTACGCTGGATAACGGGTCGGAATTTGCCCATCACGAAGCGGTTGCCAAGGCCGTGAGCGCCTCCGTTTACTTCTGTAATGCCTACTGCTCGGGGCAGCGTGGCACCAACGAAAACACCAACGGTTTGATTCGGCAGTATTTTCCGAAGGGGACTGACTTCCAGAAAGTCACGGATGGCGAGGTACGACGCGTGGTCAATAAGCTGAATGACCGGCCGAGAAAGCGTCTCGGTTATCGCACTCCGGCACAGGTGTTTCTGGGCGAATACTCAGGCGCACTCAATACCGCAGGTGCTGCACTTATTGCTTGAATTCAGGATCTGTCATCGTGGCGATACGTGCATCGAAGCGGTCTGGATCTGACAGGTGGGTTAGCGCCGTAAAACAGGATGGGGAGGAGCGCATGCATAAAGAACAGGACATTGAGATTAACTGCACCCGTGCCGGCCCCATGTTGATGAAGCTATTTCGGCACTGGCAAATATCCACTGGCGAACAGCTCAGTTTACTGGGACTGCCCCAGGACGATCGAGCAGCCCTGGCCAAGTATCGCAACGGGCAGCCCATTGCCGACGACAGAGACAAAATGGAACGAGTAGGAATGCTCTTGGGTATTCATAAATCTCTTCGCTTGCTGTTCCCACATAACCGCGAGCTGGCCTATGGATGGATGACCCAGCCGAATCTGGCATTTCAGGGCGCAACCCCTGTAGAGCTCATCGGCGAGCAAGGTATGGCAGGGCTATCTATGGTGCAGGCTTATCTGGATGTTCAGAAAGCAGGCAGTGTGTAGCGATATGCCTCAAACAAAGCGCGTAAGGCACCGCGTTGCGATTCATGTCTGTTTACCGACCCGCTTACTCGCCAGAAATTAGCTTGATCGAGATCTTTTGGCGGCAGGTCAAATACGACTGGCTGCCCCTGGAAGCATATTTATCGTTTGATTGGCTTCGCCGACGTAATCATCTTTGATAAGCTAAGATGCTGAGGAGGCTAACTAACCCTTAGTCGGGCTGGCGGTGTTAGGGCGTGTTGACGTTTCATGGCAGGGGTATTGGCAGGATAGGGGCAAGCTCGCAGAATAAAGGTTCCTACGCCAACAAACTGCAAGCCTGCCATGCCCCGACAAATGCTCACGGATGAACACTGGTCGAAGCTGAAACCTATCCTGCTTCAACAAGGTATTTATGACAAGGCTGACTTGCGTACCACGGTGGAAGGCATCCTGTATCGGATGCGCACCGGCTGCCCGTGGCGGGATCTACCGGAGACGTTTGGCCCCTGGAATACGGTCTACAAGCGTTTTAACGCCTGGTCAGCGAGTGGAAAGCTGATGAGGATTTTCAACACGCTGGTGGAAGATCCTGATGTCGAGTGGCTGTTCATTGATGGCTCCTACGTCAAGGCTCATCAGGACAGCACAGGGGCTGCCACGGAAGACGCAGAAGCCATCGGCAAAAGTCGTGCAGGCAATACCAGCAAGATCCACTTGACCGTGGATGCTTATGGGTTACCGATTGCCTTCAGGATAACCGGGGGTGAGGTGCACGACAGCACGGAAGCCCAGGCATTGATTGACGACTTGCCAGCAGGTGATGCGCTGGTGGCTGACAAGGGCTATGACAGTGAACGTATCCGTGAGCAGATCGAGGCCAAAGGCATGGCGGCGGTGATTCCACGCAGGCGTAACTCGAAAAAAGGAAATGCCAATCTGGACAGGGGGTTATATCGCTACCGGCATCTGGTTGAGAATGCCTTTGCTCGACTGAAACCGTATCGCGCCATTGCGACGCGCTACGATAAGCTCAAGCGAAACTACGAAAGCATGGTGGCCTTGGCGTGCTGTTTGTTGTGGCTCCCAATGTGAAACGTCAACAGGCCCTAGCTCTTAAAGAGAAAGTAAGCGGCTTGGGACAAGTATCGATGTGCCGTTCCCGATGAGATGAGAACCCTCTTTCTTCAGGGAGAAGGGTAGTCAAACCTTGGACTACTGTTGGGATGCGGTTGTTACCCTTCCTGTCTTGTTACTGTTTCCGCGGCTGCCTAAGCGCATGCCGTGTGTTAATTATTGTGCATTTATTGCTCGGGAGAGCCACATGTCCACACGCGAAGGTATCGCTGGGTACAACGATCAGACATCAGAAAGTGCCCGTATCAGCAGTCCGGCGCGTCGTCGGGTGCTCAAGCTGGGGGTCGCGGGTCTGGGCGTGGTGGCACTTTCAAGCCTGTCACTCTCGGCATTGGCGGCGAGCAATAAGTCAGAAAACGTCTCATCAGATCATCATGATGACTCCACGTTCGCCGCTTTTATGACGCTGTCGGCGTGGCTCCTGAGCGACAAGGCCTTGGGCGAGCGCCTGGGGCAGCGGCTTTTCGAGGCGCTGGAACGCATCCCGGCGGATAACGTACCGGGCATGGAGCGCTTACCGGCCTTGAAGCAGAAGCTGTTGTCACTGGGTGAGACGCGCGACCACCTGACGGAAGATGACCTCGACGCGTCCGAGATGCAGCTGGTGCGTCGACTGCTACAGGCCTGGATGCTGGGAACGGTGGGTAATGCCATCGATGACCCGGCGGCCGAGGTGATCGCCTATGAGCATGCGGCCATGTATGCCGGCCCGCGTGACGTGCAGGTCGTGCGCACCTATTGCCCAAATCAGCCCGGATTCTGGGCCGAACGTCCTGCGTAGGCACGCTATACCGTCAGTTCTGCGCTGATGCTCGCTATTATACTTTTGCTGATCGCTTGACCCGTGTTCTATCCGGTTCAGGCTCACGCCCTATAAAGAAGTCCTCTGAGGAGAAATCTGAATGGCTGCGGAATCCCATTCGCACGATGCCGATGTCATTGTTGTCGGCTCTGGTGTTGCTGGCGCCCTGATTGCTCACCGGCTTGCCGAGGCAGGCAAATCGGTGATCATGCTTGAGGCTGGCCCGCGCATGCAGCGCTGGCAGATTGTGGAGCGCTTTCGCAATCAGGCCGACAAGATGGACTTCATGGGCCCGTATCCGGCCAGCAAAGCCGCACCGCACCCGATGCTGTACGGCGATAATGCCGGCTATCTGGTACAGAAGGGCGAGCAGGCCTATGACGCCCAGTACATCCGCGCGGTAGGGGGCACCACATGGCACTGGGCGGCGGCCGCCTGGCGGTTTTTACCCCACGATTTCCGCCTGCACAGCGAGTATGGCGTGGGGCGGGATTGGCCGATCTCCTACGATGATCTGGAAGGCTATTACGTCCGTGCCGAAGAGGCGCTGGGCGTATGGGGCCCGAATGATATCGATCTTGGCAGCCCGCGTAGTGCGGACTATCCAATGTCGCCGTTGCCGCTGTCGTGGAATGAGCGGCGTATTAGCGAGCGGATCAATCCGCACGGCTTTGACATGGTCACCGAGCCGGTAGCGCGCAACAGCCGGCCCTACGATGGCCGTCCGACCTGCTGCGGTAACAACAACTGCATGCCGATTTGTCCGATTGGCGCAATGTACTCCGGCATCATCCATGTCGAGAAGGCCGAGCGCGCGGGGGTGAAGCTGATCGATAATGCCGTGGTGCATCATCTGGAAAGCGGCGCCGACGGCAGCATTCGCGAGGTGCGCTATCTGGATCCTGAGGGTGAAGAGCATCGCCTGAGCGCACGCCGTGTGGTGTTGGCGGCCAACGGCATCGAGACGCCCAAGCTGCTGCAGATGTCGGTGAACGGCCATACGCCAAATGGGGTGGGCAACCAGAATGATATGGTTGGCCGTCACCTGATGGACCATCCGGGTACCGGCGTCAGCTTTTTGGCGGATGAAGCGCTCTGGGCGGGCCGTGGCCCACAGGAGATGACGTCGGTTATCACTTGGCGCGACGGCGATTTTCGCCGTGAGCATGCGGCCAAAAAACTGCACCTGTCGAATACCGCGCGCACCCAGCAGATGACCACCGAGGTGCTGTCCGAAACGCCTTTACGGCTGGGCGCCGACCTGCAGGCGCAGATCGACCATCGCGCCAGCCGCTTTGTGCAATTCGATAGCTTTCACGAGCTGTTGCCGGAGCCGAGCAACCGCATCACGCCCTCGAAAAAACGCGATGCGCTGGGCCTGCCGCGA
Organism: Vreelandella subglaciescola; assembly: GCF_900142895.1. Taxonomy (NCBI): domain Bacteria; kingdom Pseudomonadati; phylum Pseudomonadota; class Gammaproteobacteria; order Oceanospirillales; family Halomonadaceae; genus Vreelandella; species Vreelandella subglaciescola. The sequence continues at coordinate 252,016 of NZ_LT670847.1, forward strand.
CCCGAATTCCGCTATGCGATAGATGATTACGTCAAACGCAGCGCCGTGCATACGCGCGAACAATATGCCCGTATCGCTAAGCTGATGGGGGGCACGGACATCGAGTTTCGTGACGAATACTCCAACAACCAGCATATCTGCGGCACAACCCTGATGGGGGATGACCCGAAGACGTCCGTAGTGGACCGCGATTGCCGCGTGCACGGCCATGACAATCTGTTTGTCGCCAGCTCCGGCTGCATGCCAACCGTTGGCTCGGTGAATTGCACCCTGACCCTCGCGGCCTTGTCGCTGCGTATCGCCGATCGGCTAGAACAGGAAATATGAGCATGAAGCAGCCAGATCGTAATGCCGTGAATGCTGAAAACCTTGCCAAGAAGCGCCCGCTAATTCGCTCGGCGTCTCATCGTCTGGGAAGCGCCATGCGTCTCGTCGCATTTGCCGGCGTGAGTACGCTGCTGCTCAGCGGCTGTGGCAATGATGCGGACGAGCACGACCAACAGGTGGAGGCTGACAAGGCCGCCACCAGTGACCCGACGCTGGTCAAGCAAGGCCTGTATATGGCCCGGGCCAGCGATTGTGCTGCCTGTCATACCACCGAAGGCGGCGAGAACTATGCGGGCGGTCTGGCGTTCGAGACACCGGTAGGCGAGATATTTTCGACCAATATCACGCCGGACGCCGAGCACGGCATCGGGGATTACACCCTTGATGACTACACCCGCGCATTGCGCGAAGGTAAAACGACCGATGGCCATCTGTATCCGGCCATGCCGTTTCCATCCTTCGCCCGGCTGACCGATGACGATATCGAGGCGCTCTACGCGTGGAACATGCACGAGGTGGCGCCCGATAGCACCCCGAACCGTGCAAGCGAGATTCCGTTCCCGCTCAACATGCGCTGGCCGATGTGGCTGTGGGAAAAGAGTTTCTCGTCGCTGGAACCATGGCAGGACGACGCGGAGCAGAGCGCCGAGTGGAATCGGGGGGCGTATCTGGTGCAGGGCCCCGGCCACTGCAGTAGCTGCCACACCGAGCGTGGTCTGGCCCTCCAGGAGAAGGCGCAGACTCAAGACGAAGACGGCTATCTGGGCGGTGCGATGATCGACGGCTGGCGCGCCTTCAATCTGACACCGGACGTAAAAGATGGTCTGGGCAGCTGGAGCGAGCAGGATATTGTCACCTATCTCTCGACCGGCAACCTGCAGGGAAAGGCGCAGGCGGGCGGGCCGATGGCGGATGTCATCACCCACTCCACGCGTCATATGAGCGATGACGACCTGAACGCCATGGCGGTGTATCTGACGTCGCTGCCGGCGCTGAACGGCGAGGGCGAGGCGGGTGACGCCGTCAATGACGACGACCGCGACGCCGAAAACCCGACCGCCACGCGTTTCAATCAGGGCGCACCGGCGGATGATGTGCTGGCGCTGCGGGGCCAGCCGCTAGATACGCGCTCAGATGACGAGAATCGTGTTGGCCAGCTAACCGACGCAACGGCTGGCGATCGCCTGTACCTCGGCCACTGCGCTGCGTGTCACGGCGCCAACGGTGGCGGCACACCGAATGGCGACTATCCGTCATTGTTCCACAACAGCGTTACCGGCAGCGTCTATGCGGATAACCTTGCGCAGGTCATCCTCAATGGCGTCGAGCGTGAGGGCAACGAGCATAGCGTGTTCATGCCGGCATTCGAGCGCCGCTTAACGGACGACGAGTTGATCAACCTGATGGATTATCTGGAGAATCGTTTCGGTAGAGATCAGCAAAAAACGTCGCTGGAAGCGCCCAATAGCCGTCGCCAGCAGCTGAACGATAAGCTCACGGACTGGCACGACGAGTAAAGCCAAACGCCAGCATCGTTCGGTCATCAGGGGCAGCCACGGGAACGTGGCTGCCCCTGATGCGCTTGGGAAGGGCCGCAGAACGGGGCTATGATTTTACTCAGCATTGGTGTCCATTAATTGTAGTGGCCAAAAATACTTGACCACTACACTACTCGCTGGCGCTAGGTTGCAGCCCTTGATCCGGTGAGCGGCTGTGGGTTGCGGACCCGATGGCGGCGGAAAAATTTTCCACGCTCCGCTTTCTCCGCTTGCTGAAGCGCAGTCTCGGCCACCTTTGCAGGCGAGGCCAGGCCGAGCTCCTGCAGCACGGCCTCCGCGCGGGCTGCCCGCGCCTCGAAGGCGTGCAACGCCGCCAGGGTTTTCTCATCGAGGCGCCCTTGAGACTCAAAGTACTTCAGTCGCGGGTAGCGCCCTGCCAGCGCGACACCCCAATTAAGCGCAGGATCCCACCATGAATTGATGTCGCGATCCTTGCCCGTCGCGTGGTGCTCCAGCACGTCATTAAGTGCCCCGTCCAACAACTTCAGGTCGAAGTCGGTGCCTGGCACCGGGTCAGGTACAGCGTTAGGTGCCGGGCCATCGGGCGCCGCACCATAGGCGTCAACGCCCGTTCGCGAGGGCCCGGTACGAGTATCGCGATAGCGTGCGAGCGTCATCATATCGCTCGCCAGCACCGGTTCGTTGACGGGCAGGCGGGTGGCCTCGGGATCCCCCATCAGCTGGCCCCAGGACATACGAATGAAGGTGTGCTGGTCTTCCATTCCGGGACGGGTGCAGCGCAGCCCGATGGCATACGCCTCCAAGGGTTCCTGCAGGAACTGAAACCCGCTGTAGCGCGCCCAGCGGACCATCAGAAACTCATGTGCCGCGCCGCCGGGCAGATGGAAATCAACCTCTTGCAGGTAGTCCAGCACGATCTGAACCTGTTCATCCGACAACTCGATGTCTTCGTGAAGGGGGTACATCCCTTCAAAGGTGTTGCGCACCGGTCTGGGTCGCGCGGCCATGTCAGCATCGAGCTCGGCCTGGGTACGTGGGCGTGTTTTTTGCAGAGTCATGGTGCTGTTTCCTCTTGTTCTCGCGGCCTGTCAGATTCTCGCGAACGGTCAGATCAACTGGTTGCGGTCAAAGAAGTCCGTGTCCTCGAAGTAGCCACCGCGGCCCTCAAGAATAATATCGTAACGGTTAACCACCTCAATACGTTCCAGCCACTTCAGGCTGCGAAACCCGGTCGACGTTTCCAGACGCAGCCGCACCGGGGCCCCATTTTTGGCCGGAATCTCGCCTTCGTCGTTAAGCTCGAAGGCAATCAGCGTCTGGGGCATCCGCGCCTCCACCATGGGGGTGGATTCGTAGTAGGTTCCCCCCTCGTACAGGGCGTCATCGCGGCCCATGTTCTGGAAGCTTGTGTAGACGACGTCCGTCGCGCCGGGCAAGGGCTCCACCATGTCCAAAAGGTCTGACACGGTAATGCCGCGCCACCGCCCAATCGAGGTGAAGCCCTGTACACAGTGGTGCAGCGTCGTCTGGGAGTGGCCGGCGGCAAGCTCGCGAAGCTGCGCAACCGTCAGCGTCATCGGGCGCTCCACGTAGCCACCGATCTCGAGCACATAGTCGTCCTCGTAGCCGTTGGCCATAAGCGCCAGGTATTCGTCCGTTTCCGGTGGCCGCCCGCTGCCACGGAAGTGGTGGGTGGTGTTATCAAGCCCCACATCCTTGCCCGTGATATTCGAGCGATCGTAGTGCATGCGCGCGGGCAGCCGGTACAGCAGATTGGACCACGGCCGCACAATCGTGTTGTGCAGCCTCTCAACGGCACGGCCGTCCGCCAACGACCACCGCGTGGCGACCACGTGCAGGGTGACCACAAGGGCGAGGCCGATGGTGAAAATAGCGCCGCCCACCACGGGATCGTTGGAGTGCCCCAGCACCATCTTGGATGTCTCGTGCAGGTAGCCGTGAAGAAAAACCAACGGCACGTGTATAGCGAAGAATGCCAGATACCCCACAAGGCAAAAAAAGTGGACGCTACGGATCACCTGGCGGCCACCCAGCGCACGGGTAATAAAAGAGCAAGAGTTGGCGATGGCTGGAGACTGAAAGGCACCCGTGATAATCACCAGCGGCGTCAGTATCAGTATCACAAACCCGTAGGACAGCTGCTGCAGGGCATTGAACACAGCCCCGTCAGCGACGTGGGGCATGGTAAAGGCGAGATAGGCCAGCATGTCCTGACCCGCCTGGGCAAACGTGTCCCAGCTGGTGGGCACGTAGCGCCGCCACTGGCCGGTCGCCAGCAGCAACACGAAGTAAATGAACCAGCAGGTAACAAATCCCGTTACCGTCATGAAGTGCCAATACCGCCCAAGCCCCAGCAGGCCACGCCCGGGGAGAGCAACGCGCGGGGAGTAGTCGTTGTACTCATCGCCCACCGTGTAGTACTTGTGCTTCGGTTCCTCCCGAATCGTAAACTGAGCCCAGGATGAGCCGGGCACGCTGTGCTGCGAGCGGTAAAGCTTGGGGTAGGAACCCAGAATCTCGAGGCCCGAGCGCACGAGAAATGAAATAAAGATGATATTGAGGAAGTGCTCCACACGAAGCCACCACGGAAATCCGAGATCCATTGCGAAACCCTTGTCAGTCCATGAAATATTGATTGTCGGGAGCGGCGACGATCATCCCGTAGCGCAGCGCCGCAAAAAGCACGAGGTAGCTGAGAGACGCAAAAAGCGTCAGATTCCAAATCGCAGCGGAAACGACACTGGCCCCATTCCAGATATACGGCGCATCACCCACGAGGCCGCCAATGTAGATCAGCAGGGAAGACAGAGCGATCATCAATCCCCACTTCCAGATTCGGGCTGAGGTCATCAAACCAACGGCGACGAACACGGCGGCAGCCCCGAAGACACTCCACAAAACTGGAGTCGCGAAGGGAAAGGGTTCTTGGTTCGATAGCGCGACAGCCGCCGACGCAGCACCGATGACAGCCACCATTGCAACGAGAAGCAGCCGGGTGGTCCGCGGGAGATTGATGCGGATGTAGCGCAACAACGGAGCACGCTTTTTACCCGGTTTGATGTGTTCAAGGACTGGCTGGGTCGCGTTTTTGCTGCCACGAAAGTTCACACTGGCACGCAGAGCTGGAGAGTTTTCGTCTTCCATTACTATGTACTGCCTCCATCGAAGATCATTAATCGCCGGCCGGTGTTCAGCACCGCTGCCAACGCTACAACACCTGAATGCTTAGAATCCTGAATTCATAGAATAACCGCAGCACTTTGGACCACTGCGTAGAGGCAGGAAGGCCAGCGCCGGTCCCTTTCTGCCTTGCCGATCAAGGTGAAGCAGAACATGGCATATCGACAGCTGATCCAAGCATAACGATACCAGATTCACGCCTTCATAAGCATCCACATGAGCCAGCCCAGTACTGGCAAAACGTATTACCAACGCTTGCGGTCCTGCTGCCATTTTATTTGATGTAAATCAAATATGGCTTATGCACGAAAGGAATATCATTGTAGCTTCTACTCATCCTGCCGATAGGGATGTCGGGCACTTTCCATGGCATACACGCCTGACCCCGCCTTATTCATCAGGACGCCGAACGAGCGTTTTACGTCCCGTGGTGACCGGGACCGACCGGCTTTTATGTCATACGGTCGCTGAGTAGCCGATTAGCACATAGCTTTATCGTATCAATGCCGTGATATTTATAACTGAAGTTCATTGGTTTCGAGTGACGGCGCAGCCGTGGTCGTCGGCCTCCATAGTGGCCGTTTTGTCTGCTGGAAAAGGCTGAGTAATGCGACGTGTCAGGTCAATGCCGTCAGCCGCGGCAACCCCTTCAGTAAGGATGGCCACCATTTGTCGGCGGCATCGCCGAGGTGCACGGTGATACGCCGGGCGTGCACTGTCAGCGTGGCGGCCACCTTGAGCACCTGCTCGCGCATCCGCTTCAGGCTCCAGCCCTGCCGGGTCTGTCGTTCCAACAGGCAACGCAGCCCGTGTAGCACCTGATAAGCGCAGAGAGTCAGCAGCAGGTTTACCTCGTTGCGGGCCATGACGTCCTGGACGGTGGAGACACCGCGATCAGTCGAGGAGAGATGCATATCGAGCGACGACTTCACCTCGCCCATGTGGGCTTCGGCGCTGCCGCGCTTGCGATAAAGCGCCAGGACCTTTTCCGGCGGCCAGTCGAACTTGCCGAGATTGGTGACCAAAAAGAAGGCATGCAGCAGCAGATCATCGGGCCGCTCTTGTACCACCAGCACCACGCGCCGCGGCGCCGGCCAGGTACCGGCTTGGTACGCCAGGTCATGGCACCATTCCCGAGGTTGCTCGGGGGGCCGGCCGCGTGGCCGCTTCAGATGTGGCGCTGCCAGTGTCTGCAGGCCCGTATGACTGCGCAACCGGCCCAGATACTCGATGTCGCGATCTTCCAGCGCCTCAAGCGTGTCGTTGTCGGTGAAGCCGGCGTCGATGCGCACCTTGACCTTGGCCCCGGTGCTCTCGTTGAGTCGCCGCACCAGATGTGGGATCCAGGTATCGGCATTCTCGGCTGGGCCGGCGTTACCTTCACGCAGCAGGCCGCCCACCATGTCGCCGGTCTCTGCCAGCGAGGCCACCAAAGGCGAGTAGATTCTGGCCCCGTAAAGTCCATGAAACGCCGAACCGCCCTGGTGGCCGTGAACGTCGATCGGCAAGCCGTCGATGTCCAGCGTCAGATGCTCGGGGCGTTCGCCGCCGTTCAGCGAGGTCAGTCGCCAGACCGCCAGCCGCAGCAGGCCCTCATGCACGGTATCGATATTGTCGTCGCGGCCCAGGCACGTCAGCAGCCGCGACAGCGTCGCTTGAGATGGCCGGTCCTGAGCCAACGGCGTTGTCCCGCGGGCATCACTGCAGGCTAGCTGCCAGAGCGGGTCACGGCGAAGCGTATCGGTATCGCTGAGGTCGATCCAGCCCATCGAACGCTGCAGCACCAGGGTACGCAGCTGGCTGGCTAACGAGTGGCGGACGCGATCCGGGTCGCGGTGATCGACCAGATGGTCGTCCAGCGCATCGATCATGCCGCTGTTGTCGAGGGCTTCACGCAACAGCAAAGCACCGCTGTCGCTGGTGGTGCGATGGCCGCTGAGCTCGACGCGGATGGACCCGTTGCATGACGGGGTCCAGGGGGATAAGCTTTCACCCATGGCGAGTGGTCCTCTTGAATTGTGTTCGTTCAGGAACATCTTGATTCTACAAGAGAAACTGCTCGCCATCTTCTTTTCTGTCTCAGCCCGGTGAATTAGGCGGGCTGACGCTACTTCGAGAGACACTTCCAATGATGCATCTGCTGCACCGCATACCCATGGGTCGGAAATTTCTGCTGATCCTGCTGCTCCCCTTGATGGCACTGGCCTGGTTCGCCGGCAGCGGTATTGTCGAGCGACAGCGCCTGGTCACGAATATGGATTCGCTGCAAACGTTAACCGCTCTTGCCCAACGGGCGGGCAATCTGGTTCATGAACTGCAGCGTGAGCGGGGCATGTCGGCGGCGTTTATCGGCCGGGCCGACGATGCAGCAGAAAGTCGGCTGAAGGCCCAGTATGTGGCCAGCGACCGCGCTCTTGCCGCCTACCGCGATGAGCAGCAAGTCATGGGTTCGGCGGTGCTCAGCGATGCCATGGCCGAGGATATCGCCAGCATCCGCCAACAGCTGGCGGCGATGATCGATATCCGCGAACGGGTTCAGCGCCAGAACATTGACGTCAACGATGCGGTCAGCCGCTATACCAGCGTCAATGACGCCTTGCTGACGCTGGTCAGCCAGCTGACGCACATGACCGTGGATGCCGACATTGCGCGGCGGCTGGGTGCCTATGTGATTCTGCTCAAGGCCAAGGACCTGACCGGTATCGAGCGCGCTCTGCTGGCGAATGCCTTCAGCATCGACCGGATGCGCGCGCCGATGTACCGGCGACTGCTGGCCATGCAGGGCCAGGAAACCGCGTATCGGGAAAGCTTTCGTGCGCTGGCCAGCGACCGCACCAGGCAACAGTTCGCCGACTTTCTGAGCGGCGAGCAGGTCAAACAGGCAGAGCAGCTGCGCGAGGTAGCACTGGAGCGGGGAGTTATCGGCGGTTACCGCATTGATCCGGAACGCTGGTTTGACCAGCAGACGCGCAAGATAGATGGACTAAAGAAGCTGGAGGACAGCTTGGCGGGCAGCGTGCTGGCAGAAGCCGAGAGGCTGCACGGGGAAGCACGCCGGGACCTGATCGGATATCTGGTAGTAGCAGTGGCGGCCGCGCTGTTTGCCATTCTGGCCACGGCCCTGATCGTACATAGTCTCGTGCGGGCGCTGCGCGCGGCGCTGAATGATATCAATCACCGGGGCGGTGATCTGACCCGCCGCGTCACGGTGCCGGGTAGTGACGAGCTGTCGCAGCTGTACCTGGCCTTTAACGCCGCCTCTGCCGAAACCGAGGCGCTAGTGGGCAACATTCAACGCAGCGCGCTTTCGGTGGAGTTGGCCAGCGGTGAAATTGCCCGGGGTAACCAGGATATGGCTCAGCGGACCGAAGAGCAGTCTGCTTCGCTGGTGGAGACGGCCTCGAGTATGGAACAGATCACGGCAACCGTTCGGCAAACGGCCGATAATACGCGTCAGGTCGAATCCATGACCAACAAGGTGGTTAGCGAGGCCGATGAAGCCAGCCAGGTTGCCGAGCGTGCCAGCCAGGCGATGGAAGACATTCATACCGCCAATCAGGAGGTCACCAGCATTGTCGAGGCCATCGACAGCATCGCCTTTCAAACCAACCTGCTGGCGCTGAACGCCTCGGTCGAGGCGGCTCGCGCCGGTGAGCAAGGGCGCGGCTTTGCCGTGGTTGCCGCCGAGGTGCGCAAGCTGGCCAGCCGCAGTGCCGAAGAGGCCGGGCAGATCCGTCAGCTGGTGGCCAACAACGTGGCGCGGATCAATGAAGGGGAGACGCTGGTGAGCAATACCAGCGCGACGTTGGGCACCATCACCCAGGAGATTCGCCAGGTAGCCGGGCTGATTCGTGACGTTTCCGCTGCCACCGGTGAACAGTCGGCCGGTATTGAGCAGGTTAATCAGGCGGTCACCCAGCTGGAGGAAGTTACCCAGCAGAACGCCGCGCTGGTAGAGCAGGTGGCGGCCGCGAGTCGTTCGCTAGATGAGCAGGCAAGCGATATGGCGGGAATGGTTAGCCACTACACCGTTGGCGATGCACCTGCGCCGCAGGCGCATAGCCTGCTGGCCGCTAGTTCGGGCGCTTGACGCTTTACGCCGCGACGATAAAGCGCAGGGGCGGATCAATATACGTCTTCACGGTAGCGCCCCTGAGCTTTCAGCGTGGTGACGTCGATGCCCAGCGGGGCGATGATGTCATCGAGCGCCGAGATGACGCTGGTGGCCATGCCGCGCCCGCCGCAGACCAGGATCTGCGCGCCTTTGTCGATCAGCCGGCGTAACTCCGGCCCGTTGGCGGTCAGCTTGTCTTGCACGTAGGCGCGTTCGTCGATGCGCGAAAAAGCCGCATTCAACTGGGTCAGCCGCCTGTCGGTGAGATACGCGTTGAGTTCGGTCTCATAAAGAAAATCAGACTGGGGGTTACGCCCGCCCCAATAAAGGTGCATGGGGTGGTGCGTTTTGTTGTGGCGTATAAAGCCGACCAGCGGCCCGATGCCGGTGCCGGCGCCGATCAGTACGACCGGTGCCTTGCCGGATGTGGGGCGAAAGTTGGGGTTGGGCTGGATAAAGGCGTCGATAGTGCCGCCCACCGGCAGCGCATGGAGGAAGCTCGAGCACAGGCCGTGGGGATGCTGGCGCACGCAGATCTCCAGCACGCCATCCGTTGAGGCCGACGCCAGCGAATAAAAACGCGGCGTCTGACTAGCGGGCGGCAGGATGCCGACCAGGTCGCCGGCCTCGAAAGACGGCAGGCCAGTGCGTTTTAGCCAGCGGCTCAGCAGGGCGGTTTTGCCGCTAGCGGCGGGCGCCTTGAAGCGCAGTACGTCGGTCGGCGCCTGTACGCCAGCGCCGTAATCCACGCGCTCGGCAAGGGCCAGCGCCGTGGTGCGTGGGCGGGTGGGCGTATGAACTAGCGCTAGCTTAGTGCCGAGCGCCTTGCCTACCGCATTGCCCCAGCGGGTAAACGCCTGACCTGACTGCCGGTCGATGGTGTCGAGCGGCAGCAACAGCGGCCAGCCCTTGGCGGTGAGCGATGCCTCAATTTTTTTCGCGAACCCGCAGAACTGCGGAAACTGCTGATCGCCAAAGCCCAGCACGGCTACCGGGAGTTGGGGCGTATCCGTGATGTTGTCGAGCCGCGTCAGAAACCGGCTGGCCGAGGCCGGCGCGTCGCCATCGCCGTAGGTCGCGGTGAGGATGAATAGCCGTTTTGCATGGCGATAACGCGACGCCAGCTGGTTCATTGGGGCGGTGTGCACGCGGTGCCCCGCCTGGGTCAGGCTATCGTGCAGCGTCTTGGCGAAGCCCCAGGTTGTATTACCTTCGCTGCCGACGAGAATCACGCTGTCCGCGGCGTTCGCCCCGCTGTTGGCGACGATTTTCGGCCGCGAGCGGCGGCGTTTCCACCAGATCATCGCGCCGGTTATGGCCATCACCGGCACCGTCAGGGCGGACAGGCCGAGAATCAGACCCAGCCACCAAAGCCCTTCGCCGGTGTGCAGCTGATAGATGAGCGCATAAACGCTGTGAGTGGCGTCGTGGGGCTGGTAGGACAGCCATTCACCGCTGGCCTGATCGATAAACCCGGCGCCCTGATGGGTCTCCAGGGAATACATGTCCGTGGGGTCATCCGGATAGGGATAGACCAGCTCTCGCAGGTCGTTCAGGTCAGTTGCCTGCAAAACCGGCAGGGTATCGATGGCGGCGGGGGTGCCGCCGCTGACTTCCAGAGGAAAGTCGGGCTCGGCTTCCACGCCCTCGGGGGCCAGGCCGAACGTGGTGGCGGAGAGATAGGCGCCGGTTAGCCCCGAAAGTAGCAGGCCGAGTAGTGCCGCCCGCCCCAGTTCGAGGTGCAGCCGCTGGCTCAAGGTGCCGCGTATGGGGCGCAGCAGCTGGCGCCATCCGCCCAGCCGAGCGGCCAGCAGCAGCGTGCCGGAGATCGTCAGTACGATCATCGCCAGCGCCGTGATGCCAGCAACCATGCGGCCGGGCGTGTCGAGCAGCAGGGAGCGGTGCAGGTTTTTTACCCAGCGCGAGAACGACGACGGCGCATAGGGTGCAATGGCCTGCCCGGTGCGTGGATCTATGCGATCGGCGCCTACGTCACCGTCGCGGGTATAATAGACGATAAGGGTGCCCGAGGGCGTGCGTTTGATCTGCTCGGCTCCCGGGTAGTGCCTCGCCACCGTGTCCGCCAGCTCGGCGACGCTGACCTGCCCGGCGGCGGGCACGCTGGCATTCGCCCGCTCGAGCGCCGGGCTGAACGAGAGGATAGCACCGGTCACTGCGAGAACAATGGCGAACAGCGCGGCGATCAGGCCGGGTAGCGAGTGAAGCTTGCGTAGCATGGTAGTTGTGCTCCCCGGCTGGTCAGAAAGTGTAGCGGAACGACTGCACGTAGCCACGGCCCGAAACCGCCTGGCCGGCGCCCTCGGTGGTCAGCGCCACGGCGACGTCGGCGCGATTGTCGCGGTTGTCCTCGACGGCGGTGTCGACGCGTACGTCATAGCCTGCGTCGATCAGCTCATCGGCAATGTCTAGCGTGATATTCAGGGAGCGTCCGCTACCGACGCTGGCGCCGGTGAGGCCGTCATATTCGCGGCTACGCAGACCGCTGCCCCGTGCCCAGTCGCGCAGGTGCTTGTAGTACTTCGATTTTTTCCCGGCGATCCACAGCGTGTCCTGGTACTGGCCGTTGGCATCGGTAAGATAGAGCGCCATATAGGCCTCATCGCCGCCGTAGTCTTTCAGCTCGGTGGTGAAGGTGACCTCGCGCGCCAGGGCGGCCGTCGACAGCGCGAGAGTGGCAACAAGGCCAAGTGTCAGGGTGAGCTTGTTCATGGTTGATCTCCCTTGCTGGCTTTATCGGTGTCGTTCTCTGTGTCTTTTTCTGTATCTGCGCCATCGTCATCGCCGCTGTAGAGGCTGGCGGGTATTACGGCGTCTTCTTTGAACTTTATTTCCAGCTCACGCAGGCGCAGCGATGAAGGCGTGTAGTCGGCCTCGACTTTATTGCCGTGCTGGTCGAAGCCTTTGACTTCGTAGCAGCCGTCATCAACCTTGATGCGGCGCACTTCCCAGCCTTTATCTTCGAGCTGTTGTCGCAGGACATCGCGGGGTTGCCAATCGGCTACCGGGTCCTTGCAGTCATGGTCGGCGTGAGCGATGGTCGCGATGGACAGCGCACAAAGGGTCACGGTCGCGTGTAATAAGAGTTTCATTGTTCTGGTCCTCTTGGGTTAAGGCATACGGCCACTGTAGCCGGCGATTCTGACAGCAACCTGAAACGCCCCCCGCCAGGCTGGCGCAACAATTCCGGCTCCCTTCAGTTAGCCGTCAGGTCGACGCGTTAGGCTTTGGATAGCGGGAGACAAGGAGGAAGCAGGCGATGCGCATACTATTGGTTGAGGATGCCCTCATGCTGGGGGAAGCGGTACGCGATCAGGTGGCCGAAGATGGCCATGCGGTGGACTGGATGACGTGCCTTAAGCACGCCGAAGCCAGCGTTGCCACCACCGATTATGACCTGATCCTGCTCGATCTGACGCTGCCCGATGGCAATGGGGTCGACCTGCTGGGACGCTGCCGCCGTGCGGGTAATACCACGCCGGTAATTATTCTGACCGCGCGCGATCAGATTTCCGATCGTATCGCCGGTTTGAATGCCGGCGCGGATGACTACCTGGTGAAGCCGTTTGATCTGGCCGAGCTATCAGCGCGTATTGCCGCTGTGGCTCGGCGCTATGCGGGTAATCCGAACCCGCTTATCGAAGTGGGCGAGTTGGAGGTAGATCTGGTCAACCATTCGCTACGTCGCGCTGGGCATGGCATCGAGCTGACCGCCCGGGAGTGGGCGCTGTTTGAGGCATTTGTGCAGCGCCCCGAGGCGCTATTATCTCGCTCCCAGCTCGAAGATCGTCTATACGCCTTTGGCGCCGAGATAGAGAGCAATACCATCGAGGTGCATATCAGCCGCTTGCGCAAGAAGCTGGGGCGCGGCGCTATCGAAACGGTGCGCGGTATGGGCTACCGGCTGGGTCAGGCGTGAGGCGCGCGACCAGTCTGCAGCGTCGTCTGGGTTTTGGCCTGACGCTTGGGGTCACGTTGCTGTGGCTGCTCGCGACTGCGGTCACAGCGCTGGTCGTTGAGCATACGCTGAACAAGACGCTCGATAGCGTTCTGGAGGAAACGGCACAACGCCTCCTTTCGCTGGCCGTTGTCGAGATATTTAACCGTGAAGATACCGATCTGCTTCAGCAAGTGGCGGCTCTGCACCCCCATGAGGAATACATCACCTACTTGGTGCGTGGAAAGGACGATGTCCCCTTGTTGGTCTCTCACGACATTGACCTCTCGGTTTTTCCCGAAACGCCTCAAATGGGACTGCGTAGCACCGCGACGCACCGAATTTACGGTATTTCAGCCGTCAGCAATACCTTCTTTATTGAGGTAGCCGAGCCGCTGGCCTCACGCCGTCAGGCAAAATGGCAAACGCTGGGCATGTTGCTCTTGCCGTTGGTGGTTCTGATTCCCCTGAGCCTGATCGGCATCTGGTGGTTCGTACGCCATAGTCTGCGCGGGGTGCTTGAGTATCGGAATATGCTCGAAGCTCGCGGAGCAGGTGACCTATCGCAGGTGAGGGGCAAAAACCTGCCGGCAGAAATCGTACCGATCGGCGATGCAGTTAATCAGCTGTTAGAACGACTACGTCGAACGCTAGAGGCGGAGCGCAGCTTTACCGCCAACAGCGCCCACGAGCTGCGCACGCCGCTGGCCGCGACCCTGGCTCAGGTGCAACGCTTGCGCCGCGAAGTGCCCGATGGGCCAGTACAGGATCGGGCGGCGCGTATCGAGGTCTCGCTGCGCGAGCTTTCGCGACTCTCGGAGAAACTGATGCAGTTGGCCAAGGCAGAGAGTGGCGGGCTGTTGGCTGAAACACCTCAGGATATCCTGCCGATTATCAGCCACATCGTCGACGATTTTCAGCGCGCCGCCGAAACGCCGCTGGTGCTGACGCTGCCCAACGAAGCACGGGTCATGTCATCGATCGATCCGGATGCGCTGGCGATCCTATTGCGCAACCTGATCGAAAATGCACTGAAACATGGGCAGGAGAACCAACCCGTCGAGATTATCGTGTCGGGTGATGGCATGTTGCGCGTTATCAATGCGGGGGTAGTCGTGCCCCGGGAAGCGCTGCATCGACTGACGGATCGCTTTCAGCGAGGAAAGAGTCGCGCCGGCGGCTCGGGCCTGGGGCTTGCCATCGCCCAGGCGATCGCGGTGGGGGCGGGCGCCACTTTGACTCTAGCTTCCCCCGCGCCGGGCAGGATAGACGGATTCGAGGCGAGCTTTTTGCTTGCACACTGAACCTGGGGTTGTTCAGTTCGCCGGCGGGAATACGCATATCCCCTATATCTCCTGCCCCTATATATCCTGAATATATGCCGATATTACATCACGGCTTAAGCCCTCTGTCAGGTTGGGTTGTCATCATGCTGCCATGCCAGTTTGGCCTGGCTCGCAAGATACGATCACGATGATATAGGGAGAGGGACAATGTCTTATCATGACACACAGCAGCGTTACGGCGTCATCAGTCGTCTAATTCACTGGACAATGGCGCTGCTGATTCTGGCCCAATTCATGGCGCTCGGGGGTTATATCAACGATGGCGATCACTGGATTGGTAACACGATCGTTCCCTGGCACGTAGATATCGGTTTGCTACTGCTTGTCCTTGTGTCGCTCAGGATCGTCTGGATGTTAAGCCAGCGGCAACAGCGTCCTGAACTAAAGGGTCAGGGCGTCATGGCGTTGCTGACAAAAGGAGCGCATCTGCTGCTCTACCTGTGCATGGTGTTGATGCCGGTGACAGGCGTTCTGCTTATGCTGGGGGAAGGTCACGGCCTGGCGGGCTTCGGCATCGAGCTCGTTGCCGAGAGCGAGCAGGAAATGGCTTGGGCTATTGCATTAGGCCAGTGGCACGCCCAGATATCCTGGCTGTTCGTCGCGTTGGTCCTCGGCCATCTTGGGGCAGCGCTTTATCATCATTTCGTCAAACACGACGATACCCTGGCGCGTATGACGACAAAGCGCTTGGGTGATAGCTGAGTCAGGAACTTGATCGCGAGGCGGCGGAATGCGCTACCTTACGGAACCTGTCAACCTGATTCAGACAGATCGTTAGGGGACTGATGCGTTTCGTCACCGGCCTGTGCTTCACTGACATCTTCGTCGCCTCTGAGAGCTGGCTGAACAACCGCGCCACCAACCTTACCCGGGGCCGGCTGTTGGCCGTCTATATGGTGGCCATATATTTGGGGCAGGGCGGTGGTGACGCTACTGCTCGTTGACACGCTCGCCCCGGACGTCAGCTTCGCGTCGCGTATGCCCGTGAACCGGCTGTTTCGTGTTTCGGCCTTTGGTGCTGGTTTTGTACGAAAAATTGGCACGCAGACAATGGTCTGTGCACGCTAGGCATACCATGGCACGAAAACTGTGGGCCAGCTTGTCATAGCGATCTGGCAAGTCGCGCCACTGTGCCCCGGCGCAGAGAATCCACAGAATGCCGTTGAGCATCTGGCGATCATCCCGGCGTGGGCGTCCCATAGCCTGCGGCGGAGAAACGATATCTTCGATCACTTGCCAGCGCTGATCGGAAAGTTCGTAACGGCCTGCCATAGCGGTCTCCTGCTCAATCAACAGGGACAGCATAACAGCCATGACTTTTCAGACAGAACCTAGTCTTTCCTTTCGCGATACGCGTGTGCGGGTGTGTTACTGCTGTACGACTATGATGCGGGTGCACCCGTATCGTTCTGGCGCAGCCCTGCAAAATAGCGGGCGGGTGGCGTACCCAAGGCCTTTTTAAACATGGTAATAAAGGCCGTCACGGAGTCATAGCCGAGGTTGCCGGCGACCTGCTGCACCGTGGCACCCTCAGCCAGCTGGCGCAAAGCGACAAGCAAACGTAGCTGCTGGCGCCAGCGCCCGAGGGGCAGGCCCGTTTCTCGCTGCACAAGCCGTGCCAGCGAACGCTCGCTCATGGCGAGTCGGCTGGCCCACTGCGCCGCCGTGGTGCGGTCGGCAGAATTCTGCTCCAGAGCATCGGTTATCAGGCGGATTTTGGGATGTTGCGGCACCGGAAAGTGCAGCTGCTGTATGGGCGCCATGGGCAGCTGCTCCAGCAGTACTGCTGCCAAGCGCGCGGTCGGGCCTTCCCGAGGGTAGTCCGGGGCTTGCGCAAGATGCTGTATAAGCTCGCGCACCAGCGGGTTAATGGCCAGAGTGCAGCAGTGGTCGGGCAGGTTGGCGGCACCGGGTTCGATGAACAGAAAGTAAATGTGCGCGTTGGCCGTTGCGCGGTTGCTGTGCGGGACCTCACCGGGAATCCACACCGCATGCTGCGGCGGCACCATCCACCTTACCCCGGGCACATCGCATGTCACGCCGCCGTATAGCGCCAATACCAACTGCCCTTTGCGGTGTTGATGTATCGGTTGCTCCGAATCGTTCTGGTCGACGGCTACCCGTAGTGCCACTACCGGACGGTCATCAGGATCCGGTTTGAAGTTATCGAGCAAATTCGTTAGCAGGCTGCTTTTTGTCATAATTTAGCGATTGAGTGTCATTGTAGCGATATTAAAGCATGACAAGGCGGGATAAAGTACAGACCTTTCTCCCAACAGAGCGCTTCATGACTACCTCGATACATCGGCCAATGGCCAGCAAGGCGATCTTGCTGGTGGGCATTTTACTGATCGCTGCCAACCTGCGGGCACCCTTTACTGGCTTGCCACCGCTGCTCGGCTTTCTGGCAAGCGACTTCAACCTGAGCACCACGGCCGCGAGTGCGCTGACCACTTTGCCGCTGCTGGCTTTCGCCATCGTGTCGCCGCTTAGCGCTCGCGTGGCGCGCGCTCTGGGGATTGAGCGCGCGCTTTTTGTGGCACTGGTGGTGATAGCCGCGGGCATTGGGCTGCGCTCGACCGGCCCGCTGTGGGGGTTATATGTCGGTACCGGTCTGATCGGTATGGGCATTGCCGTAGGCAACGTGCTGCTGCCCAGCCTGATCAAGCGGGATTTCCCCTACCACATTGCCGCGCTGACCGGGGCGTACGCGCTGTCTATGGGTGTGGCCGCGGCGCTGTTGTCCGGCCTGGCGGTACCCATGGCGGAGCAGTGGGGCTGGAGCGGTTCGCTGGGAGCCTTCATAGTGCTGCCACTGGCAGCGCTTGCCGTCTGGGTGACTCAGCTGAAAGCCCCTGCGCCACAAGCGGCGGAGCAGCAAGCGCCGTCATCCCGTGGCATTAGCATCTGGCGTGTGGGCCTTGCGTGGCAGGTAACGCTGTTCTTTGGGCTCAACTCCACCATTTATTACGTCGGCATTGGTTGGCTGCCGGCGATACTCGCCGATGCGGGCATGTCGCCCGAACGTGCCGGCTCCGTGCACGGTGTACTGCAGTTTGCCACCGCCGTGCCCGGGCTGGTGCTGGGGTTGATTTTGCGCCATATACACGACCAACGCCTGCCCGCCGCCGGGTCGGCGCTGATGTCGGCCGTCGCTCTGCTGGGATTGATGGCGGCACCGCAGCAGGCGCTTTGGTGGTCGGTGCTGTTTGGGCTGGGCACGGGTTCAGGCATCATCATGGGGCTTACGTTTATTGGCCTGCGCACCGGTAGCGCACAGCAGGCCGCCTCCTTGTCCGGCATGGCCCAGTGCATTGGGTATCTGCTGGCCGCCGCCGGGCCGCCGATCATGGGAGTGCTGCACGACTCGCTGGGCAGTTGGACGGTGCCGTTGGGGATATGCGCCATGTTGGCGTTGGTCATCGCCGTCATGGGCCTGCTCGCCGGGCGGGATCGGCACATTGCCTGTTCTGGTAGCTAAGGTGATGCCATCGTCGCTTTCCTTTTATGCAAACCCTGTCTCCCAGGTTTTCATGGAAAGCCGGCCGCGCAAGTCCGGACAATACGGGCTGGCGCCGAGTGCTTTCAGCTAGGTTGATACCCGCGTCAGGTACCACCCGGCCACCATGGCAACGAGCATGGCGATAAGCGGGGCGCTGGGCGTGGCGATGGAGGCAATGGCCGGGCCGGGGCAGTAGCCGGAAAGCCCCCAGCCGATGCCAAACAGTGCCGCACCGCCCAACAGGCGGGTATCCAGCGTTTGGCGCGTGGGCAGTTGAAAGCGCGGGGCGAACAGCGGTGCGCTGCCGCGCAGCACCCGCCGGTAGCCGATGAAAGCGGTCACTACCGCGCCGCCAAGCACGAACGCAAGCGTCGGGTCCCAAGCGCCGGCGACGTCCAAAAAGCCCAGCACTCTGGCCGGATCGGTCATGCCCGATATGGCCAGCCCCAGCCCGAAGAGCAGCCCGGCGATGTAGCCTGAAAGCGTTTTCATGGGTTGCCTCCGAGTCCGTGGCGGACGATAAATACGGTGATCATGGCGGCGATGAGAAAGGTCAGCGTGGCCGCCAGCGAACGCGGTGAGCGCCGGGCCAGACCGCAAACGCCGTGGCCGCTGGTACAGCCGCTGCCCAGCCCCGTGCCTACGCCTACCAACAGCCCGGCGACGAGCATCAGCCCGACGCCGCCCGCCGGCTGGCCGACTACCTTACCCGGCGCGCCGGCCACGTTGCCCAGCGTACTGCCGGTTTGGGCATTGGCGAGCATCACCAGCAGCGGGCCTGTGACCATGCCCAGCACAAACGCCAGCCGCCAGGCGTTTTGCCGCTGCGGCCGGGCGGTGACCAGCGTGCTCGCGATGCCGCTAATGCCGGCAATGCGTCCCAGCGACGCCATCAGCCAGGTGGCGGAAAGGCCGATTAAAATCCCGCCAATCAGCCCCTGCAGGCCTGCTTGTATATCCATTCCTGGTCTCCCTGGACGAGTCGCTTTTAATAGGCGCTTTACCGGCTAAAAGCGGTTGAGCGGCACCTTCAAATACACCTGGCCGTTGTCTTCTGCCGGGGGCAGCTCGCCGGCGCGCATGTTGACCTGCACCGAGGGCAAAATCAGCCGCGGCATGCCCAGCGTGGCGTCGCGCTGGGTGCGCATCTTGACGAATTCGCCTTCGCTTATGCCCTCGTGGACGTGGACGTTATGCTCGCGCTGTTCGGCCACGCTGGTTTGGTGCTGGTAGGTGTCGCGGCCGGGGGCTTTGTAGTCGTGGCAGAGAAACAGCCGCGTCTCATCCGGCAGCGCCAGTACCTTGTGGATGGAGCGGTAAAGCGTCCGGGCATCGCCGCCGGGGAAATCGCAGCGGGCGGTGCCGTAGTCGGGCATGAACAGCGTATCGCCGACGAAGGCCACGTCGCCGATGACGTAGGTCAGGCACGCCGGCGTATGGCCGGGGGTCTGCAGCACGCGGCCGACAAGCCCGCCGATGGCGAAGGTGTCGCCTTCGGCAAACAGGCGGTCGAACTGGCTGCCGTCCCGGGCGAACTCGGTGCCGGCGTTAAACGCCTTGCCGAATACTTCCTGCACCACGGTGATATTGGCGCCGATGCCGGTCTGGCCGCCCAGCGTTTCGTGCAGATAGGGCGCGGCGGAGAGATGGTCGGCGTGGACGTGGGTTTCCAGCACCCATTCCACCGTCAGCCCCTCGGCGCGGATAAACTCGCTGATGGCATCGGCAGAGCGCACGTCGGTGCGCCCGGCGGCGTAGTCGAAGTCGAGCACCGAGTCGATGATCGCGCAGGCCGTGCTTTGCGGGTCGCGCACCACGTAGCTAAAGGTGCTGGTGGCGTCGTCAAAAAACGCCGTGACTACCGGCCGATCGTTAGCTGAGTCGGGCATGGAATATCCTCCATTGAAGCGTTAAATCAATCACTGGCATCAGCGCAGAACTGCTCGTAGAGCGTCTCGATTACCGCCATGGCTTTGTCGTCATGGATGCGGTAATAAATTTGCTTGCCTTCCCGCCGCGTAGCAACAAGCGCCTCCCGCCGCAGCACGGCAAGCTGCTGGGAGAGGGTAGGTTGCTCAATGCCCAGCTCGCGCTCCAGTTCGCCGACGTTCATTTCGCCCTGGGAGAGCTGGCAGAGCAGCATCAAACGGTCGGTGTTGGCCAGCGTTTTGAGCAGCCCGCGGGCCTCGTTGGCGCTGTGGCGAAGGCGTGATAGCTCCATCGAGTTCTCTTGTGGCATGGCGTTCAGGGTTTCGGTGTTGTTGGGTTATTCATTTTACTATAACACATTATGTTTTTGTTGAAAGTGTTTGTCGTCGAGGCTAGGCTGTCAGGACATTGCCCTGCTGGCGACCGATGACATGGCCAGTGGGCTTGGCCATCACCGTGACACCGTGGAGAACACCATGAGCTGCAACGTGGGAAAAACAGATAAAACCGTACGCATCGTCGTTGGTATTGCGCTGATTCTGCTGGCGCTGACCGGCGTTGTCGGCGCTTGGGGCTGGATCGGCATCGTGCCGCTGGCCACCGGCTTTTTCAGCTTCTGCCCGGCCTATCGCCTGCTGGGCCTAAACACCTGCCAGCGGAAGCGGTAGCCACGAACCCAGCCGGCGCGGCTGGGTTTGTGGCAATTCGGTGCCACTCAATCATAAGCGGGAGGCAATGCGCCATGACGCGACAAGCCACGCTCGCCATTCTGGGTGTCGGCACGGCTGGGCTTACGGTACTGAAGGAAGCGGGCGGTAGGCGTCGGCGCTGAAGCGGCGCAGCAGGATCAGGCAGGAAGCCGAGAATACCGTAGATCATGCACTGCTGGATCTGGATCTGGCGATGCTGGAAGAGCACGGCCACGTCACCGATGACGTTCTCCAGGCAGCCCATGGGGCAGGCTTGGATAACGCAACGTTGGTGGAAGTAGTGGGAATGGTCAGTGTCAATAGCCTGAGCAACTGGATGAACAACATGATTCGTCCGGCTATCGACTTTCCTGAGGTGGCGCTGGTTTAGCGATTGGCCGGCGGACTCAGCGGTAGAAAGTTAAGCTCGCCGTCCGAGCTTAACCTCGTTATTGAGAACGCCTTGCCTGTGAAGAAAGCAGAGTGATCTGCCGGATGCAGCAGTGTGATGCTCGTCCACGGGTATCGTTCTCATACAGGAGTGTCGTTCTGCTGTGAAAGCCTTGTTCCTTAGCGATCGGGGTCTGTTTGATTAATTACCCGTTTAGTTAATAGCGCTGGCCGTTTGGCTTGCCACTCATTCAACGCTTCGATCGGTGATTGATGGTGCAGCGCCTTTGGTGGGACGTGATGATTATACAGCCAGGAATAGCGGTGGAATGTCTGTTCCAAGTCATCGCCTGAGATATGCCAGCACGCCGCTGATACTTTCACGCCCAACGTCGCAGAGCCATCATGAACAACCATTTAGCGTAGATATATAGATATAGTATAGTGCCCGCTCGATACTGCTTATCGCGTCATTTCGGCGATGCGTTCTTTTCAAAACCTGAACTCACAGGCGCCCTTCATGGATTCAACGTCAATGCTACAACAGCTACAGGCGCACTTTATGTTCTTGAGCTCTGCCAACTCGGAAGAGATGGCGTTTGTGTCAGGGCAATAACGGCCCGCGCTGGTGTTATTGTCGGTCACGGTGGCCGTGGTGCTGTCGTGGGTAGCGCTACACACCGCGGATATTGCGCGCCACATGCGTAATCGCCGTTATTACCATCTGGCGATTGCCATGGCGACCGTGGCACTGGGCGGCGGCATCTGGACCATGCATTTTATCGGCATGCTGGCTTACCGCCTTCCCGCCCCCGTCGATTACTCCATGGGCCTGACGATTCTATCGGTAATACCCGCCTGCGCTGCCTCGTGGCTGGCGTTGAACAAGCTCGCGCAGGATGAATTACCGCCTATACAGCTGATGGTCAGCGGGGTGCTGGTGGGGGCGGGTATCGGTGCCATGCACTATCTCGGCATGGCCGCGATGATGACGCCGCTGGAGATGCGTTACGTGCCGGCGATTTTTGCGCTGTCGACTGTCGTGGCAGTAGTGTTGGCCATGCTGGCGCTGTGGGCGCACACCGGCCTGGGGCGGACCGCGCTTCATCCGTGGCTGCGGTTTATCCTCAGCGGCATGGTCATGGGCGCAGCGATTGCGGGGATGCACTACACCGGCATGTCGGCCGCTCGCTTTATCGGCCAGTCGGACATGGCCGGCGACATGACTTCGTCGCCCCAGACGTATACCGCGCTGATATTGGCGGCGTTTGCCATTCTGGTAGGGGCGCTGGTAGCGGCCGTGAACGGCTTGCTGCGGTCACGCGAGTTTCTGGTGACGGCGGTGGGTTCGCTCGAGCGGATCGCCCAAGCGGATCTGTCAGAGCCTGTGGAAGTGCGCGGCCGTAATGAGATGGCCCAGCTGTTTACCGCCATCCGCGATATGCAACAACAGCTGGCCGCGATTGTGGCAGAAACCTGGTAGCATGCAGACTCGGTGAGTACCGGCGTGAGCGAGATGACGGCCGGTAACGACGAGCTGAGTAACCGCACGCAACAGCAGGCGTCCAGCCTGGAACAAACGACCGCCTCGATGGAGCAGATGACCTCTACCGTTCAGCAAAATGCCGACAACGCGACCCAGGCCAATGAGTTGACCCGCAGCGTACGCAAGCAAACGGATGAAGGCACCCAGGTCATCAGTCGGGCCGTATCCGCCATGGGCGAGATTGATGCGGTGAGTCAAAAGATTACCAGCATTGTCGGCCTGATCGAGGATATTGCGTTTCAAACCAACCTGCTGGCATTGAACGCTGCCGTGGAGGCCGCACGCGCCGGTGAACAAGGGCGCGGCTTTGCCGTAGTGGCCGGTGAGGTGCGCAACCTGGCCAGCCGCAGTTCGTCAGCGGCCAGGGATGTCAAGGATCTGGTGACGGACAGTACCGCGAAGGTTCAGGAAGGCTCCCGGCAGGTTGGGCTATCGGGCCAAGTATTTGATGACATCGTGGAGTCGATTAACCGGGTCGATCATATCGTCTCGGAGATTGCGGCTGCCAGCAGCGAGCAATCCAGCGGCATCGATCAGATCAATCTGGCGGTCACGCAAATGGACAGCACGACCCAGCAAAACGCCTCGCTGGTTGAGCAGTCGGCGTCCGCCAGCCGCTCATTGAACGAGCAGGCAGAAGCGCTCAAACATCAGGTAGCGTTCTTCAAGCTTGCCGACAGCGCAAACGAGGACGTCAAGGCGTTGCCCGAAACTTGCTGAACCACGAGGGCGGAGCGCGGGCCGGGTCGTGCGTTTAGCGGATTATTCGACTAGCGTATTCTGCACCTCTAGCGTTGCCGTCTGATTGTCAAGTTCGGCGGTGTAAGAGGTAAAGTTGCCGGTACTATCGCTCGTGTTCTCAGTCCATGCTGATGCGTCAGCCAGCTCCAGCGAGTCTTCGCTATCGCCGCTGATTTTTAGCTCGTTATCACCGTCGGTCATATCGAGCACAGTCCTGCACTGTAGTGGCTAAAAACACTTGGCCACTATAGAAGCACATTCAGAATTTGCCCGGGCACAGCGTCGAGCAAGAAAAAACCGGGCCGCATTGGCGGCCCGGTTAAGGGTCAGAGCACTGCGCTATGCCAGCATCAGCCGGCGTTGCGTGGTAACGGTTGGGAAAACACCGTTATCTCGGGCAGATCATGGGTAAACTTCTCGACGTCGGCGACGCCGGTCTGCCCGCAGTTGGCCTGGGCTAGTTTGGAGGTGGCGATGCCCGGCGTCAGGACGTTGACGTCACCGTAGCTACATAGGCTGCCGATTTCACGCGGGTTGACAGGATCGAACCAGCCGCCTTCCTGAACGCGGATAACGCCGGGCATGATGTCCTTGGTGATGACCGCGCCGGCGAGCAGCTGCCCGCGATCGTTGAAGACCCGCACGACGTCGCCGTTCTTGATGTCGCGCTCCCTTGCATCCCGGGGATTGAGCCAGCAGGGCTCACGCCCCTGCACCGCATAAGTTTCACGGAAAGCAGTGCCGCAAATCTGCGAGTGCAGGCGGCCGCGAGGGTGTTTGCTGGCAATGCTCAGCGGATAGCGAGTAGTAGGGCCGTCCAGGCGCTCGATGGGCTCAAGCCAGGTCGGGTGCGGCGGGCAGTCGTCGTAGTTGTACTCGGCAATGGCCCGGGAGTAGATCTCGAACTTGCCGGTGGCCGTGCCCAAGGCGTTGAGGATCGGGTCTTCGCGGAAGGTCTGGTGCCTGACGAAGTACTTCTGCTCGTCCTTCAGCGGGAAGGCGAGCGGCTCGTTCGATTCCCAGAAGACGTCGAAGACCGGCATTTCCATGCCCTTGGCTCGGGATTCGATCTTGGCGGCCTCGTAGAACCCGCGAATCCAGTCCATCTCCGTGCGCCCCTGGGTGAATTCATAGCCCTTGCCCATCTTGTCCGCGATGGTGGCAAAGATGTCGAAGTCGTTACGCGCCTCGAACTGCGGCTCGACGATCTTCTTCATCGCCACGATATGACTCAGGGCGTAATCGCCGACTTGCTCGATGTCGTTGCGCTCGTAGGAGGTGGTCGTGGGCAGGACGATATCGGCATGCCGCGCGGTCGCGGTCCACTGGAAGTCGTTGACGATGAAGGTATCGAGCTCACGCCAGGCTCTGAGCATCTCGTTGCGATCCTGGTGGTGCGCGAAGGGATTGCCCCCCGCCCAATAAGCGAGCTTGATCAATGGCAGCTCGATTTCCCTACCGTTGAACTGCATCGTTTCACCGGGATTCAAGAGCGTTTCGACGAAGCGCGCCACCGGAATCGAGACGCTGCCGCCGCTGGCTAACCACGCTTGGCCGGAAGCCTTGGCACCGGAGGCATCATTGATGCTTTGCAGGATGGGGCTTGCATGGGTCGGCGCCCCGCCGGAAGAATAGTGATAGCTCAGGCCATAACCGCCGCCGGGCAAACCGATCTGTCCGAGCATGCAGGCCAGGGTGACGAGCATCCAGGTGGACTGCTCACCGTGGTGCTGGCGCTGGGTGGCGTAGCCGAGCGCCAGCATGGTGCGGTTATTGGCGAAACGCCGGGCCAGATCGCGAATGGTATCGGCATCGAGTCCGCAAATGTCCGCAGCCCAGTCGGCATCCTTGGATTGTCCGTCCGATTCGCCGGTCAAGTAGGGCTTGAACTCATCGAACCCGCTGGTATAGCGATCGAGGAATTTCTGATCGTGCAGGTCCTCGCTGTAGAGCGTGTGGGCGATGCCCAGCATCAGCGCGACGTCCGTCTGCGGCTTGGGCGAAAGCCACTCGCCGTCAAGATACTCGCAGGTATCGGTCTTGAGCGGATCGATGGAAATGACCTTGACGCCGGCTTCCTTGAGCGCCTCGATGCCCGGGTAGGCCCCATGATCGGCCACCTGCCAGGAGATCTGGGAGTTGTTCCTGGGATCACAGCCCCAGAACACCATAAGATCGGTATTCTCGGCGAGCACCGGGTAGGTGGTGCACTGTTCATAAACTTCGATCGACCCCGAGACGTAGGGCAAAATGACCTGAGCCGCACCAGTCGAATAGTCACCGGTACTCGAGGTAAAGCTGCCGGTCAGATTGAGCATTCTTTTCAACAAAGTCTGGCAGTTGTGAAGCCTGCCGGGGCTTTTCCAGCCATAGGAGCCGCCGAAGACCGCCTGCTGTCCATGTTTCTCACGCACGCGGGTGATTTCGTTGGCGACCAGCTCGATCGCCTTGTCCCAGGAGACGCGCACGAAATCGCCGCTACCACGACCGGCCGGATCGGCACCGGGACCCTGCTCGAGCCAGGCGCGACGCACCATCGGGTAGCGGATACGCGAGGCTGAGTAGATCGAATCCCGCACCCCCTCGAGCTGCGGCGAGGGTTGCGGATCCCCTGCCCAGGGTTTGAATTCGACGGCGCGGCCGTCCTCGACGATGCCCTTGAAGACCCCCCAGTGGCAGCCAGAGAGAATTTCCTGTCGCCCGGTCTGGGCCAGCGCGCCACGGCTTAGCAAGGACATCGAGAACGGCATGGAACCCAGCGCCACCGTGGCGGCAGAGCCCTGTAGAAAACGGCGCCGGGATAAGGCGTTGACGGAAGCATCGGGATACTTGGTACTCATGCGAACTCTCCTTCCATTCGTTCGGTCACTACTGTTTTTTCTTCCCCGAGCGAAACAGCGGTCTCGCGGATCAGGGCAAGCAGTAAATCTCCGGCGGCGGCATAAAACCCGCCGGTATCCTGGTGGGCTAGCGCCGCGCAGAAGGCCGGCACCCAGCGTTGCAGCCGGCACGTCATTTCCCGGGCGATGGTGTCTTGACCGTCGCGCAGCGCCATGGTGAGGGCCGCAAGTTCGATGGCTAGGTGGTCGGCAGGTTCGTGGCAATCGCCGCTGACATGCAGGTCGAGGGCGCGCAGCGTGGCTGCCATGTCGGGGATCGGCGTGCCGCCGAGTACCGTGCCGCTGGTGCCGGGCTGCCAAGCACTTTCGTAGGGCAGCACGGCGCGGTGCCGGAAAATCCCTTCGAACAGCGCTGTGTAGCGGCGCTGAAGCGTGACAGTCAGTGGTGCGGGCGCTTCCCCGGTAAGGGCCTGTTCCAAGGCCCGAGTCGCTTCCCGGGCATTCAGCTGTTCCCCCATTTGGACTAGAGCGTTGCGGCCGGCTGGGGCGGTGAACTCTTTCACCTGCTCGGCGGTGGGTGGGGCTATAAACACCCCGCCAAGCCAGTCTGCCCCGGCTATCAGCGCGCCAGTATCAGTTACGGTGTCACGGCTCATTGCGGCACTCCTTCACCGGCATGTTCCGGCACTGCCCTACCAGTTTCCTCGGGCGTCAGGTCGCTAGAGTGGTTCTGCAAGTACGCAAGAATCAGGCGATACTCGTCATCGCTGAAGGAAGTGAAGCGCTTCATGGACTTGAGCGTGCCAACCCACTGGTTAGCGGTGTAGTGCTCTTTATCGGGAAGCGTGTGGCAAGACGAGCAGCTGGTTTGATAAGCCTCTTGGCTGTAGCTCCATAGCTCATCCAGATCGCGATTGACCTCGTCGGCTTGGGACCAGGCCTCCAGAGTGACGGGACGCCATACCTGATCAGTATTGGGGTCGGTTTCGCTTTCGCCGCGCCGGGTGGCCTCAATAGCCTTGTCGCCCAGGGCAGCCATGATCACCCGCTGGCCCTTTTCCTGATAAATCACCGTGGGCGAGTTCTCCGGCTGCCAGCCCGTAATCTCGAACTTGAGCCTGTCGTTTTCCCGGCTCAGAACTTCAAGGGAAGCGCCACCCAGCAGCTTGCCGTCTTCGCTCTCGCCATCTTGCTCTTCTGACGAAAGATACAACGACTTGGTGCCAGCCACATAGACGTTATCGCCCACGTCAATCTTCTGTGGCTCGCTGGTCGGCAGCGGCGGCCGGTTGTCCACTATGGTGTCGAGCATCACGACTTCTTCGGTGCGGTTGGGTTCGGGCATGCCCGGAGCCGGGTTATCGATGGCCGGCAAATGGTTCAGGTATACCGCCATGGCCTGCAGGTCTTCCCAGGGCAGCTGCGAGGTGTTGTCGATGACTTCTGCCATGTCGCCGCCGGCATTGCGCCCGATCGGGTTGATGCCGGTATGCAGGTAGTTGGCGATGGAGGCGGCCGACCAGAAGCCGATGCCGGTCTCGTCCGGGGTGATGTTTGGGTAGTGGCCGGTGCCTTCGGGGTTTTCACCGCCGGCGTAGCGCTTGTCGCCGGGCACGTTACCCATGAAGGTGCGCGGCGAGTGGCATTCCACGCAGTGGCCGGCGCCTTCCACCAGGTAGCGGCCCTTTTCAAACTGCTGGCGGTCGACGCCTTCCGGCAGATTGTCAGCGCTGACGCCGACTTCTTCGGTGCTTTTGTCGTTGAGAAAGGCAAGCCGCCAGACACCGATCCCCCGGCGCAGGTTGTAGGGGAACTTGAGCTCGTGATCGGGCACTGCCTTGTCGCTTGCGGGCAGCTCCATCATGTAGGCGTAGAGGTCGCGCACGTCTTCCGGCTCCATGCGGACATAGGAGGTATAGGGAAATGCCGGATAGAGGTTTTTGCCGTCGGGCCAGATGCTGCTGGGACTGACGCCCTCGCGCAGCGCGCGGTCAAACTCGGCCAGGGACCAGCCGCCGATGCCGTGCTCCGGGTCGGGCGAAATGTTGGGCATGTGAAACTCGCCGAAGGCGGTATCCAGCACCATGCCACCGCCCAGCTGCTCGTCACTTGCCTGGTCGGTGGTAGCGTGGCAGGTGGCGCAGTCGGAGGCGACGAAGATGCGCCGGCCGTTGTCGATATCCGCCTCGCCCTCGGCGCTTTCAATATCGGGAATATCGTGTGTCGCTGACCACATCCAAGGGGAGGTCAGGACGAGGAATCCGGCGATGCCGATGATGGCTAACACCACCACCGAAACGGAAATTTTCTTGCCTTTGCTTGGCATGGATCGCTCCCATGGTTGCCGCAATGGTGATGCGCATAACTTACGCAGTATCCCGCTCGGGACCGACGGTCTGCTTCGCCAACCATCGGTGAATGACCTGGCTTCTCCTGCGCGATTTTTTCCACGCTAAAGGATAAGAGCGATAGTGATAAGAGAGGTATTGCCTCAATTGAGCTTTTATTGATGTGGATCAAAAGAAGCACGTTTTATTTTTGTCTCTTTACCTGGTTTGGTGATTTTTGTCGGCTATTATAAAAATGCTTTTTAAATGCCTCTTATTAAAAAAAGAAGGTAAGCGTCTGGTAATCCCATCTTGAGCCTGGTGCCGCAGCCGGCAAGATAGTGTCCACTTATTCCTTGGTGGACACTAATCATGAGCGACACAAGAGCACTCCGACCTTACCGCAAGCGCCGGCAATACACCCCAGAATTCAAGGCCCAACGGGTGGCTGAAAGCCAACAGCCTGGAACGTCTGTTGCCCGTGTTGCTTTGGATAATGACCTCAACGCCAACTTGCTTCGGCGCTGGATCAGCGAGGCGAAGCAAACAGGTAAAAACCTGTCGCCCGCGTTTGTGCCTATCAATGCACCGGCGGCGACGCCCCCGGTCGTAGAAAAACCGGGCACCATCCGTATCGAAATCCCCCGGGCCGGCGGCCCGGTTGTGGTGGAATGGCCAGCCGACCAGGCGCATCAGTGCGTGGCGCTTCTACGGAACCTGCTGCAATGATCCGCATCGATGAAATCTGGCTGGCCACAGAGCCATTAGACATGCGCGCTGGACCAGACACGGCGTTAGCGCGTGTGGTGCAAGTGTTCGGCTCGGCCAGGCCACACTGTGCTTACCTGTTCGCCAATAAACGCGGCAATCGGATGAAGGTGCTGATCCACGATGGTCTGGGCGTCTGGCTCTGTGCCCGCCGCCTGAATCGTGGCAAGTTCCACTGGGGCGAATCCTGGCGCGGTGATCAACTGCGTTTGACCGATGAGCAGCTGGCCGCTCTGGTTCAGGGGCTTCCCTGGCAGCGCCTGGGTGCCGCCGGCGTTATCTCGGTGCTGTAACCACACGTCGAGCCTTCTGACCATGATCAGAAGGGCGCATCGCCACGGTGGCCGTGGCTTGGCATACTGCTCACCATGTCACAACGTCCCGATCTTGACCATCTCTCCCCCGACCAGCTCCGCGCACTCGCAGCGGCGCTGTTCGATCGCGTGGAGCATAAAGATCGGACGCTCGTTCACCGCGATGCGGTTATCGAAAAACTGACTCACGAAGTGGCCATTCTCAAGCGCCACCAGTATGCCCAACGCAGCGAACAACGGGACGCGGCTCAGGGCAGCCTGCTGGATGAGCTGGTCGACGGCGACCTTGCCGCCATCGAAGCTGAACTGGCACAGCTAACCGCCGATGACGCACCGGCCCCACCTAAAAAACAGCCCAGGCGGGCGCCACTGCCGCCCGAGCTGCCCCGCACCTTGATCCACCACGAGCCTGAGAACACCCAGTGCCGCTGCGGCTGCCAGCTCAAGCGTGTGGGGGAAGACATCAGTGAAAAGCTGGATTACGTCCCTGGCGAGTTCACGGTCGAGCGCCATATTCGGGGTAAATGGGCCTGTAAACAGTGCGACACCCTAATCCAGGCGCCGGCACCGGCCCAGGTCATCGACAAAGGCATTCCGACTGCCGGGTTGCTGGCTCAAGTGCTGGTCGCCAAATACTCGGATCATTTGCCGCTGTATCGTCAGGAACGTATCTTCGGTCGCGCCGGTCTTACCATCCCGCGTTCCACCCTGGCAGCGTGGGTAGGCAACGGCGGGGTCCAGTTGCAGCCGTTGGTGGATGCACTGAGAGACATCCTTCTGCAACGCAATGTCCTGCACGCCGACGAAACACCGGTCAGCATGCTGGCCCCGGGCAAGAAGAAAACCCATCGCGCCTACGTCTGGGCGTACTGCACGACACCGTTTTCAGATCTCAACGCGGTGATTTACGCGTTCGCCCCCAGCCGCGCCGGTGCGCACGCTCGTACCTTCCTGGGCGACTGGCAAGGCAAGCTGGTCTGCGACGATTATTCAGGTTACAAGGCCGGCTTCGGTAACGGCATCACCGAAATCGGCTGCATGGCTCATGCCCGCCGCAAGTTCTACGACCTTCACCAGACCCATAAGAGCACCCTTGCGGCACAAGCGCTCGAATACATCGGTCAGCTGTACCAGATCGAGCGGGAAGCCAAAGACCTGCCCCCGGATAAACGGCAGTCCATCAGAGATAAAAAGGCCCGGCCCATTGCCGATGCGCTGCATCAATGGATGCTGGCTCAACGACAGAAAGTGCCGGATGGTTCCGGCACCGCCAGGGCGTTGGATTACAGTCTCAAACGCTGGAAAGCGCTGACGCGCTATCTCGATGATGGCGCGGTGCCTATCGATAATAACCGGGTGGAAAACCAGATACGCCCGTGGGCACTGGGGCGTTCCAACTGGCTGTTCGCGGGCTCACTGAGAAGTGGCCAGCGTGCGGCGGCGGTGATGACGCTAATCCAGTCCGCCAAGCTCAATGGGCACGACCCGTATGCCTATCTAAAAGACGTGTTGACGAGGCTGCCGACGCAGAAGAACAACGCCATTGATGAGTTGCTACCGCACAACTGGAAACCGACGGTCATTAGCTGTAGAGCCCCGGATGATAGATTAAGCCATAGGAGTTATCCTCTGTTGGCAGCGCGCGACCTCATTGCGCAATTTATCCAGGAGCAGCGAGATGGATATCAAACTGCATAAAACGGCCACTACAACACCACGCACCCGTCAGGAGATTCAGCAAGCGCCGACGGCAGTCAGCGATAGTGAATTGGCCCGGCGCTATCATGTGTCGTGTCCCACCATTGCCCGATGGCGCTATCGCACGACTCAGCATGACCGCTCGCACACGCGCCACCATCTGCTGACAACCCTATCGCCGGCACAAGAAGAGATCGTGGTGGCACTGCGCGAGTCCCTGCGCTTGAGCGTTGACGATTTGCTGACAGTGGCCAAGGAGTTTCTCCATCCCGACCTGTCGCGCTCTGCTCTTGAACGCCTGCTGAAACGCCGTGGTTTGCCTAGCCTTGCCACCTTGAACAAGCAGGAGAAGGCAGCTCAAAAACCGCCTTACAAGCCGTTCAAGGACTATGAGCCGGGCTACGTTCATGTTGACGTCAAATACCTTCCCAAGATGCCTGACGAAGACCAGAGGCGTTATCTCTTCGTGGCTATTGACCGGGCAACCCGCTGGGTTTATCTGGAGGTGCGTCAACATCAGTCCGCCAACGATGCTGAGGTCTTTTTACATCACGTTCGCGAGCAAGCCCCGTTCAAAATCAAAACGTTGCTGACAGACAATGGCAAGTGTTTCACTGACCGTTTTGCGGCAGGGGGAGAACGTCGACCTACTGGCAAACATCGGGTGGATCAGTTCTGTGAGCATCACGCGGTGGAGCACCGTCTGATACCCCCTTACCGGCCGCAAACTAACGGCATGGTAGAGCGCTTCAATGGCCGCATCAGTGATGTGTTGAATACGCACCGATTTGACTCTCGGGATGACCTAGAGACCACGCTCAAGCGCTATAACTGGTTGTATAATCACCATATCAATCAAAAAGCCTTGCACCACCGGACGCCGATTGGTGCAATGAAGCAATGGCAGCAAGATCGCCCCGAATTATTCCGGAAACGCGTAATTAATCATGCGGGACCCGACAATTAGCAAGGCGTGATGGCCGGACGCTTACAAAAGAAGTATTCGATTTACCTTTTAAGAGAGTTACTGTTCTTTCAAGCCTACCTCTGTCAACGCTTGCCTATCAGTACTTATCGACAAAAAAGCAGCTCCGCTAGGTTCTGTCCGAAAAGTCATGGCTGTTATGCTGTCCCTGTTGATTGAGCAGGAGACCGCTATGGCAGGCCGTTACGAACTTTCCGATCAGCGCTGGCAAGTGATCGAAGATATTGTTTCTCCGCCGCAGGCTATGGGACGCCCACGCCGGGATGATCGCCAGATGCTCAACGGCATTCTGTGGATTCTCTGCGCCGGGGCACAGTGGCGCGACCTGCCGGAGCGTTATGGTCCGTGGAAAACCGTCTATCAGCGCTTCCGACAGTGGCGTGACGACGGCACGTTCGACCACATTCTGTCCCGCCTACATCTGCGTCTGCGTGAAGATGGCTATATGGACCTCAATACTTGGATGGTGGATTCGACGTCCATCAGAGCAACCCGGTCGGCCAGCGGTGCCGGCAAAAAGGGGGGTCAATAGAACCGCTGGATCATGCACTCGGCCGCAGTCGTGGCGGGTTGACCACGAAGATCCACCTGCTGTGTGACAGCCAGGGCGTTCCCATCACATTTTCTTTGTCTGCAGGCCAGCGCGCGGATTCGACCTACTTAACGGAGCTACTGGAGAAGGTTCGATTGCCGGGGCGTGCGGGTCGTCCTCGCAAGCGCAGCCGCTATCTTGTGGCGGACAAGGGCTACGACAGCGATGCATTACGACATTACTGCACACGTTACGGTATGCGCCCGATCATCCCCAGACGGCGCATGCATCGACGCCCGAGGCCAGGCCTGCCGCATCAGTTTGATAGACCCAAATACCGTCAGCGCAACGTGGTAGAGCGTCTGTTTGGCTGGCTCAAGGAAAAGCGTCGGCTGAATACTCGCTACGACAAGCTTGCCAGCAGTTACAGAGCGATGGTCACGCTGGCCTGCATCGAACGATGTATGAGGGTCGACTTTTCAGACAGAACCTAGGCACACACGCAACAAAAAAGGCAGACCAGTAAGTAACTGATCTGCCTCTTTAAATAGTGGTAGCGGGGACCGCCGGTGTGAAACAAGAGCGAACCGATGACCTTCGGGCTAGGCACACACGCAACAAAAAAGGCAGACCAGTAAGTAACTGATCTGCCTCTCGAAATAGTGGTAGCGGGGACCGGATTTGAACCGATGACCTTCGGGTTATGAGGCTGATTGAAGTCGATTTTCTTATTTTTTCTTATGTGGCACAAAATGCCGTTAATCCCCGCCATGATGCGGCTTGTAGCGGTTTTTGAAGAGAGAATAATGTCGTTTGGCGTCAATTGTGGCCTGACGAGCTTGTCACAAAATAAAAAGTGAATTTTACGGCAAATTTTGACCTTGAGGCAGTGAAGCGTTGTGTCCATGAATATCCCACGTTGTTTTTCATCTCAGGCTAAGCATGTCAACCATCCTGCTGACGTTTGTGTAGCTCTAATTCGAACGGTGTGGCAAGGAAGTCAGAACAGAGAATATCAGTCATTGCTTTGGCCAAGTCTTACCACCAGCAACCCCCGAACTGCTGGGTGCCATGATTTGCTATCTTCGCCAGCTCAGCTCAAGCCAAACCTTGGGCCGTTGTACTGCAAGATAAATGGCTATCACGCTACTCTTCCAAGCGTATGATCCAACCTGTGCTAATGTAGCCGGGCTCTATCATCGACAAGGATGCTATATGGACGATTCTCTATTGGTTAGCCTTCGACAGTATCGCCCCCGGGAGGGGCGTGACTCTCTTGAGGATTTCATCACTGAGGTTTTTGCCTGGCTGCTACGCAATGTGGAAGGAGTGGCTGCAAAGGTGCTTGAAACTACCGTCATGCGCATGCGAGCGGACCGCAGAATCGATGTTCCAATGTGCGATGTGACTTGGGACACCCAAGTAGCCTATCCCGGAGCTCGCCTAGACATGCTGGCGCAATGGGCGGGCGGGGCGATCCTGTTCGAGCACAAGGTGCATGCCGCACTGCATCAGGAGCAGGTTCTCCGCTACCAAGAACTTGCCCAGAACCACTTTGAGGGCCAAGAAGCTAGAGTCGTTGTGATCAGTACGACCTTTGATCAACATCGCTCCGAAGCCGATGGCTGCCTCTGTTGGCACCACATCTACACCGCACTGGAAGAGTATGTCGGCCAATGCGATAACGCGACCGAGCAGTTTCATATCGACAGCTTTTTGGCCCTATTGCGCCATGAGGGACTGCATCCCGCTGCTCCCATCGACCATCAGGCCATCCGCTATTATCCTATCGCTGGAAAGTTGCCAAACCAGATTTCGCAGGCTCTTTCTCCTCTAGCCGGCAGGCACTGGCCGCTTGAAGGTGGATACGAGAGTTCCATGAAGAATTATCGGTGGGGACGCCTTGGCTTTGAGCTAGTGCATGCGTCTGGCCCCGTCAAATGGATGCCTGGGATCTTTGTTGGCGTCATCCTGGATGGGACCGATCACTCGGTACAGCATCGCCATCCCGATCAGGTCATGCTGCAGATGATTTTGGATTTCTCGCACGCGCTGCATCAGACCTACAGTTATCTGCCAAGTTACCTCTCTCTGGTGGAGTCCCTGAGAGAGGGAGCACCAAGCACACGTTGGTCGTTTTATCACCATAGAGAGGAAGATCGCTCCAATAATTATCATCCCATCTACCTGGAAACCCCGCTGTTGGACGTTTTGCGCGGTACTCAGACCATTGAGGACCAGCAGGAAGCCTTGTATGCGGCCATCTGCGAGGCACTTCAGCTTCTACAACATGATCGCTGTCTGTCGGCTCTCACTGAAGAATGCCGAGCGACCCTTGAAGCTGAGTTACTTCCCAGTGACTGAGCTAATGCCATCTGGTTATGCTGAGATCGAGTGTAATGGTCAAGTATTTACGGCCACTGCCTATATGGTGAAGCTTATCGGGGTGTCCGCTTCAATTAGATCGCTTTAAGTATCGTCGTGGACAGCCGAGGCATCATCCGCATAGTGCGCCAGCACCCGCTCGGCGGTGGCTTTTAGCTCGTCGCGCCATGCACTGGGCGCCAGTACCTTGACGTTGGCGCCGAGCCCCATTAGCCACCAGAGTGTTTGTTGATCGTCGGGGACACGGGCAGTTAAGCGGTACCAGTCCGAGCCTGGAAGTGCTTCGATGGACTGCTCGTGGGAGAGCGGCGTTTCCTGCAAAAGCCAAGCGACTGACCGAGCGATATCCGCGCTCAAGGTAACGTCGTGCGCTCCTTGCCGGTAACCAAAAGCGCCGCCTTGAATGTATGTATCAATATTGAAGTCTTCTCTGGCGCGCCACGGCTGCTCGCTTAACGCTGCGTGCCTGACTCGATGCAGCGCGAACTGACGAATATCGGCGTAGCTGTTCACCGTGGCCAGCAGGTAGGTCACGCTGTGCCGGCTGACCATCCCTTGGGGGTGTAGCGTCAACGGTTTCTCGGTTTCACTGCTGCGCGACAGATAGGTCACGTCGATGGCCTTTTGCTCCAGCAGC
Organism: Vreelandella subglaciescola; assembly: GCF_900142895.1. Classification (NCBI taxonomy): domain Bacteria; kingdom Pseudomonadati; phylum Pseudomonadota; class Gammaproteobacteria; order Oceanospirillales; family Halomonadaceae; genus Vreelandella; species Vreelandella subglaciescola. The sequence continues at coordinate 287,762 of NZ_LT670847.1, forward strand.
GCCTCAGTGACTACTTGCCAAGTATCTGCATTCAACTCGGCTGGAATCAGCGCCTTGCCGTTGGGAATCGCGCGCACCTTGCGTGCCCAGCGGCTCAGCCCGTTGGACGACAGCTCATCCAGCAGCCGACGGGCATCGGTAAAGTGCGGCGACAGCTGACCGATAACCACCGGTGGTAGCAGGCCCTTGAGGTACTCTTCGGCAAGTACCAGCGTGAGCGCACTGGGCACGTCCAGTGCAGGTAGGTTGCAATGAAAATCCCGATCAAAATACCAACGATAGGGCTTTTGGCTGTCGTCGCAGACCAGCGGAAAGTGCACGGAAAGGCGGTCGCGCAAATCGCGCTGGAGCGAGCGAGAATCAATCTGAAAGCCACGCTCGGCCAGCTTTTCCTTCAGCACCGGCGTAGAAGCACGCCCCGGATAACGCGGAATCAGTTGCAGCAGCGTCAAATAACGAAACAGCGTATCGCGCAGATCAGACATGGTGCCCCTTGTGATGATTGTTTGGGTGACTGGCTTGATGACCGTTGTGGAGATAGTCATGGAGAAGCTGCTGAGAATGCCGTGGCAATAATCACATAAAGCTAATGCACAGTTTAGCGCGATACACAAAACGCGGCGACCATAGTGGGCAGTGCCGGTATCTCACGCGCGGCTAAATGCGCTCGGCGTCGCCACAGGGCAATAAGCGCAGGATCAGCCAAGGCGGAAGCCCCGTATAGCCAAAGGGCTGCCGGATGAATATCCGGCGTGGATTCACTCTGTGGCGAAGGGTGGTCCGCCAGCCAGTGGTACACCTGCAAGGCACTGTGTCCGCAGCGTGCGGGAAATAGCACGGCGTTATCAGAAAGCGGCACATCAAGCGCCAGCAACAGGCTGTTGATTTCGTGGTCGCAGGCAAGGTGCCAGCGATGGGCATGTACGCCTAACGGTGCATACAGGTGGCCGGCAACACAGTGCCAGATCAGGTGTGCGTGCCAAAAGCGGCGCTCAGTATCGGTTAGCGTTGCGCTATACACGGGGCAAAAATACAGATAGCGGCCATCGGTACTGACGGTGGTAAACCCTGGTTGCTCAACCGGCTGTAACGTCAGGCAGTGGCTGAGCCAGCCCAATACTGGCAAAGCGTCTTCCCAATGCTTGCGGTCCTGCTGCCATTTTTCCAGTTCTTGATCGGCTTGCGATGAAAGCGCAGCACTCAACGCAGGAGTAGGGTGAGATGAGCAACGGTTGAGAGATGAGGTGTGGTCAGGAGCTACCGTGTTGAGCGTATTCATTTGCTACCATCCGAAAAACCCAGTGAATGGCAACAGGCTAGGCGATGGGTGCGACAGGGCAGGACGCATGCCTGCCAATATGGTTAGATAGACAAAGCCAACAGTTTTATAAGGCTGATTTAAAAACAGTTTCATCCCTTGTTGCTTGCTCAAGCCATGCCTGAATCTTGCTCAACGCCGCCGTTGAGGGTCTGGCGTTAGCCGTGCCGCTGGCCTCGCTGAGCACCCATGAAGCGCCTTGGGGGCGTAGCGCTACGGTCACGGATTCAGGGTCGTGCATGTGATAAAGCGCCACCTGACCCGCCGCCACGGTGCCGTGGTAGGCGCCGACGCAGTGCTGCATGTGGCGTCCTTCTTGTAGCAGCCCGTCCCAGCTGATGATCGGCTCAATGCAGGCGTTCCCCGGCAGCGGCGGTTCGGGATAGAAACCGTATCGCTGCAAAAGGTCTCGGGCGACCATGCCTCAAGGGCACCGCGCTCCACCAGTAGCACCAGCAATAGCGGCGCGCTGACTGCCAGATCGCGCGCGGCAGCAAACCGGCTGCATACCTGAGCCAGCTCCACGCCCAGAAAAGGGGCCACGCGAATCACCGCGCGCACGCCTTCAGGCATTCCCGCCAGCAGGTGCTCACCTTGCACCTCTTTCAGCATCTCCCTGCCAATACCCGGTGGCGCCAAAAAATCGCCCCGCGCGAGCACGTCGCCTTCACTCATGCTATGCCAGCCAGTCCTGAAAACGAGCAAGCATGAGCAGGGCTCCTGTACGGGGTGATCGCCAAGCGCGGGGCGCGGCGTATTTTGGGTCACAATATATTATATAAGGCCATGATATATAATAATTTTATTTTAATTAATGCGATTTTTGTTGTCGTGTTTTTGCCTCTTTACAGTGGGCGTTATAGACTATGAGTCATGAGAGCTCGGCGTCTGGAGGTGTGACATGCGCACTGAACCCCTTAAAACCCGCATACGCGATAAGATCCGCAAGAGTCGGCGGACGGTATTTCTGCGCGACGACTTCGCCGTGTTGGGTGACTACGACCAAGTCGGCCGGGCGCTTCGGCAACTGGAAGCCCAAGGGCGTGTGGTTCGCGTCGGCAAAGGACTCTATGCCAAAGCGCGTCAAAACCGCATTACCGGCCAACCGATGCTGGCAGCCCCTGGCGGCTTTACTCAGGTCGCCAAGGAGGCGCTAAATCGCCTGGGCGTACAATGGGAACCTGCCAGCGCGGAAAAAGCCTATCAGGCGGGCAGCACGCAAATTCCCGCGCGCGTCGTGGTCAGGGTAAAGGGACCGTTTCAGCGGCGTATTGCCTACGGAAAATACCGCTTGGGTATTGAGCGCGCTTCAGCATGAACATTGATCCGGGGTTATTTCCTGACGTAGCCGATGCACTGGGCATTGATAGCCCTGCCATCGTGGAAAAGGATGCGTACGCCGTACAGTTGCTGAGCTTGTTGTCAGGGCTTCACTCAGCGCGTTTCACTCTGGTGTTTGCGGGTGGAACGAGCTTGGCAAAAGCACATCGCAACCTTTTCCGTATGTCCGAGGATATCGATATCAAGCTGGTGGCTCGTGAAGGCGTGGCAGAGGAGATGTCGAGAACCGCCTTGAAGGCGGCTCGCAAAGCGGTGTTAACCGAGATTACCCAGCTCATCCATGAATCCGCCGTGTTTGAGCTTGACCCCGAGCATGGCATCGCCAAGCGTAATGAATACCGCTATGCCGAATTCACGGTTCGCTATCCCCGGACGCAGGCTGGCATCTCCGCTCTTCGGCCAGACTTGAAGCTGGATATCACGGCCTCTGAGTTGTTTGAGCCTGTCGTAACGTGCTCTGTCAGTTCCCTGTATGCCGATGCTTTGCAACATTCCCCGGAAATAGCGTCTTTTCCCGTGGTCTCTATACAGGCCACGATCAGTGAAAAATTGGTGGCGTTGCTCCGTCGCACCGCGCATGTTGGCCGTGACCGTTCTTGCTACGATGATGAAACCCTGATCAGACACGTCTACGACCTTCACATCATCGCGGCATCCGGCTACGACGCCACGGCATTGAGCAGCTTGATCCACAACGTCGTACAGACGGATGCGGAACAACTCGGGCGTCAACATCCACAATTTTTGGCAGCGCCGATACCCGAGCTACTGTATGGCCTTGAATGTTTGCGTACCAACCCCGTTCATCAAGTGCGTTATGAGCGCTTTATTGGGCCGCTGGTGTATCACGATACCCCGGCATCCTGGCATGTTGCCTTGCAAACGGTGACTGAACTGACTCATAACCTGTTGCGCTAGCCGTCCTTACAGCGTGTTCGTTACCCCTCACGGCATTAGCGAAGCCTCTCTCAGCATTTCCCAGCCAATGCTCAGCGGCGCCAATCTGGCAAGAGGAGTATCAGTGATGATGCTGTCGTTATGCGACATTTACTGTCGCATAACGATGTTATTAATAGGACGAGGTCTGATAGGCGTATGCTGCTAAGTGAAAATGAGCAGTAAACTGAAAGACTTGGGCGATTGGCTGGTCCGCTAATCATCCGGGTTTCGATAGCTAATAAAAAATCAGGAAAGTGATGAAATCTTCACCCAATAATCGAATAAACGCTATTATGAGCGCACTATTGGCGGCTCATGCTGATGCACAGCAGCTGTCCCGCTCATCTTTGAACCGCATGCCCGAGTTCTTTATGGCGGTGCGTGTGGCTGATTATTTTGCCGCGCATTTTCGTAATTTTCATTATCGGCTTGAAGCACAGGTGAAGCGCACCTTTGAGGCTTCTGATATGCCGGCTGAGGAGGTGGAAAAGCTACTTCAAGATTCCGATCTGCGTCCTGATGGCCGCTTCGACCTGGTGTTGCAAACAAGCAAGAAGGGGACAACGGCGCATATTCTGGAGTTTAAGCGTGGCGATACTATGCGCGGACTGATCAGCGATATTCGCCGTTTGGCCAAGGTTTGCGCCTATGCCGACCGCCATAGTTTGCAGACCAACTATCTGGTGCTGACGCGTAGCTGCCCTTCTGAGCGGGATACCACTGATCGCCTGGTTGAGCGGATCAATACCGCGCTTGATGAAATAGATTTGGGTCATATTGGTATCAATGTTGTCTGCTCTGAGAAGCTGGAGCCGTATCTTAACCGTGACCATCAGCCCGTCGCCAACCGTGCTTTTCAAATTGTGGTTCTCGAGGTCCAGAGGTAAATCGGTAGCGAGCGCGGGGCCTCAATGGCGATTGGCATTACGCCAGTAGGCTACTGACTGAGCAGATACGATGCCCTGTGTTGTTCCCAGCGAAATAACCGCCTGCTGAAACGATGCCGCAAACTCCGGCTGATGGCACAGATGCAGGCTGCGTATGATGCGCGAAATACGTAGGTGGTTGTGCCCGCCAGCTTTTAGCCAGATGTGGGTGGCAATATCGAGTTCCGGCAGCGCAACAACCGCTTGGCCTTCGCGGGTCAGGCCGTAAAACCTGAGCATCACGTCCAGCGAATGGCGCTGGCGTTCACGTAGCGCGGTGTCTTCGGCAAATGCCTCGCAGATGCCGTCGGTAAGCAGCGGCGCAAAGGTATTGAAGCGGCTCGCTTCGGGAATGGGAAACAGCCACTGAATGTAGTCGTGGATGTGTTCCAGCCAAAAGGCATCAAGCTGCCAGATGTCGTCAATAGTGCGCTCTTGGTGATCGGGCGCTTCGCCGCGATAAAAGTCGATTAGCGGAGAGATGGAGTGGCTCATGCGTATGGCTCCTGAGGTTAGGGGCTTGTAAGCGCGCCATGAACCCCACCTGTCCCGTCCCGAATCAGGCTGGTAGGGTTTCTTCCCAGCACCAGGGTAGTAGCGCGTCGACATCGTCATCTTCGCCAAGCGTCGGCAACGTCTCGAACACGAATTGCAGGTAGTCGTAGGGCGATAAGCCGTTGGCCTTGGCCGTCTCGATCAGGCTGTAGATCGCCGCACTGGCCTGGGCACCGCTGGGTGTATGACTGAACAGCCAGTTTTTGCGGCCCACCACGAAGGGGCGGATGGCATTTTCAGCCGGGTTATTGTCCAGCGGGATCAGGCCGTCATCGAGGAAGCGCGTCAGGCGATTCCACTGGCCAGCCAGGTAGTGCAAGGCTTTGCCCAGCGCACTCTTGGGCAGGACCTGGGTCAGCGACTTGTCGAGCCAGGTGCGTAACTGGGCGATCAGCGGTCGGCTCTTCTGGTCGCGCAGCGTTTGGCGCGCATCAGGTTCCAGCGTCCTGGCCTGTGTTTCCACCGCGTAGAGCTTGCGGATCTGGTTGAGCGCCCAGCCGGCCTTGCCGGTCTTGCCTTTGGGCTGCACCTTTTGGGCGTCGACGAACTTGCGTCGCGCATGCGCCCAGCAGCCGGCGTGGGTGAGGCCATTGCGGCGCACCACTTCGGCGTAGCCTTCGTAGCCATCGGTGACCAGGCGACCGGCGTAGTCACCCAGCAGGCGCACGGGCACCCGACCCGCGCGGCTGGCGTCATAGTCGAACAGCACCACCTGCTGGCCCGGTGGTCCACCACGTTGGAGCCACATGTAAGACGTGGCGCTCGCCGGCCGGTCAGCCTCAACGTTGACCTGCAGCGTGGTCTCGTCCATGTGGATCAGCGGCGCCTGCAACAGCTGCCGGCGCAGCGCTTCGATCAGAGGCGTCAGCCGCTCACCGGCCTGAACCATCCAACGCGCCAGAGTGTTGCGCGGAATCTCGGCACCGTGGCGGGCAAAGATCTGGCTCTGCCGATAAAGCGGTAAGGCATCCTGGTACTTGGCGGTGGCCACATAGGCGAGCAACGTGGCGCTGGCATTGCTCTTGGGCAGGAGTTTGGCCGGCAGCCGGGCCACCTGTACCCCGTTTTCGCAGCGCGGGCAGGCGTACTTGTGCCGCACATGGCGGATGACCTCGACCCGTGCCGGGACCACGTGCAGCTCTTCGCTGACGTCTTCGCCGATGACCTTGAGCGCGTTACCATCGTCGGCGCAGTGACGCTCTGCCGCGTCCAGCTCATGAACGACCTCGACACGCGGAAGCGTTGACGGCAAGGCCACGCGACCACCATGGGTGCGGCGCCTGGCTGGCGGGAGAGCCTCGGGAGCCGACTCGTCAGCGGCCAGCTCGTCGGTAGCAACGGCATTGTCTTCATCCACGGCCGCTTCGGCTTCGTTGATGAGGAGATCGCCTTGCTCGACACGATACTTTTCGGTGGAGGGACCAAACTGGCGCTCGATAGCCAGCCGGAATTTCTCGAATAACGTGGCCTTGGTGGCCTCCCACGCCGCTTCCTTCTTGGCCATCAAGGCCAACAGGCGCTCATTTTCTGCCTCAGAAGTGGCCAGCTTGCGCTGCAGCTGGCCGACCGTATTAGCGGTGTGGGAAGCGGTAGACATCATGCGGATATTTTATCAAATCCCGCCTCGCAATGGGAGCGAAATCACTACCCAACTGATTGAAAATCAAGTGCCTTATGCGGCTGCATGGCGCTGAGGTCGTAGCCATCGAGAAGCCAGTTGAGTTCCTGGCCCGAGAGCGTGACAGTATCGCCCTTCAGTCGGTCGGGCCACTTGAAGCGCTCGCGCTCCAGGCGCTTGTACCAGACCACGAACCCGTTGCACTCCCAGAACAGCAGCTTCACCTTGTCGCGCTTGCGGTTGCCGAACACGAACACTGCCTTGTCGAAGGGGTTGAGCTCCATGGCCTCCTGGACGAGCAAGGCCAGGCCATCGATCTGCTTGCGCATGTCGACCGGCTCGCGGCACAGATAGACTCGCAGTCCAGTATCCGGCCGGATCATTGCATCACCTCCACGGCGACAAAGCGCGCTGGCCGATGGCGCGGTGGCACCGATATCCCCTGCACAATGATCCGCTTCTCCCAGGCGAGTAGTGAGGCCAGGTCAAGTTGTTGCTGGGTGGCGTATTCACTTAGCGGCTGCTGCCGGGATGACGCATGAAACAGATGGCCCAGCCAGTAGGCCTGTGTCGATGTCAGCTCATTCATGGTGTCCTCCTTGCTATTGGATGGCACCAGTCTGATCGACGTTATTCAACAGCAAAAGATGGAGTTCGTGGATCGCTTACGTTGTTTTGCATTTTTTGCCATGATTCGTTTTCTTATTGTTATGGTTGTTATGATGAATGGCCTAGTGGATCAGGCATTCGTGGAAAAAAATATAGAACCAAAAATGCAAGAAATTAAGGAAGCTAGTCATGAGGTTTCACAAGATGCCAGGTCAGGAGGTGAGCTTGATCAGGATAAAAGACAGGGCTTGATTGAAATGCGTAATGAGCTTAAGGAACAGCGTACAAAAGTCGATCAGGATATACAAAAAAGCGAGAAGCTGTTAGCAGGTTCAAAAGAAAATATTAGTCTCATCGAAGATCAAGTTAACGCTATGAAGGATAAAATGGGAACAGTTGAGAAACTCAACGTTTTCTCAAGAGAAGAAGAGTATGCCGATGCAATAGATACGTTTGAAGTAGCGCAGTCGGAGGTAGAAGAAGTACAGGAACGTCTGGAGAATCTTGAGGATCAGCGTAACACCATTGATCATGATGTTCAGAAAACCAGCGATATACTGGCCGGGAAAAATGTTGACGAAGGCTGGATGACCAGCATGAGGAACAAAATAGCCAGTTTCAGGGATATGGCGAAGTGGGAGCGTATTGTGACAACAGTCAGGGATATTATTCCCACGATGGTAAAGCTGATGGCCGCATTTCTTTTGAAGACGCTTGTGATGCCCCTCATTTTTCTGGCTTTATTTATAAAGGGGTTTAAGTATATTTGGGGTATTGATCCAAGGAAATGGGCAAAAAATGAATATGCTAAAATGCGGAAAATAGAAGAATAATAGGCTAGAAAAAAAAGCAAAATGCCGGGGTGATGCGCTTCATCCCGGTATCTTGGTACTTTGTATCATCAGAGCTTTTTGGTTTTTCTGCATCTCTAAGTAGGTGTCGGATCCCATGTGATTAGCCACCCGTTGAGTCAATAACTCAGGCCATTTGCTCTGGCCGACTCCCGCATCCGTTATCCCCATTCCATAGACGTCTCTTGATCTGGTGTATGGCTCATCATATCGGCATCTTGCGACGCCGTGTGTCGCATTAGCCTGTTACTCTGCTTCAAGGCTATAAGCAACGGGAGGCAGTATGGACACACTGACGCTGGATAGCTGCGGCGGCGCGGCACTTTTTGGCCCTTGCGGTAACGCTGATAAGTGCCTGACCTTAAGTTTTCGTGTAACATCGATGTTTCGATCGCTGACACGGATGCACCCATGGTAAAGCGCCGCTTCGTTGCCCCTCTCACTGAATCTGAACAGCAGACGCTGACCTCGGCTTATCACCACGGTGAGAAGCGAGTCCTACGCAGGCGCGCTCATGCCATTCTGCTGAGTGATCAAGGCCATACGATCAACCAAATCAGTGAGATACTGCAAGTTCGACGCGATGCCGTATCACGGTGGCTCAAGCAGTGGGAAGTGTCGGGTCGCGACGGGATCATCGACAAGCCGCGCAGTGGCCGGCCGCCTATCCTGGATGAGCACGACCACCAGCGACTGAAGGAGCTGGTCGCCGAGCAGCCTCATCAGATTCGCTCCTTGCAGGCTCGCCTGCAAGAAGAGACCGGAAAGACGGTCAGCACGGTGACCCTTCGCCGGGTGTTGAAAAAAAAATCACCATAGCTTCAAGCGCATTCGGCACTCACTAAAGGCGCGACGTGACGAAACGGATTTCCGTAATACCCAGGGCCTCTTGAAGGCGCTGCAAAAGCGGGAAGATCAGGGCGAGCACGAGCTCTATTACTTTGATGAATCGGGCTTTTCGCAATCTTCATCGGTGCCGTATGCATGGAGTCCCATCGGCAAACCCTGGGAGGTGACCGCCTACTCATATAGCCGAAGGCTGAACGTGCTGGGGTTCCTTAGCCGAACAGGGAAGCTGGTTTACCACACCACCACCGAGTCGGTTACGACGGAGACCGTCATCGAGGCATTTGACCAGTTTGTGGCCCAGAAAGACCCAGACGCCTTCGCCGTGGTGGTGCTCGACAATGCTAGCATGCATCGCTCCAAGGCTTTCAGGCACAAGATAGTGGAGTGGATGTCGCATCGAGTGTATCTGATCTACCTGTCTGCCTACTCGCCGGAGCTGAACCTGATCGAAATTCTGTGGCGGCAGATGAAGTACACTTGGCTGCCCTTGACCGCCTACCGTTCGTTCGACCGTCTCTGCGATGAGGTCCATCGCCTACTCGGAGGTTACCGAGCTAATAACGCGATTAATTTTGAATAACCACTTACCATGTTTTTACGCTTACCTCCAATTTAGCTATAACGAAATAATGGCGGATGCCGTTTCTGGGTGAAACACGCCCATTGGATGGCAGGTTGGTTCCTTTCGGCTCGGCAGAGACTGACGGGTGAGGCCGTTGACAGTCTCGCTGGTACCATGGCTGCCGTGGGCTGTGTGTACCCGCACCGACGATCAGGATTTCTACATGCACGACGTGAGAGGTCTTATCCCAAATCGGTCAAGTTCAATGTGAAACTTCCTGCAGTCGCAATAGGGGGCGAGTTTCCGCAGGTCACACGACATCATCAGCGTCGTCTTTAAAAAACTGCGACTGGCCGTGCTCGATAAAGCCTTCCAGCCCGGCGGTGGTGATGTCGAGACGGCAGGCGTCCAGGGCTTCGTCGGGCAGCTTGAAGCGACTTAGCTCCTTGTGCAGCGCGAGTATCATATCGGTGTCGCTTAGCGCTCGGGCGGTGTCGGGCGTCCAGTTGTACTTCTCCATTACCAGCAGCTCCAGTACCCGGCGACCGGCAAGCGGTGTCCAGGGCGCGGCGCGGGTCTGGCGAACTTCCTGGCCAAAACACGCGAGCAGAAACCGCGGGAAACAGTCACCGAGCGCTTTTTCAGCGGCCTGCTGGCTGTCCAGCGCGGGATATTCCTCACTCACCCAGCGCTGTGATTCTTTCAGCAGATCGTCCCACACGCTGGGGTAATCCATCTGTATCAGATTAGGCATGTTGTACTCCTCCTGCCGGCGAGCGGCGTTTCGTCCTTGTGCCCCGTTGTGTCGTCTTGTCGTGACACCTCTTGTTGTTACTTTAGCTGACTGGCCGCTAAAGACCATCTGGCGAGTTTGACCCGCCGGTTATTGTTGCCAAGGGCCGATACTCGCTCGCACCGGCTGTATTCAAGTACTGCTATTCAAGCGCCGTTATTTAAAAACATGTTATTCAAGGGCACGTTATTCCAGAACACGCTATTTAAGAACATAACAGGGTGTGTAGGGCTGGCCGTCGAGCTTCATGCGCCCCTGGGCGACAAACGAGGTGAGCAGGGCGTCGAGCTTTTGCATCAGCGCGGGTTCGGCGCTGAGTTCGAACGGACCGTGGGCAGCAATGGCGCGAATGCCGTCTTCCTTGACGTTACCCGCGACGATGCCCGAAAACGCCCGGCGCAAGTTGGCCGCAAGCTCGTGGGTGGGCTGCTGGCGATGCAGCTTGAGGCTTTGCATGGCAGCGTGGCTGGGCTCGAAGGGCGCCTGGAAGTCCCGCGCGACGGTCAGGCGCCAGTTATAGTAGAAGGCGTCCTGATGGGTGCGGCGAAACTCGGTGATGTCATCGATGCCCTGGCGCATGTTGCGAGCTACGTCGGCCGGGTTGCCGGTGATGATGGTGTAGTAGCGGCGAATACCCTCGCCCAGGGTGTACACCAGAAATTCGTCGATCTTGTTGAAGTAATCCGCAGAGCTGGCCGGCCCGGTCAGAATCAGCGGGTAGGGCATGTCGGCGTTTTCCGGATGCAGCAGGATGCCCAGCAGGTAAAGGATCTCTTCCGCCGTGCCGACGCCACCGGGAAACACGATAATACCGTGGCCGAGGCGCACGAAGGCCTCCAGGCGCTTTTCGATATCCGGCATGACCACCAGTTCGTTGACGATGGGATTGGGCGACTCGGCGGCGATGATGCCGGGCTCGGAAATCCCCAGGTAGCGGCTGTCGCTGCGGCGCTGCTTGGCGTGGGCGAGATTGGCGCCTTTCATCGGGCCTTTCATTGCACCGGGGCCGCAGCCGGTGCAGATGTCGAGGTCGCGCAGGCCCAGCTGATAGCCAACGTCCTTGGTATATTCGTACTCTTCGCGCGAGATCGAGTGCCCGCCCCAGCACACCACCAGGCTGGGGTCGCGGCTGGGCTTGAGCGTGCCGGCCTTGCGCAGAATATGAAACACCGCGTTGGTAGTACCTTCCGCGGTGGCAAGGTCAAAGCGGTTGTGCTGCTGGATTTCGTTATACACGTAGACGATATCGCGGATCACCGCCGAGAGATGCTCGCGGATGCCGCGAATCATGCGCCCGTCAACAAAGGCTTCGGCCGGGGCGTTGGTCAGCTTGAGGCGAATGCCGCGATCCTGCTGCAGCACTTCGATATCGAAATCCTTGTAGGCTTCCAGCAGCGCCAGGCTGTCATCGGTGGGCATGCCGCTGTTAAGCACGGCCAGCGAGCAGCGGCGGAGTAAATCGTGCAACCCCGTCTTCGAGGTGCGCTTGAGCCGATTCACCTCGTGTTGCGAGAGCACTTCAAGGCTGCCTTCCGGCGAAATGATGCTGGAAAGCGTCGGGCGTTTTGTGACGGTGTCGCTCATCGTGGGGCTGTCCATCCTGGCATTGAGTCCTGACGTTAAGGTTTGTGGCCTATATTACCATGCTCCCCGGAGTGATACAGCGCACGCCGGGCGCTGCCGGCAGTGTGCTAACATGGCCGGCATTTAATGGGCAACGCAGGACGGCTTTGATCATGCCTCACCACAGTTTCCAGCACTGTTTTGGTTTCCAGCACTGTTTTTATCGCCATGTTTAACGCGCACTATTTCCGCACCTATATCATGCTGGTGGAAACGGGCAGTTTTACTCGCACGGCTCAGCGGCTGGAGATGACCCAGCCGGGCGTCAGCCAGCATATCCGCAAGTTGGAAGCCTACCTCGGCAAGCCGTTGCTGGAACGCCATGGGCGGCGTTTTACGCTCACCGAACAGGGGCGGCGCACTTACGACTATGCGCTCAAACTATTTGCCGAGCACGAGCAGTTTCGCCACGGGCTGGACGACGACTCGCTGGATAGCGGTGAGTGCCGCATTGCCTCGCCGGGCAGCGTGGGGCTGATGCTCTACCCGTATATTCTCGGCCAGCAGCAGATGCATCCCAACCTGACGGTCAACTACAGCTTTGCCTTTAATCACGAAATCGTGGGGGACCTGATCAGCGGCCGCTACGACGTGGGGATCGTCACCGACGCGGTGAAAAGCCCGGATCTGACCTGCACGCTGTGGCATAAAGAGCCGCTGTGCCTGGTGGTGCCCGCGGATTTTGCCGGAAGCACGCTGTCTGACCTGATGGGTATCGGTTTTATCAACTATTACGATGGCATCAGTCAGGCCACCACGCTACTGCGCGAAAACTACCCCGAGGCGTTTCGCTCGATGGTGCATTTTCGTCATCAGGGCTTTACCAACGAAGTCAGCATGGTGCTGGACGCCGTCGCGCGGGGGCTGGGGTTTACCGTGGTATCGCGGCTGGTGCTGGAAACGTCGCCCTGGCAGCGCCAGGTCAAGGAGCTGAGCCTTGAGCGTTCGGTGGATGAGCTTTTATATCTGGTGCATCGGCGCGGTGCAGCGATGCCCAGGCGTTACGCGAAACTGCTGGAAGGCTTCAAGGAGCAGCGGCTGAGCTGACCCGAGTCGGCATGAATGACAAAAAAACGCCCCGCGGCCTGTTGCTCAGTGCCGGCGGGGCGTTTGGGTTCAGCTTTCGTTGAGCGTTGCGGGTTTAGTCGCGATACTCATCGATGCTCGGGCAGGAGCAAATCAGCTGGCGGTCGCCAGAGACGTTATCGACCCGGTTGACGGCCGGCCAGTATTTGCCTGCCTTGACCGCCTCGGTGGGGAAGGCGGCAAGTTCGCGGGAGTAGGGGTGTGCCCACTCGGCGTCGGCCACGTCGGCCATGGTGTGCGGCGCGTTGACCAACGGGTTGTTCTCTAGCGGCCATTCGCCGTTTTCTACCCGGCCGATTTCGTCGCGGATGGCAATCATCGCGTCGCAGAAGCGGTCGATCTCGTAGCGCGATTCGGACTCGGTGGGCTCGATCATCAGCGTGCCCGGTACCGGGAACGACATGGTCGGCGCGTGGAAACCGTAGTCCATCAGGCGCTTGGCGACGTCTTCTTCGCTGATCCCCGAGGCGCTTTTCAGCGGGCGCACGTCGATGATGCACTCGTGCGCCACGGTGCCGTTGGCGCCGCGATACAGGATCGGGAAGTGGTCTTCCAGCCGCTTGGCGATGTAGTTGGCGTTGAGAATGGCAAGCTCGGTGGCTTCGCGCAGGCCGCGCGCGCCCATCATTTTGATGTATGCCCACGAGATCGGCAGGATCGAGGCGCTGCCAAACGCGGCCGCCGCGACGGCGGTGCTGGAGGGCTCAACGCCGTCGATGGGCGTTACGCAGTGGTTGGCAACAAAAGGTGCCAGATGGGCTTTGACGCCGATGGGGCCCATGCCCGGACCGCCGCCGCCGTGGGGAATGCAGAACGTCTTGTGCAGGTTCAAGTGCGAGACGTCGCCGCCGAAGTCGCCGGGGCGCGAGAGGCCGACCTGGGCATTCATGTTGGCGCCATCGACGTAGACTTGCCCGCCGTGGAGGTGGATGACGTCGCACACCGCGCGGACGTGGGTTTCAAACACGCCGTGGGTGGAGGGGTAGGTGATCATCACCGCGGCCAGACGTTCGCTGTACTGCTCGGCCTTGGCGGTGAGGTCGTCCAGATCGACGTTGCCGTCGACGTCGCACTCGGTGACCACCACCTTCATGCCCAGCATCGCCGCGGACGCAGGGTTGGTGCCGTGGGCGGAGCTGGGAATCAGGCAGACGTCGCGGTGCGCTTGACCCTGAGCGGCCTGGTAGCGGCGGATGGCCAGCAGGCCGGCGTATTCGCCCTGGGCGCCCGAGTTGGGCTGCATGGAAATATGGTCGTAGCCGGTGATTTCCACCAGAAACGCGGCCAACTCGTCAATCATCTGCTGGTAGCCGGTGACCTGATCACGCGGGGCGAACGGATGCAGATTCGAAAACGCCGGCCACGACACGGGAATCATCTCGCTGGTGGCGTTGAGCTTCATGGTGCAAGAGCCCAGCGGAATCATCGCGTGGGTCAGCGATAAATCCTTGTTCTCCAGACGCTTCAGGTAGCGCAGCATTTCGGTTTCGCTGCGATAGCGGGTAAACGTCGGGTGAGTCAGAAAATCGCTTTCGCGCTGGCACGCGGCGGGAATGCCGCTGTCGTCGCTGGCGGCGATGGTGTCGTCCAGCGCGGCGACTGACAGGCCGTGCTCGTCGCCCAGCAGAATATCCCACAGCAGGGTGACGTCCTGGGCGGTGCTGGTTTCGTCCAGACTGATGCCGATATCGCCGTTGTCACCTTTAGCGTCATTGAGAAAGTGACGCAGATTGGCGTCGGCGTTCATCGCCCGGCCGTGAATGCTGCCGGTATCGACGCCGGTCAGGCGCAGGGTGTCAAAGAAGCTGTCGTGGGCAAGCGTGACGCCGGCTTGCGTGAGCCCGCGCGCTAGAATCGTGGTCAGGCGATGCACGCGCCGGGCGATTTTCCGCAGCCCGTCAGCACCGTGGTAAACGGCATAAAACCCGGCGATGTTGGCCAGCAGCGCCTGCGCGGTGCAGATGTTCGAGGTGGCCTTCTCGCGGCGGATATGCTGTTCGCGGGTCTGCATTGCCATGCGCAGCGCGGTCTGGCCACGGCTGTCTTTGGAGACGCCGATGATACGCCCGGGAATCGAGCGCTTGAGCTTGTCGGTAGTGGCAAAAAACGCCGCGTGTGGGCCGCCAAAGCCCATGGGCACGCCAAAGCGCTGGGAGTTGCCCACGACGATGTCGGCACCCAGTGCGCCGGGCTCTTTCAGCAGCACCAGGCTGAGTAGATCAGTAGCGACGCTGGTCATGGTGCCGCGCTCGGCGGCGGCGCTCAGCAGCGGCTTGAGATCGCGTACTTCGCCGCCGTTGCCGGGGTATTGCAGCAGCGCGCCGAAGACGTCGTGCTCGGCGATGGCTTCGGCCGGCGCGATGATCAGCTCAAAGCCAAAGAACTCGGCACGGGTCTTGAGCACGTCGAGCGTCTGCGGGAAGACGTCGTCGGCGACAAAAAACGCGTTGGACTTGTTCTTCTTGTTGGCCCGCTTGCACAGCGCCATGGCTTCGGCGGCGGCGGTGGCTTCGTCCAGTAGCGAGGCGTTGGCCAGTTCCATGCCGGTCAGGTCCATCACCATCTGCTGGAAATTCAGCAGGCCTTCCAGCCGGCCCTGGGAGATTTCCGGCTGATACGGGGTGTAGGCGGTATACCAGCCGGGATTTTCCAGCACGTTGCGCTGAATCACGGCGGGCATGTGCGTGCCGTAGTAGCCCTGGCCGATAAAGTTGCGCGCGACGCGGTTCTGGCGGGCCAGCCCGGCGAGATACTCCAGCGCTTCGGCTTCGCTGCGCGGCTCTTCTACGTCCAGCTCACGGGCCAGGCGAATATCGCTAGGCACCGTCTTGTCGATCAGCGTGGCCATACTCGGCATATCCAGCGCGTTCAGCATGGCGTTGACGTCGTCAGTGCCGGGGCCGTTATGACGCTGGATAAACGCATCGTGATCGGCCAGCTCAGCCAGGCGAGGCGTGGCCTGTGAGCGCTTTAGAGAGGGCTGCTTTAAAGAAAACTCGGACATAAGGGGTATTCCAGACGAAAAGAAAAGCCGGGCGGGCGCGCGAAAAATGCCTGCCCGCAGGCAGGCAGACGGCAGCGGAGGTTATGCGTCGGCGTCGATAGTGGCCTTATAGGCATCGGCGTCCAGCAGCCCTTCAACGGCGCCGTCCAGACGGACTTTCATGATCCAGCCGTCTTCGTAGGGCGCTTCGTTGACGTTTTCCGGCGAATCTTCCAGCGTTTCGTTGATTTCAACAATTTCGCCGCTGATCGGCGCGTACAGGTCAGAGGCGGCTTTTACCGACTCGATAACGCCGAACTCGTCGCCCTTGGCCAGCGTCTGGCCGACGTCCGGCAGCTCGACAAACACGACGTCGCCCAGTGCTTCCTGAGCGTGATCGGAGATGCCAACGGTAACGGTGCCGTCGCCGTTGTCGAGGACCCATTCGTGGCTTTCAGCGTAGTGGCGATTCGCGGGAACTTGGCTCATTCTGCTTTCCTGTCGTCAGCGGGTGAGGAGGCACGTTTCTACACGCGCGTGCAACGCGCGAGACGCTCCCTCATAAGAAGATAAAGTGGCGCCATGTTACCGCGTTTGCCAAGGGAAACAAATTGCTTGTTGGCTCTAGGCGTCTGGCCCGAGTTGCTTTAGCGTATTGCCCGTGATGGTGCATGCGCAGTATTTTTTACTGCTGTAGTCGCTGTTGCGCATAAATATATACTACATAAGTCGAATAAGCTGCGTATTCAAGCGGTTAAACGTTGAAATCCGTGCGTGACAACATCCGCGCAGACAACCAGAATAAATGCGCGCCGGTGGTATTGGGCTGCCAGCATCCAACGCAAGTTGCCCGCTTACAATTCTAATGCGACATAGCGCCAAAGGGCATTAAGGAGAATAACAATGGAAACACTAAGCAGCGTCTTTCAGGCGATAAACGGGGTCGTGTGGGGCCCCTTGATGCTGATCCTGCTGTTGGGCGTGGGCCTTTACCTGCAGGCAGGCTTGAAAGCAATGCCCATCAGGAAGCTCGGCACCGGCTTTAAACTGCTATGGGAAGGGCGTGACGCGAAAACGCCCAAAGGGCAGGCAAAAACCGACGATGACGGCGAGATTTCACCGTTCAACGCGCTGATGACCTCGCTTTCAGCGACCATCGGCACGGGTAACATCGCCGGTGTAGCCACCGCGATTGCCCTGGGGGGGCCGGGGGCGGTCTTCTGGATGTGGATTACCGCGCTGGTGGGCATGGCCACCAAATTTGCCGAAGCGGTGTTGGCGGTGCGCTACCGTGAAACTGACAGCACCGGCTATCACGTTGGCGGGCCGATGTTCTACATCAAGAACGGTCTGGGCAGAAAGTGGCTGTGGCTGGGCGGCGCGTTTGCCTTCTTCGGTGCGGTTGCGGCGTTTGGTATCGGTAACACGGTGCAGTCCAACTCGGTCGCCGATGCCATGGACTCCACTTTCGGCGTTCCCGCATGGCTGACCGGTATCGTCATCATGGTGCTTTCCGGCGCGGTGATTCTCGGTGGTATCAAGCGTATCGCCAAGGTGGCGGGCAAGCTGGTACCGGTCATGGGCATTGCCTACATCATCGGCGGCCTCATCGTGCTGGTGATCAATGCCGATCAGCTGATCGATACGCTGGGCATGATTTTCTACTACGCCTTTAACCCGCACGCGGCGTTGGGCGGCTTTGCCGGCGCGGCAGTGATGGCGGCGGTACGCTTTGGTGTGGCACGCGGCGTGTTCTCCAACGAAGCGGGTCTGGGTAGTGCGCCAATCGCTCACGCGGCGGCCAAGACCAAAAACCCCGTGCGTCAGGGCCTGATTGCGATGCTGGGCACGTTCATCGATACCATTGTAGTGTGTACCATCACCGCGCTGGTCATCCTGACGGCATCGGTATGGGAAACCGGTGAAGCCGGCGCCTCGCTGACCGCGATGTCGTTTGATTCGGCGCTGCCGGGCTTTGGTAACGAAATCGTCTCCGTGGCGCTGGCCATCTTTGCCTTTACCACGATTCTGGGCTGGTCGTTTTACGGCGAGAAGTGCTGCCAGTTCCTGTTCGGTGCGCGTTCGATTCCGCTGTACCGCGTGGCGTTCGTGCTGGCGATTCCGCTGGGCGCCATGGCCAATCTGGGCTTCATCTGGCTGATGGCGGATACCTTCAACGCGTTGATGGCGATTCCCAACCTGATCGCACTGGCGCTGTTGTCGCCGGTAGTGTTCAAGCTGGCCAAAGCCTACTTCAACGGCGAAGATATTCGTCCGGGAGAAGAGCTGGATCACGATAAGTCGTAAGTCTGCTCTGGCCAGTCGCGGGCCACCAGCACGACGGCGCGTGGCAATGTTATGCTGAACGCGCCTTTACAGCCGGGAAGGCACCCAAGGGTGGCTTCCCGGTTTTTGTTGCCAAGTATGAAACAATATGTATGAAACCAGACGTATGAAACGATACGCATGCCAATTCACGCATGAACGTGCCAGATGAGGAACGCTGCATGACCGAACCCAAACATACGCCGCTTTTTGACCTGCACTGCGAGCTGGGGGCAAAAATGGTGCCCTTTGCCGGCTATGAAATGCCCGTTCAGTATCCCTTGGGCGTCAAGAAAGAGCATGAGCATACTCGCGCCCACTGTGGGCTGTTTGACGTCTCGCACATGGGGCAGATCAACATCTCCGGCGATAACGTGGCCGAGGCGCTGGAAACGCTGATTCCCGCGAACCTTGTCGATCTCAAGACTGGCGGCCAGCGCTACGGCATCTTCACTAGCAACGAGGGCGGGATTCTTGACGACCTGATGATGGTCAACGCCGGCGATCATTTTTATCTGGTGGTCAACGCGGCGTGCAAGGATCAGGACTTGGCGCACCTGCGCGCCAATCTGGGTGAGACTCACGAGATTGAATATCTGGACCGCGGCCTGCTGGCGCTGCAGGGCCCCGAGGCCAAAGATGTCATGGCGCGGCTGTGTCCGGCGGCCTGCGAACTGGTGTTCATGCAGCACGCCCGCTTTGAGTTGGAGGGTGAAGACGTGTGGATCAGCCGCTGCGGCTATACCGGCGAAGACGGATTCGAGCTCTCCATGCGTGCCGAGGCCACCGAGGCCATCGCCCGGCGCCTGCTGGCCGAGCCGGAAGTAGAGGCCATCGGCCTGGGTGCGCGCGACTCGTTGCGTCTGGAAGCCGGCCTGTGCCTGTACGGCCACGACATGAGCGCCGAGACCACGCCGGTGGAAGCCGGTCTGATCTGGGCCGTTAGCAAGCCGCGGCGCCACGGCGGTGAGCGCCCGGGCGGCTTTCCCGGCGCGGATGTGATTTTGCATCAGATCGATGCCAGGGATCACACGCGCAAGCGGGTCGGGCTGCTGGGCGAAGGCAAGGCGCCGGTACGCGAAGGCGCTGTGCTGGTGGACGACGCGGATAAAGAAATTGGCGTGGTAACCTCCGGCGGTTTTGGCCCCATCGTGGGCAAGCCGGTGGCCATGGGCTACGTCGAGCGCGAGTTTGAGCCGCCGGAGTCTCAGGTGTTTGCGTTGGTGCGGGGTAAAAAACGCGCCATGATCGTAACGAAAATGCCGTTTGTCGCACCGGGGCACTTTCGTGGTTAAACGCGCTGTGGCTAGTTAACTAAAAGCGTCGCGCTGAGTCGGCCAATAGACTGGTACAACCTATCGCCCCGCACGGAATTCCCGTGCGGGGCGTATTTTTGTGAGCGCATTATTTTAACCGCGTTAAACAGCCTTTTAGAGCGCTATATGAGCGGGGTTAATTCAGCAGCCGGTCAGGATCAATGGGCTTGCCGTTACGGCGCAGGTCAAACAGCAGAACAAAGCGCCCGCTGTCTTCGTTTTGCGCGATGCGGCACAGCGCATCGCCGGCTTTTACCTGCTGTCCCGTGCTGACGCTGACCTTGTCGCACAGCGCATAAACGCTTTGCAGGTTGTTGTCGTGGTGGACAATGACCACCTGGCCCAGCTGGCGCATGGTGTCGGCAAAGCTGACTTCACCGGGGGCGACGGCCTGAGCTTCGTCGCCTTGCTGGGCGGCCAGTAGCATGGGCTGCAGGCGGTCGCGGTCATCCTTGCCGTAGCGGCGCACTACGCGGTAATCATCCAGCGGCCACGGCCAGCTGCCGGCCGAAGAGGGCAGCGCTGACGTGTTGGCGGGCGACGTCCGGGTGGATGACGACGTGGCCTGCCGCGTTGGGCTCTTGCTGGCACTTGAAGCACCTGCCAGAGGTACCTTGATCAGCTGGCCGACGCGCAGCGCGCTTGGCGATGCACCGGGGTTGGCAGCCTGAAGGCGGCTGGCCCTTGCGCCAAAATGCCGTGCAACACCGGTGTAGGTATCACCCGGGCGTATCTGATAGCGGTAAGGCCCGCCCGACGGCGCGCGTTCGCGGCGGGTCGGCACCAGAATGCGCTGGCCGACCTCCAGCTTGCGTGCGCGCACGCCGGGGTTGAAGCGCTTCAGGCGCACCAATGGCACGCCGGCACGTTTGGCCAGTACGCCCAGCGTATCGCCGCGCTGGATGCTCACCCAGTGCCCGCCAAGGCTGGTCGAGCTGGCGGTCTTGGCAGGCGTTGCGTTTGTTGAGTCAGTGGCACAGCCCGCCAACAGGCAGAGCAGTAGCATGGTGACGCCTAGCGTCCGGTAGCGCCGCCAAGCTGTGCGTCCAGCTGGCGATCCTTTTCCTGCCAGAGTGCATTGATCCATAAGTGGAAGCGTTCCTTGTGCTGCGGGTCGGCGTGGTTGGGTGCGCTGTGCATCCAGGCGGGTATGTCGAGTTTGCGTGCGGTTAGCGTGACCGGGGCTTCCTGACCGCATAAAAACCGCCAGAAGCTGGGCGCGGGATCGGCATAGCTGATAGTGACATCCACAATGCCGTCAAGCCGATCACCGAGCAAGCTGAGTACCTGGGCCACGCCGCCGGCCTTGGGTTTCAGCAGGTGGCGATACGCGCCGTGTGGATCGTGGCGTTGCTGCGCCTCGCGCTTGGCCGGGGCAAAGCGCGTGCCTTCGAGAAAATTAAAGATGGCAATGGGCTGGTGACGGGCGCGCTGACACATGCGCTCGGTGGCGCGGCGGTCGGTCTCGGCCAGTTTGGGGTTCTGCGCCATTTGCTCGCGGCTGTAACGGCGCATGAACGGGAACTCAAGCGCCCAGAAGGCCAGTCCCACCACGGGAATCCAGATCAGCTGGGTCTTGAGAAAAAAGCGCGGCATGGGCACCCGGCGGTGCAGCACCATCAGCAGCATGAAAATATCGGTCCAGCTGCGGTGGTTGGATATCACCAGCCACCATTTGTCCGGGCTTAGTCCGTCGGGCACTGAGGCGCTGAGCGAGGGCTTGAGCCAATGGCGCATCCACCAGAGGTTAAAGCCGATCCAGTTGAGGGCAATGGCGTTAAGGCCCTTGAGTACCGCCGGCTGAAGCGTGCGAGGCGCAAGGATTTTGACCAGTGTGAGCCCGATTAACGGCAGCGCCCAGAACAGCGTGTTGCAGGCCAGCAGCAGGATGCTGACCAGCCCGATAGCAATTGGCATACTCGTTTACCCTGCAGCAATTTATCCTGTCGTCAAGCGGCCCGATGGCAGCGTTGAAGCGAGGACGCTGCCCCGATAGCAGGAAGAATATAACAGGAGATGCATGAAGGGCGCGAGACGCCGTGTCAGGCACTTAGCGCAGGGTGGCGGCTGACGAACTGATCAAATTCGGTAAAACCGCCGATATGTTGCTGATCCACAAACACCTGGGGCACCGTCTGTATAGGCTTGCCGGCGAGTTTGGCAATATCGGCTTTGGTGATGCCTTCAGACGGCATATCAACGTAGCGCACGCCGTCGATCTGGCCGCTTTTTTCGAGCTGTTCGGCCAGCATTTTGGCGCGTACGCAGAACGGGCAGGATAAGCGCCCATAGATAACCACAAACATGCTCATGACTCCTGTATTGGATTCGAACTATTTTGTGCCTATTGTGACGCAGTCGCGCTCCAGCCTCCAATAGAACTCTGCTACACAGGCGATTAAGCCGCGTTATCATGTGGCCCCGAATCGTTTCAAAACACGCTTAACCCACTGTCACGGGAGACGTCTGGATGCACGCAGCAACGCCGAGCGGCGAAGAATACGCCATGTTGGCCGATATGGCGCGGGCGTATCGCGACGAACACCTGGTCGCGCTCAAGCAGTTGGCCTGCTACAACCCGCATCTGGGGGTGGATGCGCTGTGTTTTCAGCGCCTGAGCGACGAGGGCGGCGTAGCGATGCTGGCCGGCGCGCTGATCACGCCCTGCGCGCTGTGGCTGGTGGCGTTGCCCCTTGAGAATGGCGCGGTGAACCATGCTGCTGAAACACCGGCAGCCAATGAGCACGTGCTGGCGCTGCCTTCTGGTGACTACCGGCTGGAGCGTCATGCGTTTGGTCAGCAGGCGTGGTATCAGCGGCGTGTGCTGGATGATTTAAGCGAGCTTGGCAGCATGCAGGAAGCCACACGGCTGGCGCAGCAGCTGATGGCACGGCTGATGCAGCCCGCAGTAGACGACGCCTAGCGCCGTACCGGGCGCTTTTGCAGCTTGCGCTGCAGCGTGCGCCGGTGCATGCCCAGCGCTCGGGCGGTGGCGGAAATATTGCCGTCGTGTTCCTGCAGCACCTTCTGGATGTGCTCCCAGGTAATGCGGTTGACCGAGGGTGGGTTGTCAGCGACTTCGGTATCGGGATCACCCTGCTGGTGCTCGAAGGCTCCCAGCACGTCGTCGGCGTCGGCCGGCTTGCACAGATAGTTGGCCGCGCCCAGCTTGATCGCTTCAACCGCCGTGGCGATGCTTGAGTAGCCGGTGAGCACCACAACGCGGCATTGGGGCACCGCGGCGAGCAAATCGGGCAGCAGCTTCAACCCCGAGCTGTGCTCCAGCTTGAGGTCCAGCGTGGCCATGGTGGGTTTAAGCTCAACGGCCAGCGCCAGCGCCTGATCGGCGTCATGGGCGACGCTGACCTCAAAGCCGCGCCGGCTCAGCGCGCGGCTGAGCACATGGCAGAACATTTCGTCATCATCGATGATTAACAGGCGTTGTGCAGGCGTTGGCATAATGTCCTCGACTGATGTTGATCTTGCACCCGGCGCCGCGTCATCGCCAGGCGGTGGGCGGCATGCTGTGCGGTAACGTGACTTCGGTCAGCGTACCGCCATCCGGATGATTATACAGGCTGACGCCGCCGCCAAAGCGGTTGATGGTCGCGTGGGTCAAAAAGAGCCCGATACCCATGCCCTTGCTTTTGGTCGAGACAAAGGTCTCGCCCAGCTGGTCGGCAATGGCGAGTTCGACGCCGGGGCCGTGATCGCGGATGTCGATCACCACGCTGTCATCCTGCCATTCAAGGCTGATGGCAATGTCTTCCGGGTTGGCATCGGCGGCGTTATTGAGCAGGTTGGTCAGCGCCTGATCCAGCGTCGCATCTACCGCCAACCAGGGGCGGCCGCGGTGCTCGGTTACCGTCAGGCGGTGGCTGACATCAGGGCGCAGCACCAGCCAGCGCTGCACCACGCCGGACAGCCAGGTGGCGCCGTCGAGTATTTCAGGCTCGGCCATGCGCCGGCGGTCGGCGCTGGCCACCAGGTTTTGCAAGCGCGACTTGCAGATATCGACCTGCTGGCGCAAAAGCGTGACGTCCTGATGCAGGGGCGTGCCATGGTCGGTTTCGTTTTCCATTTCGTTGAGCAGTATCGCCATGGTAGACAGCGGCGTGCCCAGTTCGTGGGCGGTGCCGGCGGCCTGGGTGGCAACGGCGAGCACCTGCTCATTGCGCAGCGCCGCTTCACGGGTGCGCGAGAGTGCACGGTCGCGGCGCCTTAGCGCGTGGGCCATCTTGTAGATAAAAAACGTCACCAGCCCCGCCGAAAGGCCGAAGTTCAGCCACATACCCAGAATGTGCAGACTGAGCGTGGAGTTGCCGATCATATGCAGCTGCGGAATCGGATGGTAATAAAACATCAGAAAGCTGTAGCCGGCCATGGCGCAGGCGGCAATCACCCAGGTGTGCCACCAAGGCAGCGTGGCGGCGGCAATGGTGACCGGCACCAGATAATAGGTGATGAACGGATTGGTCGCGCCGCCGGTAAAGTAAAACAGCAGCGTCAGCCCGGCGATGTCAGCCAGCAGGTGCAGCAGGTATTCGGTGTGCTCCACGTCCCGGGGGCGTCCCAACCGCCACCAGGTGGCGATGTTGAGCGCACCCATGGCAATTACTACGCTGACTACGGCCGGCACGGTCATTTCAAAGCCGAGTAGCTCCACCCCCACAATAATGGCGAGTAAAAAGCCCGTCCAGGTAATGCCACGCACGATGGTCAGGCGTACCAGGTTGCGGTTGGGCGTGGACAGCGGCAGGGGAAGCTCGGTGGGCATAAGGATCAGCTCGTGCTGTTGTCTTGGGAACCGTTGCTTTTGGAACTGTTATTTTTGGCGCTACTGTTTTTGAAACCGTTGTTTTTGACACCGTGGATCAGGAACCTGATGAACAGCGTCACCATGAACGTCAGCCAGCCGGCGCTGGCGAGCACGTTGACGACGAGCATTTTCGGCGGTAGCCAGGCGCCACCGAATATGGCGTCGAATATCAGGTAGAGCGCCATGGCCAGCAGCAGCGGCAGCGCCAGCAGATGGACCCACATATCCGTGCGGCGTTTGCGTACGTGGTAGCGGCGCAGCAGAAAACGCAGCGGCCGGTGCACCCAGCTGAAGAAAGTGACGGTGCCGATAAGCAGCACGGCAGCCAGCGTCGGTTCGCTGCTGCCCTGATAAACCGAGAGTGAAATCGACCAGCCAAGGCCTAGCCACATCAGGCCTTCAAGGCCGGCCACAACATCGGCGTAGCGGCGCACGTTATGCATAAAGTAAATCCCTGGTACCCGAACGACCGCCAATGATACGCCACTTGGCGCGTTCTGTGCGCGGCGCGGCGTGTGGTTTTCTCTGCGATTTATCTGGAATGTCGATGCGTTATACTCTGGCCGCCCGATTATTAAACACGCCAGTGTTAGCATTAATGCTAACACTGGCGTATTCAACGCCTGAGAGGAAAGCCTGTGGACGCCATTACCCTGACCCGCCCGGACGACTGGCATTTGCACCTGCGCGACGACGCCGTGCTTGACGCGACGGTCGCTTATAGCGCCGCACAGATGGGGCGGGCGATCATCATGCCCAACCTCAAGCCGCCGGTGACGACCACTGAACAGGCCGTGGCCTACCGCGAGCGGATTCTGGCCGCGCTGCCGGAGGGTGCTGACTTTGATCCGCTGATGACGCTGTATTTGACGGATACTACACCGTCCGAGGAGATCGAACGCGCCCGGCAAAGCGGCGTGGTCAAGGCCGTCAAGCTGTATCCGGCGGGGGCCACCACCAACTCGGCGTCGGGCGTGACCGATCTGGCCGGGTGCGATGCGACCATTGCCGCACTGGCCGAGTCGGGGATGCCGCTTTTGGTACACGGCGAAGTGACTGATGCGGATGTCGATATTTTCGACCGCGAGGCGGTGTTTCTCGAGCGGGTGCTGGCGCCGCTGTTAAAACGCCACCCCAGCCTGAAAGTGGTGTGCGAGCACATTACTACGGCGCAGACGGCGGATTTTGTGCTGGGGGCGGGTGACAACGTGGCGGCCACCGTGACGCCGCAACATTTGCTGCTGAACCGTAACGATATGCTCGTCGGCGGGATTCGTCCGCACTATTACTGCCTGCCGATCCTCAAGCGCGAGCGCCACCGTCAGGCGTTGGTAAACGCGGTGACGTCAGGCAGCACGAAGTTTTTCCTCGGCACTGACAGCGCCCCTCACGCCCAGGGCGATAAAGAATCCGCCTGCGGCTGTGCCGGCGTGTTTAGCGCCCCGGCAGCGGTTGAGCTTTACGCCACGGTGTTTGAACAGGCTGGCGCGCTGGATAAACTGGAAGCCTTTACCAGTCATAACGGCGCCGACTTCTATGGCCTTGCACGCAACACCGGCAAGGTCACCCTTGAGCGGCGCGACTGGCAGCTGCCGGAAAGCTATGCCTACGCCGGCGGGCATCGCATTGTGCCGATGAAAGCTGGCGAAACCCTGAACTGGAAGCTGGTGCGCTAAAGCGGTTTAAAAGCGCCTCACGCCTCACGCCTCATGCGTCAGCCAGCTGGCGTAGAATCTGGTCGACCATGCGCGAGGAGCGCTGGGCGGCCAGTTCGAGAAATTTCTCAAACGAGAGGTGGTTGTCGCCGCTGCCGGGAATGTCGGAAAGTGCACGAATGACCACGAACGGGCAGCTAAACAGGTGGCAGGCCTGAGCGATGGCGGCGGCTTCCATGTCCACGGCAAGCATCGACGGAAAGCGTGCGCGGGTGGCGTCTACTTGCGCGGGGTCGGCCATGAAGCTGTCGCCGGTGGCAATCAGTCCCTCACGGACACCCACTTCGTCGAGCGCCTTGACGGCGTGTCGGGCGATCTGGCGCAGGCCGGCATCGGCTTCAAAAGCGGCGGGCATGCCCGGCACCTGACCGAATTCGTAGCCGAAGGCGGTGACGTCAACATCGTGGTGGCGTACTTCATCCGATACGACAACGTCGCCGATGCGCATGTCGCTGGCAAAACCGCCCGCCGAGCCGGTGTTGATGATGGCGTCCACGCGATATTGCTCAAGCAGCACGGCGGTGCCGACCGCAGCATTTACCTTGCCAATGCCGGATTGCAGTATCACCACGTCGAGGCCGTGGCGGCGGCCGGTATAAAAGATGCCGCCGGCGTGCTCATGGCGCTCGGCGTTTTCCAGTTGGCTGGCCAGAATGCTGACTTCCTGCGCCATCGCGCCAATGATTCCAATACGCTGCAAGGCGTTCTCCTTTGGCTACTCGCTCGGGCTATTCATTCGGGCTATTCTTGCGGGCTATGCCGGCTCGGGTTCGTGGTATGCGCTGGATGGGTCGTGCAGTTCCGCCGCTTCGAGGGTGTTTTCCAGCAGCGTGGCCACCGTCATCGGGCCGACGCCACCGGGGACCGGGGTAATGTGACCGGCAAGCTCTGCCGCGGTGTCAAAGTCGATGTCGCCGGTCAGCTTGCCGTCGTCCTGACGGTTGATGCCCACGTCGATGACGATGGCGCCGGGCTTGGTCCATTCGCCCTTGACCAGCCCCGGCTTGCCTACGGCCACGACCAGCACGTCCGCGCGGCGCACGTGTTCTTCCAGGTTTTGCGTAAAGCGGTGGCATACCGTGGTGGTGCAGCCGGCAAGCATCAGCTCGAGAGCCATCGGACGGCCGACAATATTGGAGGCGCCGATCACCGTGGCGTCCAGTCCGCGTACCGGCAGGCCGCTTTTTTCCAGCAGCGTCATGATGCCTTTGGGCGTACACGGACGCAGCGCGGGAATGCGCTGAGCCAGACGGCCAAGGTTGTAGGGGTGAAAGCCGTCGACGTCCTTGTGCGGAAGAATGCGCTCAAGGATCGGGCGGGCATTCAGGTGTTCGGGCAGGGGCAGCTGTACCAGAATGCCGTCGACCCGGGGGTCGTCGTTGAGTGTATCGACCAGCGCTTCCAGCGTGTGCTGGGGCGTGTCGGCCGGCAGCTCGTGCTGGAAAGAAATAATGCCGGCCTGTTCGCAGGCGCGGTGCTTGTGCTTGACGTAGATT
This sequence comes from Vreelandella subglaciescola, assembly GCF_900142895.1. NCBI lineage: Bacteria > Pseudomonadati > Pseudomonadota > Gammaproteobacteria > Oceanospirillales > Halomonadaceae > Vreelandella > Vreelandella subglaciescola. The sequence continues at coordinate 315,486 of NZ_LT670847.1, forward strand.
TGCGACGCCGGATCACCGCCGACGATTACCACGGCGAGCCCCGGGGCGCGAGCGCCGACGCTAAACCGCGCGCCGATCTTCTCGCCAACCTGCTGGCGTACATCGGCGGCGATGGCTTTACCATCGATCAGTTGGGCAGTCATCAGTGCAGTCCCTCGTGGATGAGATGAGAATAATGGGGTAATTTTCGCATGCCGGGGCGGTAAGGCAAAGTCGGACAATAAATCTGGCGTTGTTGGTTGACTTTAAATAGGAAAACAGTAGTATAAGCCTCGCTTGAGACGAGCCATGCGGTAACGTCATAGGTGACAGGTTCGGGATGTAGCGCAGCCTGGTAGCGCGCCTGCTTTGGGAGCAGGATGTCGGGGGTTCGAATCCCTCCATCCCGACCACGCCTGATGTGGAAGTTGGCGTTTTGTTTATCCAAGCGTTAGCTTTGGTGCAGTGCTCTTACGTAGCTCTAGTGATTTTTGCTAGCAGATATACAGTGCGCTCATAGCTCAACCGGATAGAGCAACGGCCTTCTAAGCCGTAGGTTGCGGGTTCAATTCCTGCTGGGCGCGCCAGTTTTCACTGAGCAGCAAGCCCGGTGTCAATACAGCTCAAGTAGATTGTAAGAATTGCTTTTAATGGTGGGTGTAGCTCAGTGGTAGAGCCCCGGATTGTGGCTCCGGTGGTCGTGGGTTCGATCCCCATCATCCACCCCATTAAAGCAAGTGTAAAACAGCCAGCGAAGCAACGCTGTCTGCGCAGTAATCGGTTGTGGTGGGTGTAGCTCAGTGGTAGAGCCCCGGATTGTGGTTCCGATGGTCGTGGGTTCGATCCCCATCATCCACCCCATTACCGATTTCCTTCCTGATTAATTCGTCATCCCTTTCGTTTTATCCCGCACTCTCGCTATTGCGCGAGCGTTTTTGCGTCTTGGTTTTCTCCTGTTTTCTATCGTTGCCTGCATTCTGCTTTTGCCTATACGGTATAAGGCTGCTTGGCGTATGCCGTGCGCGGCGGTGCGTCGGTCAATAAGTTTGGGCGATTCCTCTATATACGTATATTTTTTAGGATTTTGCGCTGTCCTTGTCCCTGAAAAGAGCTTATCAGGCTATATAAAAACGCTATATTTAGTGATATTTTTTATTATAGCTGCGCAGCACTCGCTGCGCGTAAAACCTCATTGATACTGCTGGCAGCCGGGTTAAGGCGGCCGGCAACTATTCTATAGATTCAGGGGAGCAGGATATGGCGCGTCGAACGCTGGTGCTGGGGGCAGGAATGGTGGGTGTCAGTATTGCCTGGCATTTGGCCAAACGCGGGCGTGACGTGGTGATGATTGACCGCCGGGAGCCGGGGCGCGAAACCTCGTTTGGTAACGCCGGCATTATTCAGCGCGAGGCCGTGCGCCCCTACGCGTTTCCGCGCGATGTGAAAACCCTGCTCGGCGTATTGCCCAACCAGCGCGTGGATATCCGTTATCGCCCGTTTGGCATGCTGCATGCCGCCACACCGCTGCTGCGCTATTGGCTGAACTCCGCACCCAAGACGTATAAGCACATTGTGCCGGAGTACGCGTCGCTGATTAAGTGCTGCCTCGAGACCCACGCGACGATGATTGAAGCCGCGGGTGCTGAATCGCTGATTCAGAAAAACGGGTTTCTGGAGCTTTTCCGCAGCCAAACGCGCTTTGACAAGCGAGTGAAAGAGGCCGAGGAAGGGCGTCAACGTTTTGATGTACGCTTCAAGGCACTCGACCGTGAGGCGGTCGTTGCCAAAGAGCCCGACCTGAGCGATGACATTATCGGCGCGATACACTGGCTCGACTCCTGGACCGTTGCCGACCCCGGCGCGTTGGTGGCGGCCTATGCGCGCGCCTTTGAAGTGCAAGGCGGTAAGCTCCTTAAAGATGATATTACCGACGTGGCGAAAACGGAGGACGGCTGGCGCGTGACGACTGCCACGCAGACGCTCGAAGCCGACGACGTCGTCGTGGCGCTGGGCCCCTGGGCGGGGCGCTGGTTGAAGCCGCTGGGCTATCATTTCCCCACGTTTGTGAAACGCGGCTACCACATGCACTACGCCAGCAAAGAGAATGCCAGGCTCAACCACTGGGTGATGGATTCAGAGGTGGGCTATCTGCTGGCGCCCATGAATGCCGGCGTGCGGCTGACCACCGGTGCTGAGCTTGACGATCTGGATTCGCCGGCTCACGTTGAGCAGCTGGCCTCGGCGGAGAAAGTCGCGCGTACGCTGTTTCCGCTGGGTGAGCGCCTCGACGCCGAGGCGTGGAAGGGCGCTCGCCCGTGCCTGCCGGACATGAAGCCCGTGATTGGCCCCGCGCATCGTCACAAAGGTCTGTGGCTGGCGTTTGGTCACGGCCATCAGGGCTTCACCCTGGGGCCGGCTACCGGTGAGTTGTTGGCTAACATGATGGAAGGCGACAAAACCGCGATTGATATGGCGCCGTTTCGCGCCGACCGGTTTTAGGCCGTAGCGCCATTTTGCGCGCTGTTGAAAGCTTTGCTATTGTTGCAGGCAGCAAGAGTTGTCAACCATTTTTAACTCAAGGAGTCTGCGATGGATGTTTCCATAAGCAATATGGTTAGCCAGTCGCTGTATATGAATCAGGCGCAGACGGCGCAACAGGCGCAGATGCACATCTTCAGGGAGTCGCTGGATAATCAGCAGCAGCAGGTAACGGCGCTATTGGAATCCGCCACTACCGGCGGCCAGATGGATCTTGCCACCGAAGGCAGCGTGGGCACTCAGGTCAACACCTACGCGTAGTGGCTGGGCCTAATGGCTTAGGTTGATATTGAAAACGCCGGCTTTTTAGCCGGCGTTTTTGTATCTGGGCGGCGGCGCTATAACAGGGCGGCTGTATGCCGTTTCGTCGGTTATGCGTTACTATGCGCGCCTTGGCTGGGCCTAGCGGCCTACACACGGCCTATTGTTCAGAATGTCCAATGTTCAGAATGTCTAATCGAGAGTCCCATGTCTGACGCTATTGTCGCGCGCGAGGCCGATCTTCGGCGCACCTTCGCCATTATTTCGCACCCCGATGCCGGTAAAACCACCATTACCGAAAAAATGCTGCTGTTCGGCAATGCCATTCAGATGGCTGGCTCGGTCAAGAGCAAGCGTAACGACCGCAGCGCCACGTCCGACTGGATGAAGATGGAGCAGGAGCGTGGTATCTCGGTCACCACCTCGGTGATGCAGTTCCCCTACGGCGGGCGGATGGTCAACCTGCTGGATACCCCCGGCCACGAAGACTTCTCCGAAGATACCTACCGTACGCTAACGGCGGTGGATTCGGCGTTAATGGTGATCGACGCGGCCAAGGGCGTGGAGGCGCGTACCGTCAAGCTGATGGAAGTCTGTCGCTTGCGCACCACGCCGATTTTGACGTTCATCAACAAGATGGACCGCGATACCCGCGACCCCATCGAGGTGATGGACGAGGTGGAAACGGTGCTTAACATCCAGTGCGCGCCGATGACCTGGCCGATTGGCATGGGTCGCCACTTCAAGGGCGTATACCACCTCTACAACGACGTGATTCACCTCTACACCCAGGGGCAGGGGCAGCGTATTCCCGACGACAAGCGCATCGAAGGGATCGACAGCCCCGAAGTGGACGAAGTGCTCGGCGAAGACCAGGCCGAAGAGCTGCGCATGGAAGTCGAGCTGGTGCGCGGCGCTTCCCACGAATTCGATCTTGAGGCCTATCGCCGAGGTGAGCTATCCCCGGTGTATTTCGGTACCGCCATGGGCAACTTCGGCGTGCGTGAAATGCTCGACGGCTTTGTCGAATACGCGCCGCCGCCGCAGTCACGGGACACCGATACCCGCGAAGTGACCGCCGACGACGAACGCTTTTCGGGTTTTGTGTTCAAGATCCAGGCCAACATGGACCCCAAGCACCGCGACCGTATCGCCTTTTTACGCGTGTGCTCGGGCAAGTACGACAAGAACATGAAAATGCGCCATGTGCGGCTGGGCAAGGACGTGAAAATTGCCGATGCGCTGACGTTCATGGCAGCAGACCGCTCGCAGGTGGAAGAGGCCTGGCCGGGGGACATCATCGGGCTGCACAACCACGGCACGATCCAGATCGGCGATACCTTTACCCAAGGCGAAGAGATGCGCTTTACCGGCATTCCGCACTTTGCCCCTGAGCTGTTCAAGCGTGTGCGCTTAAAGGATCCGCTGAAGATGAAGGCGCTGCAAAAAGGCCTGCAGCAGCTCTCCGAAGAAGGCGCCACCCAGGTCTTTATGCCGGTGGACAACAACGACCTGATTCTGGGCGCGGTAGGCTCGCTGCAGTTTGACGTGGTCGCCCACCGCCTGAAAGAAGAATACAAGGTTGACTGTATCTACGAAGGCGTCAACGTGCATACCGCGCGCTGGGTGTACTGCGACGACGCCAAAAAGCTTGAGGAATTCAAGCGCAAGGCGAGCACCAATCTGGCTATCGACGGCGGCGGCTGCCTGACCTACATCGCCCCCACTCGGGTCAATCTGCAGATGACCCAAGAGCGCTGGCCGGAGGTGCGCTTCCAGCACACGCGCGAGCACTAGGCTTTGTACGAAAAGTGCCTGCGCTTGCCCATGCTGTGTTAAAAACCAGCTAAAAATGCTCATTTACACGCTGTAAACTGCGCTTTTTCGCTGTTTTTTGCCTTGCCTGACCTGCGCTCGACGACTTTTCGGACAAACCCTAAGGTGTGTGACCATGCTAATCGACGCGCACTGCCACTTGGATTTTGCCGCTTTTGACGACGATCGCGACGCGATGTTTGCCCGCGCCCAAGCGGCGGGGGTGCGCCACTTTGTGGTGCCGGGCACCACGCGCAGTGGCTGGCCCGGCGTGCTGGCGCTTGCCCAGCGTGATGACGTCAGCGCGTGTCTGGGGCTTCACCCCTACTTTATAGATGCGCATCGGCTGAAAGGTGACGCGGACATCGAAGCGCTGGACATCGCACTCGGCGAACATTTAGACATCGTGGCGGTGGGAGAATGCGGCATCGATGTCCGCTTTGGCGATACGCTGGATGCCCAGTGGCAGCTGTTCGATGCTCAGCTGCGCCTGGCCAGGCAATATAAACTGCCCGTGGTGATTCACTGCGTGCACGCCAACGATCAGGTGGCCAAGCGGCTGCGCCAGCTGGCCCTGCCGGCGGGCGGGCTGATTCATGCGTTTTCCGGCTCGCCTCAGCAAGCACAGGCATTTCTGGATCTGGGCTTTATGTTGGGTCTGGGTGGGGCGGTGACGTACCCGCGTGCCAAGCGCCTTCAGCGGATGGTGAAAGCGTTGCCGCCCGACGGTTTTGTGCTGGAAACCGACAGCCCCGATATGCCGCTTGACGGCTTTCAAGGCGAGCGCAACGAACCCGCCAACGTCGCCCGCGTAGGCGCCCGCATCGCCGCGCTTCGCGATGTTGCCCCCTCCACCATTACCACCCAGTCCACGGCCAACGCCCGCGCTTTATTTTCGCTGCCACTGTAACGATCGTGTTTATGAAACGTTATCGGCCAGCACTTCGGGGTCGAGGCGTTCGATAGTGTAGGGCAGTTCAGCAAGCGTCAGATCAGCCCCTTCGATACATAGCGCCGGTGATTGCTCAAGCGGCCGGGTGTTCAGCACGGCGAGCACGGCATATTGGCCATTTTCCATCGAGGCGCTGGCGACCACCTCGCCGATGTTTTTGCCGTCTTCGCCGCTGTCTTCCTTGATGGTAATGCTGGCGCCGTTGTCGGGTGGCGTGCCGGCGTCGAGGTAGCCAAGGCTCAGGCGCTTTTTCACCTGACCGCGAAAATGCGCCCGGGCCACGACTTCCTGGCCGGTGTAGCAGCCTTTCTTGAAGCTGATGCCGCCCAGCGCTTCCCAGTTGAGCATTTGCGGCAGGTAGGCATCCTGCTGATCAGCATCGAGCCAGGCCAGCCCGCGGCGAATATCCGCCAGCTGCCAGCGGCTAGCGTCGGCCTGGGCGTCAAAGCGTGCGGCCTCGGCGTGCGTCAGGCTGAAAACCCAGCGGTAGGTGTCGTTTTCGTCAACGCCCTGGGGGTAGCAAAGCACGTTGGCATTAGCGGTTGATCCTTGTTGCCAAGATGCCTGTGGCAATTCAAGGCCGAGCGCGTCGGCAAGCGTCTTTGCGTCTTGTTCGTTGGCGCCCAGCAGCACGGCGTCCTCGGCGGCTTCAAGGGTCACGCGATAAAACGGCGCGAACTTCTTCAGGTGAGCCATCAGCGGCTCAACCAGCGAGGCCGCGAGCACCAAACGTAGGTGGCCGTCGGCGACGCGCATCAGCTGGCCGTTCGCTAGCATCCGGCCTTTGGGCGTGCAAAAGCAGGTGAGCGGGGCAAAGTGGCCGTTGGCCAGGTTGACCTGAGCGCTGGTTTGCCCCTGTAAAAAGCCGGCGACATCATCGCCTTTGATATCCAGCGCCGCCAGATGCGTCAGCGGCGCGGTCGCGGTGAGCGCGATGGGGGACTCGGTCGGCATTCTATCTCCTTGCTTGAAAACGGCTTTAGAAAACGGCGCTTGAAAACAGCCGTTAACCCTACCATGTATTGCCGTGGTGGCTTAATGGCAGGCATCTGGCGCCATGTTACACTGGCGTTTCGTTAAATAATTTTTGTATGGGTTTTGCATAGGGTTTTCTCATGGCGCAGCAGTCACTGACGTTTCGCGGCGTAAAAGACGCCGAGCAGGTCAACCAGATAACTACCGCGCTGATGATGCTGGACGGCGTCGATAGCGCTGAGGTCGGCATTCACGGTGCCGAGGTGGACGGGCGCGCCCGTCGCGACGCGCTAATTCGCGCGATTGACGCGCTCAAGCTGGGCGTCAAGGTATCGTAGAGGGCACCCCGTGCCGGTTCAGGAGATCCGATGAGTAAAGCTTTCCGTCTGCAGTCCAAGTTTTCACCCGCAGGTGACCAGCCAGCGGCCATTGCCGGGCTGGTCAAGGGTCTGGAGGCGGGGCTTTCCCACCAGACGCTGCTGGGCGTTACCGGCTCGGGCAAGACCTTCACCATGGCCAACGTGGTGCAAACGCTGCAGCGGCCGACCATCGTCATGGCGCCCAACAAGACGTTGGCGGCTCAGCTTTACGGCGAGTTCAAGGCGTTCTTTCCGGATAACGCCATTGAGTATTTCGTCTCCTACTACGATTACTACCAGCCCGAAGCCTACGTGCCCGCGTCGGATACGTTCATCGAGAAAGACGCCTCGATCAACGACCATATCGAGCAGATGCGCCTGTCGGCCACCAAAGCACTGCTTGAGCGCCGCGATGCGCTGATTGTGGTATCGGTCTCGGCGATTTACGGCCTGGGTGACCCCGAGCAGTACTTGAAAATGCGCCTGCACTTTAACCGCGGGGAAGAGATCGACCAGCGCGCCTTTCTGCGCCGCCTGGCCGAGCTGCAGTACACCCGTAACGATACCGATTTTCGTCGGGGTAACTACCGCGTGCGCGGCGACGTCATCGATATTTTCCCCGCCGATTCTGAAGAGGAAGCGGTGCGGGTTGAGCTGTTTGACGACGAGATTGATACCATTCGGCTGTTCGATCCGCTCACCGGCGCCGTTCGCGGGCATGTGCCGCGCATGACGATCTACCCCAAGTCGCACTACGTCACCCCGCGCGAAACCATTGTCAAAGCGATCGACTCGATCAAGGCCGAGCTGGTCGAGCGGCTGGCGTGGCTGCGCCAGCACGACCGCTTGGTGGAAGCGCAGCGCCTTGAACAACGCACGCTTTACGATATCGAAATGATGTTGGAGCTGGGCTACTGCAACGGCATCGAGAACTACTCGCGCTATCTTTCCGGGCGCAACCCGGGCGAAGCGCCGCCGACGTTTTTTGACTACCTGCCGGACGACGCGCTGGTGCTTATCGACGAATCCCACGTTAGCGTGCCCCAGGTTGGCGGCATGTACAAAGGCGATCGTTCGCGCAAGGAAACCCTGGTGGAATACGGCTTTCGCCTGCCTTCCGCGCTGGATAACCGGCCGATGAAGTTTGCCGAGTGGGAAGCCATTTGCCCGCAGACGATATTCGTTTCAGCAACGCCCGGGCCTTACGAAGCCGAGCACGCCGGCCAGGTGGTCGAGCAGGTGGTGCGCCCCACGGGGCTGTTGGACCCGGAGATCGAAGTGCGCGCGGCTACCACTCAGGTAGACGACCTGCTCTCTGAAATACGCCTGCGCGCCGAGGTGGGCGAGCGCGTTTTGGTTACCGTGCTGACCAAGCGCATGGCCGAAGACCTGACCGAATACTTCGACGATCACGACGTGCGCGTCCGCTACTTGCATTCGGACATCGATACCGTCGAACGGGTGGAAATCATCCGCGATCTGCGGCTGGGCAAGTTCGACGTTTTGGTGGGTATCAACCTGCTGCGCGAAGGGCTGGATATTCCCGAGGTCTCGCTGGTGGCGATTCTGGACGCCGACAAGGAAGGCTTCTTGCGCAACGAGCGCTCGCTGATTCAAACCGTCGGGCGCGCGGCGCGTAACGCTAATGGCAAGGCGATTCTCTACGGCGATCGGGTGACGGTCTCGATGCAGCGTACCCTTGACGAAACCCAGCGCCGGCGCGACAAGCAAACGGCGCACAACGAGGCGCACGGTATTACGCCGACCAGCATCTCGCGCTCGGTGGCGGACATCATGGAAGCCGGCCAGGCCCCCGGCGCCAAGAAAACCAATGGCCGCGGCAACGAGCGCAAAGTCGCTGAGCCGGCGGTGCAGTACGATCCTGCCGGTATGGGGCCGGAGGAGCTGGCCAAGACCGTTAATAAACTGGAAGACGCCATGTTTGAAGCGGCGCACAGCCTTGAGTTTGAGCAGGCCGGCAAGCTGCGCGACCAGCTCCATGTGCTTCGGGAAAAACAGCTGGAGGTTGGCTGATTCATGCCCGAAGGTCCCGAAATCCGCCGCGCGGCCGACCGTGTTGAACATCAGCTGGCCGGTGGCACTATCGAACACGTCTGGTTTGCCTTTGAGGCGCTGAAACTCCACACCGCCTCGCTGATTGGCCGGCGCGTCGAGCGGGTAGAAACCCGCGGCAAAGCCATGTTGACGCGCTTTGATGATGGTCGCGTGCTGTATTCGCACAACCAGCTTTACGGCTTATGGAAGCTCCACCGTGCCGATGAGCCGCCGCAAACTACGCGTTCGCTGCGCGCAAGGCTGGTAGTCGACGGCCGCGCGGCAAGCCTTTACAGCGCCTCGAGCATCGCCATGTGGCACGCCGATACGCTAGGCCAGCAGCCGTTTTTGGCACGGCTGGGGCCGGATTTGCTCAGCGAAGCCGTTAGTGAAGACGCCGTGCTGGCGCGGTTGAACGAAGCGCGCTTCAAGCGCCGCGGGCTGGGTGGGCTGCTGCTGGATCAGGGCTTTGTGGCGGGGCTGGGTAACTACCTGCGCAGCGAAATCCTGTTTTTTGCCGGCCTGCATCCCAAGCGGCGCCCGGCTGATTTGGATGATGAGCAATGCCGCCAGCTGGCGCGCTATATGCTGGCGCTGACCTGGCAAACCTACCGCAGCGCGGGCATTACCAATACGCCCGAATGGATCGAAGCCGCCAAGGCGCAGGGCGAAACGCGCCCGCAATGGCGCTTTGCCGTGTTTGATCGGCAGGGGCTTGCATGCCACCGGTGCCAAACGCCGATTGTGCGCACCATGGTCAGTTCGCGGCGGCTATATTTGTGCCCGCTATGCCAGCCGGAAAGTGGCTAGCCTGAATGGTTGGCGTTGTAATAAAAGTTATACCGTTATATTGCGCTGTGACATCAACATTGATGATGGCGGCATCCTGTCTGGCCGGTTAAACCGCCACGTGGAGCAGGGCACCCCACCAAAGGCTAACTTTATCGCCGTTTCACCGGCTGCGGAGCATGGCGGCAATACGGTATAATGGCACGACGCTGCCGCCTGGCGCGCCTAACGACGATAATTCAGGAGCCGCTTCTCCATGACCGTGATTCGACAGGACGACGTGATACAAAGCGTCGCCGATGCGCTTCAGTATATTTCCTATTACCACCCCAAAGATTTCATCGACGCCATGGCGGCCGCCTACGAGCGTGAAGAAAACCCTGCCGCCAAAGATGCCATCGCCCAGATTCTGATCAATTCGCGTATGTGCGCCATGGGCCACCGGCCGATTTGTCAGGATACTGGCATCGTCACGGTATTCGTCCACGTGGGCATGAACGTACGCTTTGATGACGCCAGCATGAGCCTTGACGACATGGTCAACGAAGGCGTGCGCCGAGCTTACAAGCTGCCTGACAACGTGCTGCGTGCATCAATACTTGCCGATCCCGACGGCAAGCGCGCCAACACGGGGGATAACACGCCGGCCGTCATTCACCACAAGCTGGTGCCCGGTGATACCGTCGAGATTCACGTTGCAGCCAAGGGCGGCGGCAGCGAAGCCAAGTCCAAATTTGCCATGCTCAACCCGTCGGACAACGTGGCCGATTGGGTGATGGAGCAGCTGCCCAAAATGGGCGCCGGCTGGTGTCCGCCGGGCATGCTGGGCATCGGCATCGGCGGTACTGCCGAAAAAGCCATGGAGCTGGCCAAGGAAGCGCTGCTCGATCCCATCGATATTCAGGACCTGCAGGCGCGCGGCGCGCAAAACCGCAGTGAAGAGCTGCGCCTTGAGCTGTTCGACAAGGTCAACCGCAGCGGCATTGGCGCCCAAGGGCTGGGCGGGCTGACCACGGTGCTGGATATCAAGGTCAAGGATTACCCGACCCACGCGGCTAACAAGCCGGTAGCGATCATTCCCAACTGCGCAGCGACCCGTCACGCGCAGTTTGCGCTGGATGGCTCGGGCCCAGCGACGCTTGAGCCGCCGCGGCTGGAAGACTGGCCGGAGATCACCCGCGAGGCGGGGGATAACGTCAAGCGTGTTGATCTGAACAGCATTACGCCGGAAGACGTCAAGGCCTGGCAGCCCGGCGATACGCTGCTGCTCAGCGGCAAGCTGCTGACCGGCCGCGACGCCGCGCACAAGCGCATGATCGATATGCTGGCGAAAGGCGAGCCGCTGCCGGTGGACCTGAAAGGGCGGTTTATCTACTACGTCGGGCCGGTTGATCCGGTGGGCGCTGAAGTGGTGGGGCCGGCAGGGCCGACGACCGCCACGCGGATGGACAAGTTTACCCGCACGCTGCTCGAAGAAACCGGCCTGCTGGGCATGGTCGGCAAAGCCGAACGCGGGGAAGCGGCGATCGAGGCGATCCGCGACAATCAGGCGATCTACCTGATGGCCGTGGGCGGCTCGGCATATCTGGTGGCGCAGGCCATCAAGCACTCCCGCGTGGTAGGCTTTGAGGACTTGGGGATGGAGGCCATTTACGAATTCGACGTGGAAGATATGCCCGTCACCGTAGCGGTCGATACCCAAGGCACCTCGATCCACCAGACCGGGCCGGCCAAGTGGAAAGCGATCATCGCCGAAACAGCGTAAGATATTCTTGCTCGATGCCTGACACACAAAGCCCCGTTCAACGGGGCTTTGTTGTTGAGTCACTGTATTCAATGAGTGGATTAAAGCCGGCGCAAAAGCGTCACCCAGACACTGAACGATGGAGCCTGTATGACCTCCTCGCTGCTTGGCTTAAGCATCGCGCTGATTTACCTTCTGGGCATTGTATCGGCCATTATGGCGCTGATGTCGAGCCGCACGTCCCAGGGGGCGGTGGCATGGATTATCTCGCTGCTGACCTTTCCCTACGTTGCCGTTCCCGCCTACTGGCTGTTTGGCCGGCCGCGCTTTTACGGCTACGTGTCGGCGCGCGGCGCCCGCGACAGCGTGCTGCGCCAGGTGCTGTCGCGCTACCGCGATAACGTGATGCCGCACCTTGCGCAGCCGGGCAGCGCGGAGATTCAGGCGGTTGAACAGCTGGCCATGATGCCGCTGACGCAGGGTAATCAGGCAGCGCTGTTAATCGACGGTGAGGCCACGTTTGCCAGCCTGTTTGCAGGGTTGGCAGAGGCGCAGGAGTATATCCTGCTGCAGTTTTTCATCATTCGCGACGATGCGCTGGGACGCAAGCTGCAGGGGCACCTGATCAAGGCGGCCCAGCGCGGCGTGCGGGTGTATTTTCTGTATGACGAAATCGGCAGCCATGCGCTGGGCGAAGGCTATCTGCGCGATCTGGAAGAAGGGGGCGTTGAGGTGAGCGCGTTTCGCTCCTCGCGGGGTTTCAGGCATCGTTTTCAGCTGAACTTTCGCAACCACCGCAAAGTAGCCGTGGTTGACGGCAAAAAAGGCTGGGTGGGCGGCCTTAATGTGGGCGTGGAATACCTGGGACAAAGCCCACGCCACGGCGCCTGGCGTGACACGCACCTGGTGCTTGAGGGGCCCAGCGTTCTGGGGCTACAGGAGGCGTTCTGGGAAGACTGGCACTGGGCCACGGGCGAGGTCATCAGTCTGGGCTGGCTGCCCCACGCCACGTCGGCGGCAGACCACCGCGTGGTGATTGTGCCGTCGGGCCCGGCCGACGAACAGGATACCGCAAGCCTGCTGGTGCAAAACCTGATTCATAGCGCGCATGAGCGGCTATGGTTGACCAGCCCTTATTTTGTGCCCGATCAGGGCGTGCAGGATGCGCTGCGGCTGGCCGCCATGCGCGGCGTGGACGTTCGCGTGATGATGCCCGAGCGCCCCGACCATCTGCTGGTGTTTTTGTCAGCGTTCGCCTTCCTGCCCGATATGCTGCGTGCCGGGGTGAAAATATACCGTTATCTACCAGGGTTTTTGCATCAGAAAATTATCCTTATCGACGGCAGTGCCGCAAGTGTCGGCACGGTCAATCTGGATAACCGCTCGTTTCGGCTCAATTTTGAAATTACCGCGTTTGTTCCCAGCGTTGAGTTCGCCACCGAGGTAAGCAACATGCTGGAAGAAGACTTTACCCGGTGCCGCGAGGTCACGCTTGAAGAGCTGCGCCAGCAGCCACTGTGGAAGAAGGTCATATCGCGCGCGGCTTATTTAACATCGCCTATTCAATAGCCGGCATGGCAGAATACGGAATTTACAGCGGCCCTGGCCGGACAGGCAGTAACGTGCAGGCAGGCAGCAGCTCTTATCAGTCAGCAAGGAGACTCGGGTGAATCTGGAAACGAAATGGCTGGAAGATTTTGTTGCCCTGTCCAATACGCGCAGCTTTTCCGCCTCTGCCCGACAGCGCCACGTGACCCAGCCGGCCTTTAGCCGGCGTATCCGCGCGCTTGAGCAGGCCGTGGGCGTAACGCTGGTCGACCGTTCCACGACGCCGATTGGTCTGACCTCGGAAGGGCAGCTGTTTCTGGTCACGGCGCGCAATCTCGTCGAGCAGCTCAATGAGTCGCTGAGCCACCTGCGCGGGCTGTCGATTGCCAACGAGGCGCTGGATATTGTCGCCGCGCACTCCCTGGCGCTAAGTTTTTTCCCACCGTGGATTTCACGCCTGCAAAAAGGGCTGGGCGAGCTACCCACGCGCCTGGTCGCCACCAACGTCGGTGATGCCATCCACGTGCTGCGCGAGGGCAACTGCGACCTGATGCTGGCGTACTACGACCCGTTTGCCACCATGCAGCTTGACCAGAAAGTGTTCCCATCGTTTTCCATCGGCAAGGTCAAAATGCTGCCCGTGACGCTACCCAATGCCAACGGTGAGCCGCGTTATTCGCTGACGGGTGAGGAGCCCATCCCGTATCTGGCTTATACCCAGGGCGCGTTTTTAGGCCGTAGCGTACGTATGCTGCTGAAAAACGACCCGCTGCGTATGCGTCTGCGCACCGTTTATGAAACGGCCATGGCCGAAGGCCTCAAGGGCATGGTGATGCAGGGCGTGGGCGTGGCCTGGATTCCCGATTTTTGTATTCGTGAAGAGTTGAAAGCCGGCCGTCTGGTACGTGCCGGCGACGAGGTCTGGGATATCCCGTTGGAAATACGCCTGTATCGCTGTTCGCTGGTACATAAACCCGGCGTGGAAAAACTCTGGCGGCAGATGATGGAACTGCCGCGAGACTTTTTGCAGGCCTGAGATATGAGCGGCCTATCAGGCTACAGGCGTGCGCTAACCCCCGGCTCAGGCGCCGCCGCTGAAATCGGCGGGCAGCCCGAGAAAGTTCTGAATGATAAAGAAATGATCTTCAAACAGGCTGTCCGGCTCCAGATCGGCAAGCGCCACCCAGCGCGCGTGGTCGCCGCCCTTGACCGGCTTTAAGCGCGGCAGCTGCTGATCCGGGCGCAGGGCAAAGTAAAACGCTTCGGCCAGGGTGCGCCCGCGCCAGCTGCGGTGGGGCTCGTCGAACAGTCGCTGCCCGCGCAGCGAGCCTTTCAGCACCGGCTCGGGCACCTTGAGCCGAATGCGTTCGCGCAGCTCGCGCAGGCAGGCGTCCAGCAGCCGTTCGTGGGGGCTGATAAACCCGCCCGGCAGCGCATAAAGCCCTTTACCCGGCGCTGATGTGCGCCGCGCCAGCAAAATATGCCCGGACTGTACGACCACTGCGTTCACGGTCACGAAAATCGGCGGATAGGGCGCGTCTGCCCAAGCGTTGCGATACTGGTCCAGCAGCCGCTGCTCTTCGATCAGCTGAGCGTAAAATGACGTCTGGCAAAAGTCGTCAATGCGCTCCACCACGCCCGGGGGCAGGTCGTGCAAGGCACCGGTGCTCAGGTAGTCAGCGCTTGAAGCGGGCGAACGAAACACGCGCTCGCGTATCTGGCTGGCGGAAATCCCCTCGACCAGCGGCACGCTGACGGATTCCCACTGGGGAAACAGCGACAGGTAATAGCTCGACTGGCCGCGGCTGGCACCAATCAGCCCGATGCGCGGTAGGCGCGCGTTATCCGGCGTGGTCAGGTTGCGCACCCGGCTTTGTACATCGCGGACCCAGACGTCGTCGTTGTACAGCGCGTCCAGCAGCGGAGTGATTTCCAGCCGCCGGTTATCGGCGTCGTCAAAGCCCGAGCGGAGCATGGCCTGACGTTCGTCAAAGCGCCAGGGGTTGCGCAGGGAGCGCGCCTGCCATGCGGAGCCGACGAGCACGATTACTTTGCGTGCGCGTTTTAACGCCTCGCGTATCACGGCCAAGTGCCCCAGATGCGGCGGCTGAAAGCGGCCGATAAATACCAGACAGTCGAAATCAAAACTCGTCGCAGCCGGGCGACACTGAGGCATAGTAAGGTCCTTTTTATGCGGTACTTTTTATACAGTATTTTTTTATGCAGTACTGTTTATGCAGTACTGTGCGGATAATAAACGGCGTTTGTTACGCACCTGTCGTCGGGTGTGAGCAGAACACGAATATAGCGCGTCATTATGGCAGCGGGGCCGTAGTGTGTAACCTTTTCCGCCTGCGAAAGTCGGGTGTGTCACGTATGCTGCACATAGCACTAATAAAAAACAGGGATGCCAACAATGAAAAGCACAGTTATTTTCTGGAGCAAGGTGTTTCAAGACGCCGTCAGCGTGTGGCTTGAGCGTAACGCGTTCAGCTATGCGGGTTCGCTGGCGTTTTATACGCTTTTTTCTCTGGCGCCAACGGTGATTATTGCCGTTACCGTGATTGGCGTAGTGATGGGCGAGGAAGCAGCGCAGGGCCAGATTGTGGCGCAGCTGCAAGATACGTTGGGGCCGGACGCGGCGCTGGCCATTCAGGATGCGGTCGCGCAGTCGCGTCCTGAGCAAGCCGGTATCTGGCCCACGTTGCTCGGGGTGGGTACGCTGATGATCGGTGCGACCACCGTCTTTGCCCAGATGCAGTTTTCGCTCAATACAATTTGGGGGGTCACGGCAAAACCCACCTCCAACAGCCTGTTTATTTTTATTAAAAATCGCCTGTTATCGATGACGGTGGTGCTGTCCATCGGCTTTATTCTGCTGGTGTCGCTGGCGTTGGGGGTCATGGTCAGCAGCATGCTGCGCGCCGCCAACGGTCTGTTGCCGTATACGGTGGTGCTGACTCAAGGGGCCGAATCGCTGGTGTCGCTGGGCGTGGTGATATTGCTGTTCGCGACGATTTTCAAGGTGCTGCCCGACGTGGTGCTGGGTTGGAAAGACGTGCTGGTCGGCGCGGTGGTCACCGCCGTTCTGTTCACTATCGGCCGCAGCGTGATCGCGCTGTATCTGGCCTATACCGCCACGGCGTCTACCTATGGCGCCGCCGGTTCGGTGGTGATGATTCTGCTGTGGGTGTACTACTCCTCGCTGATCCTGCTGTTTGGCGCTGCGTTTACCCGCGCGCTGCTGCTGCGTCGGGGGCGCAAACTGGTGCCGCGCAACAGCGCCGTGCTGGTCAAACGCGAGTTGGTCCATGATTTAGACGCGGACAACACCTAGCCGTTGCTTATGCGTTGGCAAAGCCGGCAATGTTGTCGGCGGTCAGCGCAATGATCTTTTGCCGCGCTTCGGGCGTAATCCAGGCGTTGTGCGGCGTGACGATCAGATTCAGCGGCTCGGTCAGCGCATCAAGCATGGCGTGGCCGTCCCGGGGCGGCTCGCTGGGCAGGGTATCAATACCCAGCCCGCCAAGGCGGCCGGCACGCAGGGCGTCGAGTGCGGCGTGTTCGTCAATAATGCCACCACGGGCGCAGTTGACGATCAGCAATGACGTCTTGGCACGTTTCAGCCGCTCGGCGTCAATCAGGTGCCGGGTAGCCTCGGTCAGCGGGCAGTGCAGGCTGAGTACGTCGGCGTCGGGCAGCAGCGCATCAAGCGACGGGCGCTGGTCGGCGGCCGCGTTTCCCGGGCGGGCGGCAAAGCTTATGCGCATGCCAAAGGCCTCTGCCAGGCTCGCCACGGCGCTGCCCAGCTCGCCCTGGCCGACGATGACCAAATGCTTGCCGGCAAGCTCCAGCGTGGTATGATCCTGCAGACAGAAAAAATCGCTTTGTTGCCATTGGCCGTGTAACACATCGCTTTGGTAGCGGGGCAGCCGGTTGGCCAGCGCGAGAATCAGCATCATGGTGTGCTGTGACACGCTACGGGTGCCGTAGCCGACAACGTTTTTGACCGCGATGCCCCGGGCACTCGCGGTGTCCATGTCGATGTTGTTAAGCCCGGTTGCCATCACGCAAATCAGTTTGAGCCGGGGCAGGGCGGCCAATGTTTGCGCATCAAGCACGACCTTGTTGACGATGGCGATATCGGCATCAACGAGCCGCTCACGGGCGTTTTCGGCGGTGCTTTTATCGTAGACGGTCAAGTGACCGACCTGATCGCGCACGGGGCTCAGGTCAACGGCAGGGCCTAAGCTTTGTGCATCCAACATAACGGCGTGAGCCATTTTGACCTCCTTATAAAGGGTAAGCGCAGCGAGCCTTGCCCGCCGAGGGTAACAAAAGGGTATAATACCCGTTGCAGAAAATAAGCGCCGAACCGCTTGCCGATTGCCCGGCATGCAAGCGCGATACATTATCGCGCCTGGCCGGTGCCCGGTGCCGAACACGTTTATTTGCCACGAAACACAACAGGATTTGACATGCGCAGCCATTATTGCGGCCAGCTGAACGAAACATTGGTGGATCAAACGGTCACCGTTTGCGGGTGGGTACATCGTCGTCGTGATCACGGCGGGGTGATTTTCCTCGATATGCGCGATCGCGACGGCATTGCTCAGTTCGTGGTCGATCCGGATACCGTTGATGCGTTCGCCAATGCCGACCGCGCGCGCGGTGAATACGTGCTGCGCATTACTGGCAATGTACGTCTGCGCCCTGACGGCACGCAAAACCCCGACATGCCCACCGGCATGATCGAAGTGCTGGCCAAGGACGTTGAGGTGCTCAATACCGCCGCAACGCCGCCGTTTCAGCTCGACGATCACGGTAAGGTTGGCGAAGAAGTGCGCCTCAAGCACCGCTACGTTGATCTGCGCCGCCCGGACATGATTCAGAAGCTGCGCCTGCGTTCGCGCATTTCGCACAACGTGCGGGCGTTTCTGGAACAGGAAGGCTTTCTCGACATTGAAACGCCGGTGCTGACCCGCGCCACGCCGGAGGGCGCGCGCGACTATCTGGTGCCCAGCCGTACGCATCCGGGCGAATTTTTCGCTCTGCCCCAGTCGCCGCAACTGTTCAAGCAGCTGCTGATGGTCGCGGGCTTTGATCGCTACTACCAGATCGCCAAGTGCTTCCGCGATGAAGACCTGCGCGCTGACCGTCAGCCGGAGTTTACCCAGATTGATATCGAAGCCTCGTTTATCGAGGAAGACGATATCATGGGCGTTACTGAAACCATGATCCGCCAGCTGTTTGGCGAAGTACTCGACGTGGCGCTGCCCGAGTTTCCGCGCATGACCTGGCACGACGCCATGCAGCGCTTCGGCTCGGACAAGCCCGATCTGCGGATTCCGCTGGAGCTGACCGACGTTGACGACCTGATGAAAGACGTCAACTTCAAGGTGTTCTCCGGCCCGGCCAACGCCGACGACGGCCGCGTGGCCGCGCTCAAGGTATCCGGCGGCGCCTCGCTGTCGCGCAAGGCGATCGACGAATACACCCGCTTTGTGGGTATTTACGGCGCGAAAGGGCTGGCCTGGATCAAGGTCAACGAGCGTGCCAAGGGCATTGAAGGCCTGCAGTCGCCCATCGTCAAGTTCATGGATAACATCATCGAAGACCTGCTTGACCGCGTTGATGCCAAAGACGGCGACATCATCTTCTTTGGTGCCGACAAGGCCAACATCGTCAACGAAGCCATCGGCGCGCTACGCGTGCGTCTGGGCGCTGACCTTGAGCTTTACACCCACGACTGGGCACCGCTGTGGGTTGTCGACTTCCCGATGTTTGAAACCGACGGCAGCGGCCGCTTGAGCCCGCTTCACCACCCCTTCACTGCGCCCGCTTGCACGCCCGAAGAACTCAAGGCCGATCCCGCCAACGCGCTTTCTCGCGCCTACGACATGGTGCTCAACGGCACCGAGCTTGGCGGCGGTTCGATCCGTATCCACGATCAGGCCATGCAGAGCACGGTGCTCGAGATTCTGGGTATCGGCGCAGAAGAAGCTCAGGAGAAGTTCGGCTTCCTGCTGGACGCCCTGCAGTACGGCGCGCCGCCCCATGGCGGGCTGGCCTTCGGTCTGGATCGTTTGGTCATGCTGATGACCGGCGCGACCACCATCCGCGAAGTCATCGCCTTCCCCAAAACCCAGAGCGCGGCCTGCCTGATGACCAACGCCCCGAGCGACGTCACCGCCGAGCAGCTGAAAGACCTCAACATCCGCCTGCGGCAAAAAGCCAAGGTCGAAGAAACCGTCGAATAGCCTTCGCCAGACGGCGTGTTTGATCCGATGACACCGGCGCCTTTGGGCGTCGGTGTTTTTGTCTGACGCGCTAAAACAGCGTGACCGCAAAGGAGGGCATTGCCATGACACAGGCTCATTCGCCGACCACACGTATTCTCGGCATTGACCCCGGCTCGCGGATTACCGGCTACGGCGTGATTGACGTGATGAACGGCAAGCCATGCTATGTGGCAAGCGGCTGCATTCGCACGCGGGATGGCGCCCTTGAGCAGCGCCTAGCGCAGATTTACGCCGGGCTGGCCGAAGTGGTGGGGCTGCACCGGCCCGACAGCGTTTCCATCGAACGGGTGTTTATGGCCAAAAACCCCGATTCAGCGCTCAAGCTGGGTCAGGCGCGCGGCGCAGCGCTGGTGTGCATGGCCAACCACGGGCTGGCGGCGGCCGAATACGCTGCGCGCCAGATCAAACAGGCGGTAACCGGCCAGGGCGGCGCGGATAAAACCCAGGTGCAGCATATGGTAACCGCCATTCTGGGTTTGTCTGCCACGCCCCAGGAAGACGCCGCCGATGCGCTGGCGATCGCGCTGACTGACGCCTACGCGCAAAGTGGCCTGATGGCGACGAGCAGTACGCCATCGCGGCGCGGTGGTAGCGGACGCTGGCGGCTGTAGCCATCGTGGCTGGCCGTTGTGATTCAGCGGCACGATACTGGTCAGCCGTACAGAGTGGCTTTATGCTAGGCGTCTATCAGCAGCATTTTCATGGATTAACCAGAAGCGAGCGCCGCTATGATTGGACGTTTGACCGGGCAGCTGTGGGAAAAAAAGCCCCCGTGGCTATTGCTTGACGTGAACGGCGTGGGCTACGAACTTGAAGCCTCGATGAATACGCTGGTGGCGCTGCCGGCGGTGGGCGAAACGGCGATGCTGTATACCCACCTGACCGTGCGCGATGACGCCCACCTGCTGTACGGCTTTGGCCGCGAGCGCGAACGGGCATTGTTCCGGGCGCTGATCAAGGTCAACGGCGTGGGCCCCAAACTGGCGTTGGCGATTCTTTCGGGCATGGACGAAGACGCCTTTATGCGCTGCGTGCACGACGACGACAGCAAAGCGCTGACTCGGTTACCCGGCGTGGGCAAGAAAACCGCCGAGCGGTTGATTATCGAAATGCGCGATCGCTTCCCCGAGTGGCAGCAGGGCGATGCGCCGCTGCCGATGGAAGCCGCCGCTAGCCCCGTGCAACATAGCGTTGCCGACGCCGAAGCCGCGTTGGTCAGCCTGGGTTACAAGCCCACCGAGGCCGCCAAAATGCTGACCGACCTTGATCACAGCAGCACTACCGAAAAGCTGATCAAGGCCGCGCTGACTCGGCGAATTGGCCGCTAAAGGTTTCCTCCAGGCAGATGTCTTTATGACAAGAACGTCCTTAATGACAAGAGCGTCTTTATGATCGAGCACGACCGGCTGATTGCCGCTGAGCCAGAGCAGGGCGAGGTCAGGGTTGATTACGCCATACGCCCCAAGCACCTTGCCGACTACATCGGCCAGCCCCGCGTGCGCGAGCAGCTGGAGATCTTTATCGGCGCGGCGAGACTGCGCCAGGAAAGCCTCGACCATACGCTGGTGTTTGGCCCACCAGGGCTGGGCAAAACCACGCTGGCCAACATCATCGCGGCGGAAATGGGCGTGGGGCTGAAATCCACTTCCGGTCCGGTGCTTGAGCGCGCTGGCGATCTGGCCGCGATACTCACCAATCTGGAGCCGGGCGATGTGCTGTTTATCGATGAAATTCATCGTCTCTCGCCGGTGGTTGAAGAAGTGCTGTACCCGGCAATGGAAGATTTTCAGCTCGACATCATGATCGGCGAAGGCCCCGCGGCGCGCTCGATCAAGCTAGATCTGCCACGCTTTACGTTGGTCGGTGCGACCACCCGAGCGGGCCTGTTAACCTCGCCGCTGCGCGACCGCTTCGGCATCGTCCAGCGCCTGGAGTTCTATAATCTCGAAGAGCTTTCCACCATCGTCGCGCGCTCGGCGGGGCTGATGGGCGTGGCAACCAGCGAAGACGGCGCGGTAGAAATCGCCAAGCGCTCGCGCGGTACGCCGCGTATTGCCAACCGGCTGCTGCGCCGGGTGCGTGACTACGCCGACATCAAGGGCGACGGCCGGGTCGACGTCGCCATGGCGGATGCCGCGCTCAACATGCTCAACGTTGATCATCATGGCCTCGACCACATGGATCGCCGGCTTTTGCTGACGATGATGGACAAGTTTGACGGCGGCCCCGTGGGGGTCGATTCCCTCGCGGCGGCGATCAGTGAAGAGCGCGATACCATCGAAGACGTGATTGAGCCGTACCTGATTCAGCAAGGGCTGATGATGCGCACGCCCCGCGGGCGCATGGTTACGCGTCAGGCCTGGGCACATTTTAACCGGGTACCCCATGAAGATGCCGCCAACATCCAGGGCGAGGTGCGCCCATGAGTGACTCTTTTACGGGTAACGCCGATTTCACGCTGCCGGTGCGTGTCTACATTGAAGATACCGATGCCGGCGGCATCGTTTACTACGTCAACTATCTCAAATTCATGGAACGCGCCCGCAGCGAATGGCTGCGCGGACTCGGGCTGACTCAGGCATCGCTGCTGGATGAGCAGACCCAGCTGGTGGTATACCGCCTTGACTGCCATTATGCCCGCCCGGCGCGGCTTGACGATGCGCTTGAAGTAACCGCCAAAGTGGTGTCGCAGAGCCGTTGCCGCATGAGCTTTGCTCAGGCGGTCTACTGCGAAGGCACGCTGTTATGCAGCGCCACCGTTGAAATTGCCTGCCTGGACGCTAGCCGCCTGCGCCCCAAAGTCTGGCCGCCGCGACTGGCTGACGTTGTTGGCGACATTAAGCAATGATCATGAAAACATAGTGCGTACCGGCGTCATTTATGCCGGCAACGTTTAGACTCACTGCCACGCCATACGGGCAACACATGCAAAGAGGGCGACTGTGAACGATAACTCCATGTCCATTCCCCACCTGATTGCCAACGCAAGTCTGGTGGTTCAATTGGTGCTGCTGCTGCTGGTGGCCGCGTCGCTGCTTTCCTGGGTCGTGATTTTTCAGCGCAGTTTCGCGCTTAGCCGGGCCCAGAAGTCGCACGAACAGTTTGAAAACACGTTCTGGTCGGGCGTGGATCTGAATGATCTGTACCGCGACATTCCCGCCGATGACGCTCGGCGCGGCGCCGAGAACATTTTTCAGTCAGGATTTCGCGAGTTTCATCGTCTGGCCCCGAAAACCCAGCGTGCCGACACGGTGCTGGAAGGCGTGCAGCGCAGCATGCGCGTGGCCTGGTCGCGCGAAGAAAACCGCCTGACCCAGCATCTCGTCTTTCTCGCCACGGTGGCCTCGGCCAGCCCGTATATCGGGCTGTTTGGCACCGTCTGGGGGATCATGGGTTCGTTTCAGTCGTTGTCCATGGCGCAACAGGCCACCCTCGCCACCGTCGCGCCCTGGATTGCCGAAGCGCTGATTGCCACGGCCATGGGGCTGCTGGCGGCCATTCCGGCGGTCATCTTCTATAACCGTCTGTCCAGCCAGGCCACGCGTCTTCTCGGGCAGTACGAAGACTTTGCCGAAGAGTTTTACGCTATCTTGCATCGCAATCTGCAAGGGCGTGACGCCACGACCCGCTAAAAGGGAGTTACCCATGCAAGGACCCTTTAATCGCAGTGGCCAGCGCCGCCCGATGGCAGAAATCAACGTGGTGCCTTTTATCGACGTGATGCTGGTGCTGCTGGTCATTTTCATGATTACCGCGCCCATGCTTAATCAGGGCGTCGATGTAGATCTGCCCCAGGCAACGGCCGAGCCGATCGATACGCCGGATAATACCGAGCCGGTGATCGTGTCGGTCGATCAGGACGGCAGCTACTATATTACGCTGGGTGAAGACACCGCCGCGGTCGAGTCGGATGAACTAACCAAGCGGGTGAGCGCGATTATTCAACGTAGCCCTGAGACGCCGGTCATGGTACGAGGCGACCGCAACGTCGCTTACGGCCAGGTCGTGACGCTGATGAGTACGCTGCAGCGCTCCGGCGTTGCCAACGTGGGGCTGATATCCGAGCCGGGGCACGATGAGTAAGCGTTTAGGGCGAAAATTTCGCAAGCGTCCAACAGAAAGTTATTTCTGGCCGACGCTGCTGGCGGTTCTGCTGCATCTGGCGGTGTTTGTGTTTAGTCTGATAAAGCTGCCGGCAAACGAAGAGACGCCGGATTCGTCGTCCATTGTGCAGGCCACGCTGGTCAGCACCGAGACGCGGACGGACGTCGCCCAGCAGATCAACGAGCAACAGGCAGCGGCCAACGCCGAAGAAAAAGCGCCCCCCGAGCCGAAACAAGAGACCGAACCGGAACCCGCGCCAGAACCAGAGCCGCAGGAAGACGACACGCCCAGCGAGCTTGAACAGGCCGTGATCGATCAGGCTGAAGCCATGGCCGCCGCGGAAGAGCAGCGTAAACAAGCAGCCGCTGAACAAGCCAAAGCCGAAAAGGCCGCGGAAGAAGAGCGCCAGAAAGAAGCCGCTGAACAAGCCGCAGCCGAAAAGGCCGCGGAAGAAGAGCGCCAGCAAGAAGCCGCTGAACAAGCCGCAGCCGAAAAAGCGGCGGAAAAAGAACGCCAGAAAGAAGCTGCTGAACAAGCCGCAGCCGAGAAGGCGGCGGAAGAAGAACGCCAGAAAGAAGCTGCTGAACAAGCCGCAGCCGAGAAGCGCAAGCAAGAAGCCGCTGAAAAGGCCAAAGCTGAAAAAGCCGCAGCGGAAAAGCGTAAACAAGAAGCCGAAGCACAACGCAAGAAAGAAGCCGCCATGCAGCGCCGGCTTGAAGGCGAAAGAGAAGCGGCGGCCAAAGCCAAACAGGCAGAAGAGGCCGCCAACGGCTTTATTGCCATTGTGCGTCGCGCGGTCGAACAAGCCTGGCTGATTCCGGCCGGGGCAAGCGATAGCATGAGCGCGACGCTAAGCGTGCGTTTAGGGCCATCCGGCGAAGTGCTGGCCGTTACGGTGGCCACGTCAAGCGGCGATAGCAGCTTTGATCGTTCCGCCGTGCAGGCGGTTGAGCAGGCCTCGCCGTTTATCGAGCTGCGCGATCTGCCCGCTGCGCAGCAGTCCGAATTACGCCAGTTCAACCTACGTTTCACACCGGGAGATGTTCGCTGATGAAAGTATCAAGAAGCACCGCCTTACTGCACCCGGCGCGGTTGTTATACGGCGCCCTGATGCTCGCGCTTGTGCTGTTCAGCAGCGCGGCAAGCGCCAACAACCTGACCATCGAAATTACCCGCGGCAGCGATAGCGCACTGCCGATTGGCGTGGTGCCCTTCGAGGGCGCTGGGGGTATGCCGGAGGACGTGGCGCAAATCGTCCAGGATGACCTGGCGCGCAGCGGTTATTTTGATCCGCTCGCCCGCGAGTCCATGTTTGCCCGCCCGCACAGCGCCGACGACGTGGCCTTTGGCGAGTGGCGCTCGCTGGATGTGCGTTACCTGCTGGTTGGTCGCAGCCAGAAAACCGCCGACGGCTATCAGATCGAATATGATTTGCTCGACGTCAGCGGCGCGCGTCCCATGCTGCAAGAGCGCATCAGCGCCAGCGGTAACAACCTGCGCGGCGCGGCGCATCGCATCAGCGATGCCGTGTTCGAGGCCATTACCGATATTCGCGGGGCGTTTTCCACGCGCATTGCCTACGTCACCGCCCAGGGCGTTGGCGATAACATCGACTACGGACTTTACGTGGCGGACGCCGACGGGCATAACAGCCAGCAGGTGCTGACTTCCGATGAGCCGATTCTGTCGCCGGCGTGGTCGCCGGACGGCAAGAAGCTGGCTTACGTTTCCTTTGAGAGCGAGCGTCCGGCTATTTATGTGCAGCAGGTGGCCAGCGGGCAGCGGATCCAGCTGACCGACTTTGACGGCATCAACGGCGCGCCGGCGTGGTCGCCGGACGGGCGCAAGCTGGCCATGTCGTTGTCGAAAGACGGCCAGCCTGAAATCTACGTGATGAATCTGTCCGGCCGTGCGACGCAGCGCCTGACCAATAACTCAAGCATTGATACCGAACCCTCCTGGGCGCCCGATGGCCGCAGCCTGCTGTTTACCTCGGACCGCAGCGGCGGGCCACAGCTGTATCGCTATACGCTGGGCAGCGGCAATGCCGAACGGCTGACCTTTACCGGAAAATACAATGCCCGGGGCCGCTTTTCTCCTGATGGCGAGAAGATCCTGCTGGTTCACCGTTCAAAAAATGGCTACCAGATAGCGCGTCAGGAGCTGGAATCCGGCCGTCTGGTGGTATTGAGCGAGACCACCCACGACGAGTCGCCCAGTGTTGCGCCTAACGGCACCATGGTACTCTTTGCCACTCAGCAGGGCGGGAAGGGCGTGCTTAGCGCCGTATCCGTTGATGGTCGTGCTTCGTTCCGTCTGCCTGCGGCTCAGGGAGATGTGCGCGAGCCCGCGTGGTCGCCGTTCTTGTAGCGATGCCGTTTTGCACTATTTTTGCACTACGATCGTTATTTGCAATAAACCGAACTCAGCTAAGGAATGACACGATGTCTTTATTCAACAGGGCTTCATCCATCGCCTCTTTTCGTCAGGTGCCGCTTAAAACGCTGGCACGCTCTACCGCCGTGGCATTATCCATTGTCGTGATTGCCGGCTGTTCCAGCACTGGCGGCACGCAAAACGGCGAATCTTACGGAGGTCAGCAAGGTGCTGGCACGGGCACCAACGGTGCCGGCACGTCGGGCACCGGTAACGGTGGCCAATATGGCTCGGGTACAGGTACCGGCACGAGCAGCGGCGTTGGCCAGCAGGCCGACTCGCGCATCCCCGACGTACGTACCATCTACTTCGAGTTTGACCGCGACACGATTAAAAGCGAGTACGAATCGGTGGTCATGGCACATGCTCGCTACCTGCGTTCCAACACCAATGCCCAGGTCGTGCTGAAAGGCCATACCGATGAGCGCGGCACCCGCGAATACAACCTGGCGCTGGGTGAGCGTCGCGCCAACGCGGTGAAGCGTTTTCTGCGTGTACAGGGCGTCTCGGGTTCGCAGGTAAGCGTGGTGAGCTACGGTGAAGAGCGTCCGGCCGCACGCGGTCAGGGCGAGTCAGCCTACTCCAAGAATCGTCGTGTCACGTTCAGCTATTAAGCAAACAGGGAGGCGCCAGCCGGCGGCCCTGCGGGAGCGATCATGAAGCACAGTCTTACGCCCGGTCTCAAGTGCGGCTTTAAGTACGATCTCAAGCATGCCATGGAGAGGCTGTGTGGCACGCCGGCGCGGGCACCCTGGTGCCTCGCGCTGGCGTGCGCCATATTGCCTATCAACGCTTTGGCACAACAGCCCGTTGTTGAGGACCGGTCAGGCTCGTCAGACGGGTTTTATCAGCAGACGGAGACCCGTTCATCGGGCAGTCTGGTGATGTTCAATCAGGTGCAGGAGCACCAGCGCGAGCTGCAGGAGCTGCACGGCCAGGTTGAAGAGTTGCGCCACGAGCTGGAAAAACTGCGTAGCCAGTCCCAGCAGCGCTATCTGGATCTGGACGGCCGCCTGGCAAGGGCGGCTGCCAAGGCAAGCAGTGCGAATACAGGCAGCACCGATGCCGATAGCGCGGAAGCCGATATGACTGATGCCGATCTCGGGAATACCGATCTTGGCAACACTAGCGACAGCACTACCGACAACGCCGACACGTCGAAGACAGCGGCAGGATCGTCCTCGTCGCCTTCATCGTCCACCAGCGCCGCCGCGCAGCAGGACTATCAGGCGGCTTTTGCCCACGTGCAGGCGCGGGAGTTTGATCAGGCCATCGCTGCGTTTGAGCAGTTTGTCAGCGAACATCCGGATACCCGCCTGACGCCCAACGGTTATTACTGGCTGGGCGAGCTGCATGCGTCGGAGGATAACCTTGGCGCGGCAGAGCAGGCCTTCACCCGGGTGATCGACAAGCACGCCGGCAGCAGCAAAGTGCCTGATGCGCTGTACAAGCTGGGGCTGGTGAAAGCACGCCAGGGCGACACTGAGCGCAGCCAGGAGCTGCTGGAACAGGTGAAAGACGACTACCCACAGAGCACTGCGGCAGGGCTTGCCAGCGACTTTTTACGCCAGTCGGCGGGCTGATAAGCGGCGTGTTTTTTCATCAGACAAATGTTGAAGGGCACTATTTCAAGGGACGCTATGAACTGCAAGATAGACTATCAGCCGGCGGCTGATTTGCTGAACGAGCGCATTGTTCTGGTCACGGGCGCCGGCGACGGCATTGGCCGTGCCGCTGCGCTGGCCTATGCCAGCCACGGCGCCACGGTCATTCTGCTGGGCCGCACCATTGCCAAGCTGGAAAGCACCTACGACGCCATTGAAGCCGCCGGCGGGCCGCAGCCGGCAATTTTCCCGCTGAACTTTGAAGGTGCGACCTATCGCGACTACCAGGATATGGCGGAAACGCTATATCAGGAGTTTGGCCGGCTGGACGGTATTTTGCACAATGCGGGCCTGCTGGGGCGCATCACGCCCTTTGAGCAGTACAATCCCGAGCTTTGGGAGCAGGTCATGCAGGTCAACGTCAACGGCCCGGTGTGGATGACCCAGGCGCTGCTGCCGTTGCTGAAAGAGTCCGCAGACGCCTCGATTATTCTCACGTCGTCCGGCGTAGGGCGCAAAGGGCGCGCCTACTGGGGCGCGTATTCGGTGTCAAAGTTTGCCACCGAAGGCTTTATGGAAGTGCTGGCTGACGAAATGGACAACCAGTATCCAATCCGCGTGAACACGCTTAACCCGGGGGCGACGCGCACGCAAATGCGCCGTACCGCGTTTCCCGGAGAAGACGCCAACAGCCTGCGTACGCCGGAGGATATCCTGCCGACGTACCTGTGGCTGATGGGGCCGGATAGCCGTGGCACCAACGGACAGAAGCTCGACGCCCAGCCGCCGCGCAGCTAAAAAGCGTTGAGTGCCGTGACCAGTGCCGTGCAGTCGTCAAACCAGACGTCTGCCGGCCACTGGCGGTAATCATCCCCCTCACTGATATAGCCGTAACCCACGGCCACGGCGGTCATGCCGGCGGCCCGAGCGGCCTCCATGTCGCGAATATGATCCCCCACGTACCAGCACGCTTCCGGTGCTACTCCCAGGCGTCGGGCCGCTTCCCACAGCGGCTCGGGTGAGGGTTTTTTCACCGCCAGATCGTCGGCGCATAACAGCGCGCCGGGGCTAAGCGCCAGCGCTTCAATCAACGGTTCGGCGTAGCGTCTTGGCTTGTTGGTCACAATGCCCCAGGGGCGGCGTTGCTGTTGCCAACCATGCAGCCAGTCATCCAGCGGCGCGAATACGCGGCTGTGAATCGCAAGCGCCTGCGCGTAGGCATCCAGCAGGCGGCTGCGCGCCGCATCGTGGTCGGGGTGCTCGGCATCAAGCCCCAGCGCCAGTGTGACCAGCGCGCTTCCGCCGTTGGACACCTGGGTGCGAATCAGCTCAAAGGGCAGCGGGTCCAGGCTGTGATGCCGGCGCAGCGCGTTGGTCGCCGCGGCGAGATCCGGCGCGGTATCCACCAGGGTGCCATCGAGGTCAAACAGTACGGCCTTTACCGGCAAGGCAGATGTCATTCCTCACCCCGCTTTTGGCAGGCCATCATGTAGTTGACCGACACATCGTAAGGCGTAAGCCGGTAGTGGCGCGTCAGCGGGTTGTAGGTCAGACCGGTCTGCTCGCCAACGTCCAGCCGGCTGTGGCGACACCAGGCCGCCATTTCCGACGGGCGGATGAATTTGGCGTAGTCGTGAGTGCCCCGTGGCAACATTCCCAGCACGTATTCGGCGCCAAAAATGGCCAGCGCCCGGGCTTTATGCGTGCGGTTGAGCGTAGAGAAAAATACCCGGCCGCCGGGGCGCACCAACCGGCTACAGGCGGCGATCACCGACGCAGGATCGGGGACGTGTTCGAGCATTTCCATGCAGGTAACGACGTCAAATTCGCCGGGCTGCTCTTCGGCCAGCGCTTCTACGGCGACGTGGCGGTAGCTGACGCTAACGGCGCTTTCTTCAGCGTGGCGGCGCGCCGCATCAAGCGGTGCCTGGCCCAGGTCAATACCCGTGACCTCGGCACCGCGATGCGCCATGGACTCGCTTAAAATTCCTCCCCCGCAGCCCACGTCCAGCACGCGCTTGCCGGCCAGCCCCGCCCGCGCGTCGATAAAGTCCAGCCGCAGCGGGTTGATGTCATGCAGCGGTTTGAAATCGCCGTCACGATCCCACCAATGGCCGGCCAGTGCCTCAAACTTGGCCACTTCTTCGGCATCCACGTTTTCGGCGGCAGAGGCGGCGCGGCGATTATCCTTGTCGGTAGCGTGCATGTATCAGCTCCTTGGCGGGCAATGTGTCGTGTATGATGGCCATTCTAACCACTCCCGGACCGGAAAGCATGACCGGAAAGCACGATTAAGGACCGCTATGATTCGCAAAGCTGTACTTCCTGTTGCCGGATTCGGCACCCGCTGTTTACCCGCGTCTAAAGCGATCCCCAAGGAAATGATCACCGTCGTTGATCGTCCGGTGATTCAATACGTGGTGGAAGAGGCCGTGGCCGCCGGTATCCGCGATATCGTACTGGTGACGAGCAGCAGCAAAAGCGCGATTGAAAACCACTTTGATACCCACGCCGAGCTTGAAGCCAGTTTGGAAGCCAAGGGCAAGCATGCGCTGCTGGAAAGTATTCGCCACATTGTGCCCGCTGACGTCAACATCATCAGCGTGCGCCAGGGCGAACCGCTGGGGCTTGGCCACGCGGTGCTCTGCGCCCGCCCGGTGATCGGTGATGACGAACCCTTTGCCGTACTGCTGCCCGACGTGCTGGTCGATAATGCTCTGGTCGAGAACGCAGGCAGCAAAACGGATAGCGCGAGTGATTTAAGCGGCATGTTGGCGGCATTTGAACGCACTCAGGAAGCGCAGCTGATGGTCGAAGAGGTCGATTGGCAACACGTCGAGCGCTACGGCATTGTCGCGCCCGAAGGTGACGCACCCGCGCCGGGTCATGCCGCATCGCTTTCCGGCATGGTGGAAAAACCCGCGCGCGACGCGGCGCCGTCCAATCTGGCGGTGATCGGGCGTTACGTATTGCCCGGCGATATTTTTCCGCTGTTGGCCGATACGCCACCGGGCGCGGGCAACGAAATTCAGTTGACCGATGCCATCGAGCGGCTGCGCGTCAAGCGCGGGGTGCAGGCCTACCGCATGCAGGGCATTACCTATGATTGCGGCCAGCCGCTGGGCTATCTGGAGGCCACGCTGGCCTTTGGCCGGCGCCACCCGACGCTGGGCGACGCGTTTAACGCGTTGCTCTCACGCTACCATCAGGGAGACTAGGCATGCGGGTCTTTGTATACGGCAGCGAATTGGGAGCTGCCACCGCCGCGGCCGCATTGGCCTGGGTGGGGCATCACGTCAGCTGGCTGCCGCACGCCTCGCAGCCGTGGTCTCTACTGCAGCACGCCGACTGGCTGCGCCGCGAGCCGCAGCTGTTCGAGCAGCTTGAACAAAGCCTGGCTGACGGCCACCTGACGCTGGTCGATAGCCCCGACGACGCACTCGCGTACGCCGATACGCTGTGGCTGGGCCTGTCGCCCGCCCAGCGCGAAGACGCCGCCGCGCTGTTGGTGCACCCGGCCGTCGAGCGCTGCCAGGCGCTGGTGTTGATCAATAACTCGACCTTTCCCGTGGGGGAGACCGAGCGGCTGGAGCAGCGGCTGGGCGGGCGTCACCTTGGCGTAGCACTGCCCGACATGCTCGAAGAAGGGCGCGCCTGGGCGACGTTTACCCGTCCGGCGCGCTGGCTGCTGGGCTGTGACGATGACCACGGCGAACGCCACGTGCGCGAGCTTTTGCGCGCCTTCAACCGTCGCAGCGAAGTCTTTCAGCGCATGCCACGCCGTGCCGCCGAGCTTACCAAGCTGGCCATCAACGGCATGCTGGCCACTCGTATCAGCTACATGAATGAAATTGCCGGCCTTGCCGATACGTTGGGCGTTGACGTGGAAGACGTGCGTCAGGGCATGGGGGCAGATACCCGCATCGGGTTTGAATATTTGTACCCCGGCTGCGGTTTTGGCGGCCCGAACTTTTCCCGGGATCTCATGCGTCTGGCCGACGTGCAGTCGTCCAGCGGGCGCGAATCAGCGCTGCTCGACCGTGTGATGGACATTAACGAGCAGAAAAAAGAGACGCTGTTTCGTAAGCTCTGGGCCCACTTTGAGGGCAACCTGCAGGGCAAGACCGTGGCCATTTGGGGAGCGGCCTTCAAGCCCGGCACCGCGCGCATTGATCACGCGCCGGTACTGACGCTACTCGATGCGCTCTGGGCTCAGGGCATCAAGGTGCGGCTGCATGATCCCGCCGCAGTGCCCGCGCTGGTGGAAGCGGTGGGCGAGCGCGCCGACCTGGCGACCTTTACCCAGGACCCGTACCGCGCCTGCGACGGCGCCGATGCGTTAATGCTGGTGACCGAATGGAAAACCTACTGGAATCCGGATTGGCAGCGGCTGGCACAGGCATTAAGCGCTAAGCTGGTATTGGACGGGCGCAATATTTATGATCCCGGCTTTGTGGCAAGCTGTGGGCTTTACTATCGGGGAATAGGCCGCCGCGCTGATCCGACGCCTGCCCAAGGCATCGCCAAACGGCCGTAAGGAGAGTTCATGTCAGAATCCGCCGCACCTTCGCGTATCGTTCCCGACGTTGACCAAAGCCTCAATGCGCGCCACCTGCGCCAGCCAAAAAAGCCGCGACTCTGGCCGTTATGGCTCTTGGTGGTGGTGTTGATCGCCGCTATTGCGGTGCTGGCGGCAGGTTTCTGGCTGGAGCGCGAGCGGCTGATGAGCGAGGTTGAGCGGGTCAGCGGCAACGTGTCCAATATGCACGCGCGACTGGACTCGGGTGACAGTGGTGTACAGGATAAGTTAACGTTAGTACAAGCTCAGGTAAGCACGCTGTTCCAGGAACAGGAGCAGTTGGCGATGCACTTCAATAGCACTCGCGAAGAACTTTTGAGCCTGGTGCCGGCAAGCGAGGACAGAGTCTCGGCGGAGGCCATCGAGACACTGCTGCAGCAGATCAAGGCGCAGCAGGGCGCCGCTGAACGGCGTGACGCCCAGCTGGCGGCGCTGAGTGCCTCGCTTGATTCGCTGGAGAACGCCGCGGCGAGTACGCATGAACAGCTCAGCGATGACGTGGCTCGCCTTGAACAAGCCGCTGAGCGGCGCGTTGAACGCAATAGTGCTAGCGACGATAAACGTTTTGCCGCACTCAACGAGACGCTTGATGCGCTGGCAGGCGATGTTACTGCTCTTGAGCAAAGTCGTGGAGCGCTCGATGAGAAACTCGGCCGGCTGAAGGCACTGGAAAGCGACATGCGCCAGATTCGTCAGGCGCAGCTGGCCTTCAGCGCGCAGCTTGAAATGCTGCGTTAATTGATACGCCCTCGACGGGTCAGGAAGCACGCGATGGAAAACTACCACCGAGGACAAGGCGCCAGCCGGCTAGCGCGCTATGCCGCGCTACCGCTGCTGTGCGCCGCACCGTTGGCGTTTGGCCTGAACGCATCGGTCGAAGGCGTAAACGACGACGTCAAAGCCAATATCGAGGCGTATCTGGAAAACCTTGAAGGCGACGAATACACCGAGACTCGCCTGAAAGGCGAGGTCAAGCGGCGTAGCGGCGAAGCCATGCGCGTTTACGGTTACTACGAGCCCGAGATTACCGTGACCGTTGCCGGAAAAGAGGCCAAGAAAAAAGCCGTCAGCGTCGCCATCAAGCCCGGCGAGCGGGTCAGCATCGAGACGCTTGCGATCACCCTTGAAGGCGATGCCAAAGACGACCCGCCGTTTCGTAAAGCGGTTGACGACTTTCCGCTCAAGGAAGGGGATCCACTGCTACACGCCCCCTGGGACAAACTCCGCGGGCAGCTTTCCGGAACGGCGCTTGAGCGCGGCTATTTTGACTGGCGGTTCGCCCAACGGCGCATGGAAGTACGGCCCTACAAGCAAAGCGCACGCCTGTACCTGGATTTTGACAGCGGCCCGCGCTACCGCTTTGGCGACGTGGTCATCAGCGGCAGCCATATCGAGCCGGCGCGTCTTGAAGCCATGCGCACCTTTGACACGGGCGAGCCGTATCTGGCGCGCTCGATTGCCGAATACAACCAGCGGCTGGCCGAAACCGGCTGGTTTCGCTCGGTGATGGTGCGCCCGCGTTTTGACAGTATTCAGGAACTTGCCCTGGCGTCTTCAGAAGGGACGCAGAACTGGTGGGACCGTGCGGCCATCGCTCGTCAGCAAAGCGGGCCCCAGGACGGCGAGTCCGATCAGCAGGAACAGGCGCCGCGGCTTGAGCGAGACGCGCTGAGCAGTGCCATGCGGCTGTATCGTCAGGAGAATACGCAACTGCCGGTTGACGTGGTGGTGGAGCCCGCCGATCGCCATCAGTTTGAAGTTGGCGTCGGCTATGCCACCGACGTCGGGCCACGCCTGCGCTTTGGCTGGAATCAGCCGTGGATCAACCGCTACGGTCACAGCCTCGATCATGATCTGTATATCTCCGCGCCCGAGCAGCGTTTCTCCGGCACGTATAACGTGCCACTCGAAGACCCGCTGCGCGATAGCTATCGGCTGCAATACGGGATTAAAAACCTTGACGACGGCGATACGCAGTCACTGGAAGGCACCGTTGAGCTCGCCCGGCGCTGGCAGTTTGATAACGACTGGGTGCAGTCGGTCTATGTGCGGACGACCTACGAAGACTTCACTCAGGGCGGGGAAAGCGAAAAAGTCTGGATCTATTACCCCGGCATTCAATGGACGCGCACGCGTACGCGTCAGCAGCGCTTTCCCACCTGGGGCGATCGCCAGCAGCTTTCCATCGAGTATTCCGATACCGCCTGGGGCTCGGACGCACAGTTTTTACGGCTGACCGGCGATACCGAGTGGATTCGTATGTTGGGCGATAAAAACCGCTTTGTCGGCGGGATCAGCGTGGGTGCCATTGAAACCGATGACTTCAGCAAGATTCCGCCATCGTTGCGCTTTTTTGCCGGCGGCGACAACAGCGTGCGCGGGTATTCCTACGAAAGCCTGTCGCCGCGTAACGCCAAGGGTAAACTGCGCGGTGGCCAGCAAATGTTGACCGCCAGCGCCGAGTATCAGCGCAACGTGACCGGCGACTGGTGGGCCGCGGCCTTTGTCGATACCGGCGATGCCTTTGACAACTGGGGGCCGGATGGCCTCCAAACCGGCGCCGGTTTGGGCGTGCGCTGGATATCGCCCGTCGGCCCTATTCGCCTCGACGTGGCCCACCCGTTTGACGATGACGACAATGACTGGCGGCTGCATTTTTCCATCGGTCCGGAATTCTAGGAGACGTACGTGCCCGACGCTAAACCAACGCCTGACAGGCGCCGCGCCGATGCGCACAAACGTTCTCGCAAGCGCCCGCAAAAGCGTTCGCAACGGCTGAGCACTCGGCAGCGGCTATGGCTGTTCGGCTGGAGCCTGTTTCGCCTGCTGATCTGGCTGCCGCTGTGGCTGCTGGCGTTGCTGATGCTGGTATTAGGTCTGGTGCTTGCGCCTTGGGGCATCGGCTTTTTGCTGTCGCAGGCAGAAAAGCGCGATGTCATTAGCGTTGAGCACCACGAGGGAGGCCTGCTGGATGATTTTCGCCTGCAGGGCTTTGCCATGAATGCCTTTGGCGTACAGGCCCGCATCGGCGAGTTTGAGCTGACCTGGGCCGATGACTGCCTGCTTTCCGGCAAGCTCTGCCTGGACACGCTACGCGTGGTTGACGCCGATATTCGCCTGTCGCCGGCCGGCGAGCCTGAGGCGCCGCCCCCCGAGCCGGAAGAACAGGAACCCGCTGGCGAGATTGCGCTGCCGTTTCCCATCGAGCTGCGAAAGCTTGCGCTGGATAACGTCAGCGTCCAGCTGGGCGACGGCACCCGCCTTGGCTGGGCACATTTTGAAAGCGCGCTGAGCGCTGCCGGCGGCGAGATCAACATCGCCCCGACAACGCTGGATAAGCCACGTCTGTATCTGCCGCCCAGCCCCGGGGTGCGTTTAACCCAAAACGTCGATACACCGCTGTTTGCCGAAGGCATCGACGCCGCCATTGCGCTACAAACGCCGGCTGACACCGAGACCGTGCCTGAAGAAGAGGCAGTGCCGCTTGATGAAGCGCTGGCCGCGCGCAAGCCCATTCAACTGCCGGCCATTACGCTGCCAGTCAACGTCAATCTTGAACGGCTGGAGGTGAACGATTTTGTCGTCAGTGGTGCTGCCGAGTATACCGTTAACGAATTACGCCTGGGGCTTGAAGGTGACGGAGAGAAAATCACGCTGACCCAGTTCAATCTCGTGACACCAGACGCCAGCGCACGGCTGGATGCCAACACCACGCTAAGTAACGCCTACCCGCTGTCGGCGAACCTCCACGTGGTGCTATTTTTGCCCGAGCTGATGCCCGAACTCAGCGGCGAAGAGCTGACCCTTGAGCTTTCCGGCGCGCTTGACGACCTGAAGGCCGAGCTTAACGCCAGCGGCACGGTGAACGCCCGGTTCACCGCCAAAGCCAACCTGCTGGCTCCCGCCATCCCGTTTGAGCTGCGCCTGCAAAGCGATTCACTGCAGTGGCCGTTGCCGTCCCGGGATGCTGCCGCGCTGGCCGAAAGCACGGCGGTGAACGCAGGTGCCGCTACTCAGGTGGCGCCGGCATCTGCGCCTGAACCGCCGGCGGACAAAGGCGCGGGAGAAGCTCAGGCCACAGCGGAAATCGACCCCTATCAGCTGCGTTCGCTGAATCTTTCGGCCAGCGGGAGCCTTGAAGGCTACAGCGCCCGGCTGTCGTTTCAGGCCGAGGGGCCCAGCGTACCGCAAACAGATGTATCGCTTGCCGGTACCGGCGATATTGCCCATTTCGCCTGGGAACCGCTGACGGTAGATACCGGCGACGGCAGCCTGGTCAGTCAGGGGCAGGTGGAATGGCTGGCACCGTTTAACGTCAATGCCACGCTGTCGCTTGATGACTTCGACCCCAACCAGTTTGTGGATGCGCTGGAAGGCCGGCTCAGCGGCAACGCCGAGCTGAGCGTGCGCCAGCTGGACGACCAGTGGGCAATTGCCATTCCCGCGCTGGATATTGGCGGTAAGCTACAGGGTTACCCGCTGACGCTTGAAGCGGCGCTTGAGGCCAACAGCAACCTGAATCTGGATATTAGCCGGTTGAACTTCGCCCAGGGCAACAACCGCCTGACGGCCAGCGGCATAGTCAGCGAAGAGATCATCACGCTGGACGCTGACATCAACCTGCGCGAACTGGACAGCATTTCATCCGAACTGGGTGGCACCCTGACCGGCGACATCACCGCTCGGGGAAGCTTTGCGGCGCCGGAAATCGTCGCCAACCTTGAGGGTAATACGCTGCGTTTTGCCCAGAATACGCTGCAACGGCTGCAGCTGGAGGCCGACGTGCGCGGTATTGATGATCCGGCGCTGGACGTGAGCCTTGCGCTTTCCGGGCTGGAGGCCGGCGGCCAGTCTCTGGATAGCGTCACTCTTGACCTTGACGGCAAGCTGTCACAGCACCGATTGGCGCTTGAGGCGAAGGGCGGTGCTGATAACGAGATACTGACGCGTGCACAGCTGGCCCTTGATGGCGGCCTGAATCAGGCACAAAGCCGCTATCAGGCGACGCTTTCGCCGCTTGAAGTGGATTCCAGCGCCGGGGATATTCGCCTGGAATCGCCGCTGGATATCAGCTACCGGCTGGACCGCAGCGAGCTGCAGCTGACACCGTTTTGCCTGCGCCGCGAGCAGGGCGGCGTGGTCTGCTCGACAAAACCGCTGACGGCCTCGGCGCAGCAGGGCGAAGCCGCACTGTCGCTGCGAGAGGTGCCCACGGAAGCCGCCGAGCCGTTCCTGCCCGAAGGCTGGCAGTTAAGCGGCGATACCACGGCGGATCTCGCGGCGTCGTGGTCGGCGGGCGGCACGCAATGGCAGGCCGACGGCGACCTGGCAAGCGAGCTTTCGATTACCGCCATCAACGACTATGGCCAGCCGGTTGAGCTGCCGCGCATCAACCTGGACACCCAGCTCAAGGCCACGCCACGTCAGGCCGGAGCCGACGTGACGCTATCGCTTGCCAATGCCGGGGAAGCTACGTTGAACGTGAGCGTGGCTGATCCTTTGGGCGCCGGTGCACTAGACGGCACGCTTGCCATTAACAACGTCGAACTCGCGCCGTACCGGCCGCTGGTGGTGGGCATGTCCGAGCTTGCCGGCACCCTGAATGGTGACGTTAACATCTCCGGCTCTACGCAAAAGCCCGACTTGCAGGGGGCGCTTGAGCTGACCGGCATCAACGTGGCCGGACCGGATATCCCCGTGACCGTGCCCGATGGTGAAGTCAACGTGTCGTTCAACGGCGAACGCGGCAACATCGACGGCTTTTTGGCGGCTGAACGGGGCCGGCTGAATATCAACGGCGACGCCGTATGGCCCAGTGGCGATGCGTGGCGCGTTAACGTGGACCTCAACGCGGCCTCCCCGCTACTGGTGACGCTGCCGCAGTTCGGCCGGCTGGAAGCATCGCCGGATATTCAGATCCGCGTCAATCCTGAGCGGCTGCAGGTGCGCGGCAACGTGAACGTGCCCTGGGCGCGGCTGGAAGTGGGTGACATACCCAGCTCGGCGACCATGCCCAGTACCGACGAAGTCATTATTACCGAGCGTGAAGATAAAGAAGCCGAGCAGCTGGCCGAAAAACGTCGGGCAAAGCATCCCGATACGCCCAGTGCGGCCGACGAGCTGGCAAGCGCCGGCATGGCCATGGATGTACGCATTACCATTACGCTGGGCGGCGATATGCAGCTGTCGGCTTACGGACTGGAGTCAGGACTCGGCGGCTCGCTTGAGGTGCGCCAGAACAGCGGCGGACTGCAGCTGTTTGGCGATGTGAACCTGGTGGACGGACGCTTCAAGGCGTTTGGCCAGGATCTGTTGATTCGTCGCGGCAAGATCTACTTCAGCGGGCCGCCGGGATTGCCGGCACTTGATTTTGAGGCGATCCGCAACCCGGATATCACCGAAGACGACGTGATTGCCGGGGTCCGCGTTACGGGCATTGCCGCAGAGCCCAATATCGCGATTTTCGCGGAGCCGGCAATGAATGAAACTCGCGCGTTGTCCTATCTGCTGCGTGGCCGTGCCCCGGACGCGTCGGGCGGCGGTGTAGACAGCGCCCTGGCCACTGCGCTGATCGGTATGTCGTTGGGTCGCGCCGGCGGTGCGGTCGGCTCGGTGGGCGAAGCCTTCGGCATCGATGATTTAACCCTGGATACCACCGGGGCCGGCGACGACAGCCAGGTGGCCGTCAGCGGCCAGCTAAGCGAAAGGCTGCGAGTCAGCTATGGCGTGGGCATCTTTTCGCCCATCGCCGAGCTTACCTTGCGCTATACGCTGTGGCGTAACTTGTATCTGCAGGCGGTGTCCGGCGCCAGCCAGGCGGTAGACCTGATTTATCAGTTCAGCCGCGAGGGAAATCCGCAGGTGCTGAAGCTCGACAACTAGCCGAAACCGTCGCTGATAGCGGCGGTCAAAGACACACGTCACGTCACACTGGTCAAGCAGAACGGGGCACACAGAATTAACTCAACAGAGGACAGCGTTATGACACTATTTGCAGGCGCGCTTTCCGGCCGCGATACCCCCATTGCCACTAGCAAGACGCACGCCGTCAGCGGCGCGTCGCTGCATCCGCCGTTTGCTGCGGGGCATGAGATAATCGTGCTGGGAATGGGCTGTTTCTGGGGAGTCGAGCGGCTTTTCTGGCAGCTGCCCGGCGTTATTGTCACCGCCGCGGGCTATGCCGGTGGCCAGACGCCCAACCCGACCTACAAGGAAGCCTGTAGCGGGCGCACCGGCCACGCGGAAGTGGTGGAAGTCGTGTATGACCCGGCAGTAATCAGTGTGGAGGCGCTGTTAAAGACGTTCTGGGAAAATCACGACCCGACCCGGGGGAATCGGCAGGGCAACGATATCGGCCCGCAGTACCGTTCGGTTATCCTGACCACCACGGAAGCCCAGCTTGACGCCGCCGAGCAGAGCGCCGCGGCCTTTCAGCCATCGTTAACCGAGGCCGGGCGCGGCGCTATCACCACCGAGATAAAACCGCTTGAGCATTTTTACTACGCCGAGGGATATCACCAGCAGTATCTGGCCAAAAACCCGCAGGGCTACTGCGGGCTGAAAGGCACCGGCGTCAGCTGCCCGGTGGGCTAACCCACCGGGCGAGGCGTCAATCGCTGGGCGTCAGGCGGTCGATACGGTACAGGGTTTCGACCTGATCAAGCCCTGAGACCGTGCAGTTGAGGTTTTTGACCAGACCGTCGCTGAGCCCGTAAACCCAGCCGTGTATGGTGACGTCGTCGCCGCGTTGCCAGGCGCGTTGCAAAATCTTGGTGCGGCTTAGGCTGTTGACCTGCGCTTTGACGTTGAGCTCGCACATCCGGTCGATCTGCTCGTTAAGCGGAAGGTGATCAAGCGAGTTGCGGTGGCGGTTGTACAGCTCGCGTACCGAATGCAGCCAGAAATCCACCATGCCGCACTCGCCCCCCTGCACCGCCGCCTTGATCCCGCCGCAGCCGTAGTGGCCGACAATCATGATGTGCTTGACCTTGAGCACATCGACCGCATATTGCACCACGGAGAGCGCGTTCATATCGGTATGGTTCAACAGGTTGGCGACGTTACGGTGGACAAATACCTCGCCCGGCGGCAGGGCAATGATCTGGTTGGCCGGCACGCGGCTGTCCGAGCAGCCGATCCATAGGTAATCGGGGTTTTGCTGCCGCGATAGCCGCGCAAAGTAGTCCGGGTCGTCCTGGCAGATTTTCTCGGCCCATTCGCGGTTATTGTCCAGGAGGTGGTTCAGCGAGTCTGACATTGGCTTTCTCTGGCAATGGCTGGAATAAAAAAGGGTACGTGTAAGGATGCGCAGCAGGGTAAAACGAGAGCTATATGAAACGCTAACGGGGTAAACCAGTGACGGCACCGGCAGACGCTGCTAGCGTGGCGAACCTAGCGTGGTAAACAACATGGCGCCGCTGACACAATCGTACAGGAGCATATAATGGCAGACGCAGCATCCTATGAGTATGACCTTTTTGTTATCGGCGCGGGTTCAGGCGGCGTGCGTGCGGCGCGTACGGCTGCGGCAGAAGGCGCGCGCGTGGGTATCGCCGAAGACCGCTATCTGGGTGGCACCTGCGTTAACGTGGGCTGCGTACCGAAAAAACTCTATTCCTATGCGGCACATTTTCACGATAGCTTTGACGATGCGGCAGGGTTTGGCTGGGAGCTTGCCGCACCCGCCACGTTCAACTGGGTAACGCTCAGGGAGAACAAGAAAGGCGAAATCAAGCGTCTCAACGGTATTTATCAGCGCCTGCTTGAAGGCGCCGGCGTAACGCTGTTCAACGCCCGCGCCACGGTGATGGACGAGCACACCGTTATGCTCCGCAGCGACCAGGGCGAGCAACGCATCAGCGCAGCCAAAATTCTGGTGGCCACCGGCGGCTGGCCGTGGGTGCCTGATTTTCCCGGCTGTGAATATGCCATTGATTCCAATCAGGTATTTGATCTGGAAACGTTTCCCGAGCGTTTCTTGGTGCTCGGCGGCGGCTATATTGCCGTGGAGTTTGCCAGTATTTTCAACGGGCTGGGCAGCGAGACCCATCTGATCTATCGGCAGGATCTGTTTCTGCGCGGCTTTGATCACGAAGTCCGCGAGTTCACCCGGGATGAAATGGCGCGCAAAGGCGTTAACCTGCACTTTAACGCCAATATCGTGCAAATCGAGAAGGGCGCTAACGGCTATCGCGTGACGCTGACCGACGGCGAAGTGCTTGAGGTGGATGCCGTGCTTGCCGCGACCGGCCGCCACGCCAATATTCAGGGGCTCGGACTGGATACGCTGGGCATTATTCCCGACGCTCAGGGCAAGATTCCGGTCAATGAGCGTTTTGAAACCGCCGTGCCGTCAGTGCTTGCGCTGGGTGATGTGATTGAAGGCCCGGAACTGACGCCGGTAGCGCTGGCAGAAGCCATGCAGCTGGTGGACACCCACTTCAAACAGCAAAGCCCGCCGCCGCTTGATTACGACACGATTCCCACCGCGGTGTTCTGTCATCCCAATATTTCGACCGTGGGGCTGACAGAAGAAGAGGCACGCGAGCGTAACGGCGACATTCGCGTGTACCGCACCGATTTTCGCGCCATGCAGCATACGCTTTCCGGCAGCCAGGAGCGCACGCTGATGAAGCTGTTGGTGGATGATGCTACCGACGTGGTGATTGGTGCCCATATGGTGGGCGAAGACGCCGGCGAGCTGATCCAGGGTGTTGCCATTGCCGTGCGTGCGGGGCTCAAAAAAGCTGATTTCGACCGTACTATCGGCATTCATCCGACCGGGGCGGAAGAATTCGTCACCCTGCGCACGCTTAGCCGGCGCTGATGTTCCACAACGCTTCACATGGCTACTATAAAAAATAATTATAGAAACAGGCATAGTGAATAATAGGCTTTTTGAATTCGACTCGGGCTGATGTTATTATCAGCCCAACATCGCAACAGCGAAGCACGCACATGAACAGACCAATACAGCCGTTTACACCATCCGCAGACCTTGTCCGGCCGACCGTTGCCGATGCCGTGGTAGGGCGTGCGGAAACGCCGCTGTTTATCCGCAAGCCCAACGCCGAAGACGGTTGGGGCATCTACGAACTGATCAAATCCTGCCCGCCGCTGGACGTTAACTCCGGCTATGCCTATCTTTTGCTTGCTACCCAGTTTCGCGATACCTGCGCGGTAGCGCTCAATGAAGAGGGTGAAGTGGTGGGCTTCGTTTCGGGCTACGTCAAGGACAACGCGCCGGATACGTATTTTCTCTGGCAGATTGCCGTGGGTGAAAAGGCCCGCGGAACGGGGCTCGCCCGTCGTCTGGTAGAGGCCGTCATGACGCGTCCGGAACTTAATAACGTGCATCATCTCGAAACCACTATCACCCCGGATAACATGGCATCCTGGGGGCTGTTCCGGCGCTTGGCCGCACGTTGGCATGCGCCGCTCAACAGTCGTGAATATTTCTCGACGGAACAGCTGGGAGGTGAGCACGATCCGGAAAATCTGGTGCGTATCGGGCCTTTTCAGACGAGTGCTATATAGCAATATTTAATGGCACTCGGTAAATCGCTTCATTTAACCTTTCAAGGCGCCAGGTTTCATCGCGCTTAGCTTTGTTTATTTGCTTGTAACACGATCCAAAAAGGAGGTCGCTCATGCAGACCGAGACGTTTGAACGCCTGGAATCGAATGTTCGTACGTATTCACGCTCTTTCCCGGTGGTTTTCACCAAGGCGAAAGGCGCTTGCCTGACCGATGAAAACGGCCGCGAGTACATCGATTTTCTGGCCGGCGCGGGCACGCTGAACTACGGGCACAACAATCCGCACCTCAAGCAGGCGCTGGTTGATTACATCGCAACAGACGGCGTCGTGCATGGTCTGGACATGTGGACAACCGCCAAACGCGACTATTTTGAAGCGTTTGAAGAGCTGATCCTCAAGCCGCGTAACCTTGACTACAAGATTCAGCTGCCGGGGCCGACGGGTACCAACGCGGTAGAAGCCGCCATTCGTCTGGCACGCAAGGTCAAGCAGCGTCACAACATTGTGGCGTTCACCAACGGTTTCCACGGTGTGACCATGGGTGCACTGGCGACCACGGGTAACCGCAAGTTCCGCGAAAACACCGGCGTACCGACGTTAGGCGGTAGCTTTGTGCCTTTCGACGGCTACATGGGTGATTCCACCGATACGCTGGACTACTTTGAAAAGCTGCTCGGCGACAAGTCTGGCGGTCTGGATGTACCGGCCGCGGTTATCGTCGAAACCGTACAG
The DNA here is from genome assembly GCF_900142895.1 of Vreelandella subglaciescola. Lineage (NCBI taxonomy): Bacteria > Pseudomonadati > Pseudomonadota > Gammaproteobacteria > Oceanospirillales > Halomonadaceae > Vreelandella > Vreelandella subglaciescola. Next base: position 358,796 of record NZ_LT670847.1, read on the forward strand.
GGCGAGGGCGGTATCAACGTCTCCGGCCTTGAATGGCTCAAGCGCTTGGAAAGCATTTGCCACGCTAATGACATCCTGCTGATTATCGATGACATTCAGGCGGGCTGTGGCCGTACCGGCAAGTTCTTCAGCTTTGAACACGCTGGCGTCGTGCCGGACATGGTCACCAACTCCAAGTCACTCTCTGGCCTGGGGCTGCCGTTTGCCCATGTATTGATGCGTCCTGAGCTGGATCAGTGGAAGCCCGGCCAATATAACGGCACGTTCCGTGGTTTCAGCTACGCCATGGTGACCGCCACGGCAGCGCTGAAGCACTACTGGTCTGACGATGCGTTTGAGCTTGAAGTACAGCGCAAGGGCAAGATCGTCGAAGAGCGTTTCCAGAAGCTCGCTGCTATGCTGAGCAAAGCCGGCATGCCGGCGTCTGAGCGTGGCCGTGGCCTGATGCGTGGCATCGACGTGGAAACCGGCGATATTGCCGACAAGATTACCGGCAAGGCGTTTGAAAACGGCCTGATCATCGAAACCAGCGGTCAGGACGGCGAAGTCGTGAAGTGCCTGTGCTCGCTGACCATCACCGATGACGAGCTGCAAAAAGGCCTGGATATTCTGGAAGCGGCAGTGAAAGACGTTGCCGGTGCGAAAGCCACCGCAGACGCATAACGCTCAGCGTTTGTCTGGCGTTAAAATGCTGATAGCATTAGCACGTTAACTAAATCGTCAGCGGCTCGATCTCGGGCCGCGTTTTTCCAGGAGCTTTTCATGATCGTTCGCAACCTTGAAGAAGCACGCAAAACCGACCGCAAAGTCACCGCAGCCAACGGCAACTGGGACAGCACGCGCCTGTCACTGGCCGACGACGGCGGCAACTGTTCTTTCCATATCACACGGATTTTTGAGGGCACCGAGACTCATATCCACTACAAGAACCACTTTGAAGCGGTTTACTGCATCGAAGGCGAGGGTGAAGTCGAGACGCTGGCCGATGGCAAAATCTGGCCGATCAAGCCGGGTGATATCTACATCCTGGATAAGCACGACGACCACCTGCTGCGTGCTTCCAAGACCATGCACCTGGCCTGCGTGTTCACGCCGGGGCTGACGGGCCATGAGAATCATCGCGCAGATGGCTCCTACGCGGCGCCCGGCGAGTAAGGCATCAGCCACTCGCTGACAGATTGCCAAAGCCTCGCTGAAAAGCGGGGCTTTGGCGTTTCTGGATGAAGGTGTATCACCTTTGACGCCGCTACGCACTAGTTCGCATAATATATATTATGTTAAATTCAGGGTGCCAAGAATGCTGATGCGAGATGATATGCAGGACGCGGCCACGTCGCTACCCAGCTCGGCCGCCCCCTCTAAACCAGATCACGCGGGATCTCTTCATCCCAGGTCTTGGAAAATATACGACTGTTCCCTTCATAGGCATCCAGAGTCGCCCTCAGCCGAAAGTTCTCGGCGTCGGCCGTCATCAACGTGCGTGCTATGGTATGCACTTCCCAATCACCACGCCTGAAGGTGCGTCTCCATTCGGTCCAGCCGCTCAGGCTGTCGTAGTTGTCATAGGAATAGCTATAGCGCTCGACCACCTTAGCCGTGATGGTGAGATCGATATCGTCGAGGCGATAGCTGCCCTCATCGTTGATGACCTCAAGGATATTATTATCGCTGCCCATGTCGCGAATCACTCGCCATTCTTCCTGGCTGGGCTGGATGAGGGTCCGCGCCAACGGCGGTGCCCCTTCGGGTTCGCCGAAGGCATTCAATGACGCCTCTTCCCGGGGTTGTGGCTGGCGACAAGGGAGCAGCAAACAGCTGGCAGCGGGGTTAATCGTCAGTTTGACTGGCTTCGGGGACGGCCAGGCCAAGGGCCAGTAACTGGTGGACAGCGACAGACGAATGGCATGACCCGCGGCAAATTGCTGAGCGATGTGCTTGAGCTTGATGCGTACACGATAGCGCTTGCCCGGCATCAGCGGCTCGGGAAACTCGTCGCTGTCACGATGCGTCAGGTTGAGCAACCCGTAGGAGACGCGCGTTGCCTTGTCATCCATGGCGATGTCGGACAGGCGTAGTGCCACCATCGCTATCGGTTGATCGGCTTCAATATCGAGCTCGACCTCGGGCTGGCCGCAAATCTCCATGGCCTCTTCCAGCCGGGATGTCTGAAAGATGAGCGATCCACCGTCCTCGTCACGCTGGTCATGAGGCAGATCCGGCGGCGCATTATAAGAGCACCACTTGCCGGCATACAGGCCCACGGAGAGCGGAGAACGAATCGTTAGCGGCACGTCATCGGCGGGTGCCAGGGGCGGTGAGTCAGTGGCTTCGGGCAACAGGCCATGACCACTGGTCAGACGAAACGTCTGCTGGATGATGCGCGGCGATGGCCAGCTCGGCTCGCTGACCCAGCGGCCCGGGCGTGTGTCATAACGTGCCGAGGGTGGCACTGAATCCTGCATCCAGACCCGTAGCATCGGTTCATCCATAATGCCGGTCTCTTCGCCCTTCAGCCACTGATCCCACCAGCGCAATGACTCCTGTAGAAAGCCGATGGCCGGCCCCGGCACGCCAAGGTGCGGATACTTGTGTGCCCAGGGGCCAACCAGCCCCTTGCGCGGCACCTCGAGCCCGGCAAGCAGGTGGAAGACGGCGTTGCAGTAGCCATCGGCCCATCCGCTGATGGCATACACCGGGCACTGGATGCGTGAGAAGTCTTCACACACCGAGCCATGCTTCCAATACTCGTCGCGGCGCTGATGCTCAAGCCATTTGGCCAGCCACAGACCACTCCCCTCGAGCCGCTCGAACCACATGTCGCGCCAGCGCTCGCCCACCAGCGCCGGGTCCGGCGGAGAGGCGTTGCCATCGAACATGGTCGATGCCCAGGACAGGTTGTCGCCGAGCAGGCAGCCGCCCATATGGTGGATGTCGTCGGCATAGCGATCATCCGTGGAACACAGGGTAATCACCGCCTTTAGCTCCGGCGGCTGGAGCGCGGCGATCTGCAAGCCATTAAAGCCGCCCCAGGAGATACCCACCATGCCGACACTGCCGGTACACCAGGGCTGCTCGCCCAGCCAGCGCAGCACTTCGACGCCATCTTCCAGCTCCTGCGGCAGGTATTCGTCCGTCAGCACCCCATCTGACTCACCGCTGCCGCGCAGGTCGACGCGCACACCGGCATAGCCGTGACCCGCCCAGTAGGGATGCATCTGAGCATCGCGCACGGCCGTGAGATCGCGTTTACGGTAAGGCAAGTATTCAAGAATCGCCGGTACCGGATGGTGTTCCGCATCCACCGGTCGCCAGATGCGTACGCCCAAGCGGCAGCCATCCGTCAAGGTGATCCAGGTTTCTTCCTCCTGAATTTGGCAAGGAAAGTCGCTGACGATATGCATGGTTCGCTACCTCCTGGTGTTTCCTACCCGACGACATCCTCAAACTCGAAGAGCAGCTTATCGGCCAGACGCCGATAATTGTCCTCGAGCGCCTCGTCGCTGTCCGCCCCCATCCAGATATACGCCAGCGCAAAACTGTAGCTATCCTGCTCCAGCAACGCGGAGAGTTTCGAACCGACCTCGACCTGCAAAGCGATAAGGGTCCCCGGGAATTCTTGCTGCAAGGCCGCGATTTCCTCTTCACTGGGTACCCGGGTGACCACGGCATCGACGAAGAACACTCGATAGAAAAACTTGCCCGCCACTTCGAACTCGCCATGGCGCGATGGCATATCCGGTAGTTTTCCCAGCACCAGGTCAACCGTCACCTGTTGGTTACTGACCCCGTCGACCTTCTCAAACAGATCACAGTGCGACTGGGAGATACGGGTATTGATCTCCAGCAACCAGATGCGGTTTTGTACCTCATCCCAGAAATACTCGACGTTGAACGCTGCATTGTCGTAGCCAATGTGAGTCATGATGGTATCGGTCAGCTCGCGCATCTTGTCCTGGATGTACTCTGGCAAACGCGAGGGGTAACGGTAATAAAAGAAGCTCAAGACATGCGGATAGCGAATGGAATCGACAATGCCGTAGGGTACGACCTTACCCTGATAGACATAGCCCTCGACGGTACACTGCCAGCCGCCAATGATCTCCTCGGCCATGCAATAACCGCCGTCCACGTCACGCACTGTCTGAGGCAGATTGGCCTGATCGAGCACATAGTTGAATGGCTCGGAAATCAGCCCGATATCCTCGCGTAAGCGCTTCACCGCGGCCGTAAAATCCTCGGGATTGTCGATGCGAAAGCCCAGCCGTGAGCCGGAGGACTTGATCGGCTTAATGAAAAAGGGAAAGTACAGACCCCCTTCCCCAATACGCGACAGCGCCCTGTCATCGAAGGGATCAAAGGCGGTAAAACGCGGGATGTAGTTGCCGATCACCTCACGCTGGGCCAGGCGGCTCCAATACTTGTGCTCGCATTTGAGCAGACTTTCGAGGCTCGTGGTACGGGTGCCAAAGCGCTCGCACAAGAGCGGCAACATGGTCGAGACAGGGAAGTCCATATAGCCCGCGATGGCATCGACAGGCCCCTCGAATGCCCGTAGTTGAGCCTCTGCGCGACTGAGCATGTCCTCGATAGGGAAAAAATCGGTCTCGTAGACCTCCTCTGGTTCGATGACACCGTGAAAGCGATAGTTCCTGGCGCCACGCAGCTGCTCGAGCCGCTCACGGTTGAAGCTATTAAGCCCCACGACGAAGATATTGCGATGATCCATGGTGTCCTCTCTGGCGCTCTTGTGTGCGTCAAGCGCTTGCCGTCCAACTTGTGGTCTCATGCGCTGCCCCGCCGAATGCGTCAGAAACCCGTTTATTGCATAAAGCATAGACCCTTATCGCCGCGCGGATGTGGTCTTTGAGTGCAAAACGATGGACCCCCAGGCCAGCACCGATGGACAACCCTACCGTCTTGTCCTTATCATCCCTCTTCCCTACGGCTTAAGGATACGTTCACTATGCGCTACGGTTTTGTTGGGCTGGCAGCGGCGTTGTCACTCACGCTTGCCGGCTGCTCTTTGATGCAGCCTGAAACGCCAGCGCCTTCCCCGTTAACCGGGCCGGCCTTTGACGCGCGCATTGATGAGTTGGAAAGCCGCCTCTCCCAGCAGTGTGATTCTTCCGAGGCGCTGCGCAGCCAGCTTGATTATCAGCAAAACCTGACGGCCGATGTGCGCGAAGTCGGCGGCCTTTTGCGGCATCTGCGCGGTGATGTGGCCACGCTCAAGACCAGCCGCGACAGCGAACCCGCCGTGGTGAACAAGGCCTGCAAGGCCGACGACCTGTTAAGCACCAAAACGCTGGTGGGCCGTAGCGAATGGGTAGGACTGCCCAAGCTTGAGACCTACCTGAAAGCGCGCATTGATTCCGGCGCCAAAACCTCATCGCTTTCCGCCGGCGAGATTACGACGTTCGAGCGTGACGGCGACGACTGGGTACGCTTCAAGCTGGCGCTGAAGGATGATGACGAGGTGGTTGAGGCCAGGCGTGATGAATGGATCGAGGCCCCCATAGAGCGCAAGGTGCGTATTATTCAGGCCTCCGGTGAAGAGTCTCGCCCGGTCATCTCTCTGCTCATGACGCTGGGCCCGATTCGTCAAAACGTCGAGTTTACCCTCAACGACCGTTCGCATCTGGACTATCCGGTGCTGCTGGGACGGCGATTCCTGCTTGATATAGCGCTGGTCGATGTAGCCCAGCGCTACGTTCACGAGCGCCCTTCTTTTTCCACTGCTGAGTCTGACGGTCAAGCCAACGCCGAGTCTGATAACCAGGCCGGTGACGAAGACGACGAGTAACGCCCGGCGCGGCATTGCCGCCGGATTTAATCAACAAGGATTTTTTGCATGTCACGGCTACCGTTTTACTTGATCGTCGGGTTTTTGCTGATTGTCGGCAGCGCGATGACGGCTCATCGCCACCTGCAGTTTGAAATCCCCTGGCTACCCGGCGAACAACGCCAGGTCTGGGAGGTGGAGGCGATGATCGCCTATGATGCCGATGACGGTCCCGTCTCGGTAGACTTTGCCCTGCCCTCGCATCAGCAAGGGTTCCGTGTGTTGACCGAAAACACCGCGTCGTCGGGCTATGGCCTGGCCTATCAGGCCGATGAGTATGGCCGTCGTGCCAACTGGACGGTGCGTGAAGCGTCGGGTGAACAGCAGCTTTACTACTCGGTACAGATGCTGGTCGCGCCGGAATCCCAGCCCGGCGTGCAAACGCCGCCGAAGCTGTCGGCCACCACGCCCTGGGAGCGCCCTTATGACACCGCGGCCAATCAGGTCATTGAACGTGCCTGGTCGCGCAGTGCCAATAACGCCACCTTTGCCCGCGAGCTGATCCGTGACATCAACGGCGAACAGCAGGGAGAAAACGCGCGCTTGCTGCTGACCCAGTTCGACTCGACAGAGCTGATCGTGCGGCTTTTGCATCAGGCTGATGTCAAAGCGCGTGCGGTGAGCGGGCTGATCCTCAAGGACGGGCGCCGCCGGCAGACACTGAGCAGCTGGCTACAGGTGTTTAGCCAGGATGATCAACAATGGTGGCTGTTCAACCCTGCCACCGGCGAGCGCGGTAAGCCGGAGAATCTGCTGCTGTGGGAAGCCGGTGGCCAAGCCGTGCTGGAAGTGGAAGGCGCTAGCGACTCAGGCGTCACCTTTTCCATGCTGACACACGCTCAGCCGGCCGCCGCCGCGGTACGTAATCACCTGTCTGAAGATAGCCTGCTGAACTTCTCGATTCATAGCCTGCCGCTTGAAGAGCAGGCGCTGTTCCAGACGATTCTGCTGATTCCCATTGGTGCACTGGTCGTGGTTCTTTTGCGCGTGCTGGTCGGGGTTAAAACCTCGGGCACTTTCATGCCGGTGTTGATCGCACTGGCGTTTATCCAGACGTCGTTAATGACGGGGCTGCTGGGCTTCCTGTTGATCGTTGCAGTGGGGCTGGTGATTCGTAACTACTTATCATATTTGAATTTATTGCTGGTAGCGAGGGTCTCGGCGGTGATTATCACCGTGATAGCGATTATTTCGATCTTCTCGGTCATTGCCTACCGCATGGGGCTTAATGCCGGACTGACAATCACCTTCTTCCCCATGATTATTCTGGCCTGGACGATCGAGCGCATGTCGATTCTCTGGGAAGAAGAAGGCCCCAAGGAAGTGCTGATTCAGGGCGGCGGCAGCCTGATGACGGCGGTGATCGTGTATCTGGCGATGAACAATCCCGTAGTGCGCCACATCACCTTCAACTTTTTGGGCGTGCAGCTGATTCTGATGGCGCTGATTCTGCTGTTGGGGAATTACACCGGCTACCGTTTGCTTGAGCTGCGCCGCTTCAAACCCATTACCGACGACGAGCCTGGCGTATGAACTGGCTGAAGGACTGGACCTGGCCGACGCGTCTGCGCGATAAAGGTATTATCGGCATGAACCGGCGCAACATACGCTATATCGGGCAATATAATGATCGCCGCCTGTATCCGCTGGTCGATGACAAACTGCAAACCAAGCTGCTGGCGCGCACTCACGGCGTGACCACGCCGGCACTGATCGGCACGGTCACGACCCAGTTTGAGGTCAAGCGTATTGGTGCCATGCTCAAGGACCATCAAGGCTTTGTTGTGAAGCCGGCCAAAGGCAGCGGCGGCAAGGGGATACTGGTCATTGAGAAGGCCAATGCCGAGGGCTTTTTCAAACCCAGTGGGGCGCGCCAGACCCTGACGGATATCGAACGTCACGTGTCGAACATTTTATCCGGGCTTTACTCGCTCGGCGGTTCGCCGGATGTGGCCGTGGTTGAGACGCTGATCAACTTTGAAGACAGCCTGATGGCCTACACGTACGAAGGCGTCCCTGATATCCGCGTCATCGTGTTCCAGGGCTATCCGGTCATGGCGATGATGCGCCTTTCTACCGCCGCGTCAGACGGCAAGGCCAACCTGCACCAGGGTGCCGTGGGCGTAGGGATCGACATGGCCAGCGGCCATGCGCTGCGGGGCGTGCAGTTTGACCGCCCCTGCCACCGCCACCCGGATACCCGGCACGATCTGGCCAGTCTCGTCGTGCCCCAGTGGGATACCCTGCTTAATCTGGCAGCAAGCTGTTACGAAATGACCGGGCTGGGTTATTTGGGCACCGACATGGTGCTGGATCGCGCAGACGGCCCGATGCTGCTGGAGTTGAACGCGCGCCCGGGGCTGGCGATTCAAATGACTAACGGCGAAGGACTGCGGCGTCGGCTCGATCTGATCGAACAACAGACCGAAAAGCGTTCGCCGGAAGAGCGCGTGGCCTTTGCCCAGCACCACTTTGCCCGCCAGAGTGAGCTTGTTGAGCAGCCTGAGCCGGTGGAGGCCTAGCGCCCTCTCGTTCAGGTCGTTTTTATCCGCTCGTCTTTTTCAGGTGCGCCGCCCATGAGTCAATTACATACGCTGCTAGCCCAAGCCGATGCCCAGTGCCTGGCGCGCGGCGTGCGCTTTACGCCGATTCGCCGGCGTGTGCTTGAGCTTATCGCAGCGAGTGGCGGCGGCCTTAAAGCCTATGACCTGCTGGATCAGCTGTCCGTCGAGCACGCCGCCACGCGCCCGCCAACCATATACCGAGCGCTGGAGTTCTTGATCCAGCAGGGGCTTGTTCACCGCATCGAGTCACAGAATGCCTACGTGGCCTGCGCCTGCCCCGAGCACGCCCACGGTTTTCAGCTGCTGATTTGCCGCGCCTGCGGTCAGGTTGAAGAGATCCACTTCGACGAGATCAGCGAGCAGCTGGCCGCCCGCGCTGGTGATCAGGGCTTTCGCGTTGAACGCCAAACCATCGAGTTGATCGGCCTCTGTGCCCCCTGCCTCGCGCTTTCTACGCCCTCGACCCGATCTTAAAGCGAGCCGAACCATGTCACACGTTGAAAAAGACCCCGCCAATACGCTGTTCAAGCGGCTAGAAAGCGCCCTGCCCGATGACCGCCTTCCGGCCGCGGCCGACCTGCTGGACGCGGTCAAGTTCAATGCCGACGGATTGATTCCTGCGATTGCCCAGCAGCACGATAGCGGCGAGGTGCTGATGATGGCGTGGATGAACCCTGAAGCGCTGGATGAGACCCTGCGCACGGGGCGCGTGTGCTACTTTTCGCGCTCGCGGGGAAAGCTCTGGCGCAAGGGTGAGTCGTCCGGCCAGCAGCAGCATTTGAAGGCCGCCGCGCTCGACTGCGATGGCGATACCCTGCTGCTGCAGGTGGAGCAAACGGGCGCCGCCTGTCACAGCGGCCGGCGCAGCTGCTTCTATGTGGACGTGACCGCACAGCCGCGTATTACCAGCGCCCCGCTGATTGACCCTGAAAGCCTCTACGGCGGCAAGGCGTGAAACGCCTGCTGAGCCGCGGTTTGGCCGGGCTGCTGGTGGCGCTGGTGCGGGTGTACCAGTGGGTGATAAGCCCCGTTCTCGGGCCGCGCTGCCGCTTCTGGCCGAGCTGCAGCGCCTACACGATAGAAGCCTTGCAGGTGCACGGGCCGCTGAAAGGCGCAGCGATGGCGGTCAAACGCATTGGCCGCTGCCACCCCGGCAGCGACGGTGGGCTAGACCCGGTACCGGGCGGCCCCAGCGAGACGCTTTGCCGGGAAGATCCCGAACTCGGCGACAATTTTCGTCCGCGCGATTAACGCGCACCGCGACGAAAGATCACGCTCAGGTTGTTGGCCGGCATTTCAATCACCCGCTCAAGCAGCAAACCATTAGCGGCGGCCTCGGCCTCAACGCGTTCCAGATCGCGCAGACCCCAGGACGAATCGCGGGCTTTCAGATCGGTATCAAACGCCTGATTGCTGGGAGCGGTGTGCTGGCCGCCCCGCCGGTACGGGCCGTAAAGAAACAGCACGCCATTATCGCTCAAGTATTCGTTGGCCTGCCGCATCAGCGTTTGGGTGACCTGCCAGGGCGAAATGTGAATCAGGTTGATAGCCACGATGGCGTCGAACGCTGCCGCCTGCCACTCGGCTGGCCAGCGGGTAATCACGTTCAGCTCTGCCGGTGCCAGCAGATTTTCGATTAGCGTGCTTTCTTGCCAGGCGCGGGTGGAGGCCAGCGCAGCGGGATTGGTATCGCTTGGCTGCCACTGCCAGCCGGGCATGGCTTGGGCAAAGTGCATACCGTGCTCGCCGCTCCCGCTGGCCAGTTCCAGCACACGGGCCTGAGGCGGAAGATGCTCGCGCAGCACCGCCAGAATCGGGTCGCGATTACGCGCCGCAGCGGGGCTTTGCAGCCGCTGATCATCAGATGCTGACATGGTTTGGACTCGCGTCATGCGGTTAGCTTGAGCTCGCTGTTTCTTGCTCGGCGACTCGGTATATCGTCTTCAGCATGGCATTCAGCCCGTTGCTGCGCGTGGGCGACAAGTGCTTGTCGAGCCCCAGGTCGGCCAGAAAATGCGGCTCTGAAGCGCGGATTTCCGCCGCCGTACGCTCGCTGTAGATGCGTAGCAGCACGCCGATCAGCCCCGATACAATCGCGGCATCCGAGGTGGCGTAAAACGTCAGCGTATCGCCCTGGATGTCGTGGTTCATCCAGACGTTGGACTGACATCCCCTGATTTTGTAGCCATCGATTTTCCACGCGTCGGGAAACGCCGGCAGCTGTTTGCCCATATCAATAATGTATTGATAGCGATCCATCCAGTTATCAAATATCTCAAACTCTTCGATGAGCTCTTGCTGAGCCTGTTCAACGCTCATGGCGAGTCCTTTTTCGTCGGGTGAATTATAGCCCCTATTATACCGCGTTAGCCCGCGGGTGAAACGTTGGTCTCTTGTTCAATGCGGTGGTTCCGTACGACTTAAACGATGGCGCTGCTGCTCGGTGTGCCAGCGCGCATCTTCGGTATGCAGATAGCGCGACGTGGTATCAAGCCGCGAATGACGCGCACTTTCGGCCAGATAGTGCAGGTTGATGCCGGCCTGCGCCTGATGGGTGATCGAGGTATGGCGCAGCCAGTGGGGGGTTGCCCGGCGCAGCGTGTGTACGTGCGCCGGCTCGCCGTTTTCTTCCTCCAGTGCAACGGCGGCACGGTTGAAGGCCTGGCGTATCAGTCGGTAAAGCTGGTTGTCGCCAATCTCGCGCTGCCCGTCCAGCGCACGGATCAGCGGCGTGGGCTCCTCGTGGCCGGGCATTGCGGTAAGCCCGAGCGTCGCTCGCCACTGGCTCAGGCACTCAAGAAAGTCTTCCGGCACCGGCACGTCGGCCTGCTTGCCACCCTTGCCCACCACCCGCCACCAGATGCGCCCCTCGCGGCTAAAAAAGTCGTCCATGCGCGCGGTGGCCATTTCGCTGACGCGCGGCGCAAGCAGATAGGCAAAGCCAAACACAAAACACAGTCGTTTCCGCTCGTAGCGTTGGCGCGGGGTGACGTCTTCACTCTGCGGGCGATTAAGCCACTGCCAGAACCAGTCCCACAGTTCGCCTTCCAGGTAGCGCTCGACCCGCATTTGCTGATTATTGAGCCGCCGCGATTTGTCGCGCATCAGTCGAAATGGATTGTGCCGCACCCACCCCGCCTCCACCAGCCAGCTGAACAGCCCCTGCAGGATGACCAGCGCTTGCCGGCGGCTGGCCGGCGACAGTGCCCCGCGAAACGGCCGCCAGTCGGGGTGATTTTCAGGGCGGCTGGGGCCGGTCCACGCGACGGGCGGAGCAGCCAGAAATGCCTCAAAGCGGCGCAGCGCCTCACGGTCAACGTCATGCAGGTAGGCGCCCTGCTCTTCAAGCCACAGCAACAGCCGCTTCGCCTCGCGCCGGTAAGCGCGCAGCGTTTGCGGGCTGTCCTGGTACTCGGCAAGCCAGTGGGCAACGGCGTCGGCGTCGCTTTCGGCCTGAATGCGCACGTCAGTGGGAGCGGCGTCACCAAGCCTGGCAGGCATAGGGGGCGCTGGTTGAAGCGGTGCTTGCGTCATGGGGTTTCCTCCGTGCCTGAGTGTGACGCTACACACCACAAAACTCAAGATAAGGCGGGTAATCTTGAATTTATGGATCATTTAATAAATAAAATTACGTAATACGTATTATGTAATAATTGCTTTTTGCCTTTACTGCGCTGACAATGCGGCATCAATACGGCAAGCAAGGAGTTCGTAATGGCGCGCAGCGGCATACAGTACGCTGACGTTCAGCAGGCGATTGATGCGCTATTGACGCGGGGCGATGCGCCCAGCGTGCAGCGCATTCGCGAAGTGCTGGGCACGGGAAGTTTCACCACCATCAGCGAGCACTTTCGCCATTGGCGTAATGAGCGCGAGCAGAACCGCGACGTGCCCCCGCCCAAGGGCGTACCCGAGGCCGTGGCAACGCTGGCAACCGATATGTGGCGCCAGGCGCAGGAGGTGGCCAACGAAGGGCTGGTCCACTATCGCGAAGAGGCCAACCGCAAGGTGGAAGCGGCGCAGGACGAGGTATTGCAGGCCACGCGGGAGGCAGGAGACGCCGCACAGCGCGAATGCGCGCTGGCCGAGCATCTTCACCACCGCGAAGAACGCATGGAAGCCCTCGGTGCGCAGCTGGCCGATAGCCAGGCGCAGCAAAGCGCCCTGTTGGCGCGGTGTAACAACGCGGAGCAGGACAGTGCAGCATGGGCGAAGGATGTCGGAAGATTAAAAACGCGCCTTGAGCAGCAGACCAGCGAACACGCCCAGCAGCGCGAGACCGAGCGTGGCCTGTTTGGCCAACAGCTCGGCGAAGAACAGCAGCGCAACGAGGCAACCGAGGGCAAGCTGTTGGCCCTGCTGGATAGCGTGCGCCAGGAGCGCGCCGATGACGACAAGGCGCAGCGTAAACGCACTCAGCAGCTGCAGGCGCGCCTTGAATCAGCCAGCGAAGAAGGTCGGGAAAGCCGGCGCGAGCTCAAGGCCGCCGAAGAGACTCAGGCGCAATGGCAGCGCCGCTACGAGCAAGCAGAAAATGAAGCACGCGCTCAGCACGAGACTGTTTTGCAGCACCGCCGCGAGGCAGAAGCCCTGCACGAACGGCTGCTTCGCGCCGAGCGTACGCTTGATGCCGAGCGCGAACAGCGGATTCAGGAAGCCGACTGGCAGGTCAGCCTGAGCCAGCGCCTGGACGCGTTGCAGCAGCAGGTAGCAACGTTGCCCGCCACAGCGCCTGAAAATGATGATGACAAGCCGGCGGAAGATCATTCAGACAGCCCGCCCAAAACGTAAAACGCCCCGCTTTTTAGCGGGGCGTGGGATTAATACGGGTGAAGCTAACGCTCGGCGTTACTGATAGTAGGCGTTGGTGGTGTCGGTGTGGTCGGTGACGTCGCGGATACCGCCAAGCTCGGGGATGCGCTCCATCAAGGTGCGCTCGACGCCGTGCTTGAGCGTGATGTCTACCGCCGCGCAGCCCTGACAGCCGCCGCCAAAGGAAAGCACGGCGACGTTTTCATCGGCGAGCTCAACCAGCCCGACTTCACCGCCGTGGGCGGCAAGCCCGGGGTTGATCTCGCTGTAAAGTACGTAGTTGACGCGGTCTTCCAGCGGGCTGTCGGCGTTGACCTTGGGCATCTTGGCGTTGGGCGCCTTGATGGTCAGCTGGCCACCCATGCGGTCGGCGTTGAAATCAACCACGGCTTCATCGAGAAACGCGAGGCTGTTCTTGTCGAGCAACACGTTGATTTTTTCCAGCTCAAGCAGTTTGTCGGTGGGCTCTTCTTCACCCGGGCGGCAGTAGGCCAGGCAGGTTTCTGCATAAGGCGTACCCGGCTGGGTGATGAAGATACGCACGGCAATACCTTCAACATCCTGTTTTTCAAGCAGTTCGGCCAAGTATTCCTGAGCGCTCGGGGTAATCTCGATACCCTTCTTTTCTTCGTCAGCGGCACCCTGCTGTGTTTGGGCGTCTTTCTCTTCAACGGTCGTAGTCATGGTGCTTTACTCCTCACGTGGCAGCGGTGCTGCGCACTGCGAAAATTAGTTACCGTTATGGTAAGCAAAACCGGCCGCTGACACAATCCTGAGCGTTTTACTCGGCTTTGGCAGGGCAATCGCATGACCTGAATCGTTCGTATTTGAATCCTGTCGCGTGAACAGGTATAGCTGGGGCTTTGGTCAACGATTCCTTATGTCTCATTCTCCGCAGTCCATGCTGGAGGTCTTCGCCGGTGTTACCGATCCACGTCATCCCAACAGGGTCCAACATGCCTTGCCGGAAGTCCTCACGGTCGCCGCCTGCGGCATCCTCGTCGGCGCCGACACGTTCAAGGAGATCGAACTCTGGGCCCAGGAGAAGCGTGCCTGGCTCCAACACTACCTGCGCTTGCCCAATGGCATTCCCTCTCACGATACCTTCGCACGTCTCTTCGGCCTGATGGATCCTCAGGCGTTCGAAGCCGCCTTCCGCGACTGGGTGGACGGTGTGTTGCCCGGGGTTTCGCCCCAGGTCGTGGCACTGGATGGCAAGACCAGCCGGCGCTCGGCCAAGGCTTGTGAAGGCCCGTTACACCTGGTCAGTGCGTTCGCGGCGGATGCTGGCGTCATCCTCGGCCAGCAGGCGACCGCCACCAAGTCGAACGAGAAAACGGCGATCCCCGAGCTGCTGGCGTCCCTGGCACTCAAAGGCTGCATCGTGACGATCGATGCCATGGGGACACAGCCCAGCATTGCGCAGGCCATCCGTGACCGTCAGGCGGACTATGTGCTGGCCGTCAAGGACAATCAGCCCCAGCTCAAGACCGCGATCGAGGACTTCTTCGACCTGTTCCAGTCAGCACCCGCGGACAAGACGCCGCACCAGGTCAGCGAAACGGTCAACAAGGATCACGGGCGACTGGAAACGCGTCGCTGCTATGTGTTCGATGCCCTCGCGTGTCTATCCCATCCGGAACGATGGCCCGACCTGCGCTGTTTTGCCGTCGTCGAGTCGAGCTGTGAGCGGCAAGGCAAGGTGACGCGGGAACGGCGTTACTACCTCAGCAGCCTAGGCCCCGATGCCGAGCAGCTGGCCAAGGCGGTACGCCAACACTGGGGCATCGAGAACCGGGTACACTGGTGTCTGGACGTGACCTTTGGCGATGACCAGATGCGAGCCCGCACAGCCCATGCCGCCCACAACCTGGCGATTCTAAAGCGCTTGACGCTGAATTTAATTCGTCTGGACCCGGTCAAACGCGAGGGCAGTTTCAAGACCAAGCGGATCATCGCCGCCACATCCGACGCGTACCGGGCACACCTGCTGGGCCTCGAATGAGAATAGTTCGCCTCATGCGATTGCCCTGTCGGCTTTGGGCGGAAGCTGCGCCGGGAGCCTCACTTTGGTATAATGTGCCCCCGTTTGCCGCGCGCGCTCACCCAGCGGCAGCGTAACAAGACAATAATTTCCCCCTTTTGACGGTGACGCTGGAGAACTTTCTTCGCTATGGCTGCTAGTGCTTTAACCGCGACTCTGACCGAGCGCCTTGCCCAACGTATCCTGATCCTCGACGGTGGCATGGGCACCATGCTGCAAAACGCGCAGTTAAGCGAAACAGAGTTTCGAGGCGAACGCTTCAGCGACTGGCCAAGCGATGTCAAAGGCAATAACGACCTGCTGGTGCTGACCTGCCCCGATGTTGTCACCCGCATCCACCGCGACTATCTGGAAGCCGGCGCGGACATCATCGAGACCAACACCTTCAACAGCACGCAGCTGTCGCAGTCCGACTACGGCATGGAAGCGCTGGTTGGTGAGATCAACTTCGAGGCGGCGCGGCTGGCGCGCGAGGTGTGCGACGCCGTGGCCAGCGAAACCGGCACCCCGCGCTATGTGGCCGGCGTGCTCGGCCCGACTTCGCGTACCGCGTCGCTGTCGCCGGACGTTAATGATCCGTCAAAGCGTAACGTGACCTTTGATGCCCTGCGGGAAAATTACCTTCAGGCAGCCACGGCGCTGGTCGAAGGCGGCGCTGACCTGATCCTGATTGAAACCATTTTCGATACGCTTAACGCCAAAGCAGCCATCTACGCGCTGGAAGAAATGTTCGAGGCACGCGGCGAGCGCACGCCGGTAATGATCTCGGGCACTATCACCGACGCTTCGGGGCGTACGCTTTCCGGCCAGACCACCGAGGCGTTCTGGAACTCCATTCGTCACGCCAAGCCGTTTTCGGTGGGGCTCAACTGCGCGCTGGGCGCTGCCGAGCTGCGCCCGTATCTGGCCGAGCTTGCTGAAAAAGCCGATACCTTCGTTTCCGCGCACCCCAACGCCGGGCTGCCCAACGAGTTTGGCGAATACGACCAGACGGCGGAAGAAATGTCGTCGATTGTGGCCGAGTTCGCCGAGAGCGGGCTGGTCAACATCATTGGCGGCTGCTGCGGCTCAGCGCCCGAGCACATCCGCATGATCGCCGAGGCGGTGGCCGACATGGCGCCGCGCGAGGTGCCCTCTCGCCCCCCAGCCTGCCGTTTGTCGGGCCTTGAGCCGTTCAACATCGATGCCGACTCGCTGTTCGTTAACGTCGGCGAGCGGACCAACGTCACCGGCTCGGCACGCTTTAAACGGCTGATCAAGGAAGACGATTATACCACCGCGCTTGAAGTGGCGCTGGAACAGGTCGAAAACGGCGCTCAGGTCATCGACATCAACATGGACGAAGGCATGCTGGAGTCCCAGGAAGCGATGGTGCGCTTTCTCAACCTGATTGCCGGCGAGCCGGATATCGCCCGGGTGCCGATCATGGTGGACTCCTCCAAATGGGAGATCATCGAGGCCGGTCTGCAGTGCATTCAGGGCAAGGCGGTAGTGAATTCCATCTCGCTCAAGGAAGGTGAAGCGGCGTTCCGCGAGCAGGCCACCAAATGCCGGCGCTTTGGCGCGGCCATTGTGGTGATGGCGTTCGACGAAGAAGGCCAGGCCGATACCTTTGCGCGCAAGACCGAGATTTGCCAGCGCGCCTACCGCCTGCTGGTCGATGACATCGGCTTTCCCGCCGAAGACATCATCTTCGACCCCAATATCTTTGCCATCGCCACCGGCATCGAAGAGCACAACAACTACGCCGTCGACTTCATTCAGGCCGCCGAATGGATCCGCGCCAACCTGCCCCACGCCATGCTCTCCGGCGGCGTTTCCAACGTGTCGTTCTCATTTCGCGGCAATAACCCCGTGCGCGAAGCGATCCACTCGGTTTTCCTCTACCACGCGGTGCGTGCAGGCCTGAGCATGGGCATCGTCAATGCCGGCCAGCTCGGTGTCTACGACGACCTGAACGCCAAGCTGCGCGACGCCGTGGAAGACGTGGTGCTCAACCGCCGTGACGATGCCACCGAGCGGCTGCTCGACCTCGCCGAGAGCTACAAGAACGAAGCGTCCGGCGGCGGTCCCAAAAAAGAAGACCTGGAATGGCGCGAATACGCCGTGGAAAAGCGCATCGAACACGCGCTGGTTAAAGGGATCACCAGCCACATTATTGATGACACCGAAGAAGCCCGGCAGAAGCTTCCCCGCCCTATCGAGGTCATCGAAGGCCCGCTGATGGACGGCATGAACGTGGTTGGCGATCTGTTCGGCGCGGGCAAGATGTTCTTGCCCCAGGTGGTCAAGTCGGCGCGGGTGATGAAGCAGGCGGTCGCCCACCTGCTGCCTTACATCGAAGCGGAAAAAGACGAGAATACTCAGGCCAAGGGCAAGATCGTCATGGCCACGGTAAAAGGTGACGTCCACGACATCGGCAAAAACATCGTCGGCGTGGTGTTGCAGTGCAACAACTACGAGGTGATTGACCTTGGCGTAATGGTGCCGGCAGCGAAGATTTTGCAAACCGCGATCGATGAAAAGGCCGATATCGTTGGCCTGTCGGGGCTGATTACGCCGTCGCTGGACGAAATGGTCAGCGTGGCCAAGGAAATGCAGCGTCAGGAATTCGAGCTGCCGCTGCTGATCGGCGGCGCCACCACGTCCAAAGCGCATACCGCGGTAAAAATCGACCCGCAGTATAAAAACCCGGTGATCTACGTCACCGATGCCTCCCGCGCGGTGGGCGTTGCCAGCAAGCTGCTGGCCGCCGATGCCAAAGCGGATTACGTGGCCGAGATCAGCGCCGAGTACGACAAGGTGCGTGAACGCAACGCCAAGCGCCGCCCCAAAGCCGCCGACCTAACCTACGAGCAGGCGCGCAAGCGGCGTTTTCGTACCGACTGGGACGCCTACACCCCGCCGGCGCCTAACTCTCAGGGGCTGATTACGTTTGACGATTACGACCTCGACGCGATTATTGACTTCATCGATTGGACGCCGTTTTTCATGAGCTGGCAGCTGGCCGGCAAGTATCCGAAGATTCTCGACGACGACGTCGTTGGCGAAGCGGCGCGCAACCTGTTTGCCGATGCCAAGGCCATGCTCAAGAAAATGGTCTCGGAAAAACGCATCCAGGCACGCGGCGTGATTGGCCTGTGGCCGGCCAACAGCGTGGATGATGACGTGATCGACACCCGCAGCGAAGTCGTCGAGCGGCTTTACCATATTCGCCAGCAAACCACTAAAGGCCGCGACGGGCTGTGCTATAGCCTGGCGGATTTCGTGGCGCCCAAAGAGACCGGCAAACCCGACTGGATTGGCGGCTTTGCGGTGACCACCGGCCACGGCGTTCACGAACTTAGCCAAGCCTATAAAGACGCCGGTGACGACTACAACGCGATTATGGTGCAGGCGCTGACCGACCGTATGGCCGAGGCCTTTGCCGAGCTGCTGCACGGGCGCGTACGGAAAGAATTCTGGGGCTACGTGCCCGAAGAAACGCTGGATAATACCGAGCTGATTGCCGAGAAGTATCAGGGCATCCGCCCGGCGCCGGGCTACCCGGCCTGCCCCGATCACACCGAAAAAACCAAGCTTTTTGAGCTGCTGGACGCGACCCAGCAGACCGGCCTTGAGCTGACCGAGAATTTTGCCATGTGGCCGGCAGCCGCCGTCGCCGGCTGGTATTTCGCTCACCCGCAGTCGAAGTACTTTTCTACCGGCAAGATCACCCGCGATCAGGTCGAAGCGCTGGCCGAGCGCAAAGATCGCCCGCTCGATGACATGGAACGCTGGCTGTCTCCGGTGCTTTCCTACGACCCGAGCTAGCCTGTGACGCTGCTTGCTCCGCGACGTCTCAAGGTAATGCGCCTGGCGCTGCCGGTGATGTTGGGCATGCTGTCGCAAAGCGTGCTCAACCTGATCGACGCCGCGCTGGTGGGCTCGCTGGGGGAGGTCGCGCTGGCCGGCGTGGGCGTGGGCGGCTACGCCATGTTCATGATGACGGCGTTGGTCTTTGGCCTGTCGTCGGCGGTGCAGTCGCAAACCGCGCGGCAGCTGGGCGCTGACGCCGATTCACCGGCCGGGCCGCTCAATGCGGGGCTGGTGCTTGCCGTTGCGGTCGCGCTGCCGTTGACGCTGCTGGCCTGGTGGCAGGCGCCCCGGCTGATCGGGCTGATCACCCAAACGCCCGATGTGAAAGCGCTTGCCGTGACCTATTTCCGCTGGCGGGTGATCGCGCTGGTGGCGGTGGCCATGACGCTGTGCCTGCGCGGCTACTGGAACGGCCGGCAGCAAACCGGCATGTATCTGCGGATTATCCTCTGCGTCCATGCGTTTAACGTGCTGGTCAGCATGGGGCTGATTTTCGGCCTCGCCGGGCTACCCAGAATGGGCGCCGCCGGTGCCGGTGCCGGCACTGCCCTGTCGCTGTTGCTGGGGCTTTTGCTGTGGCTGGCGGTCAGCCTCAAAGGCGCGCTGGGCCACGGCTTTTTAACTCGCTGGCCATCGGCATACGTCTTCCGTCGGCTGAGCGCGCGGGCGCTTCCCCACTCGTTGCAGCAGCTGTGGTTTGCCGCCGGCTACGCGGTGCTATTTTGGATGCTCAGCCAGATCGATACCCAAAGCGTGGCCGTGGGGCACGTGCTGATCAATCTTTCGTTATTGCTGGTACTGCCCGGCGTCGGGCTGGGCGTTGCCGCCATGAGCCTGGTGGGCGAGGCGCTGGGGCGCGACGCCTACCGCGATGCCCACCGCTGGGGACTCGATGCGCTGCGCCTGGCCTGGCTACTCTTAGCGACGTTGGCACTGCCCATGCTGGTGTTTCCCCAGCAGATACTCGGGCTGTTTCTCGCCGATGATGCGCTGGTGGAGCTGGGCACCCTGCCGCTGCGGCTGACCGGTGCGATGATCGTACTCGACGCCGCCGCGCTGGTGCTGGCGCAGGCACTGATGGGCGCCGGTGCCCAGCGCACGGTGATGGCACTGACGCTTTCCATGCAGTGGCTGATATTTTTGCCTGTTGCCTGGTGGGTTGGCGTTGCTGGCGGCTACGGGCTGTTGGGCATCTGGCTGGTGCAGCTGGGGTATCGGGTGCTTAACTCGCTGGGCTTTTTGTGGGTGTGGCAGCGACGCCGGTGGGCAGAAACCGGCGTCAACAGTGCTAAAACCTAGCCACGGCGCTTTTGCTGGCGCTCGCGGTTATTGGTTTTGGCACGGGCACTTTTGCGCAGCATGACCCAGGTGGCGCCCAAGCCGCCGTCGGACGGCTGTGCCGAGACGTAGGCCTGCACCTGCTCGAACTGGGCCAGCCACTTGGCCAGATACGAGCGCAGCACGTTGGCGGGACTGTCGATTTCACGCCCGCGGCCGTGAACGATCAATATAGAGCGCAGGTCGTGGGCGTAGGCATCTTCCATAAACGCAAACAGCATGCGCCGGCATTCGGCCAGCGGGCGACGTCGCAAATGCAGCTGCGCCTGAACCGGATAGCCGCCGTGCTTGAGTTTGTCAGCCACGCCCTGCTGGATGCCATCACGGCGAAACGCCATCGGGTCAATGGGCGGCAGCAGGTCAACAAAATCGTCCGAGAGAAAATTACGCTCGCCGGTGCCTTCCTCGGCGGCGTCGCGTCTGGCCTGCCAGGCCTCGGCTGAGGTCGGCGGCTTTTTTCCCGGATCGGCGCGGTTATCTCGCTTAAGCGGGGTCACATCGCCTATCATCGCCTCGAAGCCCACTTCATCGCGCAGTGACTGATTCATGTTCATTCCTCCGGCTGACGGCAAATGAGTTCTCGTATCCTAGCAAACCCCGACAGCAGGCTTAAGCGTGGCGTGAAACGATGCGTCATGCTGGCCGGTATTCTGTTACTGGCCGTGGCGACCTGGCTATGGTTCACCATGCTGAGCCCTTGGTATTATCAGCGCCCGCCGGACCTTGCGCCCGTCGCTGATGGCCCGCATCAGGTGTTTGTCTACGGCACGCTGCGCTATGCGCCGATTCGATTCGTGGTCATGGGCACTTCGGGCAGCCCCGAAGCGGCCTCGCTCGGCGGCTACCGGCGCTGCGGGCTGAACATTGCGCCGATAACGATACCCTCTGTCACCACTAAACCGGCGCCGGACAGCCTAATCAACGGGCTGGTGCTTGAGGTGTCGGCGCTCGAACTCGCCCGCCTTGATCGCTATGAACGCCTCGGCGTGCGCTATACGCGTCGCCAGATCACGCTGCAGGATGACACCCCTGCCTGGGTGTACCGGCGGTTAGCGTCAAAAGCACCGGCAGGAGAAGCCATCGGTTGCCCGGGCTCTGATACCATTGATCGCCCGATTTGATTTTCGACACTGACGCTCACCAAGGACACCCCAGATGAGTACCGAACTGCCGTATATTCTCGTGTTGTATTATTCCCGCTCCGGGGCGACGGCCACCATGGCGCGTCAGGTGGTCAAGGGGATTGAAAGCATGCCCGGCATTGAGGCGCGCCTGCGCACCGTGCCGCCGGTATCGCCAACCTGTGAGGCGGTGGAGCCGGAGATTCCCGAGGAAGGCGCGGTATACGTCGATCATGACGATCTGCGCCATGCCAGCGGGCTGGCGCTGGGCAGCCCCACGCGCTTTGGCAATATGGCTGCCCCCCTGAAGTATTTTCTGGATACCACCAGCGGGCTGTGGCTGAACGGCGCAATGATCGATAAGCCCGCCAGTGCGTTTACTTCCACGGCAAGCCTGCACGGCGGTCAGGAAACCACGCTGATTTCCATGCTGCTTCCGCTGTTACACCACGGCATGGTGTATGCGGGTATTCCCTACAGCGAAACGGCCCTGCTCGAAACTCAGGGCGGCGGCACGCCCTACGGGGCCAGCCACGTGGCCGGTGCGCGCAGCGACCGTCCCGTTGATGATCACGAACGCGAGCTGTGCGTGGCTCAGGGCAAGCGTATCGCGCGGCTGGGGCTTGCCCTTCACGCCATGCGGGAGGCGAGCTAATGCGCGAATGGTTGGAAGACGTGGAACGTAAGCACGGTCTAGCGCCTTTGACGCGCTACTCCCGCCAGCTGGTCGTCGCCAGCTTTGTCGTATTGCTGTTGCTGATGGTGTATCGCGGCGCGCTGATTCAAGGTGCCGACGGCTTTAACTGGCGCCCTGTCATCGCCTTTGTACTGCCGCTGGTGCTGTTTCTGCCTTCGGTTATCGGCAAGCGCCCGCGGGGGCATGCCTGGTTGGCATTTGTCAGCCTGCTGTATTTCATGCAGGGCGTCATGGTGGCTACGCTGCCGGAACAGCACCTGCGTGGCATTGTGGAAGCCTGTGTCTCACTCGCTCTGTTTACCGGCTGCATGGGTTACGCGCGCTTTCGTAGCCGGCTCTTGCGTGAACAAGCCGCGACCGGCTAAAGATGCCACTTTTTTACGTCTTCAAGTGCTAAGCTTATTAGGCTATTGTTAAGTAGCGAGACGCCTGAGTGGAAACGGCGTTTTGTGATGGCAGGCCCGTTATAACAGACCGTTATGGCAAGCCCGTATTAACGATGAGGGAGACACCGAATGCGTATAATAAAAGCCAGCCTGAGTGCTGTTGCCTGTGCGGCTATGCTCGCCGCCAGCGTTACCGCCAGTGCCGTTGAGCCGGAAGACGCGATTCATTATCGTCAGTCGGCTTTGGGGGTAATGGGGTGGCACTTCGGGCCGATGGCCGATATGGCCAAGGGCGATATTGAATACGATGCCGATGCCTTCGCTCGCCACGCGCAAAACGTCGGCGATATCGCGCGTATGCCCTGGGAAGGTTTTGTCGAAGGAAGCTACCAAGACGATGGCCACGGCGTTGAAACCGACGCGCTGGCAAAAATCGCGGACAATCCCGACGATTTCGAAAAAAAGCAAAAAGCCCTGATTGATGAGGCGCAGACGCTTGCCGAGGTTGCCCAGGAGGGTGATTTCAAGATGGCGCGTGCCCAGCTTTCAAAAGTAGGCAAAACCTGCAAGAGCTGCCACGACGACTACCGCGCTGAATAATCGCTGCAAGGCTGAAACATAAAAAACGGGAAGCCTTGGCTTCCCGTTTTTTATTCAGGGTGTTGGACACAGCGTTACCAATACCACCAGGTCAGGCTCACCGCACTGGCGCAGGCAATGGCCAGCAATGCACGCCACAGCGGCGCGCGGGGAGTCTCACGGCTAGTGTCAGCATCTATCGGCGCGCCGGAGAGGCGTTTAGTGCCGGTTACCATGGCGCCCACCAGTTTTTCGCCCATCAGCCGATGCGCCACAATAGCCACAAGGTGCAGGCCGATAAGTACCAGTAGCAGCGTACTGTTATAGCGATGCAGCGTCAGCAGCGTTTTGCTCACATCTTCCCCCAGCGTGGCGTAAAGCGGCGCTTCAAAGAAAATATCGTCGCTTAAAAACAGCCCGCTTGCCCCCTGAAAGGTGAGCGAGAGCAACATGACCAGCACCATCCAGCCGCCTACCGGATTATGCCCTGCGTAATGCTTCAGCCGGCGCCGCGTCAGACTGATGGCATAACCAAATGACACCACGGGGGATGTCAGGAAGGTGCTGAAGCGGGCAAAAAAGCTGCCAAAAAGGCCCCACAGCCAACGAAAGCTCAGCAGTCCCAGCACGATATAGCCGGATTTGGCATGAATCTCGGCGGGGAATAGAAACGGCGCCCCTTCGGTTTTCATGGTGTAAAACGAAACCAGCACCGCCGCCACCAGTGCCCAATGAAAAAGACGCACATACACGTCCCAGACATAAATACGCTTCATCGCCTGTCTTGGCCTCAACCCTTGGTATGTCGTTATAGCATTTTCGCATGTATTCTGCCTTCATCATAGAATGTTGCATGGTCAAGCGTATCAGTGGCAGTTATTACCGTTGTTCATAAGGAGATAAGCGAGTGATTAGCCAAATGTGGCGTGAGGCCGGCAAGCAAACGCTGCCGGTCATGTTTGGATACCTGCCGTTAGGCGCTGCATTCGGCATCGTCGCCATTGAAGTGGGCGTGCCCTGGTATGCCGCCGCCGCGATGTCGTTGATTATTTATGCCGGCGCCGGCCAGTTTCTGGCGATAACGTTGTTGGCCGCCGGCGCGGGGCTGACCGAAGTGGCGGTGGCCACGATAATGCTCAATTCGCGACACACCTTCTATGGCCTATCGCTGTTGAAACGCTTTCAGGGGGCGGGCTGGCGCAAGCCTTACATGATTTTCGCCCTGACCGATGAAACCTATTCGCTGTTGACCAGCCAGGCGGCATATTCCCATGCGCTGGGCTTTCGCGTCAGCCTGCTCAACCAGCTGTGGTGGTTCACCGGTACGCTGATCGGGATTGCGGTAGGCAGCGCCCAGCTGTTCAACAGTCAGGGTATCGAGTTTGCCCTGACCGCGCTGTTCATTGTCCTGACGCTTGAACAGGCCAGGCGGCTGAAACATTCGTTGCCCTTTGTGATTGCGCTTGTGACCGGGCTGGGCGCCCTTTTTCTGCTGCCGGAGCGTCATCTGCTGCTGGGAGCCATCGGCAGTGCCAGCCTGTTATTGCTGGTGCATTATCGTTTCAGCCAACGCCAGGGTGATCACCATGCTGTTTGATCCGATTTGGCAACTGATTATAGTTTGCGCCCTGGCGACGTTTGCCACGCGGATGCTGCCCTTTGTGGCGCTGTCGCGTCAGGCCGACAACCCGTTGATTTTGCATCTGGGACGCTATCTTCCGCCCGCGGTGATGCTGATCCTGGTGATCTATGCGCTGCGCGATTTCACCCCGCTGGCATCCGATTGGCGGCTCAATATGGGCGATGACGGACTGCCAATGCTGATAGCATCGCTGATTGTGGCCGGTATGCACCTGTGGCGGCGCAACGCCCTGCTTTCCATCATGCTGGGAACCGGCGCGTATATGCTCATGGTGCAGCTGGGCTGGTCCGGCTAAACGGTTGAGCTTTGCCGTTATACCAGCGAACATGGTGTTAAACATTCAAGAGAGAAGCACAATGACACGCAACATAGCCGATATCAGGCGTGACTATGAAGGCGGCCGTCTTGATGAGTCGCAACTTTCCGAAGATCCTTTTGCGCTGTTTGACGAATGGTTGACGCTGGCACTGGAAAACGAGGGTCAGGATGGCAATGCCATGACGCTTGCCACAGCCGATAGTCAGGGCCGGCCGCACGCGCGTGTGGTACTGCTGAAAGGGTTTGATGACGATGGGATGGTGTTTTACACCAACTATCATAGTCACAAGGGCAGCGAGCTTAATAACGTGCCCTATGCGGCGCTGACATTCTGGTGGCCGTCAATTTCCCGTCAGGTGCGTATCGAAGGCAGCGTTGAACAAGTGCATTCCGACGAATCGGATAGCTACTTTCATAGCCGCCCCCGCAACAGCCAGCTGGGCACCTGGATCGCCACGCAAAGCGTGGTCATCCCGGATCGTAACTGGATTGAAGAGCGTCAGAAGCGCTTTGAACGCGCCTATGAAAAGCAGGACATTCCGCGCCCGCTGCACTGGGGCGGCTACCGTGTAACGCCCGACATGATCGAGTTCTGGCAAGGCCAGCCCAGCCGCTTACACGATCGCATCCGCTACGAGCGTCGTGATGGCGGCGGCAGCTGGCAGCGCTTTCGTCTAGCACCCTAACCGCGATAGCGTGCCACCGCACCGGACAAGTTACTCGCCCGAGGGGCTTTCCAAACGATGGCGCTGCCATTCGCTTTGCGGCTCATTCAACCGCATTACCGCATCAATCACCTGTTCTTCCATGTTGTAACGGCAGGTGAAGCCCAGGTGTTTCATCAAGGCCCGCATGGGGTGATTATCCATCATGATCGTGCCTGCCATCTCGATGATGCCGATATGACGGCAGTAGCTGATCATTTTTCGCATCAGCAAGCTGCCGATGCCCAGCCCCTGCAGATCATCACGGATAATGATGGAAAACTCCGTGCGTAAATTGTCCGGGTCATTCCACACACGTACCACGCCGAGCATTTGCTTGCTCCCGTCGTCGGGCTGGTGCTCGGCAATAAAGGCCATCTGGCGGTCGTAGTTGATATGCGCAAGCGTCGACAAATCGCGCTGGGACAGATCCGCCTTGTTGTGAAAATAGCGAAAGCGAATGCTTTGTTCGGAGAGCTGCCGGTGAAAGGTGGTAATCAACGGCGCATCTTCGGCGCGAATGGGGCGTACTTCAACGTTCCAGCCGTTCTTCAGCGCCGTCCATTCCCTGAGTTCTTCGGGGTACGGCATGATGGCAAAACGCGCCGGCTGGCCAAGATCCATGGCAAAATCTACTGCGACCATGCCGTCGCGGTTCAACAGTAGCGGATTCAGCTCAAGCCCCTGCAACTCGACAAGGTCGGTGGCCATCTGCGAAAGCTTGACCAGCAGCTGGCACAGCTGCTGAATATCGCGCTGCGGCTCGGCCGAGTGCTCGCGTATCAGCGATGCGGCGTGGGTTCGGCCCACCACGTCAGCCGCCAGGCTCATGTTTAGCGGCGGTAGCGCTACCTGGCGATCGGCCAATATGTTGACCTTGTAACCGCCAATGCCAAACACGATGAGCGGGCCGAAAACCGCATCCCGGGTAATACCCGCGCAGATCTGCATGGAATGTTTGCCGCGCTGCATCGGCTGCAGACAGTATTCACGGATGGCGACGTCAGGAAATTTCTCGCGCACCTTGTCGCCCAGCCGGGTCACGGCGTCGGCCACCTGTTCCGGCGTATCCAGATCCTGCAGCAGCCCGGCAGAAATCTTGTGCGGATGCTTACGGTAGCGAAACGGCCGGCAGTTGCCCTCGTGCACGATTTTCAGTGCCTTGAGCCCCTGAATCTGCCGTGCTGCCTCAAGGGCTTCTTCCGGCGTCTGTAAATACAGGCTGGTGGCGGCGGGAATGCCGTACGCTTCAAGCACCTGAGCGGTTTCGGAATGCGTCAGCGTTTTCCGGCCGGCCGCTCTGGCCGCCTTGATCAGTGTGTGGCAGCGAGCACGGATCTCAGCGCTGGTCGAAAACGGCAGGCTTGGCGGCGTTTCCTGCAAGAGCAGCTGCACGCGCTGATAATCCACCATGTGCATGAACGCCTTGACGGCCTTCTCGGGTGATATATAGGTCGGAATACCGGCCTGATTGCATGCCTGACGGGCACTGAGTGCTTCTTTCAGCCCCATCCAGCTGGTCAGGAGATTACGCCGGAACTTGCCTCGGCCGGCAATGACCGCTTGTGCGGTAGCCAGCGAAGGCGCCAGGCGGGTCGCGGCATGCACCAGCAGCACCGCATCCACGTTCGGGTCGGCACTGACGATGGATAATGCCTCGACGAGGCGCTGCGGCGTCGCGTTGCCACTGAGATCCACCGGGTTTTCACCGGGTTTGCTGATGTCCAGGCCGTGACGATCAAGCGCATGCTGGGTATCCCCGCTGAACCGGGCCAGTTTCCCCCCGGCACTGACCAGCTTGTCGATGGCCAGCATCGCCGGCCCCAGTCCGTTGGAGACCACGGCCAGGCGATCGCCTTTCAGCGGGCGCATGCGGGATAGGGTTTCCAGCGCATCAAGCAGCTCGTCCGAGTCATCGACGCGCACCACGCCGGCGCGGGAAAAGGCCGCATCGAAGACCGTATCACGGTGGGCAATGCCGGGCGTGCCCGGCTGTACGGTCAATTCCGAAGCGGCCGTACGGCCGCTTTTGATCGCCACCACCAAGTGGTTACGCGACGCATCGCGCAATGAGGTCATGAAATGCTGCGCGTCGCGGATATGCTCGAGGTGCAGCAGAATCGCCTGCGCCGGCGAGTACTGGTTAATGTAGTCGAGTACGTCAGGCAGCAGCACATCGACACTGTTGCCGATGGTGACGACATGCGAAAACCCGACGTCACGCCCTGCAGCCCAGTCGATCATGGCGTTGGCCAACATGCCGGATTGGCCCAGATAGGCAACACGCCCCGGCTTGACCGGCTGGCTGGCATAGGAAGCGTTGAGTTTTTTGCCCGGCACAATGACGCCCATGCATTCAGGCCCCAACAGGCGGATACCGGACGCACGGGCGGCTTTAAGCATGCGTTCCTTTATGGAACCCTGACTATCGCTGTCGCGATCCAGATGGGCACCGCCGGAAAGCACCAGTGCCGCTTTAATGCCGAACTCGCCCAGTGCTTTAATCAAGGCAGGTACACCTTCAATGGCAGTACAAACGACGGCTAAATCGGGTACCTCCGGTAAATCGCGTACCCGGGAAACGCTCGGTGCGTTAAACACGTTGGCATAGCCGCGCCGGTTGACTGCCCATATTTTGCCCCTGAAGTCGCCTTCCTGAATATTACACAGGACCAGCCCCCCGAGGGATTCAGGCTTTTCCGAGGCGCCGATCACCGCGATCGACGACGGCTGTAAAAAATGGTGCAGAAACTTTGTGCTCACCCTGTTTTCTCCCGCAGCAATTTCCGGCAACGACCTTGTGCAATCTTGAGGCATCACCCAGCCGTGTTACGACCTATGGGCACTGTTACATACCCAGGCTTTTTGCTTAAGCTATCTTTAGTCATAACGGAGCCCTCAGATGATCACGTCCTTTATTACCCATCCCTACTGCGCGTTGCACTATATGGGGCCGGAACATCCCGAGAATCCTCAGCGGCTCGAAGCGATCAGCGCGCGTTTATCGCTTGCCGGGCTATTACAGCAGACCATGCAGGCGGATGCCAAAGAGGCCAGCCAGGAAGACCTGGCGCGGGTACACCCCAGTCGCCACCTCAGGGCACTGAAAGACTGCGTTCCGCATGAGAATATCGTGATGCTCAATGACGATACGCTGATGAATCCGGACAGTTTGAAAGCGGCGGCCATGGCGGCAGGTGCCGCACTGCGCGGCGTTGACCAGGTGTTTCGCCACCAGGCCGATAACGTGTTTTGCGCGGTGCGCCCGCCCGGCCATCACGCTGAAGCGGCAGGCACCATGGGATTCTGTTTTTATAATAATGTGGCCGTGGCCGCTGCCTATGCGCGCGAGAAGTACGCGGCCAGGCGCATTGCGATCCTGGATTTTGACGTGCACCAGTGCAATGGCACCATCGACATCTTCAAGCAGGATCCGGATATCCTGATTTGCACGAGCTTTCAGTCACCCTTCTATCCGTGGCGCTACTTACACGATGAGCATCATAATGTGGTCAACACGCCGCTTGAGGCGGGCAGCAACGGCGAGGTGTTCCGCGAGGCGATAGAAAAACAGTGGCTACCGGCACTTCACGCGTTCAAACCCGAGCTGGTGCTGCTATCGTCCGGCTTTGATGCGCACCGGGACGACCCGATGTCGGAGATACGGCTCGATGACAGCGACTTTTATTGGGTGACGCGACTGGCGATGGATATTGCCACGCAATATGCCGACAACCGGCTGGTCTCGGTATTGGAAGGCGGTTACCACCTTGAGTCATTGGCAAGCGCCACGGAAGCCCATCTCAAGGCATTGCTGGGGCATCCGTTTGAGCCTCCGACCCAGGTGTATGGCCCCGGGAAGTAGTGGCCTGGGTCATCAGGAAAAAGTTCGCAACCTGCCCCGCCACACCGCCACGTGGAAATCACTCAGAAATCTTTAAAGCCCATCTTTCGTAGTAAACTTACTGATATTTCTTGTGCCCCTCATTTCCTTGCGGCACATTGGATGAAAGCAAACAGGCTACCGACCTGCTATTTCCACACCAGCGCTATCTCAGGGAATAGCCCGACACCTTCGCCTGCGGTTTGATAACCCCCAAGACATCACTGCACTGTAAGGTAAGTACCATGACTCTCAGAATCGCTATAAATGGCTTCGGCCGCATCGGCCGCAATATTCTTCGCGCACTCTACGAAGGCGGTTATCGCGAACACATTCAGGTCGTCGCTATCAATGATCTGGGTGATCCTTCCATCAACTCTCATCTGCTGCGTTTCGATACCACTCATGGTCGTTTCGCCACGCCGGTGGAACAAGACGACACTGGCCTTAGCGTTGACGGTGATCGTATTGAGGTTTTTGCCCAGCGCGACCCCGATGCGTTGCCCTGGAAGCGCTTGAACGTGGATCTGGTGATGGAGTGCACCGGGCTATTTACCCAGAGAGCCGATGCGGCGCGTCACCTGAACGCGGGCGCCAGGCGTGTATTGATTTCCGCACCCAGCCCCGATGCCGATGCTACCGTGGTATACGGCGTTAATGAAAAGACGCTGACCGCCGAGCACACAGTGGTATCCAACGCGTCCTGCACGACCAACTGCCTGGCCCCTGTCGCCCAGATTCTTAACGATTCTGTGGGCATCGAAAACGGCCTGATGACAACGACGCACGCCTATACCAACGACCAGAACCTGTCTGACGTCTACCATAAAGACCCTTACCGGGCGCGCAGCGCCACCCACTCGATGATCCCTACCAAGACCGGTGCCGCCGCCGCGGTCAGCCTGGTATTGCCGGAGCTGGCGGGCAAGCTCGATGGGCTGGCCGTGCGCGTACCGGTCCTCAACGTTTCGCTGGTGGATTTGACCTTTACCGTCGGCCGCGAGACCAGTAAGGAGGAGATCAATGAAATCATGGCGCGAGCAGCAGAAACATCACCGGTTTTGTCGCTTAACGCTCTGCCGCTGGTTTCCATCGATTTCAATCACGATCCCAGCTCCGCCGTTTTCGACACGAATCACACTCGCGTCAACGGCCGTATGGTGAAGGTCATGGCCTGGTATGACAACGAGTGGGGCTTTTCCAACCGCATGCTGGATACCGCACTGGCGATGCAAGCGGCTGGCTACGCCACCGCTTCCTCTCGTGCCAGGGCGGACCTCGCCTTCGGGTCGCCCTGACGCCCCTATTGCCGGCACTCGGCTGGCTCGACTAATGTTTAAGAATACCGGTGTTGAGAGTGTCGAGCTTGAGAATACGAAGTCTAGGCGAGTACGCTTGAAAGAAGGCAAGCCTCTCCTGATACGAGGGTTTGTTGCTAAATTTACTAACATTGCTGACTATCATCGATAGCTGAGGTCGCCACTGCCATGTCTACCGTTCCCCTGAACGATACCGTCCGGCGCGTCACCGAACGCATTCGCCACCGTTCCAAAGAGCGCCGTGCGCTTTACGAGCAGCGCATGGAAAACCAGCACAGCCTTGGCGTGCATCGCGGTGAACTTTCCTGCGGCAACCTGGCCCACGGCTTTGCCGCCTGCGGGGAGGTCGACAAGGGCCGACTCAAGCTGATGAACAGCGCCAATCTGGGTATTGTCTCATCGTATAACGACATGCTTTCCGCCCATCAGCCATTGGCTCCCTTTCCCGACATCATCAAGGAGGCTGCCCGGGCGATGGGCTCCACCGCGCAATTCGCCGGTGGCGTGCCGGCCATGTGTGACGGGGTCACCCAGGGCCAGCCGGGGATGGAGCTGTCGCTGTTTTCCCGCGAGGTCATTGCCATGGCCACCGCCGTGGCGCTTTCCCACAACATGTTTGATGCGGCCTTGTATCTCGGCGTTTGCGACAAGATCGTCCCGGGGCTGTTTATCGGCGCGGCACGCTTTGGCCATCTACCGGCCATTTTCGTCCCCGCCGGCCCGATGCCCAGTGGCCTGCCCAATAAGGAAAAGGCTCGGATACGTCAGCTATACGCGGAAGGCAAGATCGGCCGCGATGAGCTGCTCGAAGCCGAGTCTCAGTCGTATCATAGCCCCGGCACCTGTACGTTTTACGGCACCGCCAACTCCAACCAGATGATGATGGAGATCATGGGGCTGCACCTTCCCGGCGCTTCGTTCGTCAATCCCAATACGCCCCTGCGCGATGCTCTGACCCGCTTTGCCACGGAGCAGGCGATACGCAATAGCGAACCCGGCGGCAACTATCGTCCCTTCTACCGCCAGATCGACGAACGTTCTATCGTCAATGCCCTGGTTGGCCTGCTTGCATCCGGCGGCTCAACCAATCACACCCTGCATCTGGTGGCCATGGCCGCCGCGAGTGGCCTGACCCTCACCTGGGATGATTTCAGCGAGCTGTCCGGCGTCGTGCCGAGCCTGACGCAGATATACCCCAACGGCCAGGCGGACATCAACCATTTTAACGCCGCCGGCGGCATGAGCCTGCTGATCCGCGAGCTGCTGGGCGCCGGACTGATTCACGGTGATATCCCCACGATGATGGGCACCGATTTGTCCGCCAGCTACACTCAGGAGCCATTCCTCGAAGAAGGCAAATTGGTATGGCGTGAAGGTCCCTTGAAGAGCCATGACGAGGAGGTTCTGCGCCCGGTGGCGTCACCCTTCGCCCCCACCGGAGGACTCAGCGTGCTCGATGGCAACCTGGGGCGCGGCGTGATCAAGATTTCTGCGGTTGAGGCCAAGCATCGTCGGGTCGAAGCCCCGGTGCGTATCTTCAACGACCAGAATCAGCTTAAGGGCGCCTTCGAGGCTGGCGAACTGGATCGCGATGTCATTGTTGTGGTGCGTTTCCAGGGCCCCAAAGCCAATGGCATGCCCGAACTGCACAAGCTCACTCCGCACCTGGGCGTATTGCAGGATCGTGGCTTCAAGGTGGCGCTGATTACCGACGGGCGCATGTCCGGCGCTTCGGGCAAGGTGCCGGCCGCAATCCACGTGACCCCGGAAGCGCTGACCGGCGGCCCCCTCGCCCGGCTGCAAGATGGCGACGTCGTCCGTCTCGATGCCGAAAGCGGCACCCTGGATGTGCTGATGGACGCCACTCAATGGCACTCCCGCCAGCCCGAGAGCGCCAATATTGAAGGCAGCCACTTTGGGCTGGGCCGCGAGCTATTCGCCGGCTTTCGCCACCTGGCCAGCGGCGCCGAGCAGGGTGCCAGCGTTTTTGGCAGCTTCGAGGCGGACGACTTGACGCTGGAAGACGCCTCAATTCGCGAGCTGGATGCCTGAGGCCCCTATGTTACGCCCCGCACTGCTCGGCGATATCGGCGGTACTAACGCGCGCTTTGCGTTGACAACGCCGGGCGCCATTGCCCCACATTCCATCCATAGCCTGCCCTGCGCGGATTACTCCGGGCCGGTAGCGGCCATCCGCGATTACCTGACTCGCGTTGGCATTGATGGCACTGACCTTGAAGACAGCCAAACTCCCAGGGAGGTGTGTCTGGCCTTCGCCTGCCCGGTGCACAATGAACGCATCGCCATGACCAACAACCCCTGGAACTTCACCCGCCAGGAGGTTCGCGAGGCGCTGGGTCTGACGTTGTTCAAGGCCATCAACGACTTTGAGGCCCAGGCGCTCGGCGTTCCCCACGTGGCCGAGCACGAGTTGGTGACGCTGCAGGCGGGCGTCACCGCGCCCCATGCGGCCCGCCTGGTTATTGGCCCGGGCACCGGGCTGGGTATGGCCGGCGTGTTTCCCGGCAGACACGGCTGGATTCCACTGCCCACCGAAGGCGGCCACGTCAGTTTCGCCCCCACGGATCAGCAGGAACAGGCGCTTCTTGACTACTTCCGTCACCACGGTTTTCATCACCACGACGGGCGTATCTCTGTGGAACGGCTGCTGTGCGGCCAGGGAATACTGACTCTGTATTTTGCCCACTGCGCCCTTGGCGGCACCACGCCGCGCTGTGATTCTCCCGCCGCCGTCACTCGGGCGGCAGCGAACGGGGATGCTCTGGCCAGGGACACAGTTCTGCGCTTTCTCAAGATTCTTGGTGACGTCAGCGGTGATGCCGCCCTCACGCTGGGAGCACGTGGCGGTATCTATCTGTGTGGCGGCATTCTGCCACGTCTGCTCGACTGGCTACCGGACAGCCGCTTTCTGGAAGCCTTTACCAACAAGGGCCGCATGCATCACTACACCGCCGAGATTCCCGTGCGGGTCGTCACGGCCCCCTGGACCGGCCTGCTGGGCGCGGCGGAAGCGCTGCATAACGAGGAAGTCGATTAAACACCTGTGCACATGCCGAGTATCTCCGCACGCTTGTAAATATGTCTGACATATATAAAATAAAGTCAGATATATTTTGGAGTATGCTGGAGCATGACCATGAATGCCCTATCAAATATTCCCTTTGCCCCTGACGCCGGAGGGGCTTTTGCACTCGCCACCACGCTTGCGCATGCTGTCCTATCGGGTCACTGGGCACCTGGCGACACCTTTCCCCGCGAACTGGATTTGTGTCAGCACTTCGACGCCAGCCGCAATCGGATGCGCAACGCGCTAGCGTCTCTGGTCAGCGCCGGGCTGATCGAGCGTACTGCCGGACGCGGCACCGTCGTCCGCGATATCGCCGACTGGCATCTGCTCGACCCACAGGTCAGCGACTGGATGGCCGGCCTTGAAACGCCCCACCCGCAGCTGGTGCGCGAGGTTTATGCCTTCCGCCTTTCCGCCGAGCCCTATGTCACTGAACTTGCCGCCCTGAACGCTACCGCCCAGGACCTCGCGCATCTCGAGGCAGCCTTCGAAGGCATGCGCGAAAGCGCCGGCGACCCCGCGCGTCGCGAGGAGCATGCCGACTACGACGTCGCCTTTCACCAGGCGGTTTATCGTGCCAGTCACAATCTGGTCTGGCATCAGATGGGGCATTTACTGCGTCCCTCGATCATGCAGCTCATCAAGACATCGCATCATCAGGTCGGCAACCTTGACGACAGCCTCAAGCGGCATCGCCGGGTGATGGACGCGATTCGCCTGCGACAGCCCGACGCCGCTCATGAAGCCGCCGAGCGGGTGCTGGAACGCACGGCCGCGGATTTGGGCGTCGACCTCAAAGGTCGCCCTCTCAAAACGCCTGCCTTACCGGCCTAGCTTACTGACAACCCACTCTACCCACCTGCTCACGCAAGGATTACCCTCATGAAAATTACCCGACTCAAAACCTGGCAGGTACCGCCGCGCTGGCTGTTTCTCAAGATCGAAACCGACGAAGGCTGTTACGGCTGGGGCGAGCCGGTCATTGAAGGCCGCGCCGCCACCGTCGAGGCGGCTGTGCATGAGCTGTCCGACTATCTGGTGGGTCAGGACCCGCGCAATATCGAGCATCTGTGGAACGTGATGTATCGCGGCGGCTTCTACCGTGGCGGCCCGATTATCATGTCGGCCATTGCCGGTATCGATCAGGCGCTGTGGGATCTCAAGGGGCGTGATCTGGGTGTGCCCGTACACCAGCTGCTCGGCGGACCGGTGCGCGACAAGATGCGCATGTACGCCTGGACCGGCGGCGACCGCCCGTCTGACGTGGGTGCAGGCGCCAAGGCACTGGTCGATCAAGGCTTTACCGCTTTCAAAATGAACGGCACGCCGGAGCTGCAGATCGTCGATTCGCACAAAAAGATCGACGACGCCGTGGCGCGCGTTGCGGAAGCCCGGGACGTGGTCGGCCCCGATGTGGGTATCGGCATCGACTTCCACGGCCGCGTACACCGTCCCATGGCCAAGGTACTGCTGCGCGAGCTCGAACAGTTCAACCCGATGTTCGTCGAGGAGCCGGTATTGTCAGAGCACTTGCCGAGCCTGAAGCATATCGCCGGCGGGCTGGGCTATCCGCTGGCCACCGGCGAGCGGCTACACACCCGCTTCCAGTTCCGCGACCTGCTCGCGGACGGCATGGTCGACATCGTCCAGCCGGACCTGTCGCACTGCGGCGGCATCAGCGAAGGCCTCAAGATCGCCACCCTGGCATCGGCCTACGATGTCGCGCTGGCGCCACACTGCCCGCTTGGCCCGCTAACGCTGGCCGCTTCTCTGCAGCTTGACGCGGTGTGTCACAACGCCTTTATTCAAGAACAGAGCATGGGCATCCATTACAACAAGGACAACGACGTCCTCGACTATCTGGTCGACAAGGATGCGCTGTCGATCGAGAACGGCTTCTGTGCCATTCCGCAGGGGCCGGGGCTCGGGGTCGAAATTAACGAGGCGTTCGTCGAAGAGCGCGCCCAGGTCGGCCATCGCTGGCGCAACCCGGTATGGACCCACGAAGACGGCTCCGTTGCCGAGTGGTAGGCCTCTGGCCTCAGCGCGCGTGATCCCGACATCCCCTTGAAACGTCAGGGTCGCCACAAGGTGACGGCCCGCCCCGATGCAAGATGGAGTTCCCATGTCAGCAGCCAACGCTTCTTCCCAGACGCCGGCCTTCGCCGATTTTCGCTATCCCGACTGTAGTGGTCAAGTGTTTTTGGCCACGGCCTTTTGAGCATTCCAGTATGTCGTTTCTGCCGCATTCGGTGGCAGCCCATCGTTATGTGTGTGCGGCCTGAGGCAGCTGTAGTAGCTGATTATATATTCAGTGATGGATTGCTTCGCCGCCGCCATATCGAGATAGCCCGTTGCTGGTACCCACTCTGTTTTCAGGCTTCTGAAAAAGCGTTCCGTTGGCGCATTATCCCAGCAATTCCCTCGGCGACTCAGGCTCTGTGTCATCTGATAGCGCCAGAGGCATTGCCGGAAACCCAGGCTGGTGTATTGGCAACCTTGGTCCGAATGAAAAAGAACGCTCTTGGGTTCATGGCGAGATTCATACGCCATCATCAACGCCTTGTTAACGAGCTCTGTGTCCGGTGACGGCGACATCGCCCAGCCCACCGGCTTGCGTGAAAAAAGGTCAATAACCACCGCCAAATACGCCCAGCGTGATCCAGTCCAAATATAGGTGATGTCACCAGTCCAAGCCTTGTTGGGCGTCTTTACATCGAACTGCCGGTCGAGTCGATTCGGAATAGCCAGGTGCGGCTGCATCGCCTTTTTGTAGGCATGGCGCGGCGGCTGTGTGCTCGCCAACCCAAGCCGTTTCATCCGTTTTCCGGCACGGTAGCGGCTCAGCGGCACTCCTGCTTGGGTCACCATCTTGGCAATGCTCCGCGCCCCTGCAGAGCCCTTGCTGGCTGCATGGGTATCGACGATTCGCTGCAGCAGGGCTCGCTCTTCCTGGCTTGGTACCGTATTTCTGTTACGCCATGCGCGGTAACTGCTGCGGTGCACCCCAAATACGCTACACAAGCGCTGCACCGCATAGCTCTCTTCAAGTCGCTCGATTAACGTCACGGCCAGAGCAAAACCCGCGGTGACGGCGGCATCCACGGCGTTGCCGCCCTTGGCCAGCACGTCGCGGGAGACCTCGGAGGCCAGGAAGTGGCTGGTGGCGACCATGCCTTGAGCACTCTCCTGAGGATGAAAACGTTCGCCTTCCAGAATAGTCTGTTGTGCCATAACCAGTGGAGAAAGCAGCAGAGTGCCCGCCAAGAAGCCAACAGACAGCCCCTTGATGGCACGAGCGTTGGGAGGAGTCGTAGGGCGAGCGGCAGCATGATATGGGGCCATGGGCATTTCCTTGTTGTTATAATGGATAGTCATGATGGATGGCAGCAAAAATTGCTGCCATCACTATCGTGCGCCATGGAGGGATTACGCAAGTTTTCCCGTTTTTCCGGGATCGTACCTCTAGAGACAGTTGGTGGGTTTGGGCAGGCCGGCGATTTTAGCCGCCCGCTTTGCCGGGCTTCCCGGAAACAGCGACATCAGGTAAATCGAACGCCCCTTTTCCTCTCCGAGACTTTGCTTGACCGCTTTTACCCAGGCGCGCATGGCCGGCGCCATTTCATATTTGGCGTAAAAATCCCGCAGCACCTGGATAAGTTCCCAGTGGGCAGCGGTTAACTCAATGCCCTCATCTTCGGCCAGCGCTGTTGCCACCTCAGGCGACCATTCATTTCTGTTGACGAGATAACCTTCGGGATCTAGAGGGATGTTATTATCATCTAAAAGATAACGGTATATTTTTGATTCTGACATGACTTCTTGCCCGTTAATACCAGCTGACTGTTTGGTGAGCTTCTGCCGTTAAGGCCACAAAGGCGTCAACGCTGAGAAGCTCAGGTTGCTGCCGGCCGGCAATATCCGCCAGCCCGCGGGAGGCAACATCGTCTTCCAGCGCGTGGATGCGTTCCGCTGCGATGCGCCAGCCCTGCCACTGGGCATCAAGCACGGCAAAGACGGCCTCTTCAATCAATATCAATCGGTCTTCCGGCGCCATGACGGCAAGCGCCTGAGACGCTGCCTGCCCGCTTTGCGGAGCGCGATTCACAATATGCAATATCATCTAACAGCCCCGTTAAAAAGTAAGAACATGCCGAGCATCATGAAACAGTGCCTGTACCTGCCCCGTATCAAGCACCCTGGCGCCAGCCACGAAGTCAGACGAGGAAAGCCCCTGTGCGTGTACTTCGTTTTCTGCCAGGTACAGCGTCTCAATATCGTACATTTCGAGCATCTGAATGACGGGCAACGTTGATTTTTGCCCCGGCGCACCGGGTGTCTGGCCGGGCAATAGCGCAAACATGCCCTGCCCCATGAACAGGGGCACCACAGGCCTGCCAAAAGCTGCCCCCACCAGCAAAGCATCGAGGCTTTCACGCAGCCGGATACCATCGTGCGGGGCACTGCGTATCACGATAAGTAGCGTATCACGTTGGCTCATTATCACTTCTCTCGTAGACGAAGATTCATGCGGCAAAAGTAATCACACGATCGCAGCGCTGCTGTAGCTCAAGAAGCTGCCCCAGGCCGGTTAACTCAAAAGGAGCTGCGACGTTATAGCCAGGCTGACCGTGACGCCGGGCTTCCGCCTCGTTCAGCAAACCGCGTCGCAATGAGGCGGCAATGCATACATCAAGCGCCACGCCGTGCTCGTCATTGAGCGCGAGCCACTGCTGATAAAGGTTGTCTTCATCTTGTGGCGGCGTCAGCAGAAACGAGGCGTTGTGTACGCCGTCCTGATAGAAAAAAACGCTGTCCAGGGTGTGCCCCTGGGCCAGCAGTGCCCGCGCAAAGCGCAGCGCCGAGTGCGGTGCCTGGCTGCTATAAGGAGCGCCCATTACCAGCAATGCATATCGCATGAGAGCCTCTGGTGAAAAACCGTGTGACACAAACAAACAGACCCCGCCAAGGCAGGGTCTGCTGTTACCAAGTCTGCCTGAAAGGCATGCCTGACAATGTTAATCGTTGCTCATGATGCCCAGCAGGGAAAGCAGGCTGATGAACAGGTTATAAATGGAGACGTATAGCGTAATGGTGGCGAGAATGTAGTTGGTCTCACCCGCGCGGTGCACCATTTCACTGGTCTGATAAAGAATGGCCGCTGAAGAAAACAGCACGAAACCGGCTGATACCATTAGTGACAGCGCAGCGATGTTGAAGACCATTCCTGCCACCATGGCAAGAATCAGCACGATGGCGCCAGCCATCAGAAAGTTACTCAAAAAGCTGAAGTCTTTTTTGGTGACAAGAGCAACCGCAGACAGACCGACGAACGTCAGCCCCGTCATGGCCAGTGCCGTCATGATCAGCTCGGCACCGTTAGGCAAGGTGAGATACGCTGAAAGAATAGGACCTAGCGTGAATCCCATAAAACCGGTAAAGGCGAACGTCGCCAGCAGCCCTGTGGCTGAGTTTGCCGTTTTGTGAACGAGGAACATCAGGCCGTAAGCGCCGATGAAAAACACCAGTATGTTGATACGCTCAATGCCCATGGCCATAGCGGCACCGGCCGTTACCGCAGAAAACAGCAGCGTCATTGACAACAGCGCGTAGGTATTACGCAGCACCTTGCTTGCACCAAGGTCACTTACCCCTTGGGCAGATTGCGTTTTGGAAAGGTGTGATTCGTTGTAAGCCATTTGAACATGCTCCCTCGGTCGTGTTCTCAAACTAATCGACAAGCATGCCGCCAGCAGGTTCCATACGCAAGCCTCAAACTTTATTTTGCCTGACCGCTATTCAACGCTAGCGGCATACTGCCAGACACAATCTGGATACGCTGATAGACCGGCACAGATTATCGAGCAGAGGGTAGGGAGAAGAAAGAAAGCGTAGAAACGAAAAAAGCGCCCGTAGGCGCTTTTTTCGTAAAGATATTGGCGGAGGGACAGGGATCGCTCACGCTCAAAATAAAGCCTTTTTAAATCAGTAGCTTAATCTTTATATCTATATATCACTGTAGCGGTTTTCTGTAACATTATCAAATTGAAAGCTGTTTAGTATCGGTATATCTATATCCGCTCCCATGCCATTCACGTAGCCAGTGATTTCAAGGAACTGTAAAGTTCTAGCTTAGTGGTTAGCAAACAGCTCCACTCCCTATACTTAGTGGATTTGAAGAGATGATATATGGATAGACAGTTCCTCCCGCCTTATTCACCGGGCTGAGACAGAAAAGAAGATGGCGAGCAGTTTCTCTTGTAGAATCAATATGTTCCTAACCGAACTTGACTCAAGAGGACCACTCGCCATGGGTGAAAGCCTATCCCCCTGGACCCCGTCATGCAACGGGTCCATCCGCGTCGAGCTCAGCGGCCATCGCACCACCAGCGACAGCGGTGCTTTGCTGTTGCGTGAAGCCCTCGACAACAGCGGCATGATCGATGCGCTGGACGACCATCTGGTCGATCATCGCGACCCGGATCGCGTCCGCCACTCGTTAGCCAGCCAGCTGCGTACCCTGGTGCTGCAGCGTTCGATGGGCTGGATCGACCTCAGCGATACCGACACGCTCCGCCGTGACCCGCTCTGGCAGCTAGCCTGCAGTGATGCCCGCGGGACAACGCCGTTGGCTCAGGACCGGCCATCTCAAGCGACGCTGTCGCGGCTGCTGACGTGCCTGGGCCGCGACGACAATATCGATACCGTGCATGAGGGCCTGCTGCGGCTGGCGGTCTGGCGACTGACCTCGCTGGACGGCGGCGAACGCCCCGAGCATCTGACGCTGGACATCGACGGCTTGCCGATCGACGTCCACGGCCACCAGGGCGGTTCGGCGTTTCATGGACTTTACGGGGCCAGAATCTACTCGCCTTTGGTGGCCTCGCTGGCAGAGACCGGCGACATGGTGGGCGGTCTGCTGCGTGAAGGTAACGCCGGCCCAGCCGAGAATGCCGATACCTGGATCCCACATCTGGTGCGGCGACTCAACGAGAGCACCGGGGCCAAGGTCAAGGTACGCATCGACGCGGGTTTCACCGACAACGACACGCTTGAGGCGCTGGAAGATCGCGACATCGAGTATCTGGGCCGGTTGCGCAGTCATACGGGCCTGCAGACACTGGCAGCGCCACATCTGAAGCGGCCACGCGGCCGGCCCCCCGAGCAACCTCGGGAATGGTGCCATGACCTGGCGTACCAAGCCGGTACCTGGCCGGCGCCGCGGCGCGTGGTGCTGGTGGTACAAGAGCGGCCCGATGATCTGCTGCTGCATGCCTTCTTTTTGGTCACCAACCTCGGCAAGTTCAACTGGCCGCCGGAAAAGGTCCTGGCGCTTTATCGCAAGCGCGGCAGCGCCGAAGCCCACATGGGCGAGGTGAAGTCGGCGCTCGACCTGCATCTCTCCTCGACTGATCGCGGTGTCTCCACCGTCCAGGACGTCATGGCCCGCAACGAGGTAAACCTGCTGCTGACTCTCTGCGCTTATCAGGTGCTACACGGGCTGCGTTGCCTGTTGGAACGACAGACCCGGCAGGGCTGGAGCCTGAAGCGGATGCGCGAGCAGGTGCTTAAGGTGGCCGCCACGCTGACAGTGCACGCCCGGCGCATCACCGTGCACCTCGGCGATGCCGCCGATAAATGGTGGCCATCTTTACTGAAAGGGTTGCCGCGGCTGACGGCATTGACCTGACACGTCGCATTACTCAGCCTTTTCCAGCAGACAAAACGGCCACTATGGAGGCCGACGACCACGGCTGCGCCGTCACTCGAAACCAATGAACTTCAGTTATAAATATCACGGCATTGATACGATAAAGCTATGTGCTAATCGGCTACTCAGCGACCGTATGACATAAAAGCCGGTCGGTCCCGGTCACCACGGGACGTAAAACGCTCGTTCGGCGTCCTGATGAATAAGGCGGGTTCCTGTTAGATGTAGAGCCCCGGATGATAGATTAAGCCATAGGAGTTATCCTCTGTTGGCAGCGCGCGACCTCATTGCGCAATTTATCCAGGAGCAGCGAGATGGATATCAAACTGCATAAAACGGCCACTACAACACCACGCACCCGTCAGGAGATTCAGCAAGCGCCGACGGCAGTCAGCGATAGTGAATTGGCCCGGCGCTATCATGTGTCGTGTCCCACCATTGCCCGATGGCGCTATCGCACGACTCAGCATGACCGCTCGCACACGCGCCACCATCTGCTGACAACCCTATCGCCGGCACAAGAAGAGATCGTGGTGGCACTGCGCGAGTCCCTGCGCTTGAGCGTTGACGATTTGCTGACAGTGGCCAAGGAGTTTCTCCATCCCGACCTGTCGCGCTCTGCTCTTGAACGCCTGCTGAAACGCCGTGGTTTGCCTAGCCTTGCCACCTTGAACAAGCAGGAGAAGGCAGCTCAAAAACCGCCTTACAAGCCGTTCAAGGACTATGAGCCGGGCTACGTTCATGTTGACGTCAAATACCTTCCCAAGATGCCTGACGAAGACCAGAGGCGTTATCTCTTCGTGGCTATTGACCGGGCAACCCGCTGGGTTTATCTGGAGGTGCGTCAACATCAGTCCGCCAACGATGCTGAGGTCTTTTTACATCACGTTCGCGAGCAAGCCCCGTTCAAAATCAAAACGTTGCTGACAGACAATGGCAAGTGTTTCACTGACCGTTTTGCGGCAGGGGGAGAACGTCGACCTACTGGCAAACATCGGGTGGATCAGTTCTGTGAGCATCACGCGGTGGAGCACCGTCTGATACCCCCTTACCGGCCGCAAACTAACGGCATGGTAGAGCGCTTCAATGGCCGCATCAGTGATGTGTTGAATACGCACCGATTTGACTCTCGGGATGACCTAGAGACCACGCTCAAGCGCTATAACTGGTTGTATAATCACCATATCAATCAAAAAGCCTTGCACCACCGGACGCCGATTGGTGCAATGAAGCAATGGCAGCAAGATCGCCCCGAATTATTCCGGAAACGCGTAATTAATCATGCGGGACCCGACAGTTAGAACAGGCTGAATCAATGCAGAACATGATGGTGGATCGTGCTACAGGTGGAGCCCCTTCTGACTTTGAATACACCAAGGTTCGATCAAGCTTATTGTCTGATACTGGTATAGCACCGCTTGTACCTAAGATGGTGAAAACCTGCCGATCAATAAGTCAGTTTTGGGCCTTCATCAAAAAAATTACCCCACCGAAAATAAAAGGCTAATAAATAAAACTTATAGAATAATATTAATTAATAACCTTTGATTATAATATCTTTGTATTCCCCTTATGTGTCCGACAGGCTCGCTTAACAGATGCTGTAGAGATGTCGAATTGTTCCGCTGTAGCCTTAATGCTGGCGCTATTCTCCTGACGCCAATGAGCTACATCCTCATCATTGATAATCTTCTCCCTACCGAGAGCCTTTCCCTCTGCTTTGGCTCGGTTGATGCCCGCTAACTGTCGTTCCTTGATGTTAGAACGTTCAAGCTCTGCCATCGCGGACAGCATGGTAAGCATCGCTTTGCCCATTGGCGTACTCATGTCGAAGCCTTCACGGAGTGAGACTACTGCTACTCCCTTGGCATTGAGTGTTTCGACCGTTTCCAGTACATCAACGGTATTACGTCCCAAGCGGTCGATAGCATAGACGATGACGGTATCGCCATCGCGGACAAAGTTCAGTAGTCCACCTAATCCCTTTCTGTCTTTCGCTTTGATAGCTCCTGAAGTGGCTTCATCAACGAACCAGTGGTCAACCTTATGACGTTCTTCGATAGTCGCCCGCTGCGTGTTGGTGGACTGGTCTTCCGTGCTAACTCGAACATAGGCAATGGTGGCTGACATTAGGTTATCCCTCTCATGGT
Source organism: Vreelandella subglaciescola (assembly GCF_900142895.1). Lineage (NCBI taxonomy): Bacteria > Pseudomonadati > Pseudomonadota > Gammaproteobacteria > Oceanospirillales > Halomonadaceae > Vreelandella > Vreelandella subglaciescola. The sequence continues at coordinate 402,852 of NZ_LT670847.1, forward strand.
AGCTCATTAAGTGTGGCTCACAATGTAGGGCATGGGTCATTGATTATCAACACCTTTGATCCAATTCATGGGATGGTTTATAGAATGGATCGCAGGGTACACCTTTTGAGCCAAGCCAATACGTACAACTAGAACAACAATCAAAGGCGTTAGGAGTGTCTGGTGAGCGTCTAGCGAGCGCAAGCAAAGCAGGACTGAGGGTAAGCTCTCTTAGATATATGGTGTCCCTCTGGTCGGACAATAAGTAGCCTGGAACTCAGCAGGTTTGTACTTTGATCGGTGGGAAGGCGAGGCAGTAGACGAGCTATGCCGCCAAGCATCATGATCCAGTGTTGTGACACCTGATTCTTAGCTTTTGTTGAGGTGGGTGTCCATCAGTGTTGTTTACTCCCCATGGGTATTGAAAAGTCGGCTTTCTGATAGGTCGTAGGCGCTAGCTGGGCAGGGCTATGGGGAAATTCAAAGCCCTGTATATATATCAATACCGGCTCAGATTTTTGTGGTGAAATAGTCCGACCCACTGACGACACATCGTTGACCTCTACACCTCAAGGAAATCTGGGTCATTGGTATCCACGGATTCCCCACGGACTAACAAGAAGAACAGGACTATAGCGGTCTCCAGACCCTTGGTCTCCTCTCTGAAGGAGTCACCGACGGAGCTTCTACACGGGCCATTCTCACGAGACTTCCTCAGCTTGAGCATAATCCTTCGTCCAGGGCAGTCCTTCCAGTGGTCAAACGCCTGGGCATCGAACCGCATTAACTCATTGAGGACAGCCGGTGTAATCAGCAAGCCATTCTCGACGAGATGGACAGGCAGGTTTCTCCTACAGACGGTCTTATAGAGATGCCGGAGCTTAGTCAGTGGGGTTTCACCCTTCAGCTTGTCGACGGATCGTACTTCGAGTGTCATATCACCTCTCTCGCTTCTTAGTTTCTACACTTCAGCAGCGACATCGTTCGGTTACTGCTGCACCTCCAAGTTAACCCCATGCGCCTGACAGGCCCGCGTAACGGTAGTCCTACTGACGCCGAAGACACGGCAGGTTTCCGTGACGCTAGCTCGGTTCTCTTTTCGGTAGTCAGCGATAGCCTTCCAGTCTTTCCTGAAGGAGGCTCCCCCAGACGGAACAGGTGACTGGTAGGACATGCCGGCTTTACGCCAGAGTTCTTGGACATAGGCGGCACTGAGTCCGAAGTGTTCAGCCGTCTTCCGTCTGGACGCCTTGTTTTGAAGACGCCACTGAATGACGTCTTTATGATTGACCTTACGTTTTCTGCCTCGATTATTTGCTGTAGTCATTGTTTTCGTCTCCTTGGGTGCGTTGGCACTTACCATTTTTGTGTTGTTCCTCGATATTGGTAATTACTGACCAATGACAGATGGGAGCCCATAAGGCCCCCATAACAGTTACCGTCCAGATGATCGCTGTGGAGGACATTAGGCAGCCTCCGCTCGGTCGAGACCATACTTAGCCGAGTTAATGACTCCACCGAACGTCGGATAGAGAATTCCTTGAAGCTCGTCCATGTCCGTCTTCCCAGCCTTGATCAGAGCGAAAGCCATGTCGTAACAGCGGACGTACAAGACAAGATCATCCACATCGAGAACGTCACGGATGCCTTTCTTCCACTTTGCCCGCCAGTCACTCGGTCGGAGGCCAGTCAGGATTTCACACACGAACACCTTAACCCGCCTAATTCACCGGGCTGAGACAGAAAAGAAGATGGCGAGCAGTTTCTCTTGTAGAATCAAGATGTTCCTGAACGAACACAATTCAAGAGGACCACTCGCCATGGGTGAAAGCTTATCCCCCTGGACCCCGTCATGCAACGGGTCCATCCGCGTCGAGCTCAGCGGCCATCGCACCACCAGCGACAGCGGTGCTTTGCTGTTGCGTGAAGCCCTCGACAACAGCGGCATGATCGATGCGCTGGACGACCATCTGGTCGATCACCGCGACCCGGATCGCGTCCGCCACTCGTTAGCCAGCCAGCTGCGTACCCTGGTGCTGCAGCGTTCGATGGGCTGGATCGACCTCAGCGATACCGATACGCTTCGCCGTGACCCGCTCTGGCAGCTAGCCTGCAGTGATGCCCGCGGGACAACGCCGTTGGCTCAGGACCGGCCATCTCAAGCGACGCTGTCGCGGCTGCTGACGTGCCTGGGCCGCGACGACAATATCGATACCGTGCATGAGGGCCTGCTGCGGCTGGCGGTCTGGCGACTGACCTCGCTGAACGGCGGCGAACGCCCCGAGCATCTGACGCTGGACATCGACGGCTTGCCGATCGACGTTCACGGCCACCAGGGCGGTTCGGCGTTTCATGGACTTTACGGGGCCAGAATCTACTCGCCTTTGGTGGCCTCGCTGGCAGAGACCGGCGACATGGTGGGCGGCCTGCTGCGTGAAGGTAACGCCGGCCCAGCCGAGAATGCCGATACCTGGATCCCACATCTGGTGCGGCGACTCAACGAGAGCACCGGGGCCAAGGTCAAGGTGCGCATCGACGCCGGCTTCACCGACAACGACACGCTTGAGGCGCTGGAAGATCGCGACATCGAGTATCTGGGCCGGTTGCGCAGTCATACGGGCCTGCAGACACTGGCAGCGCCACATCTGAAGCGGCCACGCGGCCGGCCCCCCGAGCAACCTCGGGAATGGTGCCATGACCTGGCGTACCAAGCCGGTACCTGGCCGGCGCCGCGGCGCGTGGTGCTGGTGGTACAAGAGCGGCCCGATGATCTGCTGCTGCATGCCTTCTTTTTGGTCACCAATCTCGGCAAGTTCGACTGGCCGCCGGAAAAGGTCCTGGCGCTTTATCGCAAGCGCGGCAGCGCCGAAGCCCACATGGGCGAGGTGAAGTCGTCGCTCGATATGCATCTCTCCTCGACTGATCGCGGTGTCTCCACCGTCCAGGACGTCATGGCCCGCAACGAGGTAAACCTGCTGCTGACTCTCTGCGCTTATCAGGTGCTACACGGGCTGCGTTGCCTGTTGGAACGACAGACCCGGCAGGGCTGGAGCCTGAAGCGGATGCGCGAGCAGGTGCTCAAGGTGGCCGCCACGCTGACAGTGCACGCCCGGCGTATCACCGTGCACCTCGGCGATGCCGCCGACAAATGGTGGCCATCCTTACTGAAGGGGTTGCCGCGGCTGACGGCATTGACCTGACACGTCGCATTACTCAGCCTTTTCCAGCAGACAAAACGGCCACTATGGAGGCCGACGACCACGGCTGCGCCGTCACTCGAAACCAATGAACTTCAGTTATAAATATCACGGCATTGATACGATAAAGCTATGTGCTAATCGGCTACTCAGCGACCGTATGACATAAAAGCCGGTCGGTCCCGGTCACCACGGGACGTAAAACGCTCGTTCGGCGTCCTGATGAATAAGGCGGGCTTAAGGAGCTTCTCTCGACTAGCCGCTTCACTGGGGACAGCACCTTTGCTGATCTTTCCGTCTTGGGCCTTTCGTCCCACCTTGGATCGGAAGTGATGCGTGATGGCATTGTCCAGTTGAATAAGAGACTGGACGCGTTCGGGCTGGTGCTTGGAGAGGCGAAGAACACATTCCTCCATGTCGAGGAAGTATTGACGAATTTCATCCCCCTCAACCGTGTTGGCTTGCATAGCCAGCTTAGCGGCAACGTCACGGGAGAGCTTGTAGTCTATCTGCTTAACGTTTTTACGCTTGCCAACAAGGCTTTCCTCTACTTCGATTTCCCCTTGGAACCGCGCGCTTTTTTCCGCGTCGTTCCCTAGGAGCGATTTAATATAGTCTTCGGCCCAATCTCTGAACCTACCATGAGGCTTACCGATCTTTTCCCAGAGCTTCCGGGCGTCGATTTGTGGTTCCTGCCGATCTTCCACTATGGGGAGTACACGGCGAACTTTCATCATTCTGTCGGCCTGTTCTTGTGTGAAGCAGAGGGTTAATGTCAAGGTCTTCTTTGGGGCATGGTTGATGTCGGTAACGATGGATCGACCGTTACGCTTTGCAGTGCTATTAGTCATGGCATTGATTCCTCATGTGTGAACGCACCGCTCCAGCGAGCACACCCCCTGTCTGGCCCACGAACTCCCCAACGCCAAGGGAAGCCAGCAGGGCAAGCCAGAGTGATGCGCTCACAGATGCGGGTTCGTGTGTGAAGTGGTGTAACGGTGAAAGACAGTTGTGTGAACTGCTGCGGATGATGATTACTACTACTGCTCAGATCGGTATTAGTCTCGTCTGAGAATGTTTTCACACGTTCTTGTGTCGAAAACTCAAGGGGTAAATCAGTTATACGACTTCGCTCTCACACCCACTGTCAGTGGATAGTCATATCGTTTGGGTTCTCTACCCGGTAGAACTCTAGATCATCGATGTCTAATGCCCCCATCTCCTCTGCCTTCTCTAAGACTTCCACCTCTGACAACCCCAGCGTTTCTGCCAAGTCACTCGTGCTGTACAGAGGGCTCCCGTCGTGGTCATGAGCGATAGGCTTCAGATTGGGGGAGGTCTCATTGAATGCTTTATCGAGCTCGTCCTGTAGCTGTTTCCGAAGATAAGGCGGTTGGCTCTTGTTATGCGCCAGCTCAATAATCTTCTCTGCAGCCTCACTTGTAGGAGAATTGCAGTCACTCGTGTCTACTTTGGAGAAGAAGGCGCTCTCAGTAGCTTGGATGCGTTCTTGGATCAGAGCATTCACTTCACTCGTATTATCAGGATCCAGAAGATCGTTAAGGCAATATCCGTTCTCATCATCGTCGTCCTTAATGAGTTGAGCTAATGCCCATGTGGCGTTCGGGGGAAGACCTTCCGATAGTCCCAGGCCAGCGTCAGCGGCAGCAAATAGCTCTTCGCTCAAACGGTCGAGGGTCGAGTGAGAGTAGTGGTTGGTGTAAGCGGATGTATGTGTAGTCATGGTGTAGTGGTTTGCTCCATGTTTGATGATTTTGGTGGAGGGTGGAAATCGCTTCCTCTTCCTTAGGTGCAGGGTAATTATTTGGTTATAAAGCTACACCGCCTTTATTCATTTTTGTTATGACAAGATCGGCAATGTTTTTCCGACGTATTGGAGACGCACGCCAGGTGGAGGAAGGCTGACTACAGGGCTCTGGGATTTCCGGTCAGTTTGCTCAGTCGGAGCAGTCAATCGTGACTGCTGTAGATAGACCGAGAGGTAAAGACTCAGGCTTACTGGAAGTTTTCGATCAGGAAAGAAACCTAACCTGTGTCCGAGCCAAGCGGCATAGCCGCCTTACTTGATTCATCCTTAAAACTTCCCGTCAGAGCCAACCTTGAACCTCACTGGCGAGAGTGGCGGATGGCTTTAAGGTTTTGCCTACGGAAGGCCCTGGTTAGTGGTTTGCACCACGGTTGATTACATCACCTACCGCTGAAACTGATAGAGAAGCGTGGGACATTTTTTGCCCTTAAAGAGTATGTAGGTAGGCACGTTATTACCCATCCCACAGAAGATGTTTAGTCCGATGCGTCTTCAGTACATGACACCGTGACTCAAAGACTCCGATAGAAAAGCTCTCTGAAAAACTGGAGGGGGAATGCTTGCGTCGTGTCTCAGATTTTGGACAGGCCCTTTGCTGTGATCTCTACAGCTTAGGATCAACTACGCAAACGCAACCCTCGCCAGAGTTACATCGTCCCGATGAACCTACATGCTGGCGCTAAGCTATACGGACACATGGCCTCCAGGGACTTCCTGATCTCTATGGGAGTGCCCAGTAGGGTCTTCCCGATGAACAGCCAGAACAGTCAAGTGGAGAGTCTTGTGGATCGACTGGCGTGACTAACTGGAAGCATCAGCCGCGGAGTAACGAAGTCCACATTGTCCGTACCCACGAGCGTTAGCGAGCTTACTGGTTCATGCAGTGAGGCTACTTCAACATAACCACTGGACTCGCTTTCGGCCCTCCATGGCATCAACCAGTGAACAACCTTGAAGCCCCACCCCACCGATGGCCTGGTAAGTGGTGATGGTGGTACATCACTTATTACATTCATTCCTACCGATCAAGCCAAGAGGTTATATGAAGGTTGTCGTGGAGTTTTTCTTTTAGATTCATCTTTGAGGATCATCAGGTGGGTTCCCCCTTAATACTGCGACGGTTAGAATCCGATTATAAGATATTGATTTATATGTTTTTATAGGAAGCGCTCTGTTTGAATCCAATCATCAAGTTGGTCTTCCAGGGGCTCTGTCGTTTCCCTCGGTGCTTCTACCGAATCGCCTTGGCTCACTTCGTATGTTTGTGCATCCTCGGTCAACAATGATCGTGCCAAAAATGGTAGTGCAATCTCACAAGCCTTGACGTACTTCTGTGCTTGACGGTCATTCACATCGAGAAGCTCCTTGATTCCCCTCGTGGAGATTACGTCAAGCTCCTGAAGAATAACGTACAGGCTGATCTTGTTGAGCGGTAAGCTTCTACCGTTGCGTCTCTGGTTATCAAGGTTCGCTATTCCAGACAGAATATCTGAGGCAGGACAGCCTAAATCACCGACCGCCCGTCCTCGCATGGCTGATCGTACGGTATTCTCGATCCGCTTCTCTCGATTACTCCCCTTACGGGGATTGGTAGAAGCCTTTTCGAGCGTCACAGCTTTACCACTGAACTGGGCACGGAGCTTGGCTGTTCGCCCCCTCCCTAACCGCCTCATCAGGTTCGGCATCTGCTCTATCGGGTGGACTGGCCCATCGCCTGTACCAAACGGCCACGCATCACTGGGCAGGTTGTCGATCTTTTGGAGGCTTCTCTCGTATCGTTCCTTGAGCGCCATCCCACGGGCCACCATTTCTTCATATCCCGGTGTCCTGCTTCTATTATGTATCTCAACATCAGACTGGGTATGGCTGTCAGTGCTCCTAGCCGTTGCGGCATTCATGTTCATATCGCGTATTCCTCGCCAGTGGGAACCTACCACCAGCGAGCCCACAACAAACCCATAAGCACAGGAATACCTCACCGGACATACGAAAGGCCCAGTTATGCGCTTGGTTAGTTAAGTGATGCTACTGGTGGGAGTTTAGGTAAGTGATAGGTGGTTGGTGGGAGAGATGTGCTCCTCCTTAGGTGCATGGTAATTACACGAGATGGGCACGCTCCTCCTTAGGTGCAGGGCAATTCCCAATAGGTGGGCGGCGCGGAGAATGGGCTTGTGAGGCTTTGTGAGAAATGCTGGGGGGAAAGCAGTAGGGTTGGCAGCGGAAGGAGATCTATGGGTGACAGAGGGCTTATAGGCGGGAGATATAGACGTGCTGAATTGAAGCTCTGCTTGATGATAATCAGGTAGCAGTGAGGTTGTCTGTGAGTATGCTGGTTTAATACCCACAGACAGGGAGTGAGGTGTAATCAGCTATTGTAATGTCATCGCTCAGGATCAGTGCAGTATGTCCGAAAGAGTCGCGGCCAGTTCTTCGCCCTTATCAGTTAGATGCACCAGCTTCCTTCTGCGCTCTCCAGGGTCTTCCTCAGTCCAGATCAAACCGAAACCAGGCTTTTCGTGTTCTTGCCATTCGGACAGAACAGCAATGCTCCTTGAGCAAGTCGACTGCTTGGTATTGGTCTGTTTTCGTAGTTCGTTCATTGAAATGCCAGGACTCGCCGCGACGTAGGCAAAAAGTGAAACTGTCTTCAACGGCAGATCAAACTGAAGCTTGCTAAATTCAACCATAACGTCCAATACACGCTGAATGGAGACTCTTTCGCTGAGGGGCAAACTTGATAGCTGATGTTCCATTATGCAGTTCCTCTTTGTGGGCTAGTCGAATCGTATGCTTTGACCCCTTTCGTCACAAGCCACCGAGAACCGAACGTCCAACCAGCGGGCAAAGAATACGGCCAGCTTGGGATGCGCCCAAGTGCCACCGTAGCGGCCTCGGGTAGTTTCAGAAAGGCCGTAGCTTAAATCACCGGGATTCTGGCTATTTAATTCTGGCAATGTTTTGAAAGCTCATAGCAATAGTTACGGGTATCTATATTGTCCCAAAAATGTTGAATACGTTTACCAAACTGCTTAGCGGCCTTCGTCATGTTGAAGTAACCGTCTTCGCGGAACGTGAGTGTCTTGCCGTGCCACTGCTTGGTGATCATTGCGTTGCTCGGCTTTACCGTTTGTGAGTTAAAAACCGCTGTCTTTTGGCGAGGGCTTTAAAATCAGCACCCGTACTGACCGGATAGATAGCTTAATGCCAGGTCGGCAAAAGGGGCTTCCATATTTCTATCTCGTCGTTCCCACGTTTCTATAAGCATTTCTGTTTGATAGGCCGGATGGCGTATCGATTCATCCCCTTCAAATAGTTTACAAAGTTCATCTCCTCCTTTCCCTTCATTACGTCTTGCCCCCTCCATAGCAATTAGCCCATCAAAAACACCTTGTGAATAGCTGATCGCCATTGTTTCGCCCTCTCGGCTATTATCCAGCATTTCTTTTACTTTCATAACTGACATTTCGTTAGCTTGCGCTTTTACTGAAAAAACAATAGAGATAGATGTTAAGAAAATTGATTTTTTTATATTAAGCATTTAAGCGCTACCTTTTAAGACGGCGACAATTTAAAGTTATAGTAAACCAACCCACAGCATAACGCCGTGAATAACTCCAATAGGAAAGAACAAAGCCCCTGCTATTAGAAAACCCCACCATCCCTCATTCAGAGAAGTTATAATATGTGTCAACCACGCTAAAGCGCTTATAATCAATATTGTGGTGACAGCAATCGAACTATAGTCAGTTACATCTTCTTTAATTTTCATTTACCCAACCCATATTTATATTGCCAAAGTTGTTATTCAGAAATCCCCTGGCAAATGCATCCAGCTAACCTAAATTAGAACGTATAATCCCACCCTAGCCGACAGCAAGGCTATGTTTCAATACACTTAGCTAATTTTATTGGGGATACAGGTGGCTCAGGTCTAACCCTTTATGCTCAAGCTGACACATAGCCTCATTCAGCACGTCTAGCGAGTACCCTGCCCCGTACCTGCCAGACATACCCGACTCACTGTGGCCCTGTAGGGCATTCATCACGTCTTTGGAAATACCCGAGTTTCTACAGGCGTCCTCGAAATTGTGACGTAGCGAGTGAAAAGCGTTTTGCTCACGTTTGACCTTGAGATTAATAAGTAGCGATATGAAGCGCTTAGAGTAAACAGACGAATAATAACCATCACTCCCCATTGGCATGTCAGGGAATAGCCTTTTGCTGCCTTGTTGGCGCATCTTCTGAACATGCTCAAGAAAACCTAACCGCTTCAACTCGGGGTGGACGGGCGTCTGTCGGCGACTACCAGGATTTTTTAGCTTTTTATCATCACCATCGACGTTGATGTCTATAATGTCGATACCGCCTGTATAGATCACATCAGAAACATACAGCTGTAGGATTTCCCCCATCCTCGCACCAGTAAACCCGCCTTATTCATCAGGACGCCGAACGAGCGTTTTACGTCCCGTGGTGACCGGGACCGACCGGCTTTTATGTCATACGGTCGCTGAGTAGCCGATTAGCACATAGCTTTATCGTATCAATGCCGTGATATTTATAACTGAAGTTCATTGGTTTCGAGTGACGGCGCAGCCGTGGTCGTCGGCCTCCATAGTGGCCGTTTTGTCTGCTGGAAAAGGCTGAGTAATGCGACGTGTCAGGTCAATGCCGTCAGCCGCGGCAACCCCTTCAGTAAGGATGGCCACCATTTGTCGGCGGCATCGCCGAGGTGCACGGTGATACGCCGGGCGTGCACTGTCAGCGTGGCGGCCACCTTGAGCACCTGCTCGCGCATCCGCTTCAGGCTCCAGCCCTGCCGGGTCTGTCGTTCCAACAGGCAACGCAGCCCGTGTAGCACCTGATAAGCGCAGAGAGTCAGCAGCAGGTTTACCTCGTTGCGGGCCATGACGTCCTGGACGGTGGAGACACCGCGATCAGTCGAGGAGAGATGCATATCGAGCGACGACTTCACCTCGCCCATGTGGGCTTCGGCGCTGCCGCGCTTGCGATAAAGCGCCAGGACCTTTTCCGGCGGCCAGTCGAACTTGCCGAGATTGGTGACCAAAAAGAAGGCATGCAGCAGCAGATCATCGGGCCGCTCTTGTACCACCAGCACCACGCGCCGCGGCGCCGGCCAGGTACCGGCTTGGTACGCCAGGTCATGGCACCATTCCCGAGGTTGCTCGGGGGGCCGGCCGCGTGGCCGCTTCAGATGTGGCGCTGCCAGTGTCTGCAGGCCCGTATGACTGCGCAACCGGCCCAGATACTCGATGTCGCGATCTTCCAGCGCCTCAAGCGTGTCGTTGTCGGTGAAGCCGGCGTCGATGCGCACCTTGACCTTGGCCCCGGTGCTCTCGTTGAGTCGCCGCACCAGATGTGGGATCCAGGTATCGGCATTCTCGGCTGGGCCGGCGTTACCTTCACGCAGCAGGCCGCCCACCATGTCGCCGGTCTCTGCCAGCGAGGCCACCAAAGGCGAGTAGATTCTGGCCCCGTAAAGTCCATGAAACGCCGAACCGCCCTGGTGGCCGTGAACGTCGATCGGCAAGCCGTCGATGTCCAGCGTCAGATGCTCGGGGCGTTCGCCGCCGTTCAGCGAGGTCAGTCGCCAGACCGCCAGCCGCAGCAGGCCCTCATGCACGGTATCGATATTGTCGTCGCGGCCCAGGCACGTCAGCAGCCGCGACAGCGTCGCTTGAGATGGCCGGTCCTGAGCCAACGGCGTTGTCCCGCGGGCATCACTGCAGGCTAGCTGCCAGAGCGGGTCACGGCGAAGCGTATCGGTATCGCTGAGGTCGATCCAGCCCATCGAACGCTGCAGCACCAGGGTACGCAGCTGGCTGGCTAACGAGTGGCGGACGCGATCCGGGTCGCGATGATCGACCAGATGGTCGTCCAGCGCATCGATCATGCCGCTGTTGTCGAGGGCTTCACGCAACAGCAAAGCACCGCTGTCGCTGGTGGTGCGATGGCCGCTGAGCTCGACGCGGATGGACCCGTTGCATGACGGGGTCCAGGGGGATAGGCTTTCACCCATGGCGAGTGGTCCTCTTGAGTCAAGTTCGGTTAGGAACATATTGATTCTACAAGAGAAACTGCTCGCCATCTTCTTTTCTGTCTCAGCCCGGTGAATAAGGCGGGGTAAACAGACCAACCAGCGGTGCCCAATACATACCGGAGTTTTTAGGAACTAATGATCCAGACTGCCGCCAGTGATGCAGTGATTTACAGCCAGTGAATACCGGAGCCTGGAAGATGGTTTGTAGCTCGCTCAACGTGAAGGGGTCGCGTTCTTCCCGAGCGCGTTTTTTGAGGGTGACTTTCATACCATTCAGTGGGTTAGGCGGACACTCATCGTATTGCTTTGCTGCCCAATTCCAAAAGGCAGCGGCATAGCCTATTAGCTTGTTCACGTTCTTGGCTGACATAGGTGCCATACCCAGTTCATCCGCTCGCTCTGCTGCCCTATCGACACTTTGCCCCGTGAGTTCTCTCTGCTTTGTCCAATTGCTGGGCAGTTTGAGCAAGGTCGATTTAAAGGCTCGCCCGTCAGCCTTCGAATATGCGGCCAGCGGCTTATCACCTGCAACAGTGATGAAGTTGTCGATGGTGGTACGGTGATCGTTGGTAGTCTTGCTTGCCCACGATGCGGCCTTCTCTGTTATCCATTCATCAGCCAGAACAGACAACAATGGCCCTTGTTCATCGCTTGGACTGCTTAGAGGTCTCTGTGAGGTTGCTTTGGCGACGGTCGGTGTAGGCACCACCTCCCCTTCGTTTCGTGCCTGTTTGTCCTTCCCTGCCCGTATATAGGCAGCTTGGATCGCTCGAACTAGTGGACGCCAGCTTAGAGAGTCAGAAGACAAAGCAAGCTCTACACCATCCCATGACAAAATATCCTCAGCCTCGTCCTTGAAGAAGGCATCCTGTCGACCGCGGGCGTAATAGTGGCGAGTATGTGCCAGACTATCTTCAATGTCCTCGGCGTACTCATCGAAGTCCCACCGCTCCCAATCCGATCCTGGTTCCCCTGGTTCTTCCTCAAAGATGCCTCCCGCCCTAATGTCTTCGTCTTCATCCAAAAGTGAAGCATGGTAAAGACTTGCGAGGCGGTCTATTTGATCATCAGTAAGGTTGTCTAGGGGATTGGCTTGGGCTGATATCCAATGGCGGTGCTTATCAAACTTTCTATCCACCTCAACGGCGGCCTTACGGACAAGGCGTAATGCCTCTTGATAATCGGCGGTCTTGAGGGAGAAGGTCTCTTCCGCTTTGGGGTAACTGTCCTGAATATCCAGGGGTATCGCTGCCCGATGATAGTAACGAGCGCCACGACGATATAGGCGGGGATGTCCGGTAACTTTCACTGTTCTCATGGCCTCCCAATGTAACACTTCACTGGGGCAGCCAGAAACAAAAAAGCCCCAAGGTCAGTAAGTTACTGATTCCTTAGGGCCTCATGTTCGAGTGGCGGAGGGACAGGGATTCGAACCCTGGGTAGGTATTAACCTACGTCGGTTTTCAAGACCGGTGCATTAAACCGCTCTGCCATCCCTCCGACTTGGTGCGTATATTACCAGCATTCCTTTAAAAGTCAATGCCTTTAGTAAAGCCGTAACCCCACTCGGGTAATCATATTGCCATCCATCTCGCTGACCACCCACTGAATGCCGTGCCAGTCCACGGCATCGCCCACGACGGGATGCCCACCCACCCGCAATGCCATGAACTTGCCAAGCGTCATGCCCGGTGTGCTTGAGCTCAGCGTCAGGCCATAGGCTTCGGCCACCTCCTGCATCAGAGCGCCCCCCTCAAGGGTGAAAGCACCAAAGAATGCCCTTTCCTGCTTGAGTTTGGCATCGCCGTTAAACAGCCGGTTGAGTGCTACTACGTCTTCCTCCCGACCGATCACACAAAGCATGTCGCCTATTTTCAACCGCGTATTGCCTTTCGGGTGCAGCATGGAGCGCTTGCGAAACAGCGCCGATATCAGCGCGCCGGAGGGGAAGCGCAGCAAACGGATGGGCACATCGTCGAGATCCTGGTTCTCCACGTCATAAACAAACATTTCAAAATCATTTTCCGGCAGAATGCCCAGCGACCCGCGGCGATTAGGCGTCGTGCCATTGGGAATTTCAACCTTCATCCAGCGTGCCACCCAGGCAAGCGAACCACCCTGTATCAACAACGACATCAGCACTACGGCAAACGCTACGTTGAAATATAGCGATGCGTTTGCCACGCCCCCGATCAGTGGGAAGATGGCCAGTACAATCGGTACCGCCCCCCTGAGCCCGACCCAGGCAATAAACAGCAGCTCGCGGGTGCGAAATTTGAAAAACGGCTTGATGACCGCGAAGACCGCAATGGGCCGAGCCACAAAAATCAGCGCCAGCGCCACAATCGACGCAGGTAGTGCGACATCCCACAGCTGGCTTGGCGTGACCAAAAGGCCAAGCACCAGAAATAGCCCGATCTGGCTTAACCAGGCCAAACCATCGTGGACGGGCAGAATACAGCTGAGATGGCGCCCGGGCTGATTGCCGATCATCAGCCCGGTCAGGTAGATCGCCAGAAATCCGCTGCCGCCGAGCACGCTAGTCAGCCCGAACACGCTAAAGCCCAGCGCCAACGCCAGCATGGAATAAAGCCCGGGTGCCAGATCCAGCCAACGCAGCAGCTTGGCGCTGATCCAGCCACCGCCAATGCCTACGGCAAGCCCGATGCCAAACTGCGATACAAAAAACAGCACCGTTTCGGTCACGCCGCCAATCTCGCCCACCAGCATTTCGACCAGCATGAGCGTTAAAAAAATCGCCATCGGGTCGTTGGTGCCCGACTCGATCTCAAGCGTTGCCCCTACCCGCTCGTTGAGGTTAACGCCGCTCCCGTTGAGCATGGAAAACACCGCGGCGGCGTCGGTAGAACCCACAATTGCCCCGACCAGTAGCCCCTGAAACAGGGTCAGGTCGAATATCAGCATGGCAATAGCGCCGACAATCGCACTGGTCACCAGCACCCCGAACGTGGCCAGCAGCAGCGCCGGCTTGAAGCCTACGCGGAATGTTTTCAATCGCGTGCGCAGGCCGCCATCCAGCAAAATCATGGCAAGCGCCAGATGCCCGATCACGAAGGCCATCGAGTAGTCGTCAAACTCAATGCCGAGAATACCCTCTTCGCCGGCCAGCATGCCCAGCCCCAGGAAAATCAGCAAAAGCGGCAGGCCAAAAAACGATGACAAGCGGCTGGCCAGGATGCTTAATGTCATCAAGCCGCCGCCCAATAAAAAGAAGGTATAAAGTGTATCCATGATTCTCCATCTCGACCGCATTGGCTTGGTTATTATGACATGCAGGCCATATCTTTACCGTGACTTATTGCTTGCCGGGCGTTGAACGCCAAACTAGCCAGGCCATTTGCCATACGGCTACACTTCGCCCTATGACATCGAGAGTTTTCATCATGTTGCGATATCGACTTGGCTTTGTGCTGTGCCTTTTGCCGTGGCTCTGGCTGGTGAGTACAGGCGTCTGCGCCCAGCCGACGGCACCTGCCACACCGCCCGCCGCTGACAACAGTGCCGGCACATTGACGCTGGATACCGAGGTTCAGGTGCCCGAAGGGCTCTGGCCGCCCAGGCAGGCCGTTATTAAAGCGCCCAGCGCCGCCATTGCGCCACCGGAGCCACTAAGCCCGCCGCCGGTAGAGCCGCTTACCATCATGCTCGACTGGTTTTTGAGCCCCCAGCACGCACCGCTGTTGATTGCCCAGATACGCGGGCTTTACCAAGCGCAGGGGCTTGAGGTTATGCTCAAACCGCCGGCAGACCCCTCGTTACCTGTCAAGCTGCTGGCCGCCGGTGAAGTGGATGCTGCGCTGGCCCGCCAGCCGCTCTTGCATCTGAGCAATCACGATGATGCCGGCCTCGTGCGCATAGCCACGCTGATGGAAACACCGCTCAATGCAGTCATCGTTGCCGGTGACGTCGCGCCGGAAAACCATGCGGCACTTGCCACTCGCACCTACGGCTATACCACCCGTGAAGGTGCCGAGCTTATCGTGCCGCTCTTGGTGCCCGAGACCGTGCGCCAGACCGATGACTACGTGACCGCACGCAACGTGCATTACGACGGTGAGCGCGGGCTACAGGAAGGCAGCATCGGCGTATTGGCCGACGGCTTTTACAACGCGCTGCCGGCACAGCTGGCCACCGACGGTATCAGCGCCAGCGTGGTGTCCTATGCTGACCTTGGCCTGCCCAGACACGACGGGCTGGTGCTAATGGTCAACGGCGACACGCTGAACCGGCGCAAGCAAACCTGGCAGCATCTGGTTATTGCGCTGGAAAACGCCGCAAGCTGGATTACTGAACACCCCGAGCGTGCCTGGGACGCCCTTGTTGAGGCGTATCCGGCGCTGGATAACAGCGCCAATGCTGACGCCTGGCCGGGCATTGTGCGCCGTATGGCGCTACGTCCGGCCGCGGTGGACACCCGCCGCTATCAACGTCTGGAAGCCTTTTTACAGCAGCGCGGCATTATCCAGACGTTGCTACCGACAAGTGCCCTTGCCGTTGACCCACATGCGCTTTAGCCCGGGTGTGCAGCGATAAAGGCCTCGACCGCCTGATGAAAGGCGTCAGGCTGATCGGCATGCAGCCAGTGTCCGGCGTCTTTCAGCGTAATCACACGGGCCCGGGGCAGCACCTCGCGCAACGTTGGCAGCATGTCGTCCTGAACGTAGGGTGAATCTGCGCCGCGCAGTACCAGGCACGGCCCGTCAAACGCCACCTCGCCCGCCGGCGGCGCGATAATGGCCGGGTAGCCGGCGATGATCTGATCCAGCCCCACGCGCAGTGTAAGCTCGCCATCACCACGCTGGAGGTTGGTGGCCAGAAACAGTCGCACCGCCCGGGAATCAATATGCCGGGCAAGTAGCGCATCCGCCTCGCGACGATCCGTCGGCCGTCCGTTTTGCACCTCACGCATAGCCGCAAAGATATCGTCGTGGCCGTGTTGATACGCTACCGGCGCGATATCAGCCACCAGCAACGACGCCACCCGCCCGGGTGACAGCCGGGCAAGGCTCATGGCCACCTTGCCGCCCATGGAGTGCCCCAGCACGTGGGCCCGTTTTATGCCGAGCGTATCCAGCAGTGCCAGCACATCATCACTCATGGCGGCGTAATCCATGCCCTCGGCGTGGGGCGAGCGCCCGTGATTGCGCAGATCCACCGCGACCACGCGGCGTTTTTTGCGCCAGGTGCGAATATGCGAACGCCAGTTATCGGCGCTGCCCAGCAGACCATGGATGATGACCAGCGGCAGCTCGCCGCCGTCATCCGCACCGCTATCGAGGCAGTACAGTTCAACGCAAGACGGCATAAAGGCTCCTATTTTATAAGACGTATCAGGCGGTGCGCGGCGCTGTGTCGGCATCACCCGTCCACACCATCAGCCGGCGCATCAGCCAGGCCAGCAGCACGCCATATAGCGGAAGGAAGAACAACAGGCTGACCCCCAGCTTGATGGCGTAATCCACCAGCGCGATTTCCAGCCAGTTAGCCGCCATGAACGCATCCGGGCTTTGGTAAAAGGCCGTAGAGAAAAACGCGAGCGTATCAGCAAGGTTACCGATCACCGTGGAGCATACCGGCGCGACCCACCACACCAGCCGACGCAGGCGATTGAACACCTGCACGTCAAGCAGCTGACCGATCGCGTAAGCCAGGAAGCTGGCCAGCGCAATACGCGCGACAAAGGTGTCCCATTCTCCCAACGCAGCAAGTCCCGCATAGTTTCCTCGAGGAAATACCACCGATACCACGTACGAGACCACCAGCGCGGGCAGCATGACTCTGAGAATAATCGACCGCGCCGGCCCTTTGCCGAACAGACGGACGGTCAGATCGGTGGCCAGAAAGATAAACGGAAAGCTGAATGCGCCCCAGGTGGTATGCAGGCCAAATAGCATAAAAGGCAGCTGCACCAGGTAGTTGCTGGCGGCAATGATAGCGATATGAAACGCCACCATAAGAAAAAGGCAGCGGCGGTATTGGAGATCGGTCAAGACAAACATGGTCAGGATCCTTTTTGGTGGGAAAAATGGAGGGGTGAGGGAACCCTCCTGCCCGTATGGGCGGCGCAGGCATTATACGCAACGCCAGCACGAAAAAAAGACGCGCAGGCACACCCCGCCCAAGACCGTTTAGCCCCTGCGTTGAAAAACCATTTATTTATCGTTGAATACTCTTTAGACAAGCCAAGCTAATTTACGGAAAATTAAATCAGCATGAAGATGCAACACCGGCACCCAAGACTTTATGCCTCGGCTGCCGGCATGACAGAAACCCAAGGATGTCAGGAATCAACTATGTCAGGAGTTCAAGATGCCTAGCTTTCATCGCGCCGCTGTGCACCTGCTGGGTAATAATGGCGGCTCTATCGACGCAGGCGCCCGGGTATTAAAGGCCATGGCCAACGCCAAGCGGCTGCATATTCTGTGCCTGCTGGCTGAGGAAGAGCTGTCAGTTACCCAGCTCAACCAGCGACTCGAACTCAGTCAGTCAGCGCTTTCCCAGCATTTGGCCATCCTGCGCCAGCAGGCGCTGGTCACCACACGGCGGGAATCACAGACAATCTACTATTCGCTTTCAAGCCAGACCGTTAAAGCCGTGATTCAGGCACTCGCCGAAAACGACGCTTAGCGCTTTTATGAGTACTTTTATTAGTGCTTTTGCCAGCGCGCCGCTTCCAGTGCGCCCAGCGCCTTGACGCCTGCACGCTCAACGCCGGCTGAGATCGCGATGCCTAGCCTGTCCCCGAGGCTCTGAGGTGCTTCCAGCCAGACGCTGAAAACACGCGCCTGCTGCATGCGCTCAACCAGATACGCCTCGCTGGTCTGCACGCTGTCAATCAAGCCGTGGTCGAGCGCCTCGCTGCCATACCAGATCTCGCCGGTGGCAAGCATTTCGATATCCACGGCGGGGCGATGCCGGGACACGTAGTCCTTGAACAGGCGGTGAGTGTTTTCCAGATCGCCGATAAACTTTTCGCGGCCTTCTTCGGTATTCTCCCCCAGCACGGTCAGCGTGCGCTTGTACTTGCCCGCGGTCAGAAGCTCCACGTCAATGTCATGGCGCTTGAGCAGGCGGTGTACGTTAGGCACCTGAGCGACCACGCCAATAGAGCCGAGGACCGCAAAGGGGGCCGCTTTAATGTGGCTGGCGGTACACGCCATCAAATAGCCGCCGCTGGCCGCGACCTTGTCGATACATACGGTAGTAGCCAGGCCGGCCGCCGTCAGCCGCTCCAGTTCGGCCGCTGCCAGGCCGTAGGCGTGCACCAGCCCGCCGCCGGATTCCAGCCGCACTACCACCTCGTCATCAGCGCTTGCTACGTCGATGACCGCGGAGATTTCTTCGGCGAAGTGCTCGGTGGCAGATGCCTTGATATCACCGTAAAAATCCAGCACCCAGACACGGGGCTGCTTGCCCTGTTCGGCAGAGTCTTCTTGCGAGCTGGTTTTCTCGGCGTTTTTATCCTTGCGGCCGGCTTTGCGCTTGGGGCACAGCGCGTGCCACCATTTTTTACCCCGCTTGGGTTCTTTGCTGGCCGTATCCAGCTGACGATGACGCTGGCGGCGCTGGTCGTTAAGCGTCTCGATATGCAGCGTCAACCCGTCATCGTCGCCGCCGCTTTTGGCACGCCGAAACAGCAACGCCGTTAGCCCCACCAGGCCGATCACAATCACCGCCTGTATGAAAAACGTGACAATATTGATTACCCAGTCACCCACTTGCTTTCTCCTCGTGTTGGCGCACTCATCGTCGCGCGCCGTTTACCGCTAACGCGGCAAGTGATGTTACGCTCATATGTCTGTTACTGACTGCCAAGCCAACGTTATTTATTGCCCAAGACCAAGAGAGCCCGCCATGTCGTCCACTACGCTTGAAAAACTGCAGGCACGCTTTGATCCGGACGCCGCTCGCAACATGCACGAAGTGTTCCAGTTTCATTTTTCCGACCTCGGCGATTACTACCTGCGCATCAACGACGGCACGCTAGACGTAAAAACGGGAGAACACGACGATCCTTCCGTTAGCCTGAGCCTTTCAAGCGACACGCTCAAAGGCCTCATGCGCGGTGAGATCAACGGCATGAGCGCCTTTATGAGCGGCAAGCTTAAAGCCACGGGCAACGTGATGCTGGCGACCCGGCTAAGCGCGCTGTTCCCCGACGCCTAGCCGTGTGGCCGCCTCTGATAAATACAGGCTCTTATCAGCTACGCCATTTCGCCAGGTGTACTTCGATTAGCTCCCGGGCGATGGAGTAAGGTTGCGGCAGCCCGGGTAGCTGTCGCGGGGAGAACCAGGCCGCGTCGCTGATTTCGTGTTCATCGATACGGATCCGCCGAGTTGTTGCTTCGGCAAAATAGCCCAGCATCAGCGAGTGCGGAAACGGCCACGCTTGGCTGTGGTGATAACGCAGGTTATCGATGTGCACGCCCACCTCTTCAAAGACTTCCCGGTGCACGGCCTCCTCGGCCGACTCACCCGGCTCGATAAACCCGGCCAGCGTGGAATACTGCCCCGGCCGAAAGCGCGGGCTGCGCCCCAGCAGCATCGCTTCACCGCAGGTCACCAGCGTAATGATGCACGGCGAAATACGCGGATAGTTGCGGTGCCCACAGGCGTGACAGTGCATGGCGAACTCGGCGGCAAGCCTGGTTGCGCGTGCGCCGCAGCGCCCGCAGAAGCGATGATTCTGCAGCCAGGCCCCTACCTGTAGCGCCGTGGATAGCAGGCTGAACCAGCGGTGTGACAGCTCGGCCATCCATTGGCGTCCGTCAATCCAGCTATTGTCAGGGGCGTCAGCCACCGCCAGCGCGACCGGCTCGTCCTGCCAGTAGCACAAGGGCTGCATGGTTTCATCCCAGCTCTGCCAGGGCTGAAGCGGTATCAGCGCTGTTTCGCCGGCGGCGGGCGCGGGCGCAATCTTGTTGTGGGAAATAACAATCACACGGCCGGCACTGACGCCGGCAGGAATTTCACGCCTGAGCATCGTGGACCTCACCCTCCTGCCAGCGCAGCTGGTGCGCGGTGCACTTGGTCTGATGGGCGGCTTCTTCTTCGGCGCTGGGCGCAACCACGCGCAGACGGCCCGGCGCCAGCGACATCCGCTGTATGGCAAGCCCCTGAGCGCCTTCGCCATTGCCATTGGCGGGCTCATCGCTTGGCGCCTCGGCATCCAGCGTCAGCATCGTTTGCCCGCCGGTCATCGCCAGGTAGACGTCAGCCAGAATTTCGGCATCGAGCAAGGCGCCGTGGAGCACACGGTGGCCGTTCTCGATATCGTAACGCTTGCACAGCGCATCAAGGGTGTTGCGCTGGCCCGGGTGTTTTTTCCGCGCCATGGTCAGCGTATCAAGGATGCCACAGTGCTCGGCCACCGGGGCAAACGCCGGCGCCGGGCGCTGCTTATTCAGCCGCGCTATCTCGTGGTCGATAAAGCCCACGTCAAAGGGCGCGTTATGGATGACCAGCTCGGCCCCTTCGATAAACGCCCAGAACGCATCGGCCACCTGGGCAAACACCGGCTCATTGGCGACCTTGTCATCGTCGATACCGTGAATCGCCACCACTTCGGCGTCGATGTGGCGCTCGGGGTTGATGTACTGATGGTAGGTGCGTCCGGTCAAACGCCGGTTGACCATTTCCACCGCGCCAATTTCCACCAGCCGATGCCCTTGTCTGGGATCAATGCCGGTGGTCTCGGTGTCCAGAATGACCTGGCGCATCGGGCTCTCCTATCTCGTTCGTCTTTATCCAATATTCTCATCGATGGCCTGATTGGCCAGGGCATCGGCGCGCTCGTTGCCGGGATGGCCGCTATGCCCTTTGACCCAGTGCCATTCAACGCGATGACGCTGTGTTTCGGCATGCAGCGCCTGCCACAGCTCGGCGTTTTTGACCGGCTGTTTGGCAGCGGTTTTCCAGCCGCGTTTCAGCCAGTTATGAATCCACTGGGTAATGCCCTGACGGACGTATTGGGAATCGGTCCAAAGCGCTATCTCGCAGGGGGTATTCAGGGTGCGCAGCGCGCTGATCGCGGCCATCAGCTCCATGCGGTTATTGGTCGTATGGGCTTCAAAGCCGTAAAGCGTTTTTTCATGGTCGCCGCTTTGCAGTACCACGCCCCAGCCGCCAACGCCGGGGTTGCCCCGGCAGGCGCCGTCGGTATAAACCGTCACGCATGGCAGGGGCGTGCTTGCTTGTGTACTCAACGCATCTTCCTTTTACGGGTGTCATTGTCCGGTGCCGTTGACTGCAGGCGTGTAGCACCAAACGGGCGCGATGCAGCCGGTGCTTGCAGGCCAAACCTGAGCCGCTGCACGGGGGCGCGGTGGCGTTTGCGCCGCGCCCGGATCATATAGCTGGCGCCCCACGGCAGGTTATAGCGCCGCCCAAGCGCTTCCCAGCGCTCGCGGCACGCCTTGGTGCCGAGGGCGCGAAACCCGCAGTAGTCTACGCGCTCGACTTCAAAGTCGACAAATTCCAGCCAGTCACGCAGCCTGCCCGGTGTTTTCCAGACGCCGTTGCCGGGGTACTCCCGGCGCTTCGGGCCAAGGCGGTGCTCCAGCGTGGCCACGCCCAGCGGGTGAAAGCCGAAAATCACCAACAAGCCGCTATCACTCGTGACGCGCGCCGCCTCGGCGAGCCCGCGGTGCGCATGGGGGCAGTGTTCCAAAAAGTGGTGAACCAGTGTGACATCGATACATTCATCGGGGAGCGCCAGCGCCCCGGGCGGGCAGACAAGAGTGGATTCGTGCTCGGCACATTGCCGCGCTGGCGCCCATTGCATCACATGGGATGAGCGGGCCAGCGGCGTTTGCGCCAGCAGCGACGCCCCCATCGAGAGTTCCAGACCGTGCTGATCCCGACGCGATTCGAGTAGCGGCCCCAGGCAGGCTGTCTGTGCCGCGACAAGCGTTTTTCCACGCTCGGAGCGCCAGTAGCGCCGGCTTGACGCCAGCCGCTCGCGCCACGCGACATCCGCCTGCGAAGTTGACATAGAAAGCGCTCCCCTCCAAAGTATCGGCGTTTTTGACGTCCCATGTTTGATAAGGATCTCGCCATGCTGAGCGTGACACCGATACCCGCCTTTAGCGACAATTATATTTGGCTCCTGCGCCAGGACGCGAGCCAGAATGTTTGCGTGGTAGACCCCGGTGAAGCCGCTCCGGTGATCGAGATGCTCGAGCGCGAGTCGCTCACTCTGGAAACGGTGCTGATCACCCATCACCACCATGATCATACCGGCGGACTCAGCGAGCTGATCAGCCGCTATGCTCCCCGGGTGATCGGGCCGGACAATCCCGCTATCAAGGGCATAACCGACGCCGTAGGCGAAGGGGACGAAGTGCGCGTCATGGGGCGCCTGTTTGAAGTCATGGCAACGCCCGGCCACACCCTGGACCACCTCAGTTTTTTCACCCCGGGCATCCCCTCGCTGCTGTTCTGCGGCGACACGCTGTTTTGCGCCGGCTGCGGCAGACTGTTTGAAGGCACGCCCGAACAGCTTTACACCGCGCTTAATCGCTTTGCCGAACTGCCCGAGGAAACCCTCGTCTTTGCAGCCCATGAATATACCCAGGCCAACCTGGTATTTGCCCGCGAGGCGGACCCTGATAATAAACATGTGGCCCATGCCCTGCAGGATTGCCGGCGTGCGCGCGAGGCCGAGCGGCCGACGCTGCCCAGTACAATTGGACGCGAGTTGAACATTAACCCCTATTTGCGTGTCCATACCGCCAGCGTGCGCAACGCCGCCGGTGCCCAGGGCGCCAACGGCGATAACCTTGACACCTTTACCACGCTGCGGAAATGGAAAAACCGTTTTTAACTCACAGACAGCTCACCGTGCATCGCTTTTTTTGTCGCGGCACGGCAGCGCGCTCCAATCAGACTTCACGTTAATCGCCTATGACCTATCGCACAATGCGCCAACGCTTTCTGCTCAGCGCCGGCAGCACGGTAATGATGAGCCTGCTGCTTGCCGCCACCGAACAGCACGCCGCGGCCATGCCCAGCGTTGCCGGCGCCGCGACGCTTGCCAGCTCGTCTTATAGTTCGCCTCAGCCTACGTCTTATAGGGCTTCTTCCGGTACCTCCGACAGCACCTCTCACGGCACGCCGGCGGGTATAACGGCGACTGTCGCGCATCCTTCGTTGACGCCTGATGTTACCTCCCGAAGCTTCTTCTGGGACGCGGTGGATGCCGTACCGCAGGATGCTTGGACGCAGCTGCGCAAAAGCTTTACCTGGGATATCGACGCGCTGCCGCCCAGCGCCCGGGCGCGCGTGGACAAGTGGATCGCTCGCTATCGCCAAAGCCCGGAAAACATTGTCAGCATTACGCGTGAAGCCAGGCCGTGGCTGGCGTGGATTACCCAGCAGGTCGAAGAACGCGGTCTGCCGGGCGAGATCGCGCTGCTGCCATTCATCGAAAGCTCATTTGACCCCGGTGCACGCAGCTACAGAGGAGCGGCCGGCCTGTGGCAGTTCATGCCGCGCACCGGTGATGCACTTGGCCTGGTGCGTAACGGGCGCTATGACGGCCGTCTGGACGTCACCGCCTCAACCGGTGCCGCCCTTGACTACATCGAAATGCAGGCCGACCAGTGGTACGGCGGCGATATCCCTTTGTCACTGGCGGCGTATAACGCCGGTGCCGGTACGGTTAACGGCGCCCGCCGCCAAGCTCAGCGTCAAGGCCGCGGCGGCGATTACTGGGCACTCAACACCCTGCCCGGTGAAACCATGCAGTACTTGCCCAAGCTTTACGCGATCGCCCAGATTATTGGCGATCCCGAGCGCTATAACGTCAGCCTGCCCGAGATTCACGCCGCCCCAGCGTTTGCCAGCGTGACGATTGACCGGCGTATCACGTTAAAAAGCGCCTCCCGGCTGCTCGACGTTAGTCAGTCGCGGCTGGCACGGTTGAACCCGGGGCTGCTTCAGGGCACGCTAGACCCCGGCAACGCCCGCACGTTGCTGGTACCCAGTGATGCTGATCGCCAGGCAATTGCCGCACTTTCCGGCACCGATAACCGCAGCGGAGCGCAGGTAGCGTCAACCCATCGCGTTGAGCGCGGCGACAATCTTTCGGCCATTGCCACACGCTACAACGTAAGCCAGCAGGATCTGATTCGCTGGAACGCCATTGACCGCCCCAGCACGTTACAGCCCGGGCAGCTTTTGTCCCTGTCAGGCGGCTAGGGTCGTCAGCGACATCCTCAAGGGAGGCAGGAAGCGATGGACAGCAGGATCCTCTCATCAGCCCGCCAGCGCGTTAGTCGCTGGCTCGCCGTCGCGCTGTTATGTGCGGTTAGCGCAGGCGGAACCGCAACGGCTGACGTTGCGACCGTCAATGCCCTGTCGCTTTACGGCTCACCCGAGCTTCCCGCTGATTTCACCCACTTCCCCCATGTGAACCCCCAGGCGCCCACGGGCGGCACCATGGTGCGCACGGCCGTGGGCGGCAGCTTTGATTCCACCAACCCGTTTATCGTGCGCGGCACCCCGGCCAGCGGCGTCAGGCAAATTTACGACACCCTGATGGACTCCAACCCCGGCGAGCCGTTCAGCCTTTACGGTCTGGTGGCAAGCGGCGTGAGGATCGCGCCCGACCGCTCGTGGATCGAGTTTGACCTGCGCCCCGAGGCGCGCTTTCAGGACGGCGAACCGCTGACCGCCGACGACGTGGTCTTCAGCCTTGACCTGCTACGCGAAGACGGCAATCCCTTTTATCGCAGCTATTACGCCGGCGTGGGCGAGGCCGTGGCGCTGTCGCCGCATCGCGTGCGCTTTACGCTGAACGATACCGACTCCCGCGAGCTGCCGCTGATCGTCGCGCAAATGCCGATTCTGCCTCGCCACTACTGGGCATCCCACGACTTTACCGCGCCCACGCTGGCTCACCACCCCGGCTCCGGGCCTTACCGCATCGACGAGGTCAATCCGGGCCGGCGCATCGTCTACGCCCGCGACGATAACTACTGGGGCAAAGACCTGCCGGTTAACGTCGGGCGCTATAACATCGACCGGCTGGTATTCGACTACTACCGCGACCGGGACATTGCCTGGGAGGCGTTCAAGGCGGGATTGACGGACTTTCGTACCGATGCGCGCGCGGCCACCTGGGCTATCGGCTATGATTTCCCGGCCTTTGAAGACGGGCTGGTCAAGCGGATCACCGTGCCCGACGTCACGCCCTCGATGATGCAGGCCTTCGTCTTCAACCTGCGCAAGGGCAAGTTTCAGGATCCCAGGGTCCGCGAAGCACTCAGCCTGACGTTTGATTTTCCCTGGCTGAACACCAATATTTTTTATGGCACCTACCAGCGCACCCAGAGCTTTTTTCAAAACTCGCCGATGCAGGCCAAAGGGCTGCCCTCAAGCGACGAGCTGGCGCTGCTTGCGCCCTATCATGACGCGCTGGTGGACTCTCACGGCTCGGCCGATCTGTTTGAAAAGCCGCTGCCCATCGAACAACCCACCGCCCTGCGCGCACGGCTGAAAAAAGCGCTCGGGCTGCTGCGCGAGGCGGGCTACCGCGTGGAAGACGGGACGCTGGTCCATGAGCAAAGCGGCCGGCCGCTACGCCTTGAAGTGCTGTTGTACGACTCCGGCCTTGAACGCGTCGTCCAGCCCATGCTGCGCAACATGGCGCGTCTCGGGGTAGAGACGTCGATCCGCATCGTCGATATCAGCCAGTACCTGAATCGCGTGCGCAATTTTGACTACGACATCGTCATCAGCCACTTCCCTCAGTCCAACAATCCCGGCAACGAGCAGCGCGATTTCTGGACAAGCGCCGCCGCAGACCGGCCACAAAGCCGCAACGTCATGGGGCTTGAAAGCCCGGCCGTGGACGCGCTGGTTGAACAGTTGATCAGCGCCGACAGCCGCCAGGCGCTCAACACCGTGATCCATGCGCTTGATCGCGTGCTGCGCTGGGGGTTTTACGTCATTCCCCACTATCATTCGGGCGAAACGCGCCTTGCCGTGTGGGACAAGTTTGGCTACCCCCAGCCGTTTCCCGCCTACGGCATGGATTTAGACGCCTGGTGGGTGGATACTGAGCGCGAAGCTGAACTTGAGCGCCGCCGCTAACGGCTGCCCCTGCTAACGAGGCTGCACAAGGAGTTGCGCTGTGGCTCGCTACACCCTACGCCGATTACTGCTGATGATTCCCACGCTGGTGGGCATCATGCTGCTGAACTTCATTATCGTGCAGGCAGCCCCCGGCGGGCCGATCGACCAGATGCTCGCGCGCTTTGAGGGCGCCGACGCCATGGCCAGCACGCGGCTGGATACCGGCGGCGCGGATATTCAGGTCAACGACGACTCCCGCGGCGCGCGTGGCATCGACCCGCGCTTTATCGAGCAGCTCGAGCAGCAGTTCGGCTTTGACAAGCCCGCCCACGAGCGTTTTCTCGGTATGCTCGCCGACTACGCCACCTTCGACTTCGGCACCAGCTTCTTTCGCGACCGCCCGGTCATTGACCTGATGATCGAACGCCTGCCGGTATCCATCTCGCTGGGGCTCTGGACGACGCTGCTGGTATATTTCATCTCGATTCCACTGGGCATCCGCAAAGCGCTGCATCACGGCTCGCGTTTTGACGTCTATTCCTCGGGGCTGGTGATTGTCGGCTACGCCATTCCGGGGTTTTTGTTCGCCATATTGCTCATCGTGCTATTCGCCAGCGGCGCCTATTTTGACTGGTTCCCGCTGCGTGGCCTGACCTCGCCCGACTTTGCCGACCTTTCCGCCTGGGGCAAGGTGAAGGATTACGTCTGGCACATCACGCTGCCGGTTCTCGCCGCCGCCATCGGCAGCTTTGCCACGCTGACGATGCTGACCAAAAACAGCTTTCTCGACGAAATCCACAAACAGTACGTGCTCACCGCACGCGCCAAGGGGGCCGACGAACACCGCATCCTCTACGGCCATGTATTTCGTAACGCCATGCTGATCATCATTGCCGGCCTGCCCGCCGCGCTGGTGGGCATTTTCTTTACCGGAGCGCTGTTGATCGAGGTGATTTTCTCGCTGGACGGGCTGGGGCTGCTGGGCTTTGAGGCGGTTTTGCAACGCGATTACCCGGTGATTTTCGGCACGCTCTATCTGTATACCCTGATCGGGCTGCTGCTCAAACTGGTGTCCGACCTCACCTACGTGTGGGTCGACCCGCGCATTGACTTCGATACGCGGGAGGCCTGACCCATGGCTTTTTTCTCACCCCATCTGTCGCCCATTACCCGCCGGCGCATCGCCGCGTTCAACGCCAACCGCCGCGCGCGGGTGTCGCTCTGGCTGTTTGTGGTGCTGTTTGTGGTCAGCCTGGCTGCCGAGCTGATCGCCAACGACAAACCCATCGTTATGCAGTTCGACGGCGAATGGTATGCGCCACTGCTGTTTGACTATCCCGAAACCGAGTTCGGCGGCTTTTTGCCCACGCGCACCGACTACCTGGACCCGTTCGTCGCCGGCCAGATCCAGGAGTACGGCTGGGCGCTGTGGCCACCCGTGCGCTTCTCCTACCAGACGCTGGACATGCAGATGACCCAGCCTTCTCCCGCGCCGCCGGATGGCCGCCACTGGCTGGGCACCGACGATCAGGGGCGCGACGTCATGGCCCGGGTGATTTACGGCTTTCGCCTCTCGGTGGTGTTCGCGCTGGTGCTCACCGCAGGGTCGCTGGTGCTGGGCGTGGTGATCGGCGGCGTGCAGGGCTATTTCGGCGGCAAGGTCGACTTGATCGGCCAGCGCGTTACCGAGATCTGGTCGGGGCTGCCGGTGCTGTTTTTGCTGATCATTCTGGCCAGCTTCGTCCAGCCGGGGTTCTGGTGGCTGCTCGGGGTCATGCTGCTGTTTTCCTGGCTGGGGCTGGTGGACATCGTGCGCGCCGAGTTTCTCCGCGCGCGCAACCTGGAATACGTGCGCGCCGCCAAAGCCATGGGGCTGACGTCGCGCCTGATCATGTGGCGCCACGTGCTGCCCAACGCCATGGTCGCCACGCTGACGTTTATCCCCTTTCTGTTTACCGGGGCGATCAGCACGCTGACCGCGCTGGACTTCCTCGGTTTTGGCCTGCCACCCGGTTCGCCGTCGCTTGGCGAGCTGGCGGCTCAGGGTAAAAACAACCTGCACGCACCGTGGCTGGGCATTACCGCCTTTTTGACGCTGGGCATCATGCTCTCGCTGCTGGTGTTTATCGGCGAAGGGCTGCGCGATGCCTTCGACCCGCGCCACGCCGCAACCAGCGGCAAGGCAGCATCCACCGGCAAGAAGGAGGCCGCGCATGGCTGAGTCGCTGTTGTCGGTTGAGGATTTGACCATCGCCTTTGACGGCACAAACGTTGTTGAGAGGCTGTCGTTTCACATCAAGGCCGGTGAAACCTTGGCGCTGGTGGGCGAATCGGGCTCGGGGAAATCGGTCACCGCACTCGGCATCCTCAACCTGCTGCCGCCCAACGCGACCGTTGCCGGCACGCGGCGGCTCAACGACAGCAATCTCGCCACGCTGAACACGCGCCAGTGGAACGGCGTGCGCGGCAATCAGGTGGGGTTTATTTTCCAGGAGCCAATGACCTCGCTCAACCCGCTGCACCGGGTGGGCCGACAAATTGGCGAAACTCTGCGGCTGCATCAGGGCCTGAGCGGTCAGGCCGCCCGTGCGCGCACCCGCGTGCTGTTGGAACGCGTCAAGCTGCCCCGCGTCGATGAGCTGATGAACGCCTGGCCGCACCAGCTTTCCGGCGGCCAGCGCCAGCGGGTGATGATCGCCATGGCCATCGCCAATAATCCCCGACTGCTGATTGCCGACGAGCCCACTACCGCGCTGGACGTCACCGTTCAGCAGGAGATTCTGGCGCTGCTGCGCGAACTGCGCGACGACTACGGCATGGGATTGTTGTTCATTACCCACGACTTGAATCTGGTGCGTCGCCACGCCGACCGCGTGTGCGTGATGTACCACGGCCGCGAACAGGAAACCGGCAGCGTCAAGACGGTCTTCGACACGCCGCAAACCGCCTACACCCGGGCGCTGCTTGCCGCCGAGCCGGAAGGCCGCCCGGCGCCGGTGCCGAGCGCGCCGCCGCTGCTGCAGGCCGAACAGCTCAGCGTCAGCTTTGCGCGTCCCCGGCGCGGGCTGTTTCGTGCCCCGCCGCCGGCTTTCGAGGCGGTCAAGCCACTGGACCTGACCTTGCGGGCGGGCGAAACCCTGGGCGTGGTCGGTGAGTCCGGCTCGGGCAAAACCACCCTGGCCTCGGCCATCATGCGGCTGGTGACAAGCCGGGGCGCAGTCACGCTGGGTGAGGCGCGCCTTGACCAACTCTCCGGCAAGGCGCTGCGGCGCCAGCGCCACCGCCTGCAAATGGTGTTTCAGGATCCCTACGGCGCGCTGTCACCGCGCATGCCAGTGTTTGACATCGTCAGCGAAGGGCTGCGCTTTCACTTTCCCCACCTGAGCCGCGCTGAGGTCAGCGAGCGCGTCTACCAGACGCTTGCCGACGTTGGCCTGCCGGAAAGCGTGGCGGCGCGCTACCCTCACGAGTTTTCCGGCGGCCAGCGCCAGCGCATTGCCGTGGCCCGCGCGATTATCGTCGAGCCCGAGCTGCTGGTGCTCGACGAACCCACCTCGGCGCTTGATCGCAGCGTGCAAAAGCAGCTGATCGAACTGCTCCGCACGCTGCAGGCCAAGCGCGGGCTGAGCTATCTGTTCATCAGCCATGACCTTGCCGTGGTGCGCGCCATGGCGCACCGCATTATCGTGCTCAAGGACGGCGAGGTGGTCGAGCACGGCAACTGCGCGGACGTGCTGAAAGCGCCCCGCCACGCCTATACCCGGCAGCTGGTCGAAGCGGCACGGCTGGGTTAGAACGACACTCAAGGTAGGACGAAAGCCGGGCCAGCGCGCAATCATCTGGCTGCCATCAGCGCGGAATGATACAGTTCGCGCCTTAATTTTGACGACTCTGGACGCCTCCCATGACGCATACCTTTATCCCCGGCAAAGACGCCGCGCTTGAAACGTCGCTTGATACGCTTAAGGGGCATATTGAAGGCCTTGGCTTTAACATTGTGGAGGCGCGCTGGCTGAACCCGGCACCGCATATCTGGTCGGTGCATATTCGCGACCGCGACTGCCCGCAAGTGTTTTCCAACGGCAAGGGCGCGACCCGCAACGCCGCCCTGGCCAGCGCCTACGGCGAAGTGCTTGAACGCCTGGCCACGCGTTACCTGTGGGCCGATTTCTACCTCACGCCCGCGCTGCAGTCGTTTGACTTTATCCATCAGGCCGAAGAACGCTGGTTTGCCCCGGAAACCCCGCTTGCCGAGGTGCTCGACGACGTTTTCCATCAGCGTTACAGCGGCAACGACCTGACGCTGGCCGAGCTTCACGACATGAACGGCGGCGACAGCGGCCGCGGCGTGTGCACGCTACCCTACGTGCGCCAGCGCGACGCCAAAACCGTCAACGTGCCGGTCAACCTGATCGGCAACATGTTTGTCTCCAACGGCATGTCGGCGGGCAACACCCGTGATGAAGCACAGGTGCAGGGGCTGTCGGAGATCTTCGAACGCGCGGTCAAAGAGCGCATCATTCGCGATGCCATTACGCTTCCCGAAGTGCCCACAGACGTGCTCGCACGCTATCCGCGTATTCAGGAAGGCATGGCCGCGCTGGAAGCCAGCGGTTTTCAACTGCGTGCGCTGGACGCCTCGCTCGGTGGCATTTATCCGGTCATGAGCGTGATGCTGCTGAATCCCGAAGACGGCGGCGCCTACGCCAGCTTCGGCGCTCACCCGCGCTTTGAAGTGGCGCTTGAGCGGGCGCTGACCGAACTGGTACAGGGCCGCGCTCTCGACGAGCTGGGCGGCTTTCCGCCACCCACCGCCGACATGGACATGGTCGCCGACCCGCACAATCTGGAACTGCACTTCATCGATGCCAGCGGTTACGTCAGCTGGGCACTGCTGGGAGAAACCCCCGACGTGGCGTTCAGCGACTGGGACGATACGCGCACCAACGCCGAACAGCGCGACAGCCTGATTGCGCTGCTGCACGACGAAGGCCACGAGGTTTACATCGCCGAGCACACCCAGCTGGGCGCTTACGCCTGCCGCATTCTGGTGCCGGGCTTCTCGGATATTTATCTGCCCGACGAACTGAAATGGCACAACAACAACCAGGCACTGCCCCACCGCAACACGTTGTTTACCCTGGCGGAAGCCGGCACGGATGCCTGGCAGGCACTTTTGGACACGCTTGAAGACGACAACGTCAACGACCAGATGAGCGTGCTGGAATGGGCCGGCATTGTCGGTGATCCGAACACGGCCTGGGAGCGGCTGCGCGTGGGCGAGCTGAAACTCTGGCTACTGCTGGCACTCGGCGAGCACGACGCGGCCTTTGAGCAGCTTGAAATGGTACGCGCCTCGGGCAATCTGGTAGAGGAAGACACCCAGCGCTTTAACGCGCTGGCAAGCGTGCTGGAGCTGTGGGTCGCCGGCGAAGCGCTCGACGACTACGCCCGCGCGCTCAGCTTCTATCACGGTGAAGCCTTTGCCGAAGCCCGAGCGCTTGCCGGCGGTGAAACGCACTTCCCGGGGCTTGATGCCATGAACCCGGACGCGCCGACCGTCGGCCACAAACGCCTGCTGGAAGCCTACGCCAAGGTATTGAACGGCCAGCTGCGCGCTGGTTAAAAAAGCGCGATTTCTTCTGCGGAAAGCTCCCGCCACTCGCCGGGAGCCAGGCTGTCGTCCAGCGCCAGCGGGCCGATGGACTCACGGTGCAGAGCAGTCACGCGGTTGCCCAGCGCGCCGAACATGCGCTTCACCTGATGGTAGCGGCCTTCGGTAATCGCAAGCTCGGCCTCACGCGGGCCGAGCATCCGCAGCGTCGCCGGTTGGGTCGGCGTGTCATCGTCCTCAAGCCACAGACCTTCGGCCATCCGGGCTATCGCCCAGGTGGCCGCTTCCCCTTCCAGCGGGTCGGCAAGCGTCGCGCGGTAGACTTTATCGCAGCGGCGTTTGGGCGAGGTAATACGGTGCAACCACTGGCCGTCGTCGGTCATCAGCAGCAGTCCTGTGGTATCGACATCCAGACGCCCCACCGGCTGCAGCCGTTCCACCTTGGGCACGTCGAGCAGGTCGATCGCGCGCGTATACAGCCCGCGCCGCGCCGAGCATTCCACCTCCAACGGCTTGTGCAGCATGATGTAGCGCATGCCGACCAGCGCCAGCGTCTCGTCCCCCCACATCACCGCGTCTTCATCGGGATCGATTTGCGTCGCGCTCTGTTTGACCAACTTGCCGTTCAGCAGCACTTCACCGCTTTTCAGCGCGCGCTTGGCCAGACTGCGCGTCAGCGGTGTGGTTTCGCTTAAAAAACGGTCAAGGCGCATGGTGGCGGGTTTACTCATAAAAAGGGGGTCTCATCAACTGTTTCAGGTATCAAGATCTTCAGGTATCAAGGTCGGGCGTTGTCTGGCTCGGCATCGGGCAATAGCTGGTAGCGGTCGGCGTCCTGCCAGGCGGGAAATTTTTCCCGGAATGCCTTCAGCGCCTCGGTGTCGAGCGTGCCGGTTTGGATAAAGGCCGCGTCAGCCGGCGGGTCGATCAGCGGCTCGCCCTTGAAATCGACCAGCATGGAGTCGCCGCTATGGGCCAGACCGTTGGCATTTTCGCCGACCCGGTTAACGCCGATCACATAGCTTAAATTTTCAATCGCGCGCGCCTGAAGCAAGGTACGCCAAGCGTGGCGGCGCGGAGCCGGCCAGTTGGCCACGCACAGCAAGGCATCATACTCGAAGTGCTCGCCGGCGGCCGGTTGCTGGCGCAGCCACACCGGAAAGCGCAGATCGTAGCAGACGCTAAGCAATAGGCGCACGCCTTTGTACTCAATCACCGGGCGCTCACTGCCCGCCGCGTAGCGTTCGTGCTCGCCGGCCATACGAAACAGGTGGCGCTTGTCGTACAGGATCAGCTCACCGTCGGGCTGGGCCCACACCAGGCGATTGTAATGGCGGCCGTTGTCTTCGACGGCAATGCTTCCGGTCATCACACAGCCGCGGGTTTCGGCCTGATGGCAAAGCCAGGCGACGCTTTCGCTCTGGGCCATGGGCTGAGCCATCTCGCGGGAGTTCATGGTGAAGCCGGTGGCAAACATCTCCGGCAGCACG
Organism: Vreelandella subglaciescola; assembly: GCF_900142895.1. Classification (NCBI taxonomy): domain Bacteria; kingdom Pseudomonadati; phylum Pseudomonadota; class Gammaproteobacteria; order Oceanospirillales; family Halomonadaceae; genus Vreelandella; species Vreelandella subglaciescola. The sequence goes on from NZ_LT670847.1 coordinate 436,120, forward strand.
ATTACGTCGGTATCGTGCCCGCCCAGTTCACCCAGCTTTTCTTCCAAGTGCCGGTGATTGGCGGCGGGATCTTCCCAGCGCAGATCGCACTGTACGAGGCTGACTTTTAGCTGACTCATCGTGTTTGCATCCCTCATATCAGGACAATGTGATAGATTAGGCTGTGTCCGAAAAGTGCCTGCGCTTGTCCATACGGTGTTAAAAACCAGCTCAAAATGCCCATTTACACATTGTAAACTACGCTTTTTCGCTGTTTTTTGCCTTGTCTGGTCTACGCTCGACAATTCTTCGTACAAACCCTAGCACCGTTACCCAGTGCTTTTACCCAGCGTGTTATTCCCTGCGTCTTCTTCAGACACTTTTTTCTGCGTCTTTGATCTGCCGACACTCTCTCCCTAGCGAGGCCACCATGTCCAGCCATTCTGTCCGCGATCCCGAAGCTGCCAAAGGCGTCGGCTTCGGGCTTATTGCCTACCTCACCTGGGGCTGCTTCCCGCTTTTCTTTGCGCTGTTTGACGGCGTGCCGGCGTTTGAGATTGTGCTGCACCGGATACTCTGGTCGTGTTTGTTTCTGGCCGGGCTGATTACCCTGATGCGGCGCTGGGCACCGGTCGCGGAAGCCTTGCGCTACCCCAAACGACTGGGACGCGTGCTGGCTTGCGCTGTACTGATCGGCCTTAACTGGGGCATTTACATCTACGCGGTAGAAACCCAGCACGTTTTACAGGCCAGTCTGGGCTATTTTCTGACACCGCTGGTGAACGTGGCGCTGGGCGTTATCGTACTGCGCGAAACCATGGTAAAGGCCCAGCTGGTGGCGCTGGGGCTGGCTACCGTGGGAATTGGCATGCAGTTTTTTCTGCTCAACGAGCTGCCGTGGCTGAGCCTGATGCTGGCTTTTTCCTTCGGTACCTACGGGCTGTTTCGCAAGCAGGTGCCGCTTGACGGTTTGTCGGGGCTGTTCGTGGAGACGCTGTTGCTGCTGCCGCTGGCGCTGCTGGTCTTTGCCTGGCTAAGTGCCCAGGGGCTGTCGCACTTTGCCGACACCCCCAAGGCAACCGGGCTGCTGATTGCCGCCGGCGTGATCACGGCCCTGCCGCTGCTGGCGTTTGCCGGCGCGGCACGGCGGCTGCGTCTGGCCACGCTGGGATTTCTGATGTACATCAACCCGAGCATTCAGTTCCTGATCGCGCTGCTGGTGTTTCACGAGCCGTTAAGCACGGTACAGCTGGGCACCTTCGGGCTGATCTGGGTCGGGCTGGGGGTGTATTCCTGGTCAGCTTGGCAGCAATCACACGCGCGCTAGCTGGCCGCCGTCCGGTAGCGCCGCCGTTCCTGACCGGCGCTGTGGTTCAGGCGTAGTAGCTACCGGCGCTTTCTCCGGCTGATAGCCGATACGAAACCCGCCCCAGTGTTTGCCGTTAACGTATATCGGCACGGACAGATCGTGCATGATCTCGCCGGTATCACGCTTATAGGTTTGCAGCAGCAGCGGTTTTTCATGGGCGCCGCAGCGGCTGCCGGTAGGGTCGTCAAAAATGCGTTTGCTGCGGCAAAACGCCAGGTCGTGCTCGTAATCGCCGGTGGGCGTGCGGCTGACGGCCTTGTTGTGCGTCGGCACATAGCCGCGACGGTCACAGGCGATGGCATAGCTTAGCCCCAGCGCTTCCAACATGGGCTCTTGCAGCGCCGGCAGATAGCGATCGGTAAAGTCATCAAAGGCGGTTTTATACAGCGGCGGCCGAGTGTGGGAGAGCTGTTCGTAACGCGCAGTAAAAAGCCCCGCTTCCTTCAGCTCGCCACGGCTTAAGGCTTTTTCCAACAGCGTGCCAATACGATTGGCGGTTTGCCGTGCCTCGGCAAAGACGGCCTGATGCCGGCCGTTCAGCCGCTGCTGGGCCAGTTCTGCATCGACACCTTCAGCGGCCTCCATCAGCGCGCGAGCCTGCTCGGCCAGGTCGTGCATATTGCGATTGCCCTCGTCCACATCGTCTTCCAGCTGACGCAGGCTGACCGCTACGGTCTGGCTATGTCGCTGCGTGCTTTCCATGGCCTCGGCCACACTTTTGATTTCATGGTGCACGTTCTCCACGTCATCGGTCATCTTGCCCAGGCGCGTACCCACCAGCTGAATACCGGCGGCGCGTTCACTGACACGGCCCATCAGGTGGCTCATGGTATCCACCACGCTTTGTCCGCTGTGGCTGATATCCTTGACCAGCTCATCCACACTTTGGGTGGCAGTGGACGTTTTCAGCGCCAGGCTGCGCACCTCTCCTGCAACCACGGCAAAGCCGCGCCCGTGCTCTCCTGCCCTTGCCGCCTCGATGGAAGCATTAAGCGAGAGTAGATGGGTTTGTTCGGCAATATCTTCGATCATCGAGGTGACGCTTCTGACCCGCTCGATCTTGTCATTCAGCGTACCCAGCATTTCCAGCGCCTGGCCTGAGCGATCCGAGACGTCGGTCATTTCCTGAATGATGGCATCCAATTCTGCGCGGTTTTCATGGCTTTCACTGCGCGCGTGTTCGGCCAGTGAGGCGACCTGCGCCGCGCTGCTCGTCACCTGGGTGATCGCCGTATTGATCGCCGCCATGCTGGCGGACGCCTCTCGAGCCATGGCTTCCTGGTTGTCCAGACGATGATCCATGAGATCGGCGTAGTGTGACACTTCGGCCGAAGCAATTGCCGTGCTGCTGGCTCGCCCCATCAACCGGTAGGCCATCCCCCGCAGAGAGCGGTAATCGCGCATCGGCCAGAGCCATGATGATGCTTTGTCCAGCGCGTCACGGTCGCCGTAGTACACGCCCAGCACGCCGCTGAAGACCAGCGCTGCCCCGCCAAGGGCGGCACAGAAAAGCCCCGGATAGACCCAGAGGCCGCCGACCCCTACCAGGCCGACGGAAACCGCCAGCAGCCCTGATGCCGCCAGAATGGAAATGAAGCGCATGATTATTGTTCTCTATGCTGATGGAAACGGCGGGCTTGTACGGGATTCGTTTGGCCACGACATCCGTACAACACGGCTCCGCGTTAGGCGTAATAACGGGAGCCTCGCCCCCGTCAGCAAGCGTAGCCGTTCAACAGCATTAAAGAACTAGCACTTTGGAATTAACACTTTGGGAGAACGAGCGCCTTCTCAAGACTGACTTTGGCTTGCCACCAGCGCCTGATCAATATCCGCAATGATATCGTCGAGATGTTCGATACCCATGGATAAACGCACCATATCCGGCGTCACCCCGGCGTTTTTCAGCTCTTGCTCATTCAGCTGGCGGTGCGTGGTCGCCGCGGGAATCGACGAGCAGCTCTTGGCATCCCCGATATTGACCAGCCGCAGGATCAGCCCTAACGCATCGTAAAAACGTTCGGCCGCGGCCTGGCCGCCTTTCACCCCGAAGCTTAAAATGCCCGAGGCCTGCCCGTTCATGTAGCGCTGCGCCAGCGCGTGGTCAGGGTGGCTTTCAAGGCCGGCGTAATGCACCCAGCTGACCTGCGGGTGAGATTCCAGATGACGGGCAACCGCTTGGGTATTGGCGCAGATACGCTCGATGCGCAGGGAGAGCGTTTCCAGCCCCTGAAGCAGGTTCCACGCCGCCTGGGCAGACAGCGCCGCGCCCATGTTGCGCAGCGGCACCACCCGGGCACGGGTAATAAAGGCCGCCTCGCCCACGTCACGGGTGTAGCTGATGCCGTGGTAGGACGCGTCGGGCTCGTTGAGTAGCGGAAAACGGCTGGCATGGGTGGCCCACGGAAACTTGCCGGAATCCACGATCACGCCGCCAAGCGTGGTGCCATGGCCGCCGATATACTTGGTCGCCGAGTGCACGACAATATCCGCGCCGTGCTCGATCGGACGCCATAAAAACGGCGTCGCCGTGGTGTTATCCACGATGAGGGGAACACCGTAACGGTGAGCAATCTCCGCAATACGCGCGATATCGACAATGCCGCCCGACGGATTCCCCACACTTTCGCAAAACACCGCCTTGGTGCGCCCATCGATAAGCGCTTCGAGATCATCAAACGCCGCTTTATCGGCAAAGCGTACGTCAATGCCCTGGCGCGGCAGCGTATGGGCAAACAGGTTATAAGTGCCGCCATAAAGCTCGCTGATCGAGACGATGTTGTCGCCCGTCTCGGCAATCGTCTGGATCGCGCAGGTGATCGCGCTCATGCCCGACGCCACCGTCAGGCCGGCAATGCCTCCTTCAAGGGCGGCCACGCGCTGTTCCAGCACGCCGCAGGTGGGGTTCATGATGCGCGAATAGATGTTGCCTTCGACCTTGAGGTCAAACAGGTCTGCCGCGTGTTGGGCACTGTCAAAGCTGTAGGACGTGGTCTGGTGGATGGGAACGGCAACGGCGTTTTGACTATCCGGCGTGTAGCCGTGATGCAGCGCAATGGTTTCGGGTTTCATGGTGGCTCCCAAAGAATGGTGGGGTGACATGATCAATGCTAATCAACCCTCAACCTTTAGGCCAATATCGTTTAGGCTGAGCGCTATGACACCCCGTGGCCACGCTTTTATCATGCTGAAACGCTACTTCCCCATTTTTTCCTGGCTGCCTCACTATCAGGCACGGCTTTTTGGCGCCGACCTGCTGGCCGGCCTGATCGTTACCGTGATGGTGATTCCGCAGTCGCTGGCCTACGCGCTGCTGGCCGGGCTGCCGGCGGTGGTCGGCCTGTATGCGAGCATTCTGCCCCAGCTGCTGTATAGCGTATTCGGCACCAGCCGGACGCTGGCCGTGGGGCCCGTGGCCATTGTCGCGCTGATGACCGGGGCGGCGCTAAGCAACATTGCCGCCCCCGGCAGCGCCGAATACATCGAAGCGGCGCTGGTCCTCTCGCTGCTTTCCGGCGGCATTCTGGTGCTGATGGGCGCGTTGCGAATGGGCTTTTTCAGCAACTTTTTGAGTCATCCGGTGATCTCCGGTTTTCTGACCGCCTCGGGCATTCTGATCGCCGCCAGCCAGTTCGGTGGCCTACTGGGCGTGGAAAGCGGCGGTTTTACCCTGTTTGAACGCCTTGCAACGCTGTGGGTCAACCTGCCCAACTTTAACCCGGCGACTCTGCTGATGAGCCTTGGCGTACTCGCCTTTCTGGTGTGGGTCCGCCGCTACGGCAACGCCAGCCTGAAGCGGCTGGGGCTGCCCCACGGCGCGGCTGATTTGCTCGCCCGGGCGGGGCCGATACTCGCCGTGGTGGTCACCACGCTGGTCACCTGGCTGTGGCAGCTGCAGGATCAGGGCGTCGCCGTTGTCGGCACGATTCCCAGTGGCCTGCCACCGCTGAGCCTGCCCTGGCCCGACGCTTCGCTGTGGCACACCCTGCTAGTGCCGGCGCTGTTGATCAGCCTGGTGGGGTTTGTCGAGTCGGTCTCCATGGGGCAGATGCTCGCCGCCAAGCGCCGCCAGCGTATCTCGCCCAATCAAGAGCTGATCGGGCTGGGAGTGGCAAACCTGGCCGCCGGCGTATCCAGCGCCATGCCGGTCACCGGCGGGCTGTCGCGCACGGTGGCCAATTACCATGCCGGTGCACAAACGCCGGCCGCCGGCGCCTTTGCCGCGCTGGGTATTGGCGTGGTGACCTATACGCTGACCGACTGGCTGTATTATCTGCCTATTGCCACGCTGGCGGCGTTTATCACGGTCTCGATCCTGACACTTGTCGATATTCCCACGCTGCGCGCCACCTGGCGCTACTCACGCAGCGATTTTGCCGCGCTGGCCATGACCATTGCTTTAACACTGGGGGAAGGTATCGAGGCCGGCATTATTGGCGGTATTACCCTATCGGTGGCGCTGTTTCTCTACCGCACCAGCCGTCCACACAGCGCGTTGATCGGCCGGGTTCCCGATACCGAACATTTTCGCAACGTGGTGCGCCACGAGGTAGAAACCGCGCCTCAGGTCGCCCTATTGCGCATTGATGAAAGCCTGTATTTTGCCAACGCGCGCTATCTGGAAGACACGCTGTATAACCTTGTCGCCAGCCGACCAGCGCTGGAAGACGTGGTGATTGTGTGCTCGGCGGTCAATCTGATCGATGCCTCGGCGCTGGAAAGTCTCGAAGCGATCAACGCCCGGCTGAAAGACTCCGGCGTCACCCTCCACCTGGCCGAAGTCAAAGGCCCGGTGATGGACCGACTCAAATGCAGCGACTTTCCCGATCAGCTCACCGGTCGAATGTTTCTCAGTACCTATGCCGCCTGGCAGGCGCTCAGCCGCCCCGCATCACCGGGCAATAGCGCTTGATGATCCGGTTTTATAAGGCGTAAAGCAGGAAATCAAAAACTGGTTGGGAAAACATGTGAGATAACGGTATAAAATTAAAGTATAAAGTGCTTTGAACGTTATCGCCGCACTAGCTGCCGCTGCCAGGCATCAAACAGGCTATCTACGCTTAGCGCCAGCAGCGCAATAATCACGGCGCCCTGCACGATATAAGCGGTATTACCGTTCACAATACCGGCGATAATCGGGTCGCCCAGGTTACTCGCTCCCACGGTGGCACCCAATGCGGCAGTGGCAATATTGATGGTAATCGAGGTACGCACTCCGGCGAGAATCACGGGCGCAGCCAGCGGCAGCTCAACGCGGTAAAGCCGCTGCCGGCCGGTCATCCCCATTCCCCGAGCGGCGGACACCACGGACGCATCCACGCCCTGAAGGCCCGCCAGCGTATTGCGTACAACCGGCAGCAGGCCGTAAAGCACCAGCGCGACGATAATTGGCAAGGTGCCAAACCCCAGCGCCGGCACCGCTAGCGCCAGCACCGCCACCGGCGGAAACGTTTGCCCCAGCGAGGCGCACTGGCCCACCAGCGGCAGAAAATCCCGCCCCCACGGCCGCGTTACGGCGATACCGGCGGCAATCCCCACGCTCACGGTCACCGCCGCCGCCACGCCAACCGTTAGTGCATGGCGCCACAGCAGCGTTGAAAACGCCGCGCGCTGGTAGATCACCTGGCGAGCATCCGGCGCCAGCCACTTAAGCGCTGGTTCAGCCAGCGGCATGGCCCACACCGCCAGTCCCAGCAGCAACAGCCAGACACCCGGCATCAGCCAGCGTGCCGGATGAGCGACGCCGGTCAGGCGCTGAGCATCAGGATTCACTCGCGCTCTCCTGCTGTGCATGGGCCTCTTTCACCAGCCTGCGCAGCGAGAGTTCGCCCACCGGTACATCGTGCTTATCTGCCACGGTAACGCGCTCACAATGGTCGCGCAGCATCACCGAAAGCGCCTGGCGCAGCGTGTAGGTATCGGGAATGCGCGACTGAGCAGGAAGTGTCGGCCCCAGCGGCGCCATATGGTCACGCACCCGGGTCAGCGATGCCTGTTTCAGGCCCCGCTCAAGCCCGCCCAGCATGGAATCGACAAAGTCGTTGGCAGGCTTTTGCAACAGCGCCAGCGGGCTGCCCTGCTGCACGATCTTGCCATCACGCATGACCACCAGATGATCCGCCAGGCGCAGGGCTTCGTCCATGTCGTGGGTCACCAGCACGACAGTTTTATGCAGACGTGCCTGCAGCCTGGCCAGCATGGCCTGGAGTTTTTCCCGGGTAATCGGATCCAGCGCGCCGAAGGGTTCGTCCATCAGCAGGATGTCCGGGTCAGCGGCCAGCGCTCTGGCAACGCCTACGCGCTGCGCCTGGCCGCCGGAAAGCTGGTGCGGATACTTGTGCGCAAACTCGCCGATGGGCAGGTTCAGAAACTGCATCAGCTCTTCCACGCGCTCGCGCACCTTGCTCGCCGGCCATTTCAACAGCCGCGGCACGGTGCCGATATTGCGCGCAACGTTCCAGTGCGGAAACAGGCCGGTGTCCTGAATCACATAGCCAATACGCCGGCGCAGCTGCACGGGGTTATAGGCAGCGACCGCCTGACCGTCGAGGATGATTTCACCGTCGCTATGTTCGGTCAGGCGATTGATCATGCGCAGCGTGGTGGATTTGCCACAGCCTGACGTGCCCACCAGCGCACAAAATTTGCCTTTGGGTACGGTAAAGCTGATGTCATCGACGGCTACCGTATCGCCGAAGCGTTTAGCGACGTTATGCAGCTCGATCATGCCGTTTCTCCCTGGCTCGAATTTTCTCCCTGACGCAGCTTTTCGGCCAAAGCCCCCAGTGCGGTATCTGCCATGAGCGCCATGGCGATGATCGGTAGCGCGCCCAATAGCACCATATCCATTGCGACCTGGCCCAACCCCTGAAAAATGAAAGTGCCGAGCCCACCCGCGCCGATCAGCGCAGCGACGGCAGCCAGCCCCACCGCCTGTACCGTGGTAATACGAACCCCCTCCAATAAAATGGGCAGCGCCAGCGGCAAACGCACCTGCCAGAAACGCTGCGCGGGGCGCATTCCCATACCGCTGGCGGCGTCCAGCGTGGCGGGGCTGACCGCATCAAGTGCCACATAGGTGTTACGCACCATGGGCAACAGGCTGTACGCAATCAGGGCAATCAGGGCCGGCGTCCAACCAATTCCCTTCACGCCCAGGTCGGCAAGCCAGTCAAAACGCGCGGCCAGCCAGGCCAGCGGCGCCAGCAACAGCCCGAAAAGCGCCAGACTGGGGACGGTTTGCAAAAAGTTAAGCACGGCAAAGGCGACTTTTCGACTGGCGCTGAAGCGGTGGATCAGCATGGCAATGCCGATCCCCAGCACTACGCTTGCCGTCACGGCAATACCCACCAGCGCCACGTGCTCGCCCAGCGCACGATAAAACGCCTCATGGCGCGCCTGAAACTCCTGCACCAGTGCCAAACGCTCAAGCCAGAACGCGGCACACAGCCACCATACGCCGAGAATCCCGAGAAGAATCAGCAGCATCCAGCCGCGCGCCAGTCGCATGCGCAGGCGTAGTTCGACCAGACACAACGAGAGCATGAAGAGCAGCGTCCAGTACGCCGGACCAATACCCAGCCGTGCCTGCGCCGTGTCGGGCGCTATCAGCCAGTGCGACGCCAGCATCAGGCCAAAGGGCATCAACAGCAAAAGAAGGCAGCTGGCGGCCAGCAGTGCCGGATAGCCAGAGCGCTCGGGACGCGCAGCAAGGCCGATCATCACCGTTAACAGCAACGTGGCAAGCCCGGCGCCCGGCCAGCCCAGCGCGTGCCACACCGGGTAGCCGGTGCTTTCCACAATGCGGTTGGGCGCCACGCTGACCACATCCAGCCCCCAGAGGGCGGCGAGCATCGCGACGGCCAAACACAGCAGCACCCGGTTAGGGCGCCACCGCGCCCAGCGTTCGCGACGAATCGGTAGCGCGTCCATCAGCGGCATGGACTACCAGTCCATATTGCTGAGGTAGTCGCCGGCCACCTTGTCGGCCGCCCGGCCGTTAACCGCTACGTCAGCATTGAGGCGCTGCAGTGTCGCCAGATCCAGCGTATCGAATACCGTTTCCAGCGCGGTTTCGATCTCGGGATACGCTTCAAGCACCCATTCGCGTGCCACTGGCGCGGGCTGGTAAATCGGCTGTACGCCCAGCGTATCTTCCAGTACCACAAGCCCCAGCGCCTGCAGGCCGCCGTCGGTGCCATAGGTCATGGCAGCGTTGACGCCACTGGTCTCGCGGGCAGCAGCGCGCATGGTCGCGGCGGTATTACCGCCGGACAGCACCAGCAGCTGATCGTCATCCAGCGTGAAGCCGTAGGCCTCTTGAAAGGCCGGCAGGGCCTGCTCGGATTCGACAAATTCAGCGCTGGCGGCAAACTTGAACGTGCCCTCATTCGCCAGATAGTCGGCCAGGTCTTCCAGAGTCTTGAGATTGTGCTGACGCGCGAGATCTTCGCGCACGCTCATGGCCCAAGTGTTGTTGGCACTTGCCGGCGATAGCCAGACCAGCCCGCGCTCGGCGTCCTTCTCACGCACGGTCTGCCAGGCTTTTTCGGCATCCTTCCACACCGGGCTGTCGGCCATGTCGAAAAAGAACGCCCCGTTGCCGGTGTATTCGGGGTAAAGATCGATTTCTCCCGCGGTTAACGCGCCGCGCACGACGCTGGTCACGCCGAGCTGCAGACGGTTCTCCACGGGCACGCCCTCCTGCTCCAGCGTTTGCAGTATCAGCTCGCCGAGCACAGCGCCTTCCGTGTCGATCTTGGAGCCGACAACCACCGTTTTTTCGGCCGCAAAAGCCGGGGCCGAAACAGCCGCTGCCGTGAGACCGGCATAAATCCAGGGTGTGAGCCAACGCATTGTTATCATCCTTTATCGCTGCGGGGTGACATGCACTTTCATCAAAGCACTTTCAACAAAGTGCTGTCACCAGACTATAGCCAGAGGGGCCGGCGTGCGATAGCCACATCGCATACCGGTTTTACGCTGATGTCGATTGCACTACCCAGCGCGTGCCTTCGCGAGAATCCTTCAGCTCGATGCCCTGGGCCGCCAGTTCATCGCGGATGCTGTCGGCCAGGGCGAAGTCCTTATTGGCCTTGGCGTCGGCACGCTTGGCGATTTGCGCTTCAATGTAGGCGTCGTCCAGCGCTTGTGCCGACGTATTGCCGCCGTGTAGAAACGCCTGCGGCGACTGAGTCAATAGCCCCAGCGTCTCGCCCAGGCCTTTCAGTTCAAGGGCCAGCGCGCCAACGCGCGGTGATTTTTCCGCCTTGGCGCGGTTAAGCTCGCGCGCCAGATCAAACATCACCGACAGCGCTTCCGGGGTGTTGAAATCATCATCCATCACCGCGGTAAAGCGCTCGTGATAGGCACCGTCGGTAGGCTCGGCGTCCGCTGTAGCGGCGTCACCATCAGCAATAACACCTTCCAGCGCCGTGTAGAGCCGCGTCAGGGATTTGCGTGCATCGACCAGCGAGTCGGCCGAGTAGTTGATCGGGCTGCGGTAGTGGCTGGCCACCAGCAGGTAGCGCACCACTTCCGGATCGTGTTCGCTTAACACGTCGCGGATGGTGAAAAAATTGCCCAGCGACTTGGACATTTTTTCCTGATCGACCCGTACCGCGCCGGCGTGCATCCAGGCGTTGGCGTAGGTCTGGCCGGTCGCGGCTTCCGACTGGGCAATCTCGTTTTCATGGTGCGGAAAGGTCAGATCCGGCCCGCCGCCGTGAATATCAAACGTATTGCCCAGGCAGCAAGTGGACATCGCCGAGCATTCGATATGCCAGCCGGGGCGTCCCTTGCCCCAGGGCGACGGCCAGTGGGCTTCATCGGGCTTGGCCGCTTTCCACAGCACGAAATCCAGCGGGTCTTCCTTGTGCGTGTCGACGTCAACCCGCGCGCCCGAGCGCATATCGTCCAACTTGCGGTTATTGAGCTTGCCGTAGCCGGCAAATTCGCGCACGCGGTAATAAACGTCGCCGTTGTCTGCGGCGTAGGCGTAGCCTTTGGCAATCAGCGTTTCAATCATGGCCACAATCTCGTCGATGTGGCCGGTAGCGCGGGGTTCCTGATCAGGCGGCAGCACGCCAAGGCGCGCTTCGTCTTCGTGCATCGCGGCAATCATGCGCTCGGTCAGCGCGCCGATGGTTTCACCGTTATCGGCGGCTCGCTTGAGGATCTTGTCGTCGATGTCGGTAATGTTGCGCACATAGGTCACATCAAAGCCGCGCGCGCGCAGGTAGCGGCTGATCACGTCAAACGCCACCATCACCCGCGCGTGCCCCAGGTGGCAGTAGTCGTAGACCGTCATGCCGCACACGTACATGCTGACATTACCCGGCACCCGCGGCGCCAAAGGCTCCTTGCGCCGGGTCAGGGTGTTATAAATCTGCACTGGCGTCTCCTTAACCCTTTTGCTTGATCTTCGCCCAGGTATCCTTGAGCCCCACGGTGCGGTTGAACACCAGTTTCTCCGGCGTTGAGGCGTGACGATCGGCGCAGAAATAGCCCACACGCTCAAACTGGAAGCGCGATTCGGGCGCCGTTCCGGCAAGGCTCGGCTCGCCAATGGCCTGACAGATCGTCAGCGACTCGGGGTTCAGGTGCTCGAGGAAGTCGGCATCCTTGTCACGATCGGGCTGCTCGGCCGTGAAGAGGTTGTCGTAAAGGCGCACTTCCATGGGAATGCCGTGGGTGGCGCTCACCCAGTGCAGCACGCCTTTGACCTTGCGCCCTTCGGGGTTCTTGCCCAGGGTGTCGAAATCCACCGAGCAGCGCAGCTCGACGACTTCCCCAGCGGCGTCTTTGATCACTTCATCGCAGCGCACCACGTAGCTGTTACGCAGGCGCACTTCCTTGCCCGGCGCCAGACGGAAAAACTTCTTCGGCGGCTCTTCCATGAAGTCGTTGTGGTCGATGTACAGCTCGCGGGTCAGCGGCACCTGACGCACCGGCATATCTTCGCGGGCGGGATGCCCCGGCACCTCGTAGATTTCTTCAAAATCGTCGGGGACGTTGGTCAGCACCACTTTCAGCGGCTTGAGCACGCACATGGCGCGTGGCGCGCTATCTTCCAGATCCGAACGAATGGCATGGGTCAGCATGGCGATATCCACCAGCCCGCTGTCGGAACGCGACACCCCGACCATGTCGCAGAACTTGCGCAGCGAGGCCGGCGTGTAGCCGCGACGGCGCATGCCCGAAATCGTCGGCATACGCGGATCGTCCCAGCCGGCCACAATGCCGTCGTCAACCAGCAGTTTGAGCTTGCGCTTGGAGGTCAGCGTGTAATTCAGGTTGAGGCGAGCAAACTCGATCTGGCGCGGCTTGGCCGGCACCGGCAGATTATTCAAAAACCATTCGTACAGCGGACGATGAGCTTCGAACTCCAGCGTACAGACCGAGTGGGTAATGCCCTCGATGGCGTCAGACTGCCCGTGAGTAAAGTCATAGGACGGATAAATGTGCCATTTGTCGCCGGTCTGGTGGTGCGTGGCGTGGCGGATACGGTACAGGATCGGATCGCGCAGGTTGATGTTCGGCGAGGCCATGTCGATCTTGGCGCGCAGGACTTTACCGCCTTCGGCAAAATCACCCTGGCGCATACCTTCCAGCAGCTCAAGGTTTTCATCAACGCTGCGCTCGCGGTACGGGCTCGGCCGGCCTGGCTCGGTGAGCGTGCCGCGGTATTCACGAATCTCATCCGGCGACAGGTCGTCGACGTAGGCATTGCCTGCGTTGATCAGGTGCTGCGCCCAGGCGTAGAGCTGGTCAAAGTAATCCGAGGCAAAGCGCACATCGCCCGACCACTCGAAGCCCAGCCAGTGGACGTCTTCCTTGATCGCGTCAATGTAGGCCTGCTCTTCCTTGGCCGGGTTGGTGTCGTCAAAGCGCAGGTGGCATTGCCCACCCGTTTGCTCGGCAAGGCCGAAGTTCAGGCAAATCGACTTGGCGTGACCAATATGCAGAAAGCCGTTCGGCTCCGGGGGAAAGCGCGTCACGATGCTGGTGACCTGGCCGCCCTCGATCTCTTCACGTATCTGGTTACGGATAAAGTTTGGCGCCGGGGTGGTCTCAGTGGTCATGGTAGCGTTGAAAACCTCATGGTCGATGGCGTGCCGGGCTTCGCGGTGCCGGGCAAAACCGGTATTATAACGTGACGCCCATGCTTAGCGCCAAGGCAAACGTCTTTATTAAACAGTCTTTATTAAACAAGGCGAATGCCTTTATTGAACAGGAATGTACCCATGATCGTATTACAGACCAGTCAAGGTGATATCACTATCGCGCTGAACCACGAAAAGGCCCCCAAGACGGCTGCCAATTTCGAGCGCTATGTCAAGGAAGGCTTTTATGACGACACGCTATTTCATCGGGTGATCGACGGCTTTATGGTTCAGGGCGGCGGCTTTGACAAGGATTTCAACCAGAAACCGACCCACGACCCGATTGAAAACGAGGCCGATAACGGGCTGAAAAACGTCAAGGGTGCGCTGGCCATGGCGCGTACGCAAGATCCAAACTCTGCCACGGCACAGTTTTTCGTCAACGTCGGCGATAACGACTTCCTTAACCATACCGGCAAAAACATGCAGGGATGGGGCTACGCCGTGTTTGCCGAAGTGGTAGACGGCATGGACGTGGTCAACACCATCAAGGGAGTGGCTACCACGCGCCGCGGCATGCATGCCGACGTGCCGGCCGAGGACGTGATGATCGAACGCGCCTATTTCAAGGACGCGGCCAAGGACGCTGACTGATTACGGAGAGCCCCATGCGCACGCTACTGGTAGCCGACCTGCACCTGAGCGAGCAAACCCCGGCCATGACGCAGGGGTTTATCCGCTATCTTGAGACCACGGCTCAGGGTGCCCGCGCCCTGTATATTCTCGGCGACCTGTTTGATGCCTGGGTGGGCGATGATCTGCTCGATCAACCGCATCCGCTGGCCGACGTTGCGCGCCAGGTTATTCAGGCGCTGCGACACCTGGCCAATAGCGGTACCGATGTCTATTTTATGCACGGTAATCGTGACTTCTTGATTGGCGAGCGCTTTGCCGAGGCCTGCCAGGCCACGCTATTGCCCGAGGTACAGGAAGTCGAACTGCACGGCATTCCCATGGTGCTGCTGCACGGTGACAGCCTGTGCACGCGGGACAGTGCCTATATGGCCTTTCGCCAGCAAGCGCGCAGCCGTGAATGGCAGGCACAAATGCTGGCACGCCCGCTTGCCGAGCGTGCGGCGCTAGCCAAACAACTGCGCCAGACATCCGGCGAGGCCAATGCCGGCAAGGCAGAAGATATCATGGACGTTACGCCGTCCGAGGTCGTCAAACTGATGGAACAGTGCGGCGTTGCCACCATGATCCACGGCCACACTCACCGCCCCAAAGTGCATGATCTGACCGTGGAAGACGTGCCGGCCAAGCGCTATGTGCTCGGTGACTGGAGCGAGGAACACGGCTGGGACATTGTGGTAATGGAAGACAGCGACGCACCGTATGCCCACCTGCGCCTGCGCCAGTTTTCGTTGGGGGAGCCGCCTGCCAGCGGTTGATACGAGCGCCTGGTACGCAACAAAAAACGCCGGCCCTGAGGGTCGGCGTTTTGGGTTTCATCCAACACGATCACGACACTAGCTGTCGGTTTCGATCGTTGCTTCCTCGTGGAGATAATCGATCAGCCCCTGAATCACGGCCTGGCCGCGCAGCTGCTCGGTCATTTGGGCCACGAACCCTTCCACTTCCGCATTGGGCTCGCCCTGAGACACGCGGTCCAGCGCGATAATCGCTACGCCGCTGGGCATAGCCACATGGGCATAAGTGCTCTGCCCCTCTTCCGGGCCAGGCATACGAAACGCCGCATCGACGACTTCGCGGGCAACCGAGGTATCTGCCTGGCGCGAAACATCGCTTGCCTGCTGCCATTGAAGATCGGTACTTTCAGCAGCGTTCTCATCCGCCTTGAGGTTACCAATCAGCGTTTTAGCGCGCTGAGTCAGCGCTTCTTTCTGCTGACGCGCTTGCACCAGTTGCTCGACGTCGTCGCGCACCTCATCCAGCGCCAGCGTTGTCGCTTCGCGATGTTCAGCAACGCGTAGCACCAGGCGGCGATCCTCATCCAGCTCGATCACGTCACTGTTATAGCCATCTTCCAGCACGTCGTTGCTAAACGCCTTGTCCATGACGCCAGGCTCTGACAGCACGCCTTTACCGCCATCACGGGCAAGCCAGTCGCTGTTTTCAACGGTCGCCC
The DNA here is from genome assembly GCF_900142895.1 of Vreelandella subglaciescola. Lineage (NCBI taxonomy): Bacteria > Pseudomonadati > Pseudomonadota > Gammaproteobacteria > Oceanospirillales > Halomonadaceae > Vreelandella > Vreelandella subglaciescola. The sequence goes on from NZ_LT670847.1 coordinate 451,721, forward strand.
CGATATCTTCGGCAACGCCCTGCAGATCATCCGCGGCGAAGCTTTCATCAATCAAGAGCTGTGCGCGCTCGTTGAATTCACCGTCCACCTGGCGGCTGGCGATCATCTGACGCAGCTTGTCGCGCTGCTGCTCAAACGGCGGCCGATTGATATCCGTGACTTTGATGATGTGCAGAGCACCATCCATCTCGACCGGATTGGAGACATCGCCCTGGCTTAGCGAAAAGGCCGCATCATCAAAGGACTCGCCAAAAAAGCCTCGGCTGATTTCGCCTAAATCGCCGCCGTTTTCGGCACTCGCGGTATCGTCCGAGTAGCGTGCGGCGGTATCGGCAAAGCTCTCGCCGCCATTCAGATCATCCAGCGCCTTGTCGGCAACCGCGTCCGCCTCTTCGCGGCTACGCTCATCACCAAAGCCGATCATGATATGTGAAATACGGCGATCGGCATTATCACTCTGCTCGCGCCAGGCCTGGCGCAGCTCGTCTTCACTAACATCGGCTTCATCCGCCATGGTCTGGCGATCCAGCACGATGTAGTTCACCCGCACCTGCTCAGGGCGTTTAAAGCGTTCGGTGTTGGCTTCATAGTAGGCCGTGACATCGTCAGGCGAGACGCTTACATCAATCGCCGTATTGTCCGGCGTGAGCGTGGCATAGCGGAAACTGCGCGCCTGACGCTGAAGCTCTGCCAGACGCTGCTGCTCTGCTTCAAGGGTGAAGTCGCTGAGCGCCAGCCCTTGTTGGAGCTGGCGGCGCATGATGTCGGCACGCAGCTCGTTGCGAAACGCCAGCGGTGTATAGCCGGCACTGCCGAGGCGGTTACGAAACAGCTCAGCGGAGAAGTTGCCTTCCTGATCCTTGAATTCGTCCAGGCTGACGATCAGCTGGTCCAACTGGTCATCCGATATTTTGAACTGGCCGTCTTCCGCATACTGAGTCAATAAACGCTGAGTAATCAGCTGATTCAGCATATCGTTGCGTAACGCGCTCTCCTGCTCCGACGGCACCTGACCCGAGCGCATCGTGCGCTGAACTTCAAGCTCGACCTGCTGGCGGGTAATGGTTTCGCCGTTGACGCTGGCCGCTTCGTCAGGATCCTTGCCGAAGACGCTAAACAACGACTCCACGCCAAACAGCGCCATGGCCGCGACCATGACGCCGATGATAATTTTCGCGGCCCAGCTTTTGGAACCGTTTCGAATACTTTGCAGCATGCTTGCCTCAGATAAACACAGCCAGAAGGCTCAAGTGAGAGCGTTGGATTAGCGCGCCTGCTTTTCCCGTGATTTTTCCCGCGTTAAAAATGACATGGGCGCACCGCGTTGGCGATGCGCCCATGTCACTATATCCTGGCAGCGTCATCGGTCCTGGCAGCGTTGTCTTTGCCCATGCCCGATGCGCGGCTCAAGATTCGCAGCAGCGCTTATGATCCGCGGTAATGCCTGAATTGAGCGTAACGCCCAATCCCTGCCTCAATTAACGGCGTCTTTCAGCGCTTTACCCGCCTTGAAGCTCGGCACCTTGGCCGCGCTGATTTCAATCGGCTGGCCGGTTTGCGGATTACGACCGGTACGCGCGGCGCGCTCTTTGATCGTGAAGGTACCAAAGCCTACCAGTGAAACACTTTCGCCCTGTTTGAGGCTATCGGTGACAGACTCCACCATGGCATCCAATGCGCGTGTTGCTGCTGCCTTGGGAATATCAGCAGACGCAGCAATGGCTTCAATCAGCTCGGACTTATTCACACTTCACCCCTTGACTGTTTCAAAAAATAGCTCTGAAAGGCACGGTCACCGCTTGGCTCGACGATCAAAGCATAGCCGTTGTTTATAGCAACGCGGTGAAATGACTGTCAAGCGACCGTGCCACAAAACGCCCGCCATACAAGGCTTTGGGCGTTATTCTACATGTTGGAAAAGACGCTTTTCGGCTTAATGCGTATTGGCAAGTGCTTCACGCGCCAACGCCTTTTCCCCTTTATCCGTAACGGCGCCATCCTGACCGGTGTCGCTCAAGGCAATCGCGAGCACGTCGTCGACCCAGCGCAGCGGACGGATATCCAGCGCGTCCTTGATATTATCCGGCACTTCCTTGAGATCACGGCGGTTTTCCTCGGGTATGAGGACGGTCTTTATACCACCGCGCCGGGCCGCCAGCAATTTCTCCTTGAGGCCACCAATCGGTAGAACCTCACCGCGCAGATTCACTTCACCGGTCATTGCCACATCGCAGCGGACCGGCTGCTTACTATAGGCCGAGACCATTGCCGTTACCATCGCGACACCGGCACTCGGCCCATCCTTGGGCGTCGCCCCTTCGGGAACGTGAATATGCAGGTCTTCTTTCTCAAACCGCTCAGCGTCGATACCATACGCCTCTGCACGCGCACGCACCACCGTATGCGCGGCGCTGACCGATTCTTTCATCACATCGCCAAGTGAGCCGGTCTTGTTGACGCGCCCCTTGCCCGGTGTCACCACTGACTCGATGGTCAGCAATTCACCGCCCACTGATGTCCAGGCAAGCCCGGTAACCCGGCCGACCTGGTCGTGCTGGTCAGCCAGCCCGTAGCTATAGCGCCGGACGCCGGCGTAATCTTCGATGTGCTCAGCTTCAAGCACGCTGCCCGGCTGCGGCTTCTTGCCCGCCCCCTCTTGCTCCAGGCGCTCACGCAGCACTTTACGCGCTACCTTGGCAATTTGGCGCTCAAGCTCACGCACGCCGGCTTCACGCGTGTAATAGCGGATCAGCTCCAGCAGTGCGTCATCTTCCAATGCCAACTCGCCGCTTTTCAGGCCGTTGGCCGTTAGCTGCTTGGGCAACAGAAAGCGCTTGGCGATACCCAGCTTTTCGTCTTCGGTGTAGCCCGGCAAACGGATGATCTCCATACGGTCGAGCAACGGACCGGGGATGTTCATCGAGTTGGCGGTGCAAACAAACAGCGTTTCGGACAGATCGTAGTCAAGCTCCAGGTAGTGATCACTGAAACTGTTGTTCTGTTCGGGATCCAGCACTTCCAGCAGCGCCGAAGAGGGATCCCCGCGATGGTCCATGCCCAGTTTGTCGACTTCATCCAGCAAGAAAAGCGGATTCTTGACGCCGGCACGGCTCATGCGCTGCATCAGTTTACCCGGCAGCGAGCCAATATAAGTGCGCCGGTGACCACGGATTTCCGACTCATCGCGCACGCCGCCAAGCGCCAGACGAACATACTTGCGGTTGGTGGCCCGGGCGATGGATTGACCCAGCGAGGTCTTCCCCACCCCTGGCGGGCCGACCAGGCACAGCACCGGCCCTTTCATCTTGCGCACGCGCTTCTGTACCGCCAGATATTCGAGAATGCGCGATTTTACCTCTTCAAGGCCGTAGTGATCCTCGTCGAGCACTTCCTGCGCCCGGATCAGATCATGCTTGACGCGCGTGCGCTTTTTCCACGGCACCGAGACCAGCCAGTCAAGATACGAGCGCACCACGGTGGCTTCGGCCGAATTGGCCGACATCATTTTGAGCTTGTTGAGCTCCTGCGTAGCCTTTTCCGCCGCTTCCTGGGGCATGCCGGCGGTCTCGATGGCCTTCTCGTACTTCTCGACTTCGTTGGGTACGTCGTCGAGTTCACCTATTTCCTTCTGAATGGCTTTCATCTGCTCATTCAGATAGTACTCACGCTGGGTCTTTTCCATCTGCTCCTTGACCCGCGAGCGGATACGCTTTTCTACCTGCAACAAGTCAATTTCCGACTCGATCAGCGCCATCAGGTGCTCGATACGATCGCGCACGCGATCCATTTCCAGCAGTTCCTGCTTGTCTCCGATCTTGAGCGACAGGTGCGCACAGATGGTATCTACAAGGCGGCTGGGATCTTCGATGCCCGACAGCGAGTTAAGCACCTCATTGGGCACTTTTTTGGACAGTTTAACGTACTGCTCAAACTGGTTGAGCAGTACGCGCACCAGCGCTTCGCGCTCGCGCTCCGTCAGCGGCTCGCTTTCACGCGGCGTGACGCAGGCCTGAGTATAGCCGTCGTCGTGCTCGTCGGTACTGGTTACGTCGGCACGGAAGCTGCCTTCAATCAGCACCTTGACCGTGCCATCCGGCAGCTTAAGCAGCTGCATGATGTCGGCCACGGTGCCCATGGCATAAAGGTCGGCGTTGTCGGGCTCATCCTGCGAGGCTTCGCGCTGGGCAACCAGAAGCACGCGCTTGTCGGCTTCCATGGCCGCTTCCAGCGCCTGGATGGATTTTTCACGCCCGACAAACAGCGGAATAACCATCTGCGGGTAAACCACAACATCCCGCAGCGGCAATAAAGGAAAACACTGTGACTTTTCGGCGTTCTGCTGCATCGCAGACGTTCCTCAACAAATCGGGTGAGTTCTTAAGATGAGCTCTTAAGACAGGAACTTAAGAAATGCTTAAGCGAATACGTGGATCAGGCACGCAACGGCGGAGGCGCTCATTAACCACGCCATGGCGCCTAAGCAAAAGGGGCCGCCAAGGCGACCCCTTTTTCGATGGCGCAAGCGGTATCAGCCAGGCCTGCGCGACCGTAAGCTAGCCGTCGGTGCCGTCACTTTGCGCCTGCTCTTGCTGCGCGTAGATGAGCAATGGCTCGCTCTCCTTGGCAATCACCGAGGCATCGATCACCACTTTGCTGACCCCTTCAAGCGAGGGGATCTCGTACATGGTGTCCAGCAGCACGGACTCAAGAATAGAGCGCAGCCCGCGAGCCCCGGTCTTGCGTTCCATGGCATTGATGGCAACGGCACGCAGAGCGTCTTCGCGAAACTCCAGCGTCACGTCTTCCATCTCAAACAGCTTGACATACTGCTTGACCAGCGAGTTCTTGGGCTCGGTCAGAATCTGCACCAGCGCGTCTTCGGTCAGCTCGGTCAGCGTAGCAATGACCGGCAGACGACCGACAAACTCGGGGATAAGGCCAAATTTGACCAGATCATCGGGTTCCACGTCGGCCAGCACTTCGCCCACGCCACGCGCGGTATCCTTGCTTTGGACGCTGGCGTTAAAGCCGATACCGCCCTTTTCAGTGCGATCGCTGATGACCTTGTCCAGACCGGAAAATGCGCCACCCACGATAAACAGCATGTTGGCCGTATTAACCTGCACAAACTCTTGCTGCGGGTGCTTGCGACCGCCTTGAGGCGGTATCGATGCGGTAGTGCCTTCGATCAGCTTGAGTAGCGCCTGCTGAACCCCCTCACCGGATACGTCGCGGGTAATCGAAGGATTGTCGGACTTGCGTGAAATCTTGTCGATTTCGTCAATGTAAACAATCCCGCGCTCTGCCTTTTCGACGTCGTAGTCACATTTTTGCAGCAGCTTCTGGATGATGTTTTCGACGTCTTCACCCACGTAGCCGGCTTCCGTCAGCGTGGTTGCATCCGCGATGGTAAAGGGTACGTTCAACAGTCGTGCCATGGTTTCGGCCAACAGCGTTTTACCGCTGCCCGTCGGGCCAATCAGCAGGATGTTTGACTTACCCAGCTCAACGTCATCTTCAGCCACGCCGGACTTGAGCCGCTTGTAGTGGTTATACACCGCCACTGACAGCACCATTTTGGCGCGATCCTGCCCGATGACGTAATCATCCAGGGTATAACGAATTTCGCGAGGTTTCGGCAGACGCTCTTCATCACTCTCGGCATCGGCTTCGAGAACTTCCTCGCGAATGATGTCGTTACACAGGTCGACACACTCATCGCAGATATACACGGACGGACCGGCAATCAGCTTACGTACTTCGTTCTGGTTTTTGCCACAAAACGAGCAGTAAAGCAGTTTACCTTCTTCGTCTTTGCCTTTGCCGTCGGACATTCGCGTACCTCTGTCACTGCGGCGGCAACAGCCGCCAAAAAAGCTCGTTGAAAAAACGGAATCCTATCACGCTATCAGGATGTAGGCCGCTTATCCAGCACTGCGTCGATCAGACCATACTCGCTGGCCTGCTCGGCACTCATGAAATTATCCCGATCGGTATCGCTCGATACTGTCTCAATTTTCTGGCCAGTATGATGCGCGAGGATATGATTCAGGCGTTCGCGGATACCCAGAATTTCGCGGGTATGAATTTCGATATCCGATGCCTGCCCCTGGTAACCGCCCAGCGGCTGGTGGATCATCATCCGCGAGTTCGGCAGACAAAAGCGCTTTTCCGCGGCACCACCGGCCAGCAGCAGCGCGCCCATGCTTGCCGCCTGCCCGATACAAACTGTCGATACATCAGGCTTGATGAACTGCATGGTGTCGTAAATCGACATGCCCGCCGTCACCGAGCCGCCCGGCGAATTGATATAAAGATGAATGTCTTTATCCGGGTTTTCCGACTCGAGAAACAGCAGCTGCGCCACGATCAGGTTGGCCGAGTAGTCTTCTACCGGCCCCACCAGAAAAATCACGCGCTCTTTCAACAGGCGTGAATAAATATCGTAGGATCTTTCCCCTTTGGCGCTTTGTTCAACCACCATGGGCACTAAACCGCCGGCGTTTTGAATATCCAACTCACTCATTCAGGTGATTCCTTGCGTCCGGTCAGGGAAAGGCGCGCCGTCTTGGCGGCGCGCCGCGTGTTGAAAACCGATATCAGGCGCTTGCCTGCTCATCCGCGTTTTCTTCCTCGCCTTGCTCGGCCTGCTGCTGTGCTGCGGCGAGCGCCTCCTGGTAGGTCATTTCGACTTCGGCTACCTGGGTTTGCTCGAGCAGCTGAGCAACTGCTTTCTCTTCCAGAATGGCAGATTTCACCTGGGTTTTCAGCTGATCGTTGCTCATGTAGTAGTCAACGACTTCCTGCGGATCCTGGTACTGACCGGCAAGCTCTTCTACCTTGGCCTTGATCTCATCATCGCTGGCTTCGAGCTCGTTTTGCTTGATGACTTCCGCCAGCAGCAGACCCACCTGAACGCGGCCCTTGGCCTGCTCTTCAAACAGCTCGTTGGGCAGCTGGCTGACATCAAAGTCTTCACCGAGACCAAACTGCTGTGCCGCCTGGCGCTTCATGCCGTCGGTTTCCTGCTGAACCAGCGCGCTCGGCACCGAGATATCGTTCGCGGCCTTGAGCGCATCGAGCACCTGCTGCTTGACGCGGTTATCCACGGCCTGCAGCGCCTCACGATTCATGTTTTTCTTCACTTCAGCGCGAAACTCGGTTTCATTTCCGCCTTCAACGCCAAAACGCTCGATAAAGGCAGCGTCGATTTCGGGCAGCACCTGCGCGCTGATCTGGTGCACCTTGACCTTGAAGGTGGCTTCTTTACCGGCCAACTGTTCGGCTTGATAGTCGTCAGGGAAGGTGACGCTGATGGTCTTGTCTTCACCGGCTTTGGCGCCTTCAAGCTGGCCTTCAAACCCGGGAATAAAGCTGTTGGAGCCCAATACCAGCTCGTGCCCTTCTGCGCTGCCGCCTTCAAATGGCTCATCATCGATGTAGCCTTGAAAGTCGATCTTGACCTGATCGCCGTCGCTCGCGGCACGCTCGACTTCCTGCCAGTCGGCGTTTTGCTTGCGCAGCGTCTCGATCATTTCTTCAACGTCGGCATCGGTCACATCAACGACCGGGCGCTCAACGCTGGTGCCTTCAATGGAGGCCAGCTCCACCTCGGGGTAGATTTCCATGATGGCGACGAACTCGAGGTCCTTTCCGGCCTCGTTGACGTTGGCGTCAATCGACGGATAGCCCGCCGGGTTCAGCGATTCCTCGGTAATGGCACGAACATAGCGCTCGCGCATGACTTCGCCTACCACGTCATTGCGAACGCTCGGGCCGTAGCGCTTTTCCACGACCGCCATCGGCACCCGGCCTTGGCGAAAGCCATTCAGGCGTACGTTCTTCGCGGTGTCTTTCAAGCGAGCGCTGACAGCCTCGTCGATTTCAGCGGCCGGCACCTGAATGGTAATGCGGCGTTCGATCGGGGAGGTTGTCTCAACGGAAACTTGCATGAACTGTCCTCTAGCGGCTGGGCAATATAGTGATATCAATAAAAAATTAAGGGGACGATTTTAAGAACCCTTTTGCACGCTGGCAAGCGCCATGCGCGTAACATGGGGGCTTGGCGTTGAATTACAAGTCCACCGACTGGGGCGCAGGGCTTTTTTGTCATGCCTGCTTTGCAATACAGGCCTGCATGTTAAGCTTGCAAACCAATCTTTTTTCAGCATCTGCCTTGAGCTTTGATCATCACGCCTATGAATCAAGATCTTTCCATTTCACGCATCATGCAGACGGGAATGCTCAAATGCTCGCCCCAAACGCCGCTTAGCGAGGCCGCAGGGCGCATGGCCGAACGTCACTGCAGCTCCATTCTCGTGGTCGAAAACGATCAGCCCGTGGGCATCTGGACCGAGCATGATGCACTGGCCGTGGACTTTAGCCAAGCGGCTGAAGTGCGCCGCCCCATCGCTGAGCGCATGAGCCATCCGGTTGCCACCATCAACGCTCATGAAACGCTGGGTGAAGCGGCACTGCTACTGAAAGCGCTGGGCTATCGCCACCTGCTGGTCGTCGATGACGATGCCCCTGTGGGTATTCTATCGCAAACCGACATTGCACTGAACCAGGGGCTCGAGCCTTATTTACGGCTGCGCGAAGTGCATGCGGCAATGCGTACGGCGCCGCTGATACTACCAGGCGAAACGCTGCTGGCCGAAGCGGCCGACAAAATGCACCGCTGCGGGCACGAAGCCATTATCGTGCTGTGTGGCGATGCACTCGGCATTCTGACCGAGCGCGACCTTGTGCGCTTTATCGCCCGTCATCCGGGCAACACCGCGATTGCCGGGCTTGCCAGCCAGCCGCTGTTAACCATTGATGAAAACGCGCCGCTGCTACAAGCGCGCGACCTGCTGCTTAATCATCGTATTCGTCATCTGGCGGTGCTTGACGCAGAGGGCCATACCAGCGGATTACTGGGCTTTCGCGACATGCTGGTCGGCGCCGAGCAATTTTATCTGAAAGATCTTCGCGAGGCGCTCGAGCAACGCGATGCGGCACTCGTCCGCTCGCGCCAGCACCTGCAGCTGGCCGAAAAGGTGATCGATTCGTCGCTTGAAGGCATCATTATTACCGACCCTGACATACGCATCGAGTTTGTTAACCCGGCGTTTACCCACCTCACCGGCTATACCCTTGAAGACGTGGCCGGCCGCAATCCCGGCGTGCTGTCGTCGGGGCGTCAGGACGCGGCCTTTTATCAAAAAATGTGGCACACGCTTAACCAGACCGGCTTTTGGCGCGGCGAGGTATGGAATCGCAAAAAATCCGGCGAGCTGTATCTGGAACTGCTGACCATTACGGCAATTAACGACGATCAGGGCAACATCCAGCATTACGCCGGGCTATTTACCGATATCACCCATATGCGTGAAAACGAGCAGCAAATTCGCCATCTGGCCTACTATGATGCGCTAACACGCTTACCCAATCGGCGGCTGCTGGACGACCGCATCACGCTGGCCATTCGCCATGCACACCGCTCAAAAAGCCCGTTGGCCGTTATTTTTATCGACCTGGACCACTTCAAACAGGTCAACGATACGCTCGGTCACGCCCTTGGCGACGAGCTGCTGCTGCAGGTCTCGGAGCGCATGGGTCAGAAGCTGCGCGAAGACGATACGCTGGCACGCCTCGGAGGCGATGAGTTTATTGCCCTGCTGCCCGATATCAATGACTTTGCCGAAGCCACGCGTATTGCTCAGCGGCTGATTGATACGGTCAGCGCGCCCTTTTGTATCGCACAGCACACCTTTCGCATTGGCTGCAGCCTGGGTATCAGCCTCTACCCGGACGATGGCACCACGCCTGAAGCCTTGATCCAGAGCGCTGATGCGGCGATGTACCGGGCCAAAAACGAAGGCCGCAACACCTATCGCCTGCACCGTTCGGAAATGGACGTGCAGGCGCGCCATCACCTGAGCCTGGAAACCGAACTGCGCGACATGCTGGAACGCGGTGACGGCCTGGTAATGCACTATCAACCGCTGTTCAGCCGTGACAGCGGCCAGCTGAAAAGCGCCGAAGCACTGGTACGCTGGCAACACCCGGTACGCGGGCTGATACCGCCGGGGGAATTTATTCCTCTGGCCGAACGCTCGGGGCTGATTTTGCCGCTGGGTGAGCAAATACTCGACCGGGTGATCAGCGACATCACCCGGTGGCAAAATGAGGGGCAGGCGCCGGTTCCCGTGGCGATCAACCTGTCGGCCGCGCAATTCTGGCAGGCCGGCTTTGCCGACGATATCGCTGACCGGTTCTCGGCTGCGGGTATCCCGCCCGAACTGATTATTTTTGAGCTGACCGAAAGCATGCTGCTGAACAAGCACGACCAGGGCATGGCAATCTTGACGGCCCTTAACGAGCGTGGCTTTCGCATTGCGCTAGATGACTTCGGCACCGGCTATTCATCGCTGAATTATCTGCAGAACATTCCGGCCCACAGTCTCAAAATAGATCGCAGCTTTATCGTTGCACTGGACAATAACACTCGCGGCAGCCGCGCGATTATCGCCGCTATTGCAAGCCTTGCCCGGGAGCTTGGCCTGATCGTTGTCGCGGAAGGCGTGGAAACGCAAAAGCAGTGGGATCAACTGGGCGAGTACGCCATTGACCTGATCCAGGGCTTCTATACCGCACGCCCCATGACGGCTGACGCGTTTACGACGCTGCTGAACACCCAACACAGTGCTGCGATACCGCAAACCGACAGCTGACGATGCGCAACAAATGAAGCTGCATCAGCGGCGCCATAGCGTCAGCGCATACAACAACAGCCCGAAGGTTGCACCGTGGGATAGCGAGACCGCCCACCCGCTACCTGAACCGGTCATCCCATACCAGGCAAAGCTTGCGCCTACTCCCAGCACCAACAGGCCGAGCAGACGCGTAAACAGCGCTGGCAGGCGCTGCTTGCCCTCTTCGGGCAGCCAGCGCCACTGGATGCCCATGACCAGCACAATGGCTGCAACCGCCATCAGGACAAGCGTGAGTCGCGTATCGTGGCCGCCGGCCACATAGCGCGGCAGCGTCGCCAGCATAATCGCGCACAGCCCCGCGCCCAAGCTAATGCGCTCGGGTGATGTCATGCGTTGGCTCATTCAGGCAACCTTCAGCTGCTGTGATTCGATCCACTCTTCTACCCACGGCACCGCGGCGTCGTCGGCCATGAACGTTTCCATGGCGTCAACCTCAAGGCGCTCGCCCAGCCGCGTTGCTCCCAGGTCTTCAAGCCGGGCGTCCAGCGCGCGCCCCGCACCGCAAAATGTCTCGTCGTAAGAGCTGTCGCCCAACGCAATAATGCCGTAACGCAGCGCAGCCAGTGCCGGGCTTTGCTCCTGAAGCTCGCGGGCGAAGGGCACAAAATTGCCCGGGAAATCCCCATTCCCGGTCGTGGAAACGCAAAACAGCGTGAGCGCTGACGTATCGGCGGTCAGCATCTCAAGCGTGGGCTGCTCGATAATCTCGACGCAGTAACCCGCGTCTTCAAACAACGGCTTAACCTGTTCGGCCACATCCAGCGCGCCGCCGTACATGGTACCGACAAAAATATTCAACTGAGACACTTACGGCTCTCCTGTCATCGTTGCCTGCTTGCCGACGCCTACCCTTTAACGGTCGACAAATACCTGATGAATTTGGTCAAATATTAGCACGTTCCTGATTGCCCTCGCATCCAGCATGCTGAATGCGCCCATCTCGCCTGAGGTTATTAATGCACCCTACTCTGCAACAAACGTTTGAAGCCTGGGTCACCCCGATAATGATCGGCGGACTGATCATTTTCATGTGCTTTATCATCTGGGACCTGGCCAAGAAGTCTAACGCCGGCCGCTTTGGCACGTTCATGCTGTTTATCGTGCTGGGCGCCGGTATGTTTGGCTACGTTTTCAAGGTGGTCATTACCTGGATGCTGGAAAGCGGCATCGTTTAACGCCGCATGTCAGCGGTATACAAATGCTGGACGAAAAAAGGAGCGCCACCGGGGCACTCCTTTGCTCTTTGGCTGTTGCTGGCCACCGCCGTGTCTGGCCGCTGATACCGGCAGGATACGCTATCTGCCGTGCTGTTTGTCCGTACTGCTTTCGACCTGCTGCTTGAGCTTTTGCCCCGGGCGAAAGGTCACGACCCGACGTGCTGAAATCGGAATTTCTTCGCCGGTTTTGGGGTTGCGCCCGGGCCTCTCGCGCTTATCGCGCAGATCAAAGTTACCAAACCCTGATAGTTTGACCTGCTCGTTTTCGCGCAGACAGGCTCGGATTTCTTCAAAAAAGGTTTCGACAACCGATTTTGCTTCCCGCTTGGACAATAAAAGCTCGGCATGCAAATGCTCCGCCAGCTCTGCTTTGGTCAACGCACCCATCAGACTTCTCCTCATACCGGGCGCCACCCCGGAGGGTGACGTCGGCCGTCGGCGGCGAACTCAATTAACACTCGATTAACCACGCAACACGGCGTTAAACCCATGCTGCACCTGCTCAACAATTGAATCCACCAACTGGTTGATTTCATCATCATTTAGCGTGCGCGATGGATGCTGCCAGGTCAAGCCCAGGGCGATACTCTTATCCCCTTCGGCGACGCCTTTGCCGGCGTAAACGTCAAATAGACGTGTTGCGGTGAGGTGCTCACCAGCATTTGCCGCTGCGGTATCCAGCAGCGACTGCACCGGCACGGACTGGGCAACGGTAAACGCCAGATCTCGGCGTACCTCGGGATAGCGAGATAGCGGCACAAACGCAGGCACACGGCCGTTACTCAAGGCGTCCATGCTGACCTCAAACCCTACCGCATCGGCCTTGAGCCCCAACCGGGCGCGCACCTCAGGGTGCAGCGTACCCAGCCAGCCGGCTTCCTGACCCCGATACAGTATGCGTGCGCACTGTCCCGGGTGCAGCGAAGGGTGCTCTGCCGATTCCATACGCCAGTCTTCGGGGCAGCTGCCCAGTGCAAACAGGCTTTCAAGGTCACCTTTGATGTCATAAAAATCGACCGGTTCTCGATTGCCGCTCCAGCCTTCGGGGTAACGTGAGCCGCACGCCAGCGCACCGAGCATTGGCGTCTGGCGCAGATTGTCCAGATGGCCGTTAAACACCAGCCCCGTCTCGAACAACCGCACGCGCGTCTGCTGTCGATTAAGATTGTAGTCCAACGCGCGTACCAACCCCGGGAACAGGCTGGCACGCATTACCGACAAATCACTGGAAATGGGGTTCGCAAGCGTCGGTGACACAGCGTCAGGCAACAGCGTTGCCTGAAGCTCCGGGGCCACAAAGCTGTAGGTAATGGCCTCTTGATACCCGCGTGCGACCATTTGCCGGCGCAGCTGCGCCTGGGTCACGCCGGCCTCATTACCCGGGCGCAGCGCGAGGCGCGCAGCCGGACGCCGTACCGGGAAATTGTTGTAGCCGTGAATGCGCGCCACTTCCTCGATCAAATCTTCTTCAATGGCCGCATCGAATCGCCAGCTGGGCGCGCCCACGTCCCAGCCATCGGCCGTTACGCTAACGTCAAAGCCCAGGCGGGTGAGAATATCGCCTACGTCATGCGCCGCCAGCGCCTTGCCCAGAATTTTTTCCAGCCGCGCGGCACGCAGCGTAATACGCGGCGGCGTTGGCAAGTGAGCCTCGCTTTTTACGTCTATCAGCGCGCCGGCGCTTCCACCGCATATGTCCAGCAGTAACGCCGTTGCGCGCTCAATGGCGTCAGCGGTCAGCTGCGGATCAACGCCGCGCTCAAAGCGGTGTGATGCGTCAGTATGCAGCCCGTAGGAGCGAGCCTGTCCGGCAATGGCCAGCGGCGAGAAAAACGCTGATTCCAGAAAGATGCTGCGGGTAGCCGGGCTAACGCCTGAGCCTTCGCCGCCCATGATGCCCGCAATGGCCAGCGGTTTCTGATGATCGGCAATCAGCAGCGTTTCCGGACGCAGCGTCATTTCCTGGCCGTCCAGCAGCGCCAATCGTTCGCCGTCATGCGCCTGACGCACAATGATGCCGCCTTCCAGGTTATCGCGGTCGAAGGCGTGCAGCGGCTGTCCCAGTTCCAGCATGACGTAGTTGGTGATATCCACCACGGGATCAATCGAACGCACGCCACTGCGACGCAGGCGTTCGACCATCCAGAGTGGCGTCGGCGCCGACACGTCCACGCCTTCTACCACACGCCCGACATAACGCGGGCATTGCTCCGCCGCTTCAATCTGTACCGGCAGCGTCGCGTCGATGCTCACTGCTACCGGCTGCGTTTCCGGCAGGGTAACGGCCAGGCGGTTAAGCGCACCGACTTCCCGGGCAAGCCCCTTGAGGCTCAGGCAGTCACCGCGGTTGGGCGTCAAATCCACCTCAATCGTGGTGTCATCCAGCCCCATGTAGCGGCGAAAATCTTCTCCCGTGGGAGCCGATGCCGGCAGCACAAAAATGCCCGGCGAGGCTTCTTCTGCCAACCCCAGTTCGGAGTCAGCGCAGATCATGCCACGTGACTCAACGCCACGCAGCTTGGCTTTCTTGATCTTGAAGTCGCCGGGCAGCACGCCACCCACTTGTGCAAAGGGGACCTTTTGCCCGACTGCCACATTCGGCGCTCCGCATACGACCTGCACCGGCTCTGGCGAGCCGTCGTTGACGGTGCAGACATTCAGCTTGTCGGCATCAGGGTGCTGCTCTTTGCTCAGCACTTCGGCAACGACAACGCCGCTAAATGCCTTGGCTACGGGTTCGATGGCGTCTACTTCCAGACCCGCCATGGTGATTTGATCGGCCATGGCCTGCGTATCCAGCTGCGGAGACACCCATTCACGCAGCCACTGTTCAGAAAACTTCATGTTCTATCCTGTGTTCAGCAGTAGGCTTAGGCAAACTGGCGCAAAAAGCGCAGGTCGTTATCGAAAAACAGGCGCAGATCGTTAACGCCGTAACGCAACATGGCCAAACGCTCTGCCCCCATGCCGAAAGCGAAACCGCTGAAGCGCTCAGCGTCAATTTCCGAGTGCTTGAATACCTCGGGGTGCACCATGCCGCAGCCCATCACTTCAAGCCAGCCGCTGTGAGAGCACACGCGGCAACCTTCACCGCTGCATATCACGCATTGGATATCGACTTCTGCCGACGGCTCGGTAAACGGAAAGTAAGAGGGGCGAAAACGCACCGACAAATCTTCGCGTTCAAAAAAGCCGTGGAGAAAATCTTCAATGGTGCCCTTCAGATCGGCAAAGCTGATGCCTTCGTCAACCAGCAACCCTTCTACCTGATGAAACATCGGCGTATGGGTCAAGTCCGAGTCGCTACGATACACCCGCCCGGGGCAAACGATACGAATCGGCGGTTCGCTGGCCTTCATGGTGCGCACCTGCACCGGCGAGGTATGCGTACGTAACAGCCGCGTGGCGTCAAAGTAAAAGGTATCCGCCATGCCGCGCGCTGGATGGTGCGCGGGAATATTGAGCGCCTCGAAATTATGATAGTCGTCTTCAATTTCGGGCCCTACGGCAACGTCAAAACCGATGCGGGTAAACAGCGCTTCGATGCGTTCCAGCGTGCGTGTTACCGGGTGAAGGCCGCCCTGGGGCTGGCCTCGCCCGGGTAGCGTTACGTCAATTTCTTCCGCCGCCAGCCGTGCTTCAAGCGCCGCCGTTTCCAACTGGTTACGCTTTTGCTCAAGATCGTCGGCAAGCGCCTTTTTGGCTTGATTGATGCGCTCACCGGCCGCCGGGCGTTCCTCGGCTGAAAGCTTACCCAGCCCTTTAAGCAAGGCCGTGACCTGGCCCTTTTTGCCCAGATAGTGGACACGTAATTCTTCTAGCGCCGCGACGCTTGATGCTGCCTGGATGGCAGAGCGTGCGTCAGAGACCAGAGTAGGAAGGTGATCCATCCGATTGACTCCGAGTTAGGCATTCTCCTGATGTCAGAAATGACCAGCATCAAAAATGACAAACATCAGGAATGGCAAGTTGACGGTGACAAAAAAACAGGGGAAGAGCGGCTGCTCTTCCCCTGTACGGGTCACGTGATGAGACCTATCGCATTACGTACGCGCGCGGCGCCAATAATGCGTTAGTGGGCAGCCTTGGCTTTTTCCACGATGGCAGCAAACGCCGCTTTCTCGTGAACAGCCAAGTCAGCCAGTACCTTACGATCAATTTCGATACCGGCTTTCTTCAGACCACCAACAAAACGGCTGTACGACAGCCCTTGCTGACGTGCACCGGCGTTGATCCGCTGAATCCACAGCGCGCGGAACTGGCGCTTGCGGTTACGGCGGTCACGATACGCGTACTGACCGGCCTTGATAACGGCCTGCTTGGCAACGCGGAAAACACGCGACCGGGCACCGTAATACCCTTTGGCCTGCTTCAACACTTTTTTATGGCGACGACGGGCAACTACGCCACGCTTAACACGAGTCATAACACACTCCTGACTTTAAAGGCTGGAACAACGCCATTTGGCGTTTTCCAGAAAATTCGACCGCTTACAGGTTCGGCAGCATACGCTGGATCAACGCTTTATCGGCGCCGTGAATCTGCTTCATACCACGCAGCTGACGCTTACGCTTGGTCGACTTTTTAGTCAGAATGTGGCTACGGAAAGACTGCTTGTGCTTGAAGCCGTTAGCGGTCTTCTTGAAGCGCTTTGCAGCACCGCTGTTGCTTTTGATTTTCGGCATGAGAATAGCTCCGCTCGATATTTTTTAGAAAACCCAAGGCCAACCAGCGAAAAACGCTGGCCCGTTTGACCGGCCATTGGATCACTTCTTCTTCGGGGCAAGAATCATGATCATCTGGCGCCCTTCCATTTTGGGAAAGGACTCCACTGATCCGATATCATCCAGGTCTGCGGCGATCCGTTCCATCAGCTTGCGGCCGATGTCCTGGTGCGCCATTTCACGTCCCCGGAAGCGCAATGTGACCTTACCCTTGTCACCACCTTCCAGAAAGCGGGTCAGGTTTTTCAGCTTTACCTGATAGTCGCCTTCATCGGTGCCAGGACGGAATTTGACTTCCTTGACCTGGATTTGCTTTTGCTTCTTCTTTTGAGCAGCTTTTTGCTTTTTCTGCTCGAAGACGAATTTGCCGTAGTCCATTATCTTGCAGACGATAGGATCGGCATTCGAAATTTGCACGAGATCCATTCCCGCTTCTCCAGCACGCTCGAGAGCGTCGCGCGTGGGCACGACCCCGAGCTGTTCGCCGTCACTGTCGATCAGGCGTATCTGGTCCACGATAATGCGCTCGTTCATTGGTGGGCGCTTTTCTTGTGGGCGCCCGCGCTGGTTGCTTCGCTTGATTGCTCCGTCTCCTTAGGCAATTGACGATGTCGTCAGAGCTGCTCTCTCGGTGTCAAGACGTTGGATGAGTTCTTCAATCGCCATGGTACCAAGATTTTCGCCGCTGCGCGTGCGTACGGCGACCGAGTCAGTCTCAACTTCCTTATCTCCTACCACCAGGAGATAGGGAACCTTCTGTAGCGTGTGCTCACGGATTTTAAAGCCGATCTTCTCATTCCTCAAGTCGGCTTTCACCCGAAGGCCCTGTTTTTGCAAACGCTGCTCTAATGCCAGGGCATAATCACGTTGCGCATCAGTGATAGTCATGACCACCACCTGCTGCGGCGCAAGCCAGAGCGGCATCGCGCCGGCGTAGTGCTCTATCAAAATGCCCAGAAAGCGTTCGAACGACCCCAGTATAGCGCGATGCAGCATAACCGGCACTTTGCGGCTACCGTCTTCATCAACGTACTGAGCACCCAGCCGCCCTGGCAGGTTGAAGTCTAACTGCAGCGTACCACATTGCCAGACACGATTCAGGCAGTCACGCAGCGCAAATTCAATTTTCGGGCCGTAAAAAGCGCCTTCCCCCGGCTGGAGCTCCCAATCAAGGCCGGTAGCGTTGAGCGCCGCCTCAAGCCCCTTTTCAGCCTGATCCCAAAGCACCGCTTCTCCCAGGTAGCCTTCCGGGCGTGTGGAAAGCTTCAGTTCAACATCACTAAAGCCAAGCGCTTCATAGACCTCAAGCGTCAAGGCAATAAACGCCTCGGCCTCCGCCTGAATCTGATCTTCAGTACAGAAAATATGCGCGTCATCCTGGGTAAAGCCACGCACCCGCATCAAGCCGTGCAGCGAACCTGAAGGTTCATTGCGGTGACAGCAGCCAAACTCGGCCAGGCGCAGCGGCAGGTCACGGTAGCTCTTGAGCCCCTGATTGAAGACCTGCACGTGACACGGGCAGTTCATCGGCTTGACTGCGTACTCGCGCTTTTCCGATTCCGTCGTGAACATCAGCTCATTGTAATGTCCCCAGTGCCCCGATTTTTTCCATAGCGACAGATCGACTACCTGAGGGGTCTTGATTTCCTGGTAACCGTTTTCACGCTGTATCCGCCGCATATAGTCTTCAAGCGACTGATACATGCTCCACCCGTTGGGGTGCCAAAACACCATGCCCGGGGCTTCTTCCTGCAGGTGAAAGAGGTCCATCTTGCGTGCAAGCTTACGGTGGTCACGCTTCTCCGCTTCTTCAAGCCGCTTGAGATAGGCCTTGAGCTGTTTTTTATCGCCCCAGGCTGTGCCATAAATGCGCGTCAACATCGGGTTTTCAGCATCACCGCGCCAGTAAGCGCCGGCCAGCTTGGTTAGCTTGACCGCCTTGAGATGGCGCGTATTGGGCACATGCGGCCCGCGGCACATGTCCACGTATTCTTCGTGGTGATACAGCCTGATGGTCGCGCCTTCGGGGATATCCCGCACGATTTCCTGCTTGTAAGGTTCATCCCGGTGCAGAAATGCCAACATGGCTTTATCACGGTCGACATATTCGCGCACCACATCGTATTCCCGCTTGATCAGCGACTGCATGCGCGCTTCGATCGTCTCAAGGTCTTCTGGCGTTACCGAACGACCGAAGTCGACATCGTAGTAAAAGCCATCATCAATCACGGGCCCAATCGCCATTTTCGCGTCGGGATATAGCTGCTTGACCGCATGCCCAACCAGGTGAGCACAGGAATGGCGAATGATATCCAGCCCTTCGGCATCACGTGATGTGATAATCGCCACGTCGGCATCCTGCTCAATCAGATCAGCAGCATCAACCAGCACGCCATCGATTTTTCCGGCGATGCAAGCCTTGGCCAAACCAGGGCCAATGGATTCTGCCAGCTGCATAATAGAGAGCGGCTCGTCCGGCGAACGCTGGCTGCCGTCAGGCAAGGTAACTATGGGCATTCAATTCTTTCCTTGAGCGCAGTGGTGATCCACACCAAGGATCACATATCGCTATCAATGGTCGTTATCGGCGGTATAAAGCGGCAGACTGAGCCGCACAATGGCGACACAGCCTACCAGATTTCAGGCATCCCAGAAATAGAAAAGCGGGAGGCGTATACGCCTCCCGCTTGTTCACAGCGATACATTCACTGCTGTCAGCTCAATACATTACGCCTCTTATTTCAGCGTGTACTGGCTGCTTAGTTCCACTCGTCAAGTGCTACGCGACGGTTTTCAGCACGGCCAGCGTCAGTATCGTTGGTCGCTACCGGACGCTCTTCACCAAAGCCAACCGACTTCATACGATTTTGCTGTACGCCGCTCGACTGGAGATAGCTAGCCACGGATTCAGCACGACGCTGCGACAGATCCTTGTTGTACTGCGCACCACCTACGGAATCGGTATGCCCTTCAATGCGTACGCGCACTTTGGGGTTGTTTACCAGCTTCTCGGCTACGTCATCCAGCTCGTATTCGGCCTGACTGGTAAGCGTAGCAGAATCAAACTCGAAGTTGACGCCTTCCAGTACCAGGCTTTCCGGGCAGCCCAGCGCGTTGACTTCCTCACCGGCCGGAGTGTTCGGGCACTGGTCGCGGTAATCCGGCACGCCATCATTGTCAGAGTCAAGCGGGCAGCCTTTGGCATCAACGGCAACGCCTGCCGGTGTACCCGGGCACTGGTCACGGTAGTCCGGCACGCCATCGTTGTCCGAATCAAGCGGGCAACCTTCTGCATTGACGGCGACGCCGGCCGGCACTTCACCGTAGCTCGGGCACTGCGGCTTGACTTCTTCAGACTTGTCAGCACAGAGGTAAGCCGCAATAGCAGCGCCTGCCGTTGCGCCGACAGCCGCGCCGGTATCTTCGTCAGACTCACTGCTTGAGGCATAACCCAGACCGCCACCAATCACACTGCCGGCCAGACCACATACAGCAGGATGCTGATACCAGCTGCGGTCTGCATCACTGCTCGCCGTTTGCCCAGACGTTTGTGACGCCGAGCTGGCGCAGCCGGAAAGGCCAACAGCAAGGGCAGAACCGATCAGCAAGCCAGTCGTTGATTTTTTCATGCGAAACTCCTTCATTGATCCAATGCGGGAAGTGATATCACGAACCAGCTTCCACTTTCGTGCTTCTTTTATTTAAGCATCCGCAGGCGTTATCCCAGCACAGGCCGGCACACATGCCATAAGAGCCAAACGGCACGTCCATCATTGAACATCCTGCCACCAAGAAGCAATACACAACGTGGCGCAGCCAATGCCCGTACAACACAGTCTAGTGTGACTACATCAACAGTCTAGCATAAAGATAAGCCGTGCATTTTCAATGCCGTATGCTTTAATGCAATGTTTTTCCACCGTTGGCACGCCATTGAATCACGGCTTGTGCAGCTTGCAGCACAGGCTGGCGCATTTCATCTTCGACCTGAAGCCTTTCCTTGTCTTCGCGCATACGCTCGCGAGGTGTCAGCTTACTTCGCGCTGAATGTGTCTGCAAATGCCGTGTACGACTGTAAACTTCAGCAAATGCACTAAATTCTGCGCGCTCAGCAAGGCTCGGTTCTACAATTTCCAGCAATACCTTACAGCGCCAGGCGCCTTCGGTAATCTCGACCTGTTCCTGCACCAGCGCTGCGGTAACGTAATCCAGATTTTCCAGACTATTGGTGATAGCCCGCGCATCTTCTTCACACCGGAATGCGTCGCGCCGCTGTACTTCCCCGCGAAGCTTGACGGCATAAGCCACCAGCGCGACGATTACAGCGGCACCAACGGCCAGAAGGATTAATGCTACGCTTAAACTCATGTGGCTACCTTTTAGAGTCGCTAAAATACTTTACCAAAATTGTACACCTCACCCCGCATCGTGCATACCAAGGTAGATATTTTATTGCGTGCAGATTTTTGTATTAATACGGCAGGGATATGAAATATGCGTGAATCCATATTTTTGCATCACTTTCATGCTAAATGTCAGTATGTTGTATGCTGAATACCGCATTTTTATCAAGGAGAAATACCGTTGCGATACAACCGCTTACTATGCTTCTGCCTCATTTTTTTTCTTGGCGCCGTCATATCCGGCTGCACCACTTATACTTGGCCCGACGGCTCTCGGGAAACCGTCATTGGCGTTCCGGTGGAAGATGAAAATGCGCGCTACGAAGACACACAGGACGGCACCGTGCGCTACCGCATTCCGGGTGAAGTCCCTGATACAGAAAACACCGGCAGATAAAAAAAGGGCCCACCGACTCACTTAGCTGCTGCTATTTCATCTCTTCATTCATGCCACTTGTCTTCCACGCACACAAAAAACCCAGCCGATTGGCTGGGTTGATTGCAGTATAAGTGCCTGACGATGACCTACTCTCGCATGGGGAGACCCCACACTACCATCGGCGCTGAGCGGTTTCACGACTGAGTTCGGCAAGGGATCAGGTGGTTCACGCACGCTATGGTCGTCAGGCGAAACGGGTATATATCATGCTGACTTTTTTAAACACGTTGTGCTAAAAACGCTATGTGATCGTCTCATCGTATCCGGCCTGTCATCAAGGTCGTTGCCTTATGACAGCTTATCGTTGTCCTGCGACGCCAACCCCTTGGGTGTTATAGGGTCAAGCCTCACGGGCCATTAGTACACGTTAGCTCAACGCCTTGCAGCGCTTCCACACCGTGCCTATCAACCAGCTCGTCTTGCTGGGCCCTTCAGGAGGCTCTTGGCCTCGGGGATGTCTCATCTTGAAGGGGGCTTCCCGCTTAGATGCTTTCAGCGGTTATCCCGTCCGCATTTAGCTACCCGGCAATGCCACTGGCGTGACAACCGGAACACCAGAGATGCGTCCACTCCGGTCCTCTCGTACTAGGAGCAGCCCTTCTCAAACATCCTACGCCCACGGCAGATAGGGACCGAACTGTCTCACGACGTTCTAAACCCAGCTCGCGTACCACTTTAAATGGCGAACAGCCATACCCTTGGGACCGACTTCAGCCCCAGGATGTGATGAGCCGACATCGAGGTGCCAAACACCGCCGTCGATGTGAACTCTTGGGCGGTATCAGCCTGTTATCCCCGGAGTACCTTTTATCCGTTGAGCGATGGCCCTTCCATACAGAACCACCGGATCACTAGAACCTGCTTTCGCACCTGCTCGACGTGTCAGTCTCGCAGTCAAGCACCCTTATGCTCTTGCACTCATTGCACGATGTCCGACCGTGCTGAGGGTACCTTCGTGCTCCTCCGTTACGCTTTAGGAGGAGACCGCCCCAGTCAAACTACCCACCACACACGGTCCTCGATCCGGATTACGGACCAGAGTGAGAACGCCAATGATGCCAGGCTGGTATTTCAAGGGTGGCTCCCTCCGATCTGGCGACCGGAGTTCAAAGCCTCCCAGCTATCCTACACAGGCAACATCAGCGTTCAGTGTGAAGCTATAGTAAAGGTTCACGGGGTCTTTCCGTCTAGCCGCGGGTACACCGCATCTTCACGGCGATTTCAATTTCACTGAGTCTCGGGTGGAGACAGCGTGGCCATCATTACGCCATTCGTGCAGGTCGGAACTTACCCGACAAGGAATTTCGCTACCTTAGGACCGTTATAGTTACGGCCGCCGTTTACCGGGGCTTCAATCAAGTGCTTCGCCGAAGCTAACACCATCATTTAACCTTCCGGCACCGGGCAGGCGTCACACCCTATACGTCCGCTTGCGCGTTAGCAGAGTGCTGTGTTTTTAGTAAACAGTTGCAGCCACCTGGTATCTTCGACCGGTTCGGGCTGAGAGAGCAAGTCTCTTCACCCTACGCCGGCGTGCCTTCTCCCGAAGTTACGGCACCATTTTGCCTAGTTCCTTCACCCGAGTTCTCTCAAGCGCCTTAGGATTCTCACCCTGACCACCTGTGTTGGTTTGGGGTACGGTCTCGCAGTATCTGAGGCTTAGAGGCTTTTCCTGGAAGCGTGGCATCAATGACTTCAACACCGTGGTGTCTTCGTCTCGTCTCTCGGCCTTAGGAATCCGGATTTACCTGGACTCCCAGCCTACGGACTTTCACCAGGACAACCAACGCCTGGCTCACCTAGCCTTCTTCGTCCCCCCTTCGCAATACTGTGAGGTACGGGAATATTGACCCGTTTTCCATCGACTACGCCTTTCGGCCTCGCCTTAGGAGCCGACTCACTCTGCTTCGATTAGCGTCGAACAGAAACCCTTGGTCTTCCGGCGAGGGCGTTTTTCACGCCCTTTATCGTTACTCATGTCAGCATTCGCACTCGTGATACCTCCAGCAGACTTCTCAATCCACCTTCATCGGCTTACACGACGCTCCTCTACCGCTCATCCATAGGATGAACCCGTAGCTTCGGTACCTGGTTTAGCCCCGTTACATCTTCCGCGCAGGCCGACTCGACTAGTGAGCTATTACGCTTTCTTTAAAGGATGGCTGCTTCTAAGCCAACCTCCTAGCTGTCTGAGCCTTCCCACATCGTTTCCCACTTAACCAGGATTTCGGGACCTTAGCTGACGGTCTGGGTTGTTTCCCTTTTCACAACGGACGTTAGCACCCGCTGTGTGTCTCCCACGCTCGCACTCACCGGTATTCGGAGTTTGCCTCGGGTTGGTAAGTCGGGATGACCCCCTAGCCGAAACAGTGCTCTACCCCCGGCGGTGATACGTGAGGCGCTACCTAAATAGCTTTCGAGGAGAACCAGCTATCTCCGGGCTTGATTAGCCTTTCACTCCGACCCACAGCTCATCCCAGCATTTTTCAACATACTTGGGTGCGAGCCTCCAGTTGATGTTACTCAACCTTCACTCTGGCCATGGGTAGATCGCCCGGTTTCGGGTCTATTCCCAGCAACTGTTCGCCCTGTTAAGACTCGGTTTCCCTACGCCTCCCCTAGTCGGTTAAGCTCGCTACTGAAAATAAGTCGCTGACCCATTATACAAAAGGTACGCAGTCACAGAACAAGTCTGCTCCTACTGCTTGTACGCACACGGTTTCAGGATCTATTTCACTCCCCTCACTGGGGTTCTTTTCGCCTTTCCCTCACGGTACTGGTTCACTATCGGTCAGCCAGGAGTATTTAGCCTTGGAGGATGGTCCCCCCGTCTTCAGTCAAGGTTTCTCGTGCCCCGACCTACTCGATTTCACGCGATCAGATTTTCGACTACGGGGCTATCACCCACTATGGCGGCATTTCCCAATGCCTTTGTCTAATCAGTCACACGCTTAAGGGCTGGTCCCCGGTCGCTCGCCGCTACTGGGGGAATCTCGGTTGATTTCTTTTCCTCGGGGTACTGAGATGTTTCAGTTCCCCCGGTTCGCCTCGCATCCCTATGTATTCAGGATGCGATACTCACCTTATGGTGAGTGGGTTTCCCCATTCAGAGATCGCCGGGTCGCAGGTTGTTTGCCACCTCACCGACGCTTATCGCAGGCTACAACGTCTTTCATCGCCTCTGGCTGCCTAGGCATCCACCGTGTGCGCTTCATTGCTTGACCCTATAACCCGAAGGAGTCGGGGTCGCAATGACAACGATTATTGCCGGATACGCTTGAGACGTATCACATGATGCTTTCATCAAGCTCTTGTTTTAAAAACATTAAAACAGAATTCTTAACGAAACCATCGGTTTTTATCAGCATGATATACATTGTTAAAGAGCAACTGTTCAATGAACAGTGATAAGCACAACATGCGTTATGTACTTATCAATGGTCATGGAACACAAACAAACGGAAAATAACGTGACGTGTGGCGTATTGGTGGAGCCTAGCGGGATCGAACCGCTGACCTCCTGCGTGCAAGGCAGGCGCTCTCCCAGCTGAGCTAAGGCCCCAAATCGTTTTACTAAAACCGCACTGCTCACCAAAAATTTTTGTGAGGCCAGGAAAAACTCAGCGAAGTATAGCCTGCTATACGAGCTGTGTTTTAACGCCGCATCACGCAAATTTGGTGGGTCTGGGCAGACTCGAACTGCCGACCTCACCCTTATCAGGGGTGCGCTCTAACCAACTGAGCTACAGACCCGGTTTTTAACCGGCACAAACAAAGCTAAATCGGCCGATACTTACCAACTGATTTAACGTTTTATGCGACAGCTAAAATAGCCATTATTATTTAATAGCTACCGTTTGCTCTATTCGCTTGATCAGGTAATTCATTGTGAGCGCTTGCCGGGCGGATGACGCATCGTTTAAGGAGGTGATCCAGCCGCAGGTTCCCCTACGGCTACCTTGTTACGACTTCACCCCAGTCATGAACCACACCGTGGTGATCGCCTTCCGAAGTTAGGCTAACCACTTCTGGTGCAGTCCACTTCCATGGTGTGACGGGCGGTGTGTACAAGGCCCGGGAACGTATTCACCGTGACATTCTGATTCACGATTACTAGCGATTCCGACTTCACGGAGTCGAGTTGCAGACTCCGATCCGGACTGAGACCGGCTTTATGGGATTCGCTTACTCTCGCGAGTTCGCAGCCCTTTGTGCCGGCCATTGTAGCACGTGTGTAGCCCTACCCGTAAGGGCCATGATGACTTGACGTCGTCCCCACCTTCCTCCGGTTTGTCACCGGCAGTCTCCTTAGAGTTCCCGCCATTACGCGCTGGCAAATAAGGACAAGGGTTGCGCTCGTTACGGGACTTAACCCAACATTTCACAACACGAGCTGACGACAGCCATGCAGCACCTGTCTCTGCGTTCCCGAAGGCACCAAGGTATCTCTACCAAGTTCGCAGGATGTCAAGGGTAGGTAAGGTTCTTCGCGTTGCATCGAATTAAACCACATGCTCCACCGCTTGTGCGGGCCCCCGTCAATTCATTTGAGTTTTAACCTTGCGGCCGTACTCCCCAGGCGGTCGACTTATCGCGTTAACTTCGCCACAAGGATCTCAAGGATCCCAACGGCTGGTCGACATCGTTTACGGCGTGGACTACCAGGGTATCTAATCCTGTTTGCTACCCACGCTTTCGCACCTCAGCGTCAGTGTCAGTCCAGAAGGCCGCCTTCGCCACTGGTATTCCTCCCGATCTCTACGCATTTCACCGCTACACCGGGAATTCTACCTTCCTCTCCTGCACTCTAGCCTGACAGTTCCGGATGCTGTTCCCAGGTTGAGCCCGGGGCTTTCACAACCGGCTGATCAAGCCGCCTACGCGCGCTTTACGCCCAGTAATTCCGATTAACGCTCGCACCCTCCGTATTACCGCGGCTGCTGGCACGGAGTTAGCCGGTGCTTCTTCTGTGAGTGATGTCTTTCCGCCGGGGTATTAACCCGACGGCGTTCTTCCTCACTGAAAGTGCTTTACAACCCGAGGGCCTTCTTCACACACGCGGCATGGCTGGATCAGGCTTGCGCCCATTGTCCAATATTCCCCACTGCTGCCTCCCGTAGGAGTTCGGGCCGTGTCTCAGTCCCGATGTGGCTGATCATCCTCTCAAACCAGCTACGGATCGTTGCCTTGGTGAGCCATTACCCCACCAACCAGCTAATCCGACATAGGCTCATCCAATCGCGAAAGGCCCGAAGGCCCCTTCTTTCCCCCGTAGGGCGTATGCGGTATTAGCGTGGGTTTCCCCACGTTATCCCCCACGACTGGGTAGATTCCTATGCATTACTCACCCGTCCGCCGCTCGACGCCTCCTAGCAAGCTAGGATCGTTTCCGCTCGACTTGCATGTGTTAAGCCTGCCGCCAGCGTTCAATCTGAGCCATGATCAAACTCTTCAGTTTACAATCATTGTGATTCTTACTCTCCCGCCACCCGTAGGCATTGGGAAAAAGCGAATCAAACTTGGCTCAAGGTTTCAAACGTTCTCAAAAAAACTCAACGGCCGAAGTCGCTTCATCTTTGACGAGTCGCTTGCCTTGATAATAGGTGATTTGTCACCCACTCAGGCAAGCGCCCACATGAATTACCTGATCAACTTGTTAAAGAGCGTGTCGCGGGGTGAGTCATAAAAACTTACCCTGAACAACGTGTCGTTGTCGCTAGTGACTCAGCGGCTAACGTTGCTGCGAAGAAGGCGTATTATACGCATTCCATGGTGTTTGTCAAGGGCGCTTTCAAAACCGGTTATCGAAAAACAAAACGTAAACCGACGCGCTAACTGCCTGACAAACAAGAGCTTTTAAAGCTCTAACACCGCCGGTGACGTGAGACGTCGTCGGCAGCGAGTGCGCATTCTACGGCTTGATGGCCGCGTTGGCAAGGGCTATTTGCAACTTTTTGCGCGTGCGACTCCACCTGCTCTTATTCATTCGCCAAACGCTCCAATCGATCCAGCAGATCAGCGCGCCTATCACGAGACATGAAGCCGGCTTCGATAGCATTGCGGGTGAGCTGATAAAAAGTAGCTTCATCCCAGCCAAACGCTTCGAAACACGCCTGATGGTTCGCCAGCATGCCACCTCCGAAATAGGCCGGATCGTCCGAACTGATAGTGACATTCAGCCCAGCATCAAGCATGGCGGGAAGCGGGTGATCCCCCAATTCCTTGACCACGCCCAGGCTTACGTTGGATAGCGGGCAGACGGTCAATACCGTTTGCTCATCGCTTAACCGTTTAACCAGCGTTTCGTCTTCCAGGCACCTTACGCCGTGGTCAACACGCTCCACCCCGAGCATGTCCAGTGCCTCGATTATATAATCAGCGGGCCCCTCCTCGCCGGCGTGCGCCACTCGCGCCAGCCCCAGCTCAGCGGCACGCGAAAAAACGCTGGCGAACTCACCTGGCGGATTACCATTTTCGGCGCTATCCAGGCCGACCGCATCAAGCTGTGACCAGAAAGGGCTGGCCTGTTCCAGCACGGCGAGCGCCTCGTCGGCGGGCCGATCACGCAAAAACGCCATGATAACGCCGACCGTCAAATCCAGCGATTGCTCCGCCTCCTGCCTGGCACTCAGCAGGCCTTGCATGACGGCTTCAAGCGTGACGCCGCGCTGCAGGTGCGCCTGCGGATCAAAATGCATATCCAGATGCACAACGCCCTCTTCATGCGCTCGCATGAAGTACGTCATGGCCAGGTCATGAAAATCCTGCGACGTACGCAGCACGTCCATTCCCTGAAAATAGAGCGCCAGAAAGCCTGGCAAGTCGTCAAACCGGTAGGCGTCCCTGACCTCATCAACGGTGGCATAAGGCAGCGTAATGCCATTGCGGCTGGCAAGCTTGAACATCAGCTCTGGCTCCAGCGTGCCCTCTATATGCAGATGCAGCTCTACCTTGGGCAGCTGCTGTAAGAAATCTTGCATGGCACCTCCTTTCATTACCCATCATCAGAAAAGGCAAAACCGCCTTGATTCAGGCCGGCATGATGCCGTGAGATAGCATCAGGACATAACGAGCGATACCATATACGAGGTATAAGCCACAAACAGCGCCAGCAGGATGCCACCTTCCAGACGGTTTATCCGGCGTGGGCGCCCGCGCCAGGAAAAGGCGAAAACGATCATTAGTATGGTCATCACCGTCATCACGACCCAGTCCCGTGTGAGAACGTCAGATCCCGCCTCAATCGGTGTAATCACGCCGGCAAGCCCGACAACGCCCAATGTATTGAACAGGTTAGACCCGACGACGTTACCCAGCACCATATCGTGCTCTTTGCGCCGCAGCGCGCTAATTGACGAGGCCAGTTCGGGCAATGACGTACCAATCGCCACCACCGTCAGACCGATAATAAGTTCGCTGACGCCAAAAGCAGTGGCGATTTCCACCGCTCCCCATACCAGCAGACGAGAACTCGCCACCAGCACGACCAGCCCCACCAGCGTCCAGGTAAGCGCCACGCCCCGAGACAGGGGATGACTGTTTAGCGTTTCACTGACCTCATCCGTCAAGGCATCGTTTTTCTGCGCCCGCGACTGCAAAACACTGAATAGCATGAAGCCCGCAAGAACCAACAGGATAACGGCGGCCTCCCAGCGTGCCACCAAACCATCCAGCAGTATGATGCCGGTCAGCAGTGTGACCACCATCAACACAGGCATCTCTCGGCGAATAACGCTGGAATGCACGGCGAGCGGCGTCAATAGCGCAACAAAGCCCAACACAAGGCCGATATTGGCAATATTAGAGCCATAGGCGTTACCCACGGCAAGCTCTGGGCTACCTTCCAGAGCAGCCAGTACCGACACCATCATTTCCGGTGCCGAGGTGCCAAAACCGATGACCAGCATACCGATCAAAAGCGGCGATAACCCCAGCCAGCGTGACGTTGCCGCCGCACCATCGATAAACTTGTCGGCACTCCAAACCAATAGAATCAGGCCGGCCACAACGGCAAGGACGGGAAGCAACATAACGTTTCCTTCGTGAGGTTATCTGGGTACTATCGCCGCTGCATCGTTATTGAAGCGGCCGTGTGGGTCAAGCTTCGCATCAGGTACCAGGAAAAAATGGCTTTACGGCTTCATGCTCGCCGCAACCTTGCACCACCTGTCGACCTGACACGCCCGGATGCTGGCATTATAACGTCCTGATAAAAGGAGGAGGATTGATCAATTATCGCTTTCTCAAGCGGCCTGCATTAACCAACCAGGCACCGTATGTCGACCGCTCTCCTCCCGAAGCGCGCACCCAGCGCCGGCGGCTTCGTGCCTGCCATGAGTGCGACTGGGTCTGTGCGCTACCGCCCCTGAGCCCAGGCGAAAAGGCCGCCTGCCCGCGCTGCGAATGTACGCTCGTACGGCGTCACCACTACCCCGCTCAGCGCAGCATGGCGCTGGCCATTGCGGCTTTTATCGCGCTGTTGGCCGCCGTGTCCTTTCCCTTTATCAGTTTTAGCGTCAGTGGCGTCAGCAACCGCATCGGGCTTGCACAGACCGCCACGGCGATGATCAGCTTCCATCAGCCGATTGTCGCCATCGTTGTCATCATGACGATTGTGGTATTGCCGGCCTGCTATCTGCTTGCCGTGATGTGGCTGCAAACGGGCCTCATGCGTCACCGCCCCTTGCCGTTTAGCCGCGATATTGCACGCACCCTGGCGCACCTTACGCCGTGGATGATGGCCGACGTGTTTATTATTGGTGCGCTGGTCAGCCTGATTAAAATCGCCGGCCTTGCCGAGATTTCACTCGGCCTGTCGTTCTGGGCATTTTGCGTTTTCGCGTTTTTGCTGCTGCTGACCAGCCAGTCTCTGGATGCCGACTGGATGTGGTTTTCACTCGACGGAGAGCCGCTGGCCCCTGAAGGCACGCAAGCCGCGGCGACTGCGGCCGAACAACAACTCACCGGCTGCCCTACCTGCGGACTGGTCAACCGCTTGCAGAATAATGGCCAGAAAACACGCTGCCGACGCTGTCATGAGCGCTTGCACGCACGCCACCCGCATAGCCTTCAACGTACCTGGGCATTTTTAGTGGCTGCCGCCATCCTGTATATTCCGGCCAACCTGTATCCGATAATGAATGTGACAAGCTTGGGGGAAACCTCTTCTTCTACCATTATCGGCGGTGTGATAGAGCTTTATCAGACAGGTTCATGGCCTATTGCCCTCGTTATTTTCGTTGCCAGCGTCATGGTGCCGGTAGGCAAACTGTTTGCCCTTTCCTGGCTTTGCCTTGTCGTCAAACGCAGCCACGCACTCAACGCCCATAGCCGCACCGTGCTTTATCGCATCACCGAGTTTATTGGCCGCTGGTCGATGGTCGATGTATTTGTCGTGGCGATACTCGTTGCGTTGATTCGCGCCGGCACGCTGATGTCGATCACTCCCGGCCCCGCGGAACTTGCCTTCGGCGCCGTCGTTGTGCTCACTATGCTGGCAGCCATGTCTTTTGATCCGCGCCTGATATGGGATCAGACTCGGTCCCACGCCGCGCCCCCACACACAGCCTCCCAGGGAATTGTTGATGGCTAACGATACACCGCATAACTCACACTCAGAGGAAGAGCCTTCACACTCTCCCAGGCTGGACCGCGCCAAAGCCTCGACACAGGCCAGGCTGTCGCCCATCTGGATTATTCCGCTGATCGCCATTGCTATCGGCATGTGGCTGATATACGACAACTATACCAGTCGCGGCACCCTGGTCAGGTTGACCATGGACAACGCTGAAGGGATCGAAGCCGGCAAAACCCTGATTCGCACGCGCAACGTGGAAGTCGGGCAGGTACAAAGCGTGCAGCTGTCCGATGACCTGTCCAATGCCGTCATCAGAGCACGTATTCACCCCGAGGCAGAGGCTATGCTCACCGAAGACAGTCGCTTCTGGGTGGTCAAACCCCGCATTGGTCGCGAAGGTATCAGCGGGCTTAACACCGTGCTTTCCGGCGCCTATATACAGCTGGAACCCGGCAGCTCGGAAGAGTTTAAGCGCGAATTCAAGGTGAGCGATGTGCCCCCGATCGCACCCGCAGGCGTGGCCGGGCTGCAGCTGACCATTGTCAGCCAGCTGGGCAACTCGTTAAAAGTGGGCGACCCGGTGTCTTATCAAGGCTATACCGTGGGGCGCGTAGAAGAGGTCAATTTTGATCCTGACGAACGCCAGGTATCGCACCATATTTTTATCGAAAAGCCGTACGCCAGCCTGGTCACCGATAACACCCGCTTCTGGAATACCAGCGGCATTGATTTCCGTCTGGATGCCGACGGCATACGGGTCAACCTGGAATCACTTGAGGCCCTGCTGGGCGGCGGCGTGACGTTCGGCGTGCCCGCCGATTTACCCATGGGTCAGCAGGTCGAATCGAGTACCCGCTTCAGCCTTTACGACGGCGAAGACAGCGCGCGCCAAGGCACTTTTGATCGCTATATCGAATACGTTCTGCTGGTGGACGATACGGTACGCGGCCTGAAGCAAGGCGCGCCGGTGGAGTTCCGCGGCGTGCGCGTGGGTACCGTCGCTTCTGTTCCCTGGAAATTCACCGCCCCGCAGCCAGACTCGCGTTCAAGCTTTGCCATTCCCGTGCTGGTGCGCATTGAGCCTCAGCGGCTGGGCGTGGCGGATGCGCATATCGACCTCGATGAATGGCAGACACGCTTTGAGCGCCTGTTTGGGATCGGCCTTCGCGCAACGCTCAAAAACGGCAACCTGCTGACCGGCGCGCTGTTTGTCGACCTGAATTTCCAGGGTGAATCCAGCGATAGCTATACCGCTGAAACGTTCGCCGACGTTAGCGTGTTCCCCACCACGACCGGCGGATTCGCGCAGATTCAGGGGCAGATCACCGCCCTGCTGGACAAGCTCAACGGGCTTGAAGTGGATCCGCTGTTAACTGGCCTGGACCGCAACATGCAGGCAGCCGAGGCCACGCTCAAGGAAGTTCAGAGCGTCTCCGAATCGCTTAATCGTCTGCTTGACGATCCCGAGACCCAGGAAGTGGGGGGTAATTTGAATGCTACGCTCAAAGAACTGCGCACCACCCTTGAGGGGCTGTCGCCCAGCTCGCCGGCGTATCAGGATGTGCTGTCTACCATGGACCGCATCGAGCGTTTGCTGCGCGATCTGCAACCGCTGACCAAAACTCTGAACGAGAACCCGCGGGCACTGTTGTTTGATAATCTGGACACCACGGACCCCGTGCCGCGCGCACCGGCAGCGCCCTGATGTCGCGCCCGGAAAACGCCAACAGGCAAGAGCCACATAAAAAGGAAATGCCATGTCCGTCTTTCAGCGTTCACTGCTTATCATCGCCGCGCTGATGCTGCTTAGCCTCGGGCTAAGCGGCTGCGCCGGCACGGTAACACCGTCCACGCGCTACCTGCTGCCAAGCACCGCGCCAGCCACGCCCGACGCGCCAGATGCCACGCTTGAAATCGCCCGGCTACGGCTGGCGCATTATCTGGATGTCGACGGCATCGTCATGCAGCTGGATGATATCGAACTGCGTGAGGCGAACGAGCACCAGTGGGCAGAAGGTTTGGATCAGCAGCTGGCACGCGGCCTGCAAGCGAACCTTTCTCGCGAGCTGCCGGGCTGGCGCGTGATGCAGGGCCAATCCGGTGATGACAGCGCGCTATCGCTGCACATCAGTATTGATCAGTTCCAGGGGCGCTACGACGGCTATGCCCTGACCAGCGGACAATGGCAGCTGCGTGACGATCAAAACCGCCTGATACACATGGCCAGTTTCCACACTCAAACCGCGCTGGAAAGTGACGGCTATCCGGCGCTGGTACGCGCGCTTGGCCAAAGCTTTGAAAAGGCAAGTAAAGACATTGCCGCCGCGATCCAACGCGCCGTGTTATGATACGCCACCGCGTAAATAACGCGACGCTTTAACATTCCCCTGCGCCTGGCGGCTACCGCCCGGCGTTTTTATCACACGGCAATTTTCAAGTCGCCGTGCGGAGACACTATGGATTTTTCTGATCTTGGCTTATCGGCCGAACTGCTTGATGCCATCAATGCCGAAGGCTACAGCACACCTACCCCTATTCAGGCGCAGGCAATTCCTGCCGTGCTTGAAGGCCATGATTTGCTGGCCAGCGCCCAGACCGGCACCGGCAAGACGGCGGGCTTTGGCCTGCCCCTGTTACAGCGCCTGAGCCAGGGTAAACGCGCCTCCAGCCGCCAGGTTCGCGCGCTGGTGCTCGCGCCCACACGCGAGCTGGCCGCTCAGGTTGGCAAAAGCATCGCCACGTACGGCGCCAAGCTGCCGCTGCGCACGCATATCATTTTTGGCGGCGTGGGTCAGAACCCTCAGGTAGAAGCACTCAAGCGCGGCGTCGATGTCTTGATTGCCACGCCCGGCCGCCTGCTGGATTTGCAGCAGCAAGGCCATGTCGATCTTTCCCGCCTGGAAGTGCTGGTGCTTGACGAAGCCGACCGCATGCTCGACATGGGGTTTATCCACGATATCAAGCGGCTTTTGCGCCTGATGCCGGCCAAACGCCAGAACCTGCTGTTTTCAGCCACGTTCTCCAACGAGATTCAGGCGCTCGCCAAGCAGCTGCTGCATGATCCCAAGATGATCGAAGTGGCACAGCGTAACGCGACGGCCGACAAAGTCGAACAGACCGTTTATCAGGTTGACCGCGAGAAAAAGCGCGACCTGCTGGCGCACCTGATTGAAACGCAAAAATGGTATCAGGTACTGGTCTTCAGCCGCACCAAGCACGGCGCCAACCGCCTCGCTGAACAGCTTTCCAAGCGCTCCATTCCGGCCATGGCCATACACGGCAATAAAAGCCAGGGAGCGCGGACTCGGGCACTCGGAGCGTTTAAAAGCGGTGAACTGCAAGTGCTGGTCGCCACCGACATTGCCGCACGCGGCATCGATATCCACCAGCTGCCCTATGTGGTCAACTTCGATTTGCCCAACGTCGCTGAGGACTATGTTCACCGCATCGGCCGTACCGGTCGCGCCGGCAGCCAGGGCGAGGCGATTTCGCTGGTTTGCATTGACGAAGCTCAGCTGCTGAAAAACATTGAGCGTCTGATCAAGTCTTCGCTTGAACGCCGCATCGAGCCAGGCTTTGAGCCCGATCCCAACGCCGTCGCCCAGCCGATCGAAAACGGCCGCCGCTCTGGTCCGCCGCGCAATGCCAATCGCGCCGCAAAGCCCGGCCGCACGCGTAAACCGCGCACCCGCAATCGTTCGTCATCAGAGCGTAGCTAACGTCCGCCCGAACTATGCACATGTTGAGCCCTTAGCGATGTTAAACCCGCTAACAGGCAGGACCACCCTAAACATTGACTCACCGTGGAGTGACTATGGCGTCGTCTGAACTGATTGCCGATTACCGCCGCTGGCTCACGTTTCAACATCAGGAACAGCTGAGCCGCGAACATTCGGGCATTGTCCAACGTCTGGAAGATGCCCACGCCTCTTCCCGACAAGTGATGCAGGCCTATCGCAGCATGGCGGAAAAGGCCGCTGCGGAAGGCGCCTGCTACCGCACGCTGTTTTTACGCACCCGCGAGAACAACGAAGCGCTGGTGTGTGAAGGCTGGCTGTTTATCCGCCGCTTACTCAGTGAAGGCGAGCAGGCGCGAGTTCGCGCTACCCTGCTGGAAACTTTTACCCTGGAAGACGGCATTATCGCCCCCGGCGACAAGCCTGCCCGCAAGGTCACCCTCGAGATATTTGACCGCGTGCACATGGATAAAGGCATGCGCACCAGCGTTCAGGTTGACTGCGTGGATACCGAGCACGACTACCACTTCATCACGCTGCTTGATGCCGTTCGCGGTGATTTGCGCCCCCACCTGAAATAAGCCTGCTCATGTCATCGCGCCGTGCCGTTACCTTCTTGCTCTTGATGTTTATTGTCGGGCTCAATCTGCGCCCGGCGTTGTCATCTGTCGCGCCGTTGCTGACACGGCTACAGGAAGTGGCCGGGCTAAGCGCCTCCCAGGCAGGCATTCTGACCACGCTGCCCGTGCTGTTTCTGGGGCTTTGTGCACCGCTGGCGCCCGCCCTTGCCAATCGTCTGGGAAGCGAGCGTGCGCTTAGCGCGGCGCTGCTCATTCTGGCAGCAGGGCTGGTGCTACGTGGCCTGCCACTGCCCGGCGCGCTGTACATCGGCTCGATACTGGCCGGTGGCGCCATCGGGCTGGGTGGCACGCTGCTGCCGGCACTGGTCAAGCGCGAGCTGCCCGGCAGCGCTGATATCGTCACGGGCCTTTACACCATGGCGCTGTGTCTTGGCGGCGCGTTAGGCGTGGGGCTTAGCGTGCCGCTGGCCACATGGCTTGGCAGCTGGCAGGCAAGCCTGATGAGCTGGGCGCTATTGGCACTTCTGGCGCTGGCCTTCTGGGAAATAAGCCTGCCCAAGCAGCCAGCTCGATCGGTTTCCTCGCCTGAAACCAGCGGCATTATCCGGCTGCTTCGCCAACCGCTGACCTGGCAGGTCATGGTATTCATGGGGCTGCAATCGTCCATGGCCTACGTGGTATTTGGCTGGCTGCCAACGCTGCTGGTCGACCGCGGCTATAATGAAGCCTCGGCCGGCTGGACCATGTCCATTTCCATCATGTGTCAGCTGGGATCGGCGCTTGCCGCGCCCTGGATCGCACGGCTGGGGCGCGATCAGCGTCCGGCACTGGTGCTGATGCAGCTGCTTTCCGCCTCGGGGTTAGCGCTTTTGCTCATCGCCCCGCTCTACTGGAAATGGCCGGGCGCAGTGCTGCTGGGTCTGGGCCAGGGTGGCAGCTTTAGTCTGGCGCTTAGCCTATTGGTGTTGCGCACGTCCTCGTCGCGCCTTGCCGGGCAGCTTTCCGGCCTGGTGCAGGGCGGTGGCTATACGCTGGCCTCCATGGGGCCTTTTGTTGTAGGGCTCAGGCTGCAGGCCGGCGCCAGTACCGCGCAAATTGCCTGGCTGCTGATTACCATACTTGGCGTCTGCTGCGGCTTTGCCCTGTTCGCCGGGCGTAACCACCGCCTGGATGAGCAGGAGGGTCAGCTCATCGTCAGGCGCTATTAACGCGTCAAACGCTATTCATCCGCTGTTATCAAGGAGCCGTGTGTGAACCTGTCATCGACGACCGCGTTACCCGTTTTGGTCATCTATACCGGTGGCACCATCGGTATGCGGTCAGGCCCGAACGGGTTGACGCCGGGCGGCGACTTTGCCGCCCGCATGCATCGCGCCCTTGAGACACTGCCCGCAGAGAAGCGCCAGACGCTTCCCCGCGTGGAGGTCATCAGCTATTCCCCCCTGATCGACTCAAGTTCCACCACGCCGCTCGACTGGCAAACGCTTGCCGACGATATTCGCACGCGCCACGCCGATTACGCCGGCGTGGTGGTCGTGCACGGTACCGATACGCTCAGCTGGACGGCGGCCAGCCTGGCGTTCCAGCTGAGCGACATTACGCGGCCGGTCGTCGTCACCGGCGCCATGCACCCGCTTGAAGCACCGGACAGCGATGCGCGAGATAACCTTTACGGTGCCCTGCGCTTTGCCATGGCGCCGGCGCTTGACGGCGTCGCCGTCTACTTTGCCGGCCATCTGCTGCGCGGCGTCCGCGCTACCAAGCAACACGCCAGCGCCAACGCTGCCTTTATCAGCCCCAACGCCCCGCCGCTGGGCGAGTGTCTGAATGAACCACTGGTCTACGCGGATGAACGGCCCACGCAGGTCAACGATGCAGCGTTAGCGGCTGACAGCCCGCGCGCTGATTACCGTCGGGTGGCTCAGGGAGAAGTGGTGCGCATCGCGTTCTGGCCAGGCATGGCGGCCTGGCAGCTTGACGCCTGGCTAGGTGATAACAGGGTCAAGGGCGCGCTTTTACAGCTGTGGGGAGCGGGTAATATGGCTGACGATCCGGCCCTGATCGAGGTGCTCAAACGAGCCAACGACCAGGGCAAGCTGATTGCCGCGGTCAGCCAGTGCCCGCGCGGCAGCGTTGACATGGGCGCCTATGCCGCCGGCGGCGACCTCGCTAAAGCGGGCGTACTCTCGGGCGCCGACATGACGCCGGAAGCGGCCTATACCAAGCTTGTCCACCTGCTGGCACTGCCGCTTGAGCATGCCGCGCGTCGCCGTGCCTTTATGGCCACATGGGTCAGCGAACGCAGCGACGGCTAGCCGCGTTCGTCGTTCAACCGGGCTTCCACCCGCTCAAGAATCTGCCGGCTGACCTTGCTCACCAGCGGTGTTGCCGCCCGGTTGACCGCCTTTTCCATCAGCCGATTGCCGATCTCATAGCTCAGGGTCAGCATGACCCGTGTGCCCTCGGGAACACGCTCGAGCTGATAACGTCCCTGGTTTTTCACCCCGCTAAGCGATGCCCAGGCAAGCGTTGTCGGCGCGCTTTCCTCCACCACTTCCACGTCAAACGTCCAGTCCATCTTGAGTGCGTGGACATGCCAGCGGTAGCGGTCATCGCCCAGGGGTTCAATCCGTTCGATCAGGTCGGAATAGTCGGCAAAATCTTCAACCCGACGCAGCAGTGCAAAAACGCGCTGGGGTTCAGCGCTGACAATTTCGCTATGTTCAATGGTGGCCATAGTGACTTCCTGCCGACATACGTTAAAAACGTGACGCAACAACCGGCCATTCAAGGCACGGAACACAGCATAAGCGTAACACGCCGGCGCTCAACAACGGTTCGTCTTTGCACAAGCTTGCCGCTTGCGTAAACTGCCGGCATTCCGGACCGGATCCCGGAGCTGGCCGTCTGCCGGCCAGAAAACTCTCCGCACGAGGACTCAGCATGCCCACACCGTCTACCGCTAACGCCACCGTAGTAATCTACTCCGGCGGCATGGATTCTTTTACCGTTTTGCACCGCGCGCTGCGTGAAGGCCGTAACGTCCATGCGCTGTCGTTTGACTACGGCCAGCGCCACGTGCGCGAGCTGGATACCGCTCAGCGCGTCTGCCACGCGCTGGACGTACCCCATCAGGTGGTCGATATTCGCGCCATTCACGGGCTGATCGATAGCTCGGCACTGACCGACGCCGCCCAGGCCATGCCCCACGGCGACTACGCCAGCGACAACCTGGCCTCAACCGCGGTGCCCAACCGCAACATGATTCTGCTCTCGCTGGCCATTGCCAAGGCGGTCAACATCGGCGCCGACCGCGTGGACTACGGCGCCCACGGCGGCGATCACGTGCTCTACCCCGACTGCCGCCCCGCGTTTGTTGACGCCATGCGCCATGCCGCTGGCCTTGCCAATCTGGAGCCGGTCGAAATACACGTGCCCTACCTGCACGCCACCAAGGCCGATATTCTGCGCGACGGACTGGCCATGGGGCTGGACTACGCCGATACCTGGACGTGCTATGAAGGCGGTGAACAGGCCTGCGGCCAATGCGCCAGCTGCCGCGAACGGCTTGAGGCATTTGCCGACAACGGCATGACCGACCCGCTCGACTATTCACCCCGACACGCAGAGACAGCGCATGCCAACACGCCTTAGCGACGCGGGCAAGGTATTCCACACCGAGCCGGCCGCTCCCGCGGGGTGCCGCGCCGGCTGCGGCGCCTGCTGCATCGCGCCGTCGATCACCTCGCCAATTCCCGGGATGCCCAACGGCAAGCCCGCCGGTGAGCGCTGCGCACAGCTGGATGCGGATAATCTCTGCCGCCTGTTTGGCGACCCTCGCCGTCCCGCCGTCTGCGGCCAGTTTGACTACGACGCGGACATTTGCGGCGAGCAGCGCCAGCAGGCGCTGGATACCCTGACCGAGCTGGAAACGCTCACCCGCTGACGTTCCAGCCTCCACGTATTTCCTATCTCATTTCCCCGGCTCAGCTTTCCGGCTGCAGGGCGGCCAGCCGGCGATCGCCCAGGCTCATCCAGCGCAGCCATACCGGCGCATCGCTATGCTGCACATCGCCCAGCAGACGCCGGAACTCGGCCAACGCCGCGCCGTCATCCGGAGCGATGCGTGTCAGCCAGAGTTCGAGTGCCGCCAGCTCCTGGTGGCGATTTCCCTGCTTGCGCGCCTGGGTGATCGCCAGGCTGGCGAGCGCCTTGATCGCGTCAGGCGCCCGCCCCTTGCGTTCGCGCACGTAGGCCAGCTGCAGGGCCAACTCGGGCAGAAACAGCGTGTTGCGCTCAAGCGCAATGTCCAGACACTGGTCCAGATAACCCTCCACCGTATCGAGCTTATCCAGCGCCAAACAGGCGTCGGTGTACCAGAGCACCGGCCGCAGATAGCGCTCAAACCCGGTCAGTTCGGCCATTTCTTCCAGGCACTGCTCAAGCTCGCCAAGCCCTCGGGCATCGCCGCCCAGCGATTTTTGCCAGCCCAGCACGCCCTGCGCCGAAAGCTGCCACAACGCCATGTCCGGCGTGTTCGATATGGCCGCCGCTTTTTCTGCGTGGCGCCGGGCCATGTGCACGTGCCCCAGCTGGCGATACAGCGCGGCACCCACCAGAAAGGCCATCGCCAGCGTGCCGGGATGGTTGATCTGTTCAGCCAGGCGTATTGCCCCGGCAATCTGGCGCTCGGCGCGAGAATAATCACCGCGCAGGCACAGTGCCCAGCCGTGAATACAGGCCGCGGTCACCTGAGGATGATCTGAAAACGGCAGCCATTCGATCATCATCGGCGTATTCAGCGGATCAAGCGCTTCAAGCTGCCGATGGGCTTTCTCGACATGGCCCGACCAGTACTCGCAGTGGGCCCGGGCGTAGTCGGCCAGCCGGCGATAGCACGGGTCTTCAAGCTTTGCCGCCAGCTCGGCAAGGATCACGGTCAGCGCAAAGGCCTCCGCATGGTCATAGCGCTGGCTATGCGCGACCCAAAGCCCCCACTTGACCAGAAAAACCGCTGCCGGATCAACCGGATCAGCGCTCCCTTCCTGCGCCTCGCGCAGTAGCGTACGCGCGCGTTCAAAGCTCTCGAGCGCCGTGTGCGAACCGTGGCCTTCAAGCGCGAATGCCGCCTGACCGCGCACCGTCAGCAGGCTGATGGAACGCTCCGGTTCGTGCCCGACGCGCTCAAGGCTTTCAAGCCCTGAATCCGCCATACGCAGCGCCGTGCGGTTGGCGCTGACTTTCAGCGCTTCCCGGGCGGCGAGTTCAAAGTAACGGGCGCTGCGAGCATCGTGGCCGCTGCGGCTCAGGTGTACGGCAAAATCGCCCGGATGACGGCTGATCCACACCGGAAAACGTTCTTCGATCAGCGTGACGACCTGCTGATGAAGCCGCGTGCGCACATCGCGCGGGCACGATAGATAAGCGGCCTCCTGCAGCAGCCGATGGCTGAACTGGTACTCCTTCACGGTGCTCTGCCTGTCACCTGCCGGCTCGATGATTTCCAGTCTGTGCATCTGCTCAACGGCCCGGCTCAGCGCTGCCGGCTCAAGCTCGCTGCACGCCGCCAGAAAATCCAGACGAAAGCGCCGCCCCAGCATCGCGGCCACGTGCGCCACGTCGCGATCACCGCCCAGCTGGTCAATCCGGCTGGCCAGCAGGCCGAAAATACCGTTGGGCAGCGCATCCAGCTGTACCGTGCGGCCTTCGCGCCGGTCGATATCCAGTCGCCGGCAGATTTCCTGCAAATACAGCGGCACGCCGTCGCAGCGCTCCACTACCTGATGACGCAAGCGTGGGCTCAGGTGCAGGCGATAACGCCTTGAAAGAAGAGATAAAAGCCGCGACGACTGCAGCGCGTCCAGCGGGCCAAGAGACACTTGCTGGTCCCAGTGCAGCCTG
This sequence comes from Vreelandella subglaciescola, assembly GCF_900142895.1. Taxonomy (NCBI): domain Bacteria; kingdom Pseudomonadati; phylum Pseudomonadota; class Gammaproteobacteria; order Oceanospirillales; family Halomonadaceae; genus Vreelandella; species Vreelandella subglaciescola. The sequence continues at coordinate 493,060 of NZ_LT670847.1, forward strand.
ATCGGCAGCGATTCGCGCCCGTGGTGGCTTGCCACCAGCATAAAGGCAGTGTTGATCGGCAGGCGTGCCTGCAGGCCGGCAAGCACCTTGAACGAGGGTTCATCGACCCACTGCAAGTCGTCGATCATCAATACCAGCGTGTGCTCATTGGCGATATGCTCGACCAGCCGATGCACCAGTGCCACCACCAGCTCGGTAGCTTCGCCGCTTTGGGTCAACCGCGCGGCGTCCTGCACCTCGCGCGCACCGAGCGCTTCTTCCAGACGCTGCTGACGGGCGGTGTCCAGCACCGGCATAGCCAGCCGGCGCTGTAGCGTACGCAAATGCGTCGCATCGGGGCGCGCCTCGCAGTACCAGGCGATCAAATTACGCGCGATGCCGTAAGGTTCAAGCACCGAAAGACGCGTCGTGGGCTGCCAGCAAATTGCCACGCCGCGGCTCAATTCAAGTTGACGAAAGCTCACCATCAGCGCCGACTTGCCCATCCCCGACGCACCGCTCACCATCACGCTCTGGCGCAGCCCGATACCCGCACGCGCCAGCGCATCGCACAGCTTGCGCAGCGCGGTTTCGCGCCCCACAAGGCTCGGCGGTGTGGCATCTCGCCCGCCTTCATTCTGCCCCAGCGCCAGCGCCCGCAGGCGTACACGGCCATCACTGGCCACCAGCCGTGAGGCCAGCCGCGGCTGCAGGTCAAGTGCCGGCGGCATGTGCTGGCTGGCCTCTTGGGAAATCACCAGCTCACTGCCTTCGGCGGCGCTCATCAGCTCAAGCGACATTTGCGTCACCTGCCCCAGCGGATCCGCCAGCTGGCGCTCGGGCAAATACACCGCGCGGCCGCTGTGCAGGCCGGCGGCAAGCGTAAAATGCGGCGGTTCGCCGGCGCCGCCCCAATGGCGCTCGGCCTCTTGGGGCAGCGCATGGCGGCAGTGTTCGTAAAGGGCGACCAGTTCGGCCAGCTGATGCGCAGGCCCATGAGTGCCAAAGCAGGCCAGCCCCAGGCCGCCGGTGGCGCCGGGCAGCCAAAAGCCACCCAGGTGATGGCACTGCTGCTCTAGCCAGCGCAGCAGTTCCAACTGCAGCGTCAGGCAGCGCTGCACCGCACCGCGATCCTGCCATTCGCCTTCGAGCGTCAAACGGATGGCCATGACCGAGAGCTGACGCAGCTCGATTTCATCTTCCCGCAGAGGCGCGCTGCCGGCGGCAAGGGCGCGCGAGTAGGCTCCCTTGGGCGTCATCGCGCGCGGGTCGGCTTCGCCGTCGGACCAGTAACTGGCCAGCTGTAAAAACTCGGGTTCGGGCTGCTGCCCGGATAGCGGCAGCAGCTGCAAGTAGGCGTTATAGCGCTCGTGAGCCGCCGCCATCTGCCCCTGTTCGGCCAGCTGCTTTACCAGCCGCTGGTGAAACGGCCCATAGCCGGAAAACCGGCTGACGAGTTGTTCCAGCACGCCGTCCGACACTTTTTCGGCCGCGTCCAGCACCTGCTCGGCAAAGCGCACAACCCGCTGGCGCCACTCGTTGCGTACCTGCACCAGCCAGCGTTGAAACGCCGCACAGTTGACCAGCTGCAGCTCTTCCACCAGCTCGCCCCGGTAGCACGCCAGTACCGCATCAAGATTGACCAGATCCTGCGGACCGTCGAGCAGCGACTCCAGCCGATGCACATCCATCTGCCAACCCTGGGGCAACGTCACGCCAATGGTCTGGCGCGACACGCTGAGCACGTCATCCGCGCGCTCCCCCAACGCATGGCGCAGGCAGTGCAACGCATGGCGCAGGTTGGTGCGCCCCGAGGATACGCCCTGATCCGGCCACAACAGCTCAGCCAGCGCCGCCCGGCTAACCGGCTGGCGGTGCAATAGCAAATAGACCAGCAGCGCCTTGACCTTATCGTAGCTGAACTGGGTCAACGCTCCCTGGTCAAGGGTGAGCGAAAAATGTCCTAAAAGGACAAGCTGGTCAGACTCACAAGCATCGCGCATGGGGATAATCCTGCCTGGACAATTGGCGGGCTAGGCGGGCACGCCGCTATGGAAACGAAAATCCGTATCGACAGAGCGTATCAACTCTGCCTCACGAGCGACGAAAAACGCGATGCGCTCAGCCAGCGGCTCGGCCGTCTGCTTTTCTGCCAACAGCAGATAGTCTTCAAAGTGACGGCCTTCCGACTTCACCAGCGTGCGATAAAACCGCGCCAGCTCTGCGTCAAGATAGGGAATCAGCCGGGCAAAACGTTCGCAGCTGCGCGCCTCGATCAGCGCGCCGACGATCAGTACGTCGATCAACCGCTCCGGGTCGTTGGACCGCACGTGACGACGCAGCTCCCCGGCGTAGCGCGAGGCGCTGAGATGGCGGTAGGTCACGCCGCGTTTTTCCATCAGCGTGACCACCTGCTCGAAGTGCAGCAGTTCTTCGCGCGCCAGCTGAGACATCTTGCTCAACAACAGCGGCTGATCAACGTAGCGGTAAAGCAGGTTCATGGCCGTAGAGGCCGCTTTTTTCTCGCACTGGGCATGGTCGATCAGCAGCGTTTCCGGGTGCTCCAGCGCCCAGCCAAGCCAGGCCTGGGGCGTTTCGCAGGCGAGAAAATCCAGCAGGCTGTCAGGCAGCAGGTCAGCGGCGGTAATGTCGTGCCCGGCAGGTGTCGGTACGCAGCCAGGCGTAGCCGGTGCGGTTGTTACAGATTGTGTCATATACGGTTACCAGAGGCGAAAAGCCGTCGTGCATCAATGCCCGGCGTTGGGGGCAGACGCCGACGTTGGGTGTTAGACGCTAGCGTTGCAAACCATGGCGTTAGACTATGGTAACGCGACATTTAGGGAATCACACCCGCCGCCGCCTGCCGGTCAGCGGTAGTCCAGCGCCAAAAACGGCACGCAAAACGCGACTCGGGTGATATTTTACACCACGCCCTGCCCCCAAAGTGCAACGCCGTCATGGCGCCGCTCGCTTAACATTGTCAACAATTTACCGTAAAATCCTGCCATCCAGTCGCGCCATCCAACGCAACCGAGAGGGTCCACCGTGCTTGAAGCCTATCGCCAACATGTTACCGAACGTGCCGCTGCAGGAATTCCACCCAAACCTTTGAATGCCGAACAGGCCGCTTCTGTGGTGGATCTGCTGAAAAACCCGCCGGCGGGCGAAGAAGAGTTCATTCTGGACCTGATCACCCAGCGCATTCCCCCGGGCGTTGACGAGGCCGCCTACGTCAAGGCCGGTTTTCTTACCGCCATCGCCAAGGGCGAAGCCAGCTCACCGCTGATCGACCCGATTCACGCGGTCAAACTGCTGGGCACCATGCAAGGTGGCTACAACATCGCCGCGCTGGTCGAACTGCTGGATAACGCCACGCTTGCTCGTGAAGCCGGCGAACAGCTCAAGCACACCCTGCTTATGTTTGACGCCTTTCACGACGTGGAAGAGCGCGCCCGTAGCGGCAACACGGTCGCCCAGGACGTCATGCAGTCCTGGGCCGAGGCCGAATGGTATCTCTCCAAGCCCGCGCTGGCGGAAAAAATCACCCTGACCGTGTTCAAGGTGCCGGGCGAAACCAACACCGACGACCTCTCCCCCGCGCCCGATGCGTGGTCGCGCCCGGATATTCCGCTGCATGCCAACGCCATGCTGAAAAACCCGCGCGACGGCATCGAGCCGGTAACGCCGGGCGAAACCGGCCCGCTTGAGCAGATTGAAGCGGTCAAGGCCAGCGATTTCCCAGTGGTGTATGTCGGCGATGTGGTCGGCACCGGCTCATCGCGCAAGTCGGCCACCAACTCGGTCCTGTGGTTCTTCGGTGACGACATTCCCTACGCGCCCAACAAGCGCGCCGGCGGCTTCTGCTTTGGCGGCAACATCGCACCGATCTTCTTCAACACCATGGAAGACTCCGGCGCGCTGCCCATCGAGATGAACGTCGACCAACTGGCCATGGGCGACGTGATTGACGTTTACCCCTACGCGGGCAAGGTGTGCCGTCATGGCACCGACGAAGTGGTCTCGACCTTCGCGCTGAAAACCCAGCTGTTGCTGGACGAAGTACGCGCCGGCGGGCGGATTCCGTTGATCATCGGCCGCGGCCTGACCACCAAGGCGCGCGAATCGCTGGGGCTTGAGGCATCCGAGGTCTTCCGCCTGCCCGAGCAGCCCGCCGATACCGGCAAAGGCTTTACCCTGGCGCAGAAGATGGTCGGCAAGGCCTGCGGCCTGAACGGCGTACGCCCCGGCATGTACTGCGAGCCGAAGATGACCACCGTGGGTTCCCAGGACACCACTGGCCCGATGACCCGCGACGAGCTCAAGGATCTGGCCTGCCTCGGCTTTCAGGCGGACCTGGTGATGCAGTCGTTCTGCCACACCAGTGCCTACCCCAAGCCGGTTGACGTAGACACTCACCACACCCTGCCCGACTTCATCATGAACCGCGGCGGCGTCTCGCTGCGCCCGGGCGACGGCATCATCCACTCGTGGCTCAACCGCATGCTGCTACCCGACACCGTGGGCACCGGCGGTGATTCCCACACCCGCTTCCCCATGGGCATTTCGTTCCCCGCGGGCTCGGGGCTGGTGGCCTTTGCCGCCGCTACCGGGGTGATGCCGCTGGATATGCCGGAGTCCGTGCTGGTGCGCTTCAAAGGCCAGCGCCAGCCCGGCGTGACGCTGCGCGACCTGGTTCACGCGATCCCCTATTACGCGATCCAGCAGGGGCTGTTGACGGTTGAAAAATCGGGTAAGAAAAACGCTTTCTCCGGCCGCGTGCTGGAAATCGAAGGGCTTGAAGACCTCACCGCCGAACAGGCTTTTGAGCTGTCCGACGCCTCCGCCGAACGCTCGGCCGCCGGCTGTACCATTACCCTGTCCGACGACAGCGTTAGCGAGTACCTGCGCTCCAACATCACCCTGCTCAAGTGGATGATCGGCAACGGCTACGGCGAAGCGCGCACCATCGAACGCCGTATTCAGGGCATGCAGGCGTGGCTGGACAACCCCAGCCTGATGCGCGCCGACAAGGACGCCGAGTACGCCGAAGTCATCGAGATCGACCTCGACGAGCTCAAGGAGCCCGTGCTCTGCGCGCCCAACGATCCCGACGATGCACGCCTGCTTTCCGACGTCGCCGGCGAGAAGATCGATGAAGTCTTTATCGGCTCGTGCATGACCAACATCGGCCACTTCCGCGCCGCCGGAAAACTGCTGGAACAACAGCCCGCCGGCAGCCTGAAGACCCGCCTGTGGCTCGCTCCGCCGACCAAGATGGACCAGCACCAGCTGACCGCCGAAGGCTACTACGGCATCTTTGGCCGCGCCGGCGCACGCATGGAAATGCCCGGCTGCTCGCTGTGCATGGGTAACCAGGCGCGCGTCGCGGCCAAGAGCACCGTGGTGTCCACGTCGACGCGTAACTTCCCCAACCGCCTGGGCGACGGCGCTAACGTTTACCTCGCCTCGGCCGAGCTTGCCGCCGTCGCCGCGGTAGAAGGCCGCCTGCCCAGCGTCAGCGACTACCGCCGCTACGTCAGCGAGTTTGACGCCATGGCCGGCGAGATCTACCGCTACATGAACTTCGATGAAATCGAGGAATACCAAAAGGTCGCCTCCAACGTGATTCCGGTCGCCGAACAGGCCTAACAAACACCGCTAACGTAGGCCTCTGCACACGCGCCCCTCTTGATTGCTCCAGTGATACATGGAGAATCAACGGGCGCTTTTCTTTTATTGATCAAACGGCCATTCAGAGGAACCACCCGTGACGCAACCCGACGTGAATACCATTGTGACTCCGGATATCTGCGACGCCTACCCCGAGGTCAGCGTCATCGCCCCGCTGTTTACCAACTTCGGCGGCGTTCGTGCCTTTGCCGGCCCGGTACGCACCGTGACCTGTTTTGAAGACAACTCCATGGTCAAGCAGGCGGTGGGCGAACCGGGCGACGGCGCGGTGCTGGTGGTCGATGGCGGCGGCTCCCAACGCTGCGCCATGCTGGGTGACATGCTGGCGCAAAAAGCCGCCGACAACGGCTGGGCGGGTATCGTGATGTACGGCTGCGTGCGCGACGTGGACATTCTCGCGCGCACTCAACTAGGCGTGCAGGCGCTGGGCAGCCACCCGCGCAGAAGCAATAAGCGCGGCGAAGGCACGCGCGATATCACCGTGGATATTGCTGGCGTCAGCGTGCGCCCCGGCCAGTGGTTATACGCCGACAACAACGGCATTGTGATTGCCGAGCAGGCGCTTGAGCTTTAATCGCGTATGCCGCCTCACGTAACGCCACACCTGCAGCCACTCAGACAGCTTGGCGCCTCACTACTGCGCACGTTTCGCGAGCGCCTGCGCACGCTGATCGCCTTTCACCTGCTATTTACCCTGCTGGCCTCCACGCTGGTGCTGCCGGGCATCGCCTGGGCAACCCGCGCGCTGTTTGCCCGGCTGGGTTCTGCCGTGGTCACGGCCGACGAGCTGGTCGCGCTACTATTTACCCCCGTGGGGCTGGTCAGCGTGCTCGCCGCGCAGGGGCTGGCCTTCTGCATCCTGTATTGGCAGCAGGCCGGCATGCTCCACGTGGCCACCAGCCGCCATGACCAAAGCCACTACCGCCTCACGCTTTGGGCTCTGTGGTCAAGCACGCGTCGCCTGCCTGCACTGGCCGGGCTGGTGGTGCTTCAGGTGGGTAGCCACCTGCTGCTGCTGGCGCCGTTCATGGCGGGCATCGCCTGGCTGTACGACCTCTGGCTTGGCGGGCTGGATACCTACTACCTGCAAAAAGTCCGCCCGCCGGTGCTGTGGTACTTCATCGCCTGCGCCCTGCCGCTGCTGCTGGGCTGGGCATGGCTTGCCGGGCGGTTATATCTGCGCTGGCTGCTGGCGCTGCCGCTGGTCGCGCTGGAACATGAAGCGCCCCACCGCGCGCTGGCGCGCAGCGTCGCACTGACCCGCGGCTGGCACCGCTCTATTGGCGCGGCCGTCATGCTGGTGCTGGTTGGCATTATTGCGCTGCCGATACTCGCCACGCTGGCCTTTGATGCGCTGTTCACCCCGCTTTTGGCGTGGCTGCCCGAACGTTATAGCGTGCTGCTGCCCGCCATGCTGGCCTATCTCACGGGCTATGTGTTGCTGACTCTGGCCCTGACGTTTACCGGCATTGCACTCAACGCGCTGCTCTCGGCGTGTTTGTACATGCAGCTCGCTCACCGGCAACAGCGCCCCACCGCACCGCCCGGCGCCCGTGCAGGAAGGCTTGGCTGGGCCGTCGAACTGGGCGTCATCGCGCTGGCCGCGCTGCAGGCCGGGTGGATTCTCAACAGTTTTGAGCTTGAAGACGACGTGGCCATCATCGCCCATCGCGGCAGTTCCAAACGCGCCCCGGAAAACACCCTGTCGGCTTTCAAGCGCGCCATTCAGGACGGCGCCGACGCCATCGAGCTCGACGTGCGCCTGAGCGCCGACAGCCAAGTGATGATTTATCATGATCGCAGCCTTGCCCGGCTGACCGGAGACCCGCGTGATATCAGCGATTTGACCCGCGAGGAGCTATCTCACTTTGACATCGGCAGCTGGTTTGGCCATGCCTTTCGCGACGAGCGTATTCCCTCGCTTAGTCAGGCACTTGAGACCACTCGCGGCAAAGCGGGACTAATGATTGAGCTCAAACCCGCCCCCGGCAACGAGCGCGCGCTCGCCACTTCGGTGATCGCCGAACTTAATGCAGAAACCGACGCCCGTTACGCCTGCTGGGCAGAAGTATCAGCGCCCGCCAGCGCCTATCCCCGGTGCGGCTACCCGGATGCCTGGCCCGAAATGCGCATTGCGTCCATGTCACCGTCGCTGGTGAGCACGGTCGAAAAACTGGCACCCTCGCTACGCACCACGCTACTCGCCCAGCTGGTGCTTCCCGGCACCATTGATCGCCGCGGATTTGACGCGCTGGGGCTACGGCACAACCGCATCACGGAAAACGAAATGCGCCTGGCAGCCACCTACGGCTATGAAGTACACGCCTGGACGGTCAACGGCCGCAAGCGCATGGCGACGCTGCTGGATATGAGCGTGGATGCGATCATTACCGACTACCCCGACCGTCTGGCTGCCCTGCTGGCCGAACGTAGCGAGTTAAGCGATGGCGGCCTGCTGCTGATCAAACTGCACAGCTGGCTGCGCCAGTAGGCGCAATCCCACTAGCTCGGCGCTAGTCACCCATCACGATGCCTTCGCGGCGCGGATCGGCGCCGCCGAACAGAGTGCCATCCTGCTGGCGGACGATTACACCGAGTCCGCTGGTCAAATCGCGCTCGTTAAGCGTATGCCCTCGCTCGCGCAGGGCATCTGCCGTGGCATCCGGCAGGCGATCTTTTTCCACATACACTTCGCCACCCAGCGTTACCACGTGGGGCAGTTCAAGCGCCTGCTGGGCGTTTAATCCCCAGTCGCGCAGCGCCACCAGGGTTTGCGCCACGTAGGGAATAATCGCCGCGCCGCCGGGGCTGCCCAGGCTGGCCACCAGCTCGCCAAGCTCATTCTCACCCTCGCTTTCGTGCTCACTATTGTTCTCAAATATCAGCGTCGGGCTCATGCTCGAGCGCGGCCGCTTGCCGGGCTGAACACGGTTGGCCACCGGCTTGCCGTCTACCTCCGGGGTAAACGAAAAGTCGGTCAGCTGGTTATTCAGCAGGTAGCCGCCGGCAAGCCCGGTGCCGCCATCGGCGAAAATCCGCGAACCGAACGCCTGCTCGATGGAGGTGGTCATGGCAACGGCTCCGCCGTCGGCATCAACAATGCTGATATGGCTGGTGCCATATTCAGGCTGGCGCGGCGGTGTGGCCAGGCTTACATCAAGCGCTCCCGGCTGGCCCGGCGCCACCTCGTCGCCCAGGCTTTTGTCGGGCGACATCAATTCGGCACGGCGCTCCAGATACGCCGGCGCCAGCAGGGTTTGCCAGTCGCCGCCGGGAGCCTCGACAAACGCCGGGTCGCCGATATAGCGGTTGCGGTCGGCAAAGGCCAACCGTGAGGCTTCAATGAAGCGATGCAGCCAGTCGCTGCTGGGTGCGCCGTGATCCAGCGGTGCCTCGGCCATGGGCTTTTGATCCAGCATGCCGAGTATCTGCATCACGGTCAGATGCCCCGATGACGGCGGCGGAAAACCGCACACCTCCCACTGCTGCCACGGCGTACACACAGGCTCGCGCTCTTTGATTTCATAGCTTTCCAGATCATCGACCGTCAAGGTGCCCGGCTGCGCCTGTGACTGAACCCGGTCAGCCAGATCCCGAGCAATACTACCCTCATAAAACGCCTCACTACCGCGCTGGGCAATATCTTCCAGTATCGCGGCCAACGCGGGGTTGGTCAGCGTTTCGCCCACGGCCAGCGGCTCGCCCTCAGCGGTATAGTAAAATGCCTTGGCGGCCGGGTTGCGCGGCAGGGCCTCATTGCTTGCCAGGCTCTGGTGCAGCCGCTGGCTCACTTTGAAACCGTCTCTGGCCAGCGTAATGGCTGGCGTAAACAGCGTCTTCCACGCCAGCTTGCCGTATTCAGCGTGGGCTTTTTCCAGCATTTTTACCGTACCCGGTACGCCCACCGAACGGCCGCTGGTGACGGCGTCCATAAATGCCAGCGGTTCGCCCTGCTGATCAAGAAACAGCGTCTCATCGACGCCCGCCGGCGCGGTTTCACGACCATCAAAGGCGGCCACTTGGCTACCGTCGAAATGCAACAGGAAGCCGCCGCCGCCAATGCCGCTGGACTGCGGCTCTACCAGCGCGAGCACCATCTGCACGGCGACTGCGGCATCAATCGCGTTGCCGCCCGCCTTCAGAATCTGGTAGCCCGCGTCCACCGCCAGCGGGTTCGCCGCCACCACGGCGAAGGAGTCGGCACTCCATCCCGGCTTTTCCTCAAAGCCTGAGGCCGATTCAGGGCTGATCGCCGGCGTTTGGTAATCAAAGCCCAGGGCCGCAAGCGGCAGTAGCAACATGCCCAGCGGAACCAGCCGTTTTTTAAAACGTAGCATACGTAATTTTCCTCTGATCAGCGTAACGAAAAGGCCCGGCACATGGCCGGGCATTCGCTTCAGGATCGGGCGCAAACCGAGGATGAAGCCAAGACTAAAGGTAGCGCAAAACAGCTGGCGCAAAAACGCTAGTCCTGTGTTTTACCGGCGAGCATCAGCCAGGTTTCGAGCACCGCATCAGGATTGAGCGATACCGAATCGATACCCTGCTCCATCAGCCACTTGGCAAAATCCGGGTAATCCGACGGCCCTTGCCCACAAATCCCCACGTACTTACCTTGAGCTTTGCAGGCTTGAATCGCCATGGCCAGCAGTTTTTTCACCGCCGCGTTACGCTCGTCGAACAGGTGCGCCACTATGCCCGAATCCCGATCCAGCCCTAGCGTCAGCTGGGTCAGGTCGTTGGAGCCGATCGAGAAACCGTCAAAGTGTTCAAGAAACTCGTCGGCCAGCAGGGCGTTAGCCGGCAGCTCACACATCATGATGATTTTCAGTCCGTTTTCACCGCGCTTCAGGCCGTTGGCGGCGAGCAAATCAACGACCTGGCTAGCCTCGGCGGGCGTACGCACGAACGGCACCATGATCTCGACGTTATCCAGCCCCATTTCCTCGCGCACGCGCTTCAACGCCCGACACTCAAGCTCAAAGCACGGCCGGAAGGCATCAGAAATGTAGCGCGACGCGCCGCGGAAACCGAGCATGGGGTTTTCTTCGCCGGGCTCGTAAAGCTTGCCGCCAATCAGGTTTTCGTATTCGTTGGACTTGAAGTCGGACAGCCGCACAATGACGCGCTTGGGATGAAACGACGCCGCCAGCGTGGAAATGCCTTCAACCAGTTTATCCACGTAGAAGCTGACCGGATCGGCGTAACCGGCGGTGCGCAGATCAATAACCTGCTGCAGCTCGGTGGGCAGCGTGGCGTAGTCCAGCAGCGCCTTGGGGTGGACGCCAATCATGCGATTGATGATGAACTCAAGCCGTGCAAGCCCGACGCCGGCGCTGGGCAGGCCGGCAAAACCAAAGGCGCGGTCGGGGTTGCCCACGTTCATCATGATATCGAACGGCAGCTCCGGCATGGCATCAATGCTGGATACCTTGCGATCAAACTCCAGCAGCCCTTCGTAAACGTGTCCGGTATCGCCTTCGGCGCAGGAGACGGTGACATCAACACCTTCATGCAGCTGCTCGGTGGAATCGGCGCAGCCAACGACCGCCGGAATCCCCAGTTCGCGAGCAATAATCGCCGCGTGGCAGGTGCGTCCGCCGCGGTTGGTCACAATGGCCGAAGCGCGCTTCATCACCGGCTCCCAGTCGGGGTCGGTCATGTCGGTCACCAGCACGTCGCCGTCCTGAACCTTGTCCATATCATCCGGACTTAGTATCACCTTGACCGCACCGCGCCCGATGCGCTGGCCAATCGCCCGTCCGGTGACCAGCGTGCGGCCCTTTTCACGCAGGGTGAAGCGCTCCAGGCGGCCACCTTCCTGCTGGGAAACGACCGTCTCCGGGCGCGCTTGAACGATGTAAAGCTCGCCGTCGTCGCCATCCAGTGCCCATTCGATATCCATCGGGCGGTGGTAGTGCTGCTCGATGGTCACCGCCTGACGGGCAAGCGCCATGGCCTGCTCATCGTTGATACAAAAACGGTTGCGGTCCTTGTGCTCAACGTCAACGGTCTCGACCGACTTGCCGGCGCTGGCCTCTTCGCCGTAAATCATCTTGATGCGCTTGGAACCCAGGTTACGGCGCAGCACTGCGGGGCGCCCGGCGGCGAGAGTCGGCTTGTGCACGTAAAATTCGTCGGGATTGACCGCACCCTGCACGACGGTTTCACCCAGCCCCCAGGAGGCCGTGACAAACACCGCATCGCGGTAGCCGGACTCGGTGTCCAGGGTGAACATGACGCCCGACGCGCCGGTCTCCGAGCGCACCATTTTCTGTACGCCAGCGGACAGCGCGACGTTTTCGTGCGCGTAGCCGCGGTGCACGCGGTAGGAGATCGCGCGATCATTGAACAGTGAGGCGAACACCTCGTGCACGGCGCGCTTGATGTTGGCGAAGCCTTCAATATTGAGGAAGGTTTCCTGCTGGCCGGCAAAGGACGCGTCGGGCAGGTCTTCCGCCGTGGCAGAGCTGCGCACCGCGGCCTTGAGGTTGGGATGGCGCACCAGCAGTTGATCGTAGGCATCCGCCAGCGCCGCCTCAAAGGCCGGCGGCAGCGGCGTATCGATGATCCACTGGCGAATCTCGCTGCCGGCTTTTGACAGCGCTTTAACGTCATCAACATCAAGGCGTTTGAGCGTGTCATTAATGCGCTCGTTCAGCCCGTCGTGGGAGAGAAACTCGCGATACGCATGGGCGGTCGTGGCAAAACCGCCAGGTACGGTCACGCCCACCCCCGACAGATTTGAAATCATTTCACCCAGCGAGGCGTTCTTGCCGCCAACGCGTTCGACATCGGTCATGCCCAATTGATCGAACCATAAAATGTACTCTTCCACGCAACCCCCTCGCACTGGTTTTTGCAGCGGCTCTGTTACCCGCGGCGTTTGCCACGACCGAGCTGCAACGGCTTGTCACCACGGCCGGTAGACCGCCGGTTATTAACGTTGCCACCCTAGCATTCAGGCAAGGCCTAAACCATTGGTCTAATCGCTAAGAAGATGGAGGAGATTTACAACAAAAGGGGGATTTCCGGTAGTTTTGTAGTCAGCGGCAAATACTCGGTTCTGCGTGCTACCCTAGCTGCCAGCCATTATCGCGTTCCTCATGGACAACCCGCTCATTACCGGCATCACGAACAGGGCTTCAGGTTATGACACGTACCGCTTTTTTTATTTCCGACGGCACCGGGATTACGGCCGAAAGTCTGGGTCGCAGCCTGCTGGCACAGTTCAGCGGCGTTGACATCACCATGCTGACCAAGCCGTATATCGATACCGTGGAAAAAGCCGAGGAGCTTGCCGCTATTATCGAGGCCACCGCTGACCGCGACGGCGTGCGCCCGGTGGTGATCGACACCATTGTCGATGAGGATATTCGCGAGGTCATTCGGGCCGCGCCGTGCTTCAAGGTGGATATTTTTTCCACCTTTCTGGCCCCGCTTGAGCAGGAGCTGGCCACCCACTCGTCTTACAGCGTCGGGCGCACCCACGCCATCGGCAGCGACGACGTGTACATGGATCGTATCCACTCGGTGCATTTTGCCCTGGATAACGACGACGGCGCGCGTATTCACCAGTATGACGAAGCCGACGTTATCCTGATTGGCGTCTCGCGCTGCGGCAAAACGCCGACGTCACTGTATCTGGCGCTGCAGTTTGGCATCCGCGCAGCCAACTACCCGCTGACCGAAGACGACCAGGACGAAGACGGCGTGCTGAAGCTGCCCCGGTTTCTGGCCGAGCACCATCACAAGCTGTTCGCCCTGACCATTGACGCGCGCCGGCTGGCGGCCATCCGCAACGAACGCCGGCCCAACAGCCGCTACAGCTCGATGGACCAATGCCTGCAAGAGGTAGAACAGGCAGAATCGCTGTACCGTTCGCTGCACATTCCCAGCATCGACACCACGCGCTTTTCCGTCGAGGAGATTTCCACCCGCATGATTTCCGAAACCGGGCTGGTACGGCGATTTTCACCGCGTTAAAGCGCTTGTTGAATCCCCACTTAAAGCCCTTTGGGTGCAAAGATGCCCGGCGCATTGCGCCAATAGCCTTTGTAATCCATACCGAAGCCAAACACGTAGCGGTCGACGACTTTCAGGCTGCAATAATCGGCCTTGAGCCCCGGCACGGCCTTGCGGTCGTGCTGCTTATCCACCAGCACCGCAGTGGTAACGCTTGCCGCCTGCGCTTCTTCGCAATAATCCAGAATCGCGGCAAGCGTTGAACCTTCGTCCAGAATATCGTCGACGATGACCACGTGACGCCCGGCCATGGGCACCTCGGGTGACACCCGCCAAAAAAGATCGCCGCCGTGCAGCTGGCTGCGATACCGAGTGGCATGGATATAGTCCACTTCCAGTGGAAACCCCAGCCGGGTTAGCAGATGCCCGGTGGTAATCAGCCCGCCGTTCATCACGCAATAAAATACCGGCAGCTTGTCCCCCAGATCACGGGTAATGGCCTCTGCCATGCGATCCAGCGCCTGTTCTACCTGCTGTTGGGAAATCAGGCAGTCGGCATTATCCATCAGCTCGCGCATCGAGTCGCGAGACTCAAGCGCTTGTTTATCCAGCGTTACCATGTCGGGATCCAGGGAGTTCGAAAAATCGGAAAGATAGAGTCAAAGAAAGCGATCGCCACGCGCGGCTATGAATCAACACCGCCATCGGCCAGTGCTTCAAGGCGTGCGTGGGTACGCCGCCAGCGGTTAAGGGCGACCAGCGCCTCCAGCTCGGGGCGGGCGCGGCCGTACCGCAGCTTGGCCGGCCGGCGGGTTTGCTGGCCGGCGTAAGCCGCGACCACCTCGCGCGCCGCGTCGCGGTCATTGCACACCAGCAGCATATCGCAGCCGGCACTCAGCGCAGCCTCGGCGCGCTCTATTGGCCCGCCCGCTTCGTGGGCGCCCCGCATGCTCAAGTCATCGGAGAAAATGCAGCCCTTGAAGCCCAGCGATTCGCGCAGCATGCCCAGCCAGCTGGGCGAAAAGCCCGCCGGACGCGCATCAAAATCGGGATAGATCACGTGTGCCGGCATAACGCCATCCAGCTGCCCCGCCAAGTGCGTAAAAGGCACCAAATCGTGCGCTTTAAGCTCGGCAAGCGGGCGTTCGTCTACCGGCAGCGCCACGTGCGAATCCGCCGCCACGCCGCCGTGGCCGGGGAAATGCTTGCCCACCGCCGCCATACCGGCTTCGTGCAGTCCCATGACGAATGCTTCGCCAAGGATCGCCACGGCCTGCGGATCGCTGCCAAAGCTGCGATCGCCGATCACGCTGGAAAGGCCGCAGTCGACGTCGAGCACCGGCGCAAAGGTAATGTCCAGCCCGCAGGCAGCCATTTCCATGCCCAGTAGCCAGCCGGCATCTTTGGCCAGTGAGGCGCCCTCTTGGGGCGAATCCACAAAGCGTTCGCCCAGCCGCGCCATCGGTGGCAGGCGGGTAACGCCTTGCCTGATGCGCTGCACGCGACCGCCTTCCTGGTCAATGGCAATCAGCAGCTCGGGGCGCTGGCGGCGAATTTCGGCGCACAGCCGGCTGACCTGCGCAGCGTTTTCCACGTTGCGGGCAAACAGAATGACGCCGCCTACCGCCGGTTCGCGCAGCAGGCGCGCCTCGGTAGCGCCAAGGCTTGGCCCTTCAAGGTCAAGCATGACCGGGCCTAGGGGTTGAGTCATCGTCAAGGATCCTGCAAAAGGGGAGCGTAATGTTAGACGATCATCGACGGCTGTCACAATACATCGAACTATTCACGCCGAACTATTCACACCGAGCCATCGTGCAGCCAGACCGGCGTGCCGGGTGACGCTTGGGTGAATAAGTAGTGTAGATCGTCAAGGCGCAGGCGCACGCAGCCGTGAGAGGCGGGCACGCCCATGGGCTCGTCGGGTGGCGTGCCGTGCAGATAAATATAGCGCCGTTGGGAATCCAACTGACCGCCGCGGTTGTGGCCTTTTTCCAGCCCGCACAGCCACAGGATACGGCTCAAAACCCAGTCGCGCTCGGGGTGTTTGGCGGCAAGCGCCGGGGTGTAGACGTCACCGGTTTCGCGCCGGCCACGAAAGGCGGCGTTGTCGGGAGCATCGGCGCCAATGGCGGCGCGCACATAGTGCCAGCCCAGCGGCGTTTGTCCACTGCCCTCACTCTGGCCGGTGCCGGCCTTGCCGGTCGAAATCAGGCAGCGGTGGCCTGGCGTTTGCCCGTGCCACAGCGTCAGCGACTGGTCGTGAATATCAATTTCAACCCATGCCGCGCTTTGCGGCGGAAGGTCGCTCAGTGTCGGGGTATGCATAAAGGTCCTGATCCTGACTGGCCTACGAGTCGTTAAAATAAAGCGGTATGCTGAGTATTCCGTGGCCGCGCTGAGTATCACACCGCCGGCCGCCCTGTCTCCAAAGCTATTACCACAACAGTTACCAAAACTGTTGCCCAAACCGATAGGTACTCCATGCCCCATTACGCTGACACCTGGACACTGAAGGAAATCGATCGGAGCCGGGGGGATCCCAAAGGGACGGCCTTTCGTGCCTTCAAGCGGCTCAAGGCTGGCTTTATCGAAGGCCACGATTTTTTCTACTTGAGTGCCAGCGAAGACGCTGAAAGCATCGAGCAATTACGCGACTCCGGGCGCATTTATGCCGCCACCATCAATGCGCTACTGTTTCCTGAAGCCAGCTATCAGGCCATTGTGAAACAGCTGGACACGGCATCCTGACCACTCGCCTACCGTGCCCGAGCGGTTACGCCTCGGCGGGCAGCGGCGCGTTCATGGCCGCGACCACCACCGGGCGCAGGCGTCTGACCAGGTCGCGCGTGGTGACCTGTTCGTCATAGTCTTTTTCGGCAATGTCTTTCAGCGCATCCAGCCCCGACAGGGTGAAAATCACCGTGCCCAGCACAAAGTGCAGCCGCCAGAAACGCTCGGCGTCGGGCAGCTCCGGCGTAGCCTTGCGCACCAGCTCGGTAAAGCGGGTAAACACATCGCCGTAGTGCTGTTGGATATGGCGACGCAGGTGCCCCTGTGCCTGGCTGTAGGCAAGCCCCAGCAATCGCATGAACACCTTGAGGCTGTTGCGCTCGGCGGGGACGGCAAGCACCGTGGCAGCCATGCTTTCGAGCAGCGCTTCAAGCGGAATGACCCGACCTTTATGCTCAGCTTCCAGCGCGTCAAGCGCAGCGTGAAAACGCAGCGTAAACGGATCAAGGTAGCGCGAAAAAACCGCCTGAATCAGCGCTTTCTTGGAGCCAAAGTGGTAGTTGACCGCAGCCAGGTTCACCTGGGCCTTGCTGGTAATGTGACGTAGCGACGTCTCGGCAAAGCCGCGCTCTGCAAACAGCACCTCGGCGGTATCCAAGATGCGCGTCATTGTATCCGGCTGAGCCATACGGCGCTCTCCCAAAACGGCTGTTTAAAACATAGCGGAATATTACGCCATGGCCAAACGCGGCTCAATCTTTCTCACGTACGGGCAGTCCCGTTGCGCCTGTATGCAGAGCGAGGCACCGGGCCATAGCACCGCTATTTTCAGACTATGTACTGGACATAGCCCCATACTGTATACTTAACCACAATCGCGCCGGGGTAAAACGCCGGCGCAACATGAGCCATCACCACACCATTAACCTCTGCATTAGCAACCCGCTGCCAACCACTGCGGGGTTGTTGCGATCCGGGAGCTTCCTATGGCGCAGGCATTAACCGCACGTCAGCAAAACGTGTACGACTTTATCGTCAAGACGATGGGCGATCACGGCTACCCTCCTACCCGTGCCGAAATCGCCCGGGCGCTGGGGTTTCGCTCGCCCAACGCCGCTGAAGAGCACCTGCGCGCGCTGGAACGCAAAGGCGCCATTCGTATCGTGCGTAATACCTCGCGCGGCATTCGCCTGCCCGCCCAGGACGCCTCCGTCGAATCAGCGATAGACACCGTCGGCAACAGCGACAGCGCTTCTCAGGGGCTGCCGATTATCGGCGAAGTCGCCGCTGGAAGTCCGATACTCGCCGCCGAGCACATCGACCGCTACTGCCCGCTGCCGGCGGAATATTTCACGCCCAAAGCCGACTACCTGTTGCGCGTACGCGGGCTGTCCATGAAAGACGTGGGTATTCTGGAAGGCGATCTGCTCGCGGTACACCGCACCGAACACGTTCGTGACGGGCAGATCGTGGTCGCCCGGATTGACGACGACGTCACGGTCAAACGTTTCCAACGCCAGGGGCATCACGTTCAGCTCACCGCCGAAAACACCGACTTCCCCCCCATTGATATTGACCTGCGCACCCAGGCGTTGGATATCGAAGGCGTCGGCGTTGGCGTCATCCGCGGTGGCAACGGCCAGGCGCTGGGCTAGTCATTGACTATCTCATTGACTATCGATATAGCGCTGATCGTTGAAGGTGGCCACCCAGTGCGGGTGGTACACCATCAAAATGATCAGCAACATGCCGGTAATAAAAGCTTCCGCCGGCATTAGCAGCGGCAAAAACCGGGCGTATTCTTTCGCCAGCAGTATCGCATGAGCGTCCTGGCTACCAATGAGAATCAGGCCGACGGCCGAGAGCCCGCCGGCCAATGTGGCCAGCGCCGAGCCGAAAAAACCGCAGACAAACATGAACAGCATGATGTTATCCGGCAGCTTGCGGTCGACAAATCGCCAGACCAACCCCACCACCACGGCCGGCACGATCCCCGTGACCAGCACGTTAACGCCCAGTAGTGTCCAGTCGTTGCGCCCGATGGCCACCATCGCCACGTTGACCAGCACGTTGCTCACCAGCGCCAGCGGCGCTTTGAACAGCAGCAATAGCAGCGTGGTAAACACCAGGTGCAGCGTCAGCCAGTCAACCGCTTGCGCACGCAGCTGCCACAGCACCACCACGCCGAGCGTTGCCGCCAGCCAGCGATGCTGAAGCGCGGTATCGTTGACCAATGCCTGCCAGGGCCTGAGCGTCATCAGCCAGGCCAGCAGTGCAAGAGAAACAGCGGCACACAGCACCAGCAACCAGGGCGACAGCACACTTTGCGCAAAAGACATAGCAACCTCGGCCTGAGACGTCCCCGCTAACGCCAAGGTGGCATCAAAACGGGACATGAGCGAAAAAAACGGCGGACGCAGTGTAGCGGATAGCCGCACGCAGCGCACTCGCCACCGCCCCGGCGATTGTGAGCCGCCCCCGCAATCCCGTATAGTAAAGCCCTACTTTCAAGGCATTTTATACCCGATGGATCCCACACGCGTTACCGTTCGTCCCCGACACCGCCATCCCCTGCGTCTGCTGCCGCTGGGCGGATGCGGCGAGATCGGTATGAATCTGACGCTTTACGGCTATGCCGATGAGTGGATTGCCGTGGACTGCGGCATGATGATCCGTCAGGACCTGCCCGACACACCCCTGCAAGTCCCCAATTTCGAGACGCCCCGGACGCTGGGCATTACGCCCCGCGCGCTGTTTATTACCCACGGTCATGAAGACCACATCGGTGCCGTGGCTTGGCTATGGCCACACTGGCAGTGTCCGATTTACGCCACCCCGCTTGCCGCCGGGTTGCTGCGCCTCAAATTTGCCGAACATGGCCTTGCGCCTAACGCCATTCGCGTTATAGAGCCGGGAGAAGCCTTAAGCTCGGGGGCTTTTACCCTGCGCTATCTGCCGCTGCCCCACTCTATTCCGGAAAGCTGCGCGCTGATGATCGCCGCCGGGCGCCAGCGCGTACTGCACACCGGCGACTGGAAGCTTGACCCCGACCCGCTCGTTGGCCCAGCGCTGGACGCCGAGCAGTTCCGCGCGCTCGCGCCTGTGGATCTTGTCGTCGGTGACTCCACCAACGCGCCGGTACCGGGGCATTCGGCCAGTGAGGGCGACGTCGCCCGGGCGCTGGCCGAGACGCTGGCCGAGTGCCGGGGCCGCGTGGTGGTTTCCTGCTTTGCCAGCAACATTGCCCGCATTGTGGCCGTGGCGCGTGCGGCCAACCAGACGGGACGGCGTATCAGCCTGATGGGGCGCTCAATGGAGCGCATGGTCAGCGTTGCCCGAGGGCTTGGCTATCTGGAAGAGTTGCCGCCGCTGGTGCCGATTCACGATCTGGGCTATTTGCCGCCCCATGAAGTGGTGGTTATCGCCACGGGTAGCCAGGGAGAGCCCCGCGCGGCGCTGACACGACTGGCGCAGGGGCGACACCCGCACATGGAGCTTGCCACCGGCGACAGCGTGATTTTTTCGGCCAAAGCCATTCCCGGCAACGAGCGCCCCATTGAGCGGCTTAAAACGCGGCTTGAGCGTCTCGGCGTCACGCTGTTTGATGAGTTCAATCGCCCCGCGCTTCACGCCACCGGCCACCCCGCACAGGAAGAGCTGAAAACGCTTTACAGCTGGATCAAACCCACGCATTTACTCCCCGTTCACGGCGAAGCGCGCCACCAGCAGGTTCATCGGGAGCTCGCGGAGTCGCTGGGCATCAATGCACCTCTGTCGCCGCTCAACGGCGACATGATCCGCTATGATGAAAACGGCCTGCATCGTGAAGCACGCCACCCGCAACCGCCGTGTATTGTCAGCCAGAACGCCGTGGTGGCCCACCCGGGGCTTGATGACGCCAGCGCACACGGGCGCCGGGGCAGCCTGCATCTGGCCCTGCCAGTCACCGCCACTGATACCGGCTGGGCGCGCATCGGCCGGCTGATGCTCGAAAGCACCGGCGCCAGCCCGCTGGATGAAGACAGCTTCAGCGACTGGCTGGACGATCAGCTAGACGCCATTCACGCCGACACCCTGGCTGAACTGCGCCAATCGCTGAAGCCGTGCCTGCTGGGCTGGCTGGCCGAGCATATGCAGCACCTGCCCAGCATCCACTTGCAGATCATGGCGGCAGAGATGCCGTCTTTTAGCTGAGCGCCAGCCCGCGACGTCACGGCTAAATCAAGACTCCCAGCGGTCGGCATCAGCGTAGTCGGTGGCGCGCTCCTTCACCCAGTAATCCCCGCTTCTGGCGTGTTCTTTTTTCCAGAACGGCGCCCGGGTTTTGAGAAAATCCATGATGAAATCGCAGGCCTCAAAGGCATCGCGCCGGTGGGCGCTTGCTGCACTAACGCGCACAATGCCGTCGCCCGGCGCCATGTAGCCCACGCGGTGAACGATGCGCACGCCCTTCAGCGGCCAGCGCTTCCACGCTTGCTCGCCGATCTCTTCAAGCGTGCGCTCGGTCATACCGGGGTAGTGTTCCAGGGTCAGCCCGGTGACATCGGGCGTTTCGTTGAAATCGCGCACCAGACCGGTGAAACACACCACTGCCCCGATATCGGTACGCCCGTGGCCAAGCTCGCGGCTGTCATCGACGCCGCTAAACGGTTCGCGCTGAACGCTGACGCGAATGTCTTTGTGAACGTCCATGCTAGCCCCCGGTGACGGGTGGAAAAAACGCCACCTCGTCTTCGTCGGTAATACGTGCGCTGTCGTTGGCCATGACCTGATTAATGGCACACAGAATACGCCGTTCGCCCAGCGCCTCAAACGCTGAGTCGCGCGCCGTCAGCGTGGCCTTCAGGCCCGCCACGTCGCAGTTTTCCAAGTCATCCAGCGCCACTACCGCTTCACTTTCACCCACCCGCTCGCGCAGTTCAGCCAGAAACTTGACGCGCACGCAGGGGGCATAACAGCGCTCGCCCAGCGACACCTCACGCGTAGCGCTATCGCCCGTCACGATGGGCAGTGTAGCGCTGCTGCGCTGATAAACGCCTCGCCGGCCGCCGCTTTTGTGCTCCAGCTGCACCGCCTCAATGCGCATGTCCTTGTCCACCGCCTTGCACATGTCATAAAGCGTCAGGCACGCCACCGACACGGCGGTCAGCGCTTCCATTTCCACCCCGGTGCGGCCGGTCAGGCGACACATCGCCTCAACGTGGACACAGCTGTTCGCCACGTCTATATCAAACTCCAGCGCCACTTTGGAAAGCGCCAGCGAATGGCACAGCGGAATCAGCTCGTGGGTACGTTTGGCCGCCTGGATACCGGCGATACGCGCCGTGGCGATCACGTCGCCCTTGGGTAGCGCACCGTCCACCAGCAGCTCAAGGGTTTCCGGCTGCATCACGATGCGCCCCGAAGCGATGGCCTCGCGGCGGGTTTCTTCTTTATCGCCCACGTCGACCATGCTGGCTTCGCCGTGCGCGTTAAGATGCGTCAACTGCATGTTTTCACCTTCCGTATCATCCCGCCGTTCAGGCATTATGCGTTGAGGGGCTGGCCAACATCAGCGCCGCGCCACTGTGCTGCAAAGCGGGCTATCCAGCCCGCAATGGCGCAGGTATCGTCGAGATCAAGCCGGCTGATGCCGGACGTCGCATGATGTTGGTCAAGCACGTGTTCGTCTGCCATCTTGAGGGCCACTGCGCGTACCCAAGGGTCTTTGAAAATAGCCGGATCCCCCACGCCGTCGCGATACAGCACCAGCTTGGGCAGCGGCCAGGCCTTGAAGCCTTCTACAATCACCAGATCCGGCGCGTGCAGCGCCATCATCTGAAGTAAATGGGCCAAATCCGGCTCGGCCTGACCGGGGGTTTCCTGCATCAGCGCGAAGCGCTCGCGGGAAGCCACCAGCATGGGCGCGGCGCCGGCGCTACGCAGCCGGTAGCTATCCTTGCCGGGCTTGTCCACGTCAAACGCATGGTGGGCATGCTTGATCACGCCGACGTTCAGCCCCCGGTCGCGCAGTAGCGGCAGCAGCTGCTCAAGTAGCGTTGTCTTTCCCGTCCCGCTCCATGCCGCCACGGCAAGCACCGGAAACGGCACGTCAAGGTCAGTTGCTGACATGGTGTCTCCTGATCAAAGCGCGCGGTTAGTCATCATCGCTTGCGCGAGGCAGCACCCAGTTAAGCACAATCCCCACCACGGCGGCCAGACTCACCCCCTGCAGGGTGAACTGGCCGTTGCCAAACTGCATGCCGCCGATACCAAAGACAAGAATCAGCGACACCACGACCAGATTACGCGGCGCGGTCAGCGCGTGCCCGGCGCGCACCAGGGTATTCATCCCCACCACCGCAATCGAGCCAAACAGCAGCGTCATGATACCGCCCATCACGGGGCCGGGAATGGTCTGCAAAAACGCCCCGAGCTTGGCCACAAACGCCAGCACAATCGCGGTGATCGCGGCGATAATCATGTAGGTCGGGTTAAACGCGCGCGTCAGCGTCACCGCGCCGGTGACTTCGGAATAGGTGGTGTTCGGCGGGCCGCCAAACAGCGCCGCCGCCATGGTCGCCAGCCCGTCGCCCAGCAGCGTGCGGTGCAGGCCGGGTTTTTCCAGATAGTTTTTACCCGTCACCGACCCAATTGCCACCATGTCGCCGATGTGCTCAACCGCCGGCGCGATGATGACCGGCACCATGAACAGCATCGCCGCCCAGTGAAACGTCGGCAGGGTAAAGTCGGGCAGCGCCACCCAGCTCGCACTGGTCATCGGGGTGAAATCCACCACGCCCATCAGCAGCGCCAGCACGTAGCCGGTGGCAATGCCGCCCATGATCGGCACCAGCCGCAGCAGGCCACGGCCGAATACGGCAAGTACCAGCGTCACCAGCAGGCTCGCCATCGACAACACGATCGCGCTGCCGTAGCCGATGTGATCACTGGTTTCACCGGTCGCCATGCTCACCGCCACCGGCGCCAGTGCCAGCCCGATCACCATGATCACCGGCCCGACCACAATCGGGGGCAGCAAGCGGTGCAGCCAGGCGGTGCCTTTCAAGCGTACCGCCTGCGACACCGCTACGTAAGCAAGGCCTGCCGCCATCAGCCCGCCCAGCGTATCCGAGACGCCAAAGCTTGCCACCGAGCCCTGAATAGGGGCGATAAACGCAAACGACGAGGCCAGAAACACCGGCACGCTGTTACGGGTGACGAAATGAAAGATCAGCGTGCCGATGCCCGCGGTAAACAGCGCCACGCTCGGCGAAAGGCCGGTCAACAACGGCACCAGCACCAACGAGCCAAAGGCGACAAAGAGCATTTGCACGCCGGTTAACAGCAGCTTTGGCCAGGACTCGACCGAAGCAGCAGCACTCGCTACCTTATGGCTTTTTCCCATCTTGTTTCTCCTGCGCCAACGCCGTTCGGGCGTGCGTTGGCGTTTGCTTGACAAAAAAATGCCCCCGGCGTCGAACGCAAGGGGCAATTAACACGGGCACCGCTTATCGGGTACCGAAAATCTTGTCGCCGGCGTCGCCAAGGCCGGGCACGATATAGCCGTTTTCATCGAGGCGCTCATCCACCGAGGCGGTGTAAATTTCAATATCGGGATAGGCTTTCTGTACGCGCTCGATCCCTTCGGGAGCGGCGACCAGCACGATCACTTTCATTTCCTTGCAGCCGCGCTGACGCAGCATATCCAGGGTGGCAAGCATTGAGCCGCCGGTAGCCAGCATGGGATCAATGACAATCGCCAGCCGCTCTTCGATATCGTTGGTGAACTTGTCGAAGTAAGGCACCGGCTGCAGGGTTTCCTCATCGCGATACAGGCCGACAACGCTAATCCGTGCGCTGGGGAGTAAATCGGTCACGCCTTCCAACATGCCAAGCCCCGCGCGCAGAATCGGCACTACCGTTACCTTCTTGCCCTTTAGCCGCCGCGTCGCGATCGGCTCGCCGTTCCAGCCCTGAATCTCGTGATCTTCCAGCGACAGCCCCTGGGTGGCTTCATAAGTGAGCAGCTTGGCCACCTCACCGGCCAGTTCGCGAAAGCTTTTGGTACTAAGGTCAGCTTCGCGCAACAGCCCCAGCTTGTGTTGCACCAGCGGATGGTTAATGGCGTGAACGCTCATGGGAGTTCCTCGTTCGGGGATGGGCAACGGCCGGCGTCGCCTAGCGTGCGGAATAAATAGGCGTGCGTAAAATTGCGCGACATTATACGCGCAATTCCTGCTCAGGTTAAGACCGAACTTCAGGCCGGCTCGTCAGGATGATCCGGCAGCTGCCATTGAACCGGCGCTCGACCCTGCTCCGCCAGAAACGCATTGGCACGGGAAAAATGCCGTGTGCCGAAAAACCCCCGATACGCCGACAGCGGTGACGGATGTGGCGCTTCCAGCACCAGATGGCGCCGTTGATCAATCAGCGCCTTTTTCTGCCGCGCATGGCTGCCCCAAAGCATGAACACACAGGGTGGCGCATGGGCACTGACGGTTTCAATGGCACGATCGGTGAAGGTCTCCCAGCCTTTGCCCCGGTGCGAGGCCGCATTGCCCTGCTCCACCGTCAGCGCGGTGTTGAGCATCAACACGCCCTGGCGTGCCCAGGGTTCGAGAAACCCGTGCTTCACCGGCGTAAATCCCACGTCGCTTGCCAACTCCTTGTAGATATTGACCAGCGAAGGCGGGACTTTGATGCCGGGCTGTACCGAAAAGCACAGCCCGTGCGCCTGGCTCGGGCCGTGGTACGGATCCTGACCCAGAATAATCACCTTGACCCGAGAAAGCGGCGTCAGCTCAAAGGCACGGAACCATTGGGAGGAATGGGGAAAAACGGCTTTTTTAGCGGCTTTTTCTTCAGCGAGAAAACGCTTCAGCGCCTGCATATAGTCGGCCTGAAACTCGTCGCCGAGCCATTGGTTCCACTCAGAGGGTAGCGGACTGATCATCATCGACTCGCGTTACTTTTTGACCTGATCGACCAGCGGCTCGACGTACGCCACACCCATGTCCCAGGGGAACTGGATCCAGCAGTTCTGGCCGACTTCGGTCAGGTACTGATCCACCAGCGGGCGCCCTTCGGGCTTAGCATAAATGGTGACGAAATGCGCCTTGGGCAGCATTTCGCGCACGGCGCGTGCGGTTTTTCCGGTGTCAACCAAGTCGTCTACCAGCAGCCAGCCTTCGCCGTCGTGATCCATGCCCTTGAGCACTTCAAGGCCGCCCTGATCCTTGTAGTCGTAGCTTTTGATGCACACGGTATCAATCAGGCGCACGTTGAGCTCGCGGGCAATCAGCGCCGCCGGAATCAAACCGCCCCGGGCAATCGCGATGATGCCCTTGAAGTCGCGCTCGATCAGCTGGTGACTCAGCTGGCGCACATCGCGGTGCAGCTGGTCCCAGGATACGGTGAAATGCTGATGGTAGCGTTCGCTGCTCATGGGGCGTTACTCGTCTTCGGTGAAAGAACAAACCGCGAATACGCTATAGCCGGCATCGCGAATTTTTTGTGACCCGCCCAGTTCAGGCAAATCGATAATCGTGGCGGTCTCAACCACATGACCGCCGCAGCGTTGTATCAGGTTGGCCGCAGCCAGCATGGTGCCGCCGGTGGCAATCAGGTCATCCATCAGCAGAATGCGATCATCCTGATGAAAGGCATCGGAATGCAGCTCGACTTCGGAATGCCCGTATTCCAGCTTATAGGTCTCACTGATGGTCTTGAACGGCAGCTTGCCTTTCTTGCGCACCGGCACAAAGCTGCAGCCAAGCTCGTAAGCCAGCGGCGCGCCGATGATAAAGCCACGGGCATCAATCGACGCGATGGCATCCAGGTTCATGTCCTGATAGCGATGCACAAAGCTGTCGATCAGCTTGCGGAACGCCGAGCTGTTTTGCAGCAGCGGGGTAATATCGCGAAAGTTGACGCCCTGCTCCGGCCAATCTGGCACGGTGCGAATCACCGACTTGATATAGTCGCCGTAGATACTCATCACGTCTCTCATGGGCTGGTGAATGGTCAATAAAGGTCAGTGGCGCGGCCTACAAGTAGACGAACTTGCCCACAAAAAGCAGTGCCAGAATGATAACGGCCGGGTTAAGTTCGCGAAAGCGGCCGGACAGCAGCTTGATCGCCACGTAGCTGATAAAGCCCAGTGCAATACCTTCCGCCACCGAGTAGGTCAGCGGCATGCCGATAGCCGCCAGCAGTACCGGCGCCGCCTCGGTGGGGTCTTCCCAGTCGGCGTGGGACAAACTGCCTGCCATCAATACGGCGACGTAGAGTAGCGCGCCGGCCGTGGCATACACTGGAATCGAGCCGGCCAGTGGCGCAAAGAACAGGCTGATCAAGAACATCACGGCAACTACTACGGCGGTCAGGCCGGTACGCCCGCCCGACGCGATACCCGCGGTGGACTCGATGTAACTGGTGGTGGTCGACGTACCCAGCATAGCGCCGGCCATGGTGGCCGTACTGTCAGACACCATGGCGCGCCCCAGGCGCGGGAAATTGCCGTCTTCATCCAGCAGTTTTCCGCGCTGGGCAACGCCGACCAGCGTACCCGAGGTGTCAAACAGATCGACAAACAGGAAGGAGAAAATGACGCTGAGCATGGCTACATCAAGCGCGCCGACAAGGTCCATCTGCATGAAGGTCGGCGCAATCGAGGGCGGCATGGACATCAGTCCGCCGTATTCATTATGGCCCAGCAGCGTCGCCACGAGGGTCACGCCCAGAATCCCGATCAGTACGGCACCGGTCACGCGCAGGTAAGCCAGCGCGGTAATCACGAAAAAACCGGCCAGCGCATAGATGGCAGATGGCTGACTCAGATCCCCGAGTGCAACAAACGTCGCCGGATTGGCCACCACGATCCCGGCATTTTTCAGTGCGATCATCGCCAGAAACAGCCCGATACCGGCGGCAATCCCCAGCCGCAACGACAGCGGGATGGAATTGATGATCCATTCACGCACGCGCAGGATACCCAGTACGAAAAAGCACAGCCCCGAGAAGAATACCGCCCCCAGCGCGGACTCCCATGAATAGCCCATCCCCAGCACGACGGTGTAGGTGAAAAAGGCGTTAAGCCCCATGCCCGGTGCCTGGGCAATCGGATAGTTGGCCAAAATACCCATGATCAGACAGCCGATAGCGCCCGCCAGGCAAGTGGCGACAAAGACCGCGCCGTAATCCATCCCTGCTTCCGACAAAATGCTCGGGTTCACAAAGATGATGTAGGCCATGGTGAGGAAGGTGGTGATCCCCGCAATGATCTCGGTTTTTATATTGGTATTGTGCTCGGTGAGCTTGAAATAGCTATCGAGAAATTTCATGGTCTTTTTATCCTTCGCGCCAACGCTCTCGCGATAGCAGGGGGCAAGAAAAGGCGCATATCTTACCCAAAGGCGTGCCGTGATGCGAGCCTCACGGACACCCTGCCGCCGTGTTAAACGCCTGCCCGGTGGCTTTGCAGAAAGCGCTCTGCCGTTTCTACAATCGCCTGGGTCTGCGGGTCTATTTCAATGTTTATCACGTCTCCCGGCACGCGTTCGCCAAGCGTGGTGCGGGTCAGGGTTTCAGGAATCAGGTTAACGCAAAACGACGCCGGCGCATCATCGGGGCGGCGCACTTCGCCAACGGTCAGGCTGATGCCGTCCACGCCCACGTAGCCTTTATCAAACACAAACCGCGCGCACTCGTCGGGTAAGGCAAACCACAGCCGGCGATTGTTGGGCGCCTCTTCAATGGACAGCACCTCGGCCACGTTCATCACATGGCCGGACATCGCGTGCCCGCCAATTTCATCCCCGAAGCGCGCCGCCCGCTCAAGATTGACGCGGTCGCCAACGGCGATTTTCCCCAAGTTGGTCACCCGCAACGTTTCGCGCATCAAGTCAAAATGCACGTTGTCGCCGTCAACCGCCGTCACCGTCAGGCAAACGCCGTTGTGCGCCACCGACGCACCGATCTCAAGCCCCTCGCGTAACACCTCGGGCATGGCCACCACGTGAGTGCGAAACGCCTCACGCTCGCGTACTTCCACCACTTTTGCCGTCCCCTGCACGATACCGGTAAACATGGTTGCGTCTCCTTGATGTGTCAAAATTCCGCGCCAGGCCCAAGCAGCCTGGCACCGATCCGGGCGCTATTGTGCCATTAGTGAGGGGGATTTTTCGCCTGCGGGGTGCGGGATAGCGCCTCATTAACCGGCGGCTGTAGCGAAGACGCGTCGTTTATTGAACAGGGGCAGCCTGAGTTGGAAATCAGCCGGTCAACAACACTTCATACCAATGCGCCACCCCCATCCACGGGCATGGTCTGCCCCGTCACATAAGCGTTGAGCATCGAATAAACATAAGCGGCGGCGGCCTCTTCCGGAGAGGCACTCCTTTGCAAAGGCAGCTCTGCAACAGCCGCGTGCAATACTTCATCGGGCATTTGCTTACTGTGCTCGGTCAAGGTAAGCCCCGGGCATACCGTATTAACCCGCACCGGCGCGAGATCAACGGCGAGACCACGTGCCATGTGCTCTACCGCCCCGATGACGGTGCTCGTCAACAGAGCGCCTTTCTTCGGGCGATGCGCAAGCATGCCGCTGGTCAGTGTGATCGAGCCATTCGAAGCGATGTTACGGCTGGCGTGCTTGACGGCAGCGAGGGCTCCCCAGAAACGGACTTCAAAGCTATCGCGCGCTGCCGCGAGATCAATATCCGACGTGGTGCCCGAGCCAGCACTACCCCAATCATTGGCGGTAACCGCGAGGTGATCGAACTCGCCGAGATTTTCAAAAAAATTCGCTATGCTGGCTTCGTCACGCAGATCGACGCTATCACCCGCCGCACCCGGCAGGCGCTCGACAGCAGCATCGATACGGGCAGAGTTACGTGAGGCAATCACGACCGCCGCACCTAATTCTTGTGCGAGCTTGGCAACCGCAAAGCCGATGCCAGAGGTTCCACCGATAACCACGACCCGCTTCCCCGCGAGAGATATAGCTGCATGGGTCATTGTCCGTCTCCTTTGAAGTAGTCTCACTCAGGCATGATAGCCCACTGAACTCATCTATATATTGGTGGATCAGAACTCGGCGAACAACGCCGATATTGAGGCTGGACACATAGCCCCGAAACTTTACTCTCGACAGAATCTATATTCTCGCCACTCACCTATAGATATGGAAACCACTCCATGTTCAAAATACTGTATTTAATTAACGACTATAACGCAGAGCTTTGCGGAAATTTTGAAAGCGCAAAGCGGTTTTAAAATTGTCCGGCAACAGCATCTTGTTAGAACAATAATCCCAATAGTTTAATTTGCTTCACTTAACTGAAACAGGAGCAGTCCAGCTGTAACCAATTTCCTTAAAAGCGCTTAGCATAGGCTCAAGAAGAAATCCTTTCTCGATAAGGCGATCACTAGCAGTCGCATGACGTTTTTTGTAATAGTACGTTAACGCGGATGCTCCGAATTTTCCTTCATAATTATTGAGGTAGTTATTCAGTTCCATCATGTAATCACATAAGTCAGCCAAGACTACACGATCATGATCTGTAACAGGATCATAATTCTTAGGGATAGAACTTATACCCTTTGACGGAGCCGAACTCGAAAAGAAAAAACCTAACGTCGCACCTGCGACGAAATCTACTTCGCTAGAATGAAGATTGCTTATCTCACTATGGACGAACTTTATCATATTAAAAAGCTCAGCTCGCTCCGATTCATTTTTGTTAAATTCTACAGATTTTTCAGCGGTACTTTTAGCTAGCTCCAGCTCCTCCCTAATTAAGCCTAGTGAAATCTGCGAATTTTTAAGCTCGAATCGCTGAAACATTATTGTAACTAGAAGCGCGAGAAAGGTTAGGAAAGAGAATGCGGGAGTCAGCACTCCACCTAGAAACGTGCCAAACTCCGCCCAAGCATCATGCTCAGAGGAGATGCCCCCAGGGAAATACCTTCCATAAAAAATCAGAACGGAGAGTGTGAACAAAAAAGCCACGGCTGCAATCAATGCCAGACCAGAGTATACGGCGTCGATTCTATGCCAAACACTTTTAGTCGGCTTAGCTGCCGGCTTACGTATATGTATCTTCAATGTACGCCTCTCTTTCTAACGCCCGGCTCACGCGCCAGTTTGGAGCCGCAAAGCGGCGGAAAATCGGTCGCTGTGCTGCCGATTGTTACAAATCCATAGTCCGAATTTGATGTATTTCTTTGAAGAACTTACTGGACAGCCCGGAGTGGAAATCTGGGGCTACATAATGACAGTAAGCTAAGTGCCCAGCTAGCGATGGTACTTCCTTTGGATCAAGCTTACCTTTTGAAAAGAGGCTAAGCATTAATCTTATATGATCCTTATGCTTGCGATTTATAGTGATACGACCGTCTGAACAGATCTTTAGCCCAGTAACCGAAGCCGATCCGCCCGTGCTACTACCTAAGCGAGTTTTAGATTCATTTATTTCCAAAACAGGAGACTTGCAAACACTAACAATTTCCTTAACAGCCTTAATTATTTCCTTGCAAGCCCCCTTTTGATTAGTCGAAAAAACCATATCATCAGCATACCTAGTATATACCACGTCTCCATATTTCTCTGACCCAATTTCGTTGAGAATCTTGGAATCAAAATCCCTCATAACTATATTACTAATGGCAGGGGACGACGGATACCCAACTGCTAATCTAGCATCCTTATAAAAACAAGACTGGTTAATAAATTCCAATGATTTATCGTTCAAGTCCCACTCTGGTTTGAAATTTCGGTGCCACGCTTTAATATGAGATTCAACATCTTCGAAGCGTATGCTAGGAAAAAAATCTTTGAAATCCATTCTTAAGAAGTACCGGTTCAACGAATGGACTCTGGCATTATGTAGTATCGAGATCCCCTCTCTATATGCCATCGCAGCATCGCTTAGGGGCATATTGCAAAATACCGAATGCATTAACCAATACTGGATAACCTTAAGCTTTTTCGATGGATGGAAAATTTCTCTAGAACCACCGGATCTTTTAGGAATTTGAAACTTTTTCACTCGAACTCTAGCTCCAGAAATTGCCTCATTGATGAGACTTTCTGGAACCTTAAGGTCTCTTGAGATCACTTCTTCAATACGCATAAAGTCTTTCCGGGTATTTTCTTTGCGCGTAATTCCGAAAAACAGCTATAAAAGGAGACAAATCGAAATTATATTTATAGTAACAATCCGACTTTTTTGATCGATAAAGACCCTTCACGTTTCTTTCAATTGAACCAAAAGCGCAGAGAATTGCTAAGAGCTTAGAGACGTTATTAAAGTTTGACTTACCAAAGAGCTGTATCAATAACTCTATTACTTCCTTATGGGTAAGAGGCCCCGACAAGAATACTAAATCATGTAAGAACATCGCAGAATACTTATCGAACGAATCGCCTGGATGTAGGGACTCTAGCTTTGCGGATTTTGACTTGGACTTCAAAGGCTTTTGAAAAAGATTATATATCTTATAAAACGTATCTCCGATCGCATCCTTTGACCATATGCCATCATTGCTCATCTTATAACAAATAATTCTTTCCGGACCTGACGACTCATTGATAGCTTTAATCGGCCCGAGGTTTATAAAAGACTCTTCGTCTTTAAACTTCTCATCGTTTATGATGACAAGTTTTTCACGCAAAGTCCGATGAGAGAATGCACCCAGTTCGGTGAAAGAACTCGGGCTTTCCAAAACGATTAGGACGTAATCAGAGAAATCAGAAATCAAATGCTCAACATCAAGAAGATTTTCTTTATGGCCCTCTTCTTTTAGTGTTGAAAACATTCTTTCTGCCAGGAAAAAATATGTATGAGGCAGGTGTTTGTCAGAAAAATCCATGAGCGCTCTACGTCGCTCTGATATTTCTTCTTTTGATTTATTAGCTCCGCACAAAAAAACGAAACGGGCAATAGTAGGGGGAAGAAGAACACGACCGGAGTTAATTGACCGTCTCAGCGCGCTTAGACGGTCATGTACCAGTCTTTTATGTCTAATTTCATGAAGCATTGTAAGTTGTCACCTACTTAAGCACGCGTTACTTCCTTTGACGGAAGGCGCTGACTAGCGCCTTCCGTCAAAGGAAGTAACGCCAGAAAGTTAAAAATCCAGAGGCAGAACACGACTCGTGTTCCGATGGGCCTAAGCCCATAATCGCTAGGTGACATCAGAAAGATACCTCTTCCCTCTCTGTTAGTCAATCCAACGAACCTAGCCATTGATTTGTAACGCTTTGGCTTTGCGGCGCCCCGAAGCGCCAGCGTAGGTGCGTCCGACAACAGCCTATTGTTAGGCATTCTAGCTTCCGCCACTTTTGTCCACTTTGACTGACATAAGCGATCGCATGAGCAAGAAATCATCTGGTGCGGAAAAGTCTAGCTCACCGTCATCCTTCACAAAACCCTGGGCTAACCTCTCATGACTCAACGCACTTGGCTTTAGCGGGTGCTTAGCAAAGGGATTATGTAACACGCACAAACCATCCGAAAGATGCTCGAAATACTCGGACTTTGAGATCTTCCTAATGATTGGATAAAGTGAACCACGGTTTGGGTGATAAGTAGTATATACAGTCATTGCAGAAGGGTTATCAGCCAACGCCCTTACTTTCCCCCAAGTAGCAAGACTACTGAAAATTACGGCGCTAACATCTGAATATTCTGGCGAACAAAAATAACCAAGATCTATAGTTGCATTCTCATTCTTTAATACGCCACTTACATTATAGCTGACCATCTCATTTGAGCCTGAAGCTAAAGTTTGTTCTTCGTCATGGTACAGACCATATAATGCGCTTATGATTGGCCTAAACGCAGACATATGAGAGAATGGTCTATCAAATGACGCGATAGCTAAAACGAATGGCTTGTTTTTGCATTGTGCTAACTTTGAGTACCTTTCCCTCAGTCTTTTCACTTTCGAAGTGAAGCTATTGCATAGCCTTATCGTTGCGTCTTGGTTAAATCGATTAAAGTCACTTGGCAAGGAATCCATTGAATACCCATGCGCTGGTTGACCGTCCATCGGAGGTGCCGAGATGGTAGCCTCTATGCAAAAAGGCTCCTCTGCATCGACCACAAAATCTGGCGCTGAATAGCTAAAATCAATGGTAGCTCCTAGCTCTTTCAGAAAAGCATGGAGATACAGCTCCCACAAACAAGGCTCAAAGCTGGTCTGGAATTCGTGACAGAATTTTCCATCTCGATCTTCGAAACCATCCGACCATTCAAGCAAGACCTTGCGCTCAGGCGCATAGTCACCATCCCGAATCATCTGATAGACCGGATGTTGAGCCTCTATTTTTGCTACATCCTTAAACAATGGTAGTTCTGACATAATTTTGCCTAACAGGTATTAGACAGCGCGCTCTATGATTGGATAAACGTGCCGGCACGTTTATCCGACAAAAATAGCCCGCCTCTTTCGCCTAACACATTGATTTATATTATAATTAATTAAAATTCGGCTACCTATGCAGGATTCGCACGCTTGCGCTTTTTCCCGGCACCCATAAAACTGTGCGTATATCCATATAGCAAGAGAACAGCCGCCTGGACACACAACAAGCCGTCCAAACCGGTGAATCGCGTGAAGGCCGTAATGCGAGTGAATGCTATAGCCCTCATGCCGAAGAGGCCTGTTGCGACTGGGTACGTAACTTTATCCCGCCTAATTCACCGGGCTGAGACAGAAAAGAAGATGGCGAGCAGTTTCTCTTGTAGAATCAAGATGTTCCTGAACGAACACAATTCAAGAGGACCACTCGCCATGGGTGAAAGCTTATCCCCCTGGACCCCGTCATGCAACGGGTCCATCCGCGTCGAGCTCAGCGGCCATCGCACCACCAGCGACAGCGGTGCTTTGCTGTTGCGTGAAGCCCTCGACAACAGCGGCATGATCGATGCGCTGGACGACCATCTGGTCGATCACCGCGACCCGGATCGCGTCCGCCACTCGTTAGCCAGCCAGCTGCGTACCCTGGTGCTGCAGCGTTCGATGGGCTGGATCGACCTCAGCGATACCGATACGCTTCGCCGTGACCCGCTCTGGCAGCTAGCCTGCAGTGATGCCCGCGGGACAACGCCGTTGGCTCAGGACCGGCCATCTCAAGCGACGCTGTCGCGGCTGCTGACGTGCCTGGGCCGCGACGACAATATCGATACCGTGCATGAGGGCCTGCTGCGGCTGGCGGTCTGGCGACTGACCTCGCTGAACGGCGGCGAACGCCCCGAGCATCTGACGCTGGACATCGACGGCTTGCCGATCGACGTTCACGGCCACCAGGGCGGTTCGGCGTTTCATGGACTTTACGGGGCCAGAATATACTCGCCTTTGGTGGCCTCGCTGGCAGAGACCGGCGACATGGTGGGCGGCCTGCTGCGTGAAGGTAACGCCGGCCCAGCCGAGAATGCCGATACCTGGATCCCACATCTGGTGCGGCGACTCAACGAGAGCACCGGGGCCAAGGTCAAGGTGCGCATCGACGCCGGCTTCACCGACAACGACACGCTTGAGGCGCTGGAAGATCGCGACATCGAGTATCTGGGCCGGTTGCGCAGTCATACGGGCCTGCAGACACTGGCAGCGCCACATCTGAAGCGGCCACGCGGCCGGCCCCCCGAGCAACCTCGGGAATGGTGCCATGACCTGGCGTACCAAGCCGGTACCTGGCCGGCGCCGCGGCGCGTGGTGCTGGTGGTACAAGAGCGGCCCGATGATCTGCTGCTGCATGCCTTCTTTTTGGTCACCAATCTCGGCAAGTTCGACTGGCCGCCGGAAAAGGTCCTGGCGCTTTATCGCAAGCGCGGCAGCGCCGAAGCCCACATGGGCGAGGTGAAGTCGTCGCTCGATATGCATCTCTCCTCGACTGATCGCGGTGTCTCCACCGTCCAGGACGTCATGGCCCGCAACGAGGTAAACCTGCTGCTGACTCTCTGCGCTTATCAGGTGCTACACGGGCTGCGTTGCCTGTTGGAACGACAGACCCGGCAGGGCTGGAGCCTGAAGCGGATGCGCGAGCAGGTGCTCAAGGTGGCCGCCACGCTGACAGTGCACGCCCGGCGTATCACCGTGCACCTCGGCGATGCCGCCGACAAATGGTGGCCATCCTTACTGAAGGGGTTGCCGCGGCTGACGGCATTGACCTGACACGTCGCATTACTCAGCCTTTTCCAGCAGACAAAACGGCCACTATGGAGGCCGACGACCACGGCTGCGCCGTCACTCGAAACCAATGAACTTCAGTTATAAATATCACGGCATTGATACGATAAAGCTATGTGCTAATCGGCTACTCAGCGACCGTATGACATAAAAGCCGGTCGGTCCCGGTCACCACGGGACGTAAAACGCTCGTTCGGCGTCCTGATGAATAAGGCGGGTTTATGCGTGTTCATGGCACCGCCATTCCTTTGGCATGAATTGAGGTTTTGTGTGGCTACCGTACGCCCCGACAGAGTTATAGCTAGCTCAATTAACTCAGCCTAATGCAGCCGCTTTCCCAATACCAGACGAAATGGCGTCGCAGCCAACGTGGCAGAGGCGCTGCCTGGCCTGCACGACGTATTCATTTCATCGATGGCTACTCAACCTGACTGAGTAAAATTCTATTAAAAAACCCAAAAACAGGCATAAAAACCACGTTTTCGCCGATTTTCATCAGATGTGCCTACTCGAAATTTGACATTATCAGGATGCAATACCTAAAATGGACGTCGCTATACATCATTGTCCAGACGCCGATTTGTCCCCAGATTGCGGGCGTCCACCGAGCTTGAAGCTCGGTGAAGTGCAGCTAAACGGGTGTGTCCAGCGTTGATGGCCACCCGCCAGGGTGGCCTTTTTTTGTTTATCCCCCTACGCTTGCTCCCTCGCAGTCCGTCTTCGGCCTCACACGTTTTCAGCCAACGCGTTGTTCTCGCTACGTTTTGGTCTACACAAAGCAGACGTCATGATAGAACTAAGCAACGTCAGTAAAACCTACGGCAGCGGCGCCGACGCCGTGCATGCCCTGCGCGATGTCGACCTGCATATTCCCGAGGGCAGCATTCACGGGGTTATCGGCCTTTCCGGAGCGGGGAAATCCACGCTAATCCGCTGCGTTAACCTGCTGGAGCGCCCTACCGGCGGCAGCGTTACGGTCAACGGGCAGGAAATGACGCGTCTGGATGGCCAGGCCCTCAACCGGGCACGCCACCGCATCGGCATGATTTTCCAGCACTTCAACCTGCTCACCACGCGTAATGTGTTTGATAACGTGGCGCTGCCTCTTGAGCTGATGGGCCACAACCGCGCCAGCATCAAACAGCGCGTATTGCCGCTGTTAAAGCTGGTGGGGCTTGATGATAAAGTTCAGCAGTTTCCTGCTCAGCTTTCCGGCGGGCAGAAGCAGCGCGTGGCGATTGCCCGGGCGCTGGCGAGTGAACCGGCGGTGCTGCTCTGCGATGAGGCCACCTCGGCGCTTGATCCACAAACCACCGGCTCCATTCTCGAGCTGCTGCGCGACATCAACCGCACGCTGGGCATCACGATTCTGCTGATCACTCACGAAATGGAAGTGGTCAAATCCATTTGCCATCGCGTGGGCCTGATTTCCGACGGGCGGCTGGTGGAAGAGGCCGAAGTCGGCGACTTCTTTACCGCGCCCGAGACTCAGCTGGGCCGCGAATTCCTCAACGACTTTTTGCAGCTCTCGCCCCCGCAGGAGCTCGTCAACCGCCTGGAAGACGCGCCGGACGAGCACACCCACCCCGTGGTGCGGCTGACGTTTTCCGGCGATGCCGTGGCCACGCCGCTTATCTCGCGGCTGGCCCGGGAATGCGGCGTTGATGTCAGCATTTTGCAAGCCAAGGTGGAATCCATCCAGGAGCGCACGCTGGGGCTGATGATCGCCGAACTGTTAGGCACGCAGGCGCAGACCCAGCAGGCCATGCGCTACCTTGAATCCCACGAACTGAAAGTCGAGGTGCTTGGGCATGTCCAGCGCGATGATTGATCTTATTTTGCAGGCCACGCTTGATACGCTGTATATGGTCGGCGTCTCCGGGCTTATCGCCACGCTTCTGGGCGTACCGCTGGGCGTGCTGCTTTACATCACCCGCCCGGGCCAGATTATTGCCATGCCGCTGGCGAATCAGGCGCTGAGCATTGTGACCAACATCGGGCGCTCGATTCCGTTCATCATTCTCATGGTCGCCATCATCCCGTTCACGCGTATGCTGGTAGGCACATCGATCGGCATTAACGCCGCCTCGGTACCGCTAACCATCGCCGCAATTCCGTTTGTGGCAAGACTGGTGGAAGGCGCGTTGAACGAAATTTCACCGGGGCTGATCGAAGCGGCTCAGGCAATGGGCGCCACGCCCTGGCAGATTGTGCGCAAGGTGCTGCTACCCGAAGCACGCGGCGGCATTATTACCGGACTGACCATTACCGCGGTCACGCTGGTCAGCTACTCGGCCATGGCCGGCGCAGTTGGCGGCGGCGGGCTTGGTGATCTGGGCATTCGCTACGGCTATAACCGCTTCAACCCCACGATCATGCTGATCACCGTGGTTATTCTCGTGGTCATGGTGCAGGGTTTTCAAAGCCTGGGCGATTACCTGGTACGCAGAAGCGACCGTAAGTAAACGCTCATCGATAACCAAAAAGCATTAGACATCTGTTTTTTATCGCTGCAATATTAAACATCTGTTTTTATCACGCGATATCCGTACAACGTATTCAGCAATGATCGGAGTCTGAGCATGCAAAAACTATTGATTGGTAGCATCACCGCGCTGGCACTAGGCATTAACGTCGCCAACGCCGACACCCTCAAGATCGGCACCGTTGCCGGCCCGGAAACCGACTTGATGCAGATCGCCGTCGACCTCGCCGAAGAACAACACGGCCTGGACGCCGAGATCATCGAGTTCACCGACTACGTCACGCCCAACGCGGCGCTGGCCGACGGCAGCCTGGATGCCAACGCCTTCCAGCACGAGCCCTACATGCAGTCCATGGTCAACGACCGCGGCTACGACTTCGCCGTCGCCGGCTACACCTTTGTTTACCCCATCGGTGCCTACTCGGAAGAATTCGACAGCATTGACGATCTGCCGGACGGCGCGCAAATTGCGCTGCCCAACGACCCGTCCAACGAAGGCCGGTCGCTGATCCTGATGCACAACAAAGGGTTGATCACGCTTAACGATCCGACCAACCTTGAAGCCACGCCGATTGATATCGCTGAAAACCCGCATGACTTTCGTTTCCTCGAAATCGAAGCAGCCCAGCTGCCCCGCGTACTTCCCGACGTTGACATGGCGTTCATCAATAACACCTTCGCCCAGCCGGCAGGCCTGAGCCTGGACGACGCGCTGATCAAGGAAGGGCCGGAATCGCCCTACGTTAACCTGATTGTGGTGCGCGGCGGTGACGAAGACCGCGAAGATATCCGCCAGCTGGTGGATGCCTACCAGAGCGATGCGGTTATCGAAAAAGCCGACGAGCTGTTCAAAGGCGCTGCCGTTCCTGGCTGGACCGAATAAACACGCTTGCCGGAATGTAAGGCAATCCTCTTTCGCAGGCCGGCTTAATGCCGGCCTGCGGCTTTTCAGCCACGCTTTTTATCCGCCGCAACCCGAGAGGCAACGCAATGAATACGCCGATAACCGATGCGCCCAGCTACGCCCTGCTCAACCGCCAGCTGGAGGCGCTGCTGGATACCCGCGACTGGCTGACCAACAGCGCCCAGCTGTGCGCGTTCATGTTTCAGCAGGTGCCGGCGCTCAACTGGGCGGGGCTTTATCTGCAGCGCGAACCTGCCCTGCTCAGCCTTGGGCCATTTCAGGGCAAACCGGCCTGCCATCCGATTCCGTTCAGCAAAGGCGTGTGCGGTGCTGCCGCCAGCCAGCAGCAAACCCAACGGGTGGATGACGTTAACGCCCTTGCCACGCATATTGCCTGCGACGCCGATTCACGCGCCGAGCTGGTCGTGCCCATCGTCCAAAATGGCGTGTTGTGGGGCGTGCTCGACCTCGACAGCCCCGAACAGGGCCGCTTCAGCGATGAAGACCAGGCCGGCGTTGAAGCCCTGGTGGCGACATTTATCGCCGCTACCGACCTGCCCGATTTTTTGCGCTAAAAGCTGTTGGTTGAAACCACGCGGGGCCGTTGATTGAGCTTTCGTGTGTTCTATACGCACATAATAAAACGCCTCGCAGACTTCCCTGAAGGGGCTCTGCGAGGCGTTTGATTGTGCTGTTAAGCACTTGTCTGGTAGGACCAGGCGGATTTGAACCGCCGACCTCCACGATGTCAACGTGGCGCTCTAACCAACTGAGCTATGGTCCTGTAAATTGTGGCTATTAACGTTAGCCGGCTGCCATGCAACGTATGCGTGAAAAATGCGCTTGGTAGGACCAGGCGGATTTGAACCGCCGACCTCCACGATGTCAACGTGGCGCTCTAACCAACTGAGCTATGGTCCTATTTAACATTACTATTTCGCATTGCTATCTGGCATTAGATGCTGGGCAACGGATGCGTATTTTACGGTTTCGCGGCTGAAATGCAAGCACTTTACGCGCCGGCCTTATTCCGGAATGCCCCCTTCCGTGAGTTTCTTGGGATCGAGCAGGCGTTCG
This sequence comes from Vreelandella subglaciescola, assembly GCF_900142895.1. NCBI lineage: Bacteria > Pseudomonadati > Pseudomonadota > Gammaproteobacteria > Oceanospirillales > Halomonadaceae > Vreelandella > Vreelandella subglaciescola. The sequence goes on from NZ_LT670847.1 coordinate 533,067, forward strand.
AGCGTTTCGCGGTCAAGGTCGGTCTCTTCTTCGGCGACGTCAATAATCGGCCGCCCTGCCTCATAGGCCTTTTTGGCCACCTTCGCCGCGGCGTTATAGCCGATCACGCTATTAAGCGCGGTCACCAGAATCGGGTTGCGTTCAAGCGGCGCTTTGAGGTTATCTTCACGCACTTTGAACGCCGGAATTACCCGCTCGCCCAGCAGCCGCGCGGTGTTTGCCATCAGGTTGATCGAGGTCAGCAGATTGGTCACCACCAGCGGCAGCATCACGTTGAGCTGAAAGTTGCCGCTCTGGCCAGCTATCGTGATCGCCGTATCCAGGCCAATCACCTGTGCTGCCGCCTGCACCGCCGATTCAGGCAACACCGGATTAACCTTACCCGGCATGATCGAGCTGCCCGGCTGCAGCGCTTCAAGCTCGATCTCGCCCAGCCCCGCCAGCGGCCCCGAGTTCATCCAGCGCAAATCGTTACCGATTTTCATAATCACGCAGGCGAGCCCCTTGAGCTGGCCCGAAAGCTCGACCGCGGCGTCCTGCGAGGAAAGGCTGGCAAAAAAGCTGTCGTTGGGGCGAAAGGCCAGCCCGGTCTGCTCGCTCAGGTGAATCGCCACGCGCTCGGCAAAGCCTTCCGGCGCGTTGATGCCGGTGCCCACGGCCGTGCCGCCCTGGGCGATGCGCTGAATGCGGTTCATGGCGCTGTCGATGCGCTCGATGGCCTGATCCAGCTGGTTGACCCAGCCGCCCAGTTCCTGGCCCATGGTCAGCGGCATCGCATCCATCAGGTGGGTGCGCCCGGTTTTCACCACGTGCTCGAGTTCTTCAGCGCGTTTAGCAATGCTTGTGCGCAGCGTAATTAGCGCCGGCCTGAGCGACTGCTCAACGGCAATCGCCGCCGACACGTGAATCGCCGTGGGCACCACGTCGTTGCTGGACTGCCCCATGTTGACGTGGTCGTTAGGGCGGACCTCGACGCCACCGCGGCTGGCCAGGTGTGCCAGCACTTCGTTGACGTTCATGTTGCTTGACGTGCCCGAGCCGGTTTGGAATACGTCGATGGGAAACTGGTCGTCGTACTCGCCGCTAATAACCGCCTTAGCCGCCTGTTGAATAGCGCCTGCGCGCTCGTCATCCAGCAGGCCCAGTGCGGCGTTGGTGTGCGCCGCGGCCAGCTTGACCCGGGCAATGGCGTGGATAAACCCAAGCGGCATGGCCTGCTGCGAGACGGGGAAGTTATTAATGGCGCGCTGGGTCTGGGCGCCGTAAAGCGCATCCGCCGGCACGTCAAGTTCGCCCATGCTGTCGCGCTCTGTCCGCATGGTGGATCCTGAATGATGAGACATCTTGGCTCTCCTTCGGGTGACTCAGTAACGACACTCGCCTGATATGCGTCTACCAGCCGAGCGCCTGCTTGACAAAGGGAATGGTAAGTTTGCGCTGGGCCGACAGCGACGCCCGGTCCAGCGTGTCAAGCGACCGGCAAAGCTCGCTTAGTTGGCGCGGCCCGCGGTGTAAAATGTAGCGCGCCACATCGTCGGGCAGCTCCATACCACGCGCCTCAGCGCGTAGCCTGAGGGCTGCCCGCCGGCCATCATCGTCCAACGGCTGCACGTGAAAGGTCATCCCCCAGGTCAGCCTTGACGCCAGATCAGGCAATAGTACTGGCAGCTGGCGCGGCGAGGCGTTGGACGCAATCACCAGCCGCTTGCCGGCGTCGCGCAGGCGATTAAACGCATGAAACAGCCCTTCTTCCCAGCGCTTGCGCCCCACCACGCACTCAAGGTCGTCGATGGCGACCAGATCCAGCCGCTCGATGTCTTCAAGCATCAGCGGCGGGAAATGCCCCAGATCAGCGAGCGGCAGGTAAAGCGCCCGAACGTCTTGATCGGAGGCCTGATGACAGGCCGCCTGCAGCAGGTGGCTGCGGCCGGTGCCGGAAGCCCCCCAGAGATACAGGTACGGCTCGCCGTCCGGGCTTAGCTGCCGGGTTAACTGCTCAACGAGAGGGGCGTTATACGCGCCCGGGTAATAGTTGCCAAACGTGGCATCGTCACGCAACCCTACGCCAAGCGGCAGCTGTGCCGGCGCTCGATTCATGATGGCTCCCTTTCGTCACGGCGGCTCTGCGCGCCATCTGGGCGGCCGTTTTCCTGCTCGGCCGGCTGGTTACTGGCATCGTATAAGGTACTTTTTTTATACCGTTCAAGCAGCTCACGCAAGAGCACCATGACCACGGCGGCGGCGGGCAGCGCCAGCAACACGCCCATAAAGCCAAACAGCTTACCGCCGGCAAGCACGGCAAAAATGACCGCCACCGGATGCAGGCCGATCTTGTCGCCCAGAAGCTTGGGCTGGAGAACAACGCTTTCCACGGTCTGGCCGATAGCAAACACTCCCACCACGCCGATAATCGACCACAGTGTTCCTATCTGAAAAAGTGCCACCGCCAGCGCAATGCTCATACCCACGATAAAGCCCAGAAACGGCACGATGCTGGCAAGCCCGGCAATCACCCCGATGATCAGCCCCACGTTCAGCCCTAGCAGGCTAAGCCCCAGCGCGTAAATACCGCCCAGGCACAGCATGACCAGCAGCTGGCCACGCAAAAACGCCGACAGCACGTCATTGCAGCGCCCGGCCAGACGACGCGCGTCATCAACCCAGGGGCGCGGAATCAAGGCTGTGATGTTATCCATCAGCCGCCGCCAGTCCAGTAACAGATAGAACGTCACCACTGGAATCAGCGACACGTACGTCACCCAGGAGATAAGTGCCATGCCCGACCGCCCCAGCTGTCCCAGCGCCTGGGCTAGATAGCCGCCTGCATCGCGCCAATTGTCGGCGAATACCTGCTTGAGACCGGCAAGCTCAGTGCTCAGGTCATAGCCTACCCATTCCTGTAGCTTGGGCGCCAGCGCGTTTTCTACCCAGCTGAAAATGGCCGGCACGGCGTCGCTTAGCTGCTTGATCTGCTGCACAATCAACGGCACCAATATCAGCAAGCTTAGCGTCAGCACCACCAGCAGCACCAAAAAGACACTGGTCACCGCAAACGCGCGATTCATGCCCCAACGTTCAAAACGGTGGGTCAGCGGATTGGCCATGTAGGCCAAAATAAGACCGGCGATAAACGGCATCAGCACGGTATCGAGCAGATACATCAATGCTACTACTATGCCGAGCAACAAAAGCCACCATAATGAATGTCGCACTACCGCCGTCTCCTTAGCTGTGTCTGTTTGTCAGAGCCTGACTGTTGTCAGATGCGCGATGCCATAAGCCCCGCTGGGTGTTACAATTCGCCGCGTTATCGCACCGGCGCTGGCCGCTTGCCAGCATGCGCACCGCGACTAGTTTCACAGGACTTGCCTTACAGGACTTGCCATGACCGAGACATCCCCTTCCCAATCGGCCACCGCTTCGCTGAGCTATAAAGACGCCGGCGTGGATATTGACGCCGGCAACGCGCTGGTAGAACGCATCAAGCACGTTGCCAAAAGCACCATGCGCCCGGAAGTCATGAGCGGCCTCGGCGGCTTTGGCGCGCTCTGCGAGCTTCCCGCAGGCTACCGGGAGCCGGTGCTGGTCACGGGCACCGACGGCGTGGGCACTAAGCTACGGCTTGCCATGGAGCTTGGCAAACACGACACCATCGGTATTGATCTCGTGGCCATGTGCGTGAACGACCTGATTGTTGCCGGCGCCGAACCGCTGCAATTCCTTGACTACTATGCCACGGGTAAGCTTGACGTGGATATCGCCGCCGACGTGGTCACGGGCATTGGTACCGGCTGCCGGCAGGCGGGTTGCGCGCTGGTGGGCGGCGAAACCGCGGAAATGCCCGGTATGTACGCCGGCAGCGACTACGACCTGGCCGGTTTTTGCGTCGGCGTGGTAGAGAAATCCGAGATACTCGACGGCCGCCGAGTCGGCGAAGGCGACGTTATCCTCGGGCTTGCCTCGTCCGGCCCGCACTCCAACGGCTACTCGCTGATCCGCAAAATTCTTGAGGTCAGCGGCGCTTCGCTAGATACCGCCATTGACGGTACGACACTAGGTGACGCACTGATGGCGCCGACGCGTATTTACGTCAAACCGCTGCTGTCGCTGATGCGCGACACCGACATCAAAGTGCACGCGCTGTCGCACATTACCGGCGGCGGCCTGCTGGAAAACCTGTCTCGCGTACTGCCCGAGCATCTCGCCGCCCATCTTGATGCCGCCAGCTGGCAGCGCCCCGAGGTGTTCAACTGGCTCAAACGCCACGGCAACGTCGACGAGATCGAAATGCACCGCGTGCTTAACTGCGGTATCGGCATGGTGCTGGTGGTATCCAGCGAACAGGCAGAACACGCCCAGACCTACCTTGAAGCCCAAGGCGAACAGGTCTATCGCATTGGCCGGGTTGCCGCGCGCCAACACGCGGACGAGAGCGTTACGCTCGATAATCTGGCTGAAGGAGGTTCGCCGGCATGAGCGACAGCGATACGTTAAACGACTTCACCGCCGAGACCGCCACGCCGCCGCGCATTGTGGTGCTGATTTCAGGCAGCGGCAGTAACCTTCAGGCGCTGATCGAGGCGCAGTCTCACGACCGTCTGGGCGGCGAGATTGCCGCGGTGATTTCCAACGTACCCGACGCCTACGGCCTCAAGCGCGCCCGGGATGCCGGCATTGATGCCGTCGCGCTGCCCCACCGCGAATACGACAATCGCGAGGCCTACGACGGCGCGCTGATCAAGGTGATCGAGCGCCACGAGCCGGATCTGGTCGTGCTCGCCGGCTTTATGCGGATTCTTTCGCCGCGCTTTGTCCAGCGCTTTATTGGCCGTGTTTTAAACCTTCACCCGTCGCTGCTGCCGGCCTACCAAGGGCTTGATACTCACGCCCGAGTGCTGGCCGACGGCGTCGCCAATCACGGCTGCAGCGTCCACTTCGTCACCGAAGAGCTCGACAGCGGCCCCGTCGTGATACAAGCCGCGCTGGACGTGACCGAGGACGACACACCGGCTACGCTAAAAGCCAAGGTTCATGCCCGCGAACATCTTATCCTGCCCATTGCCGTTAACTGGTTTTTGCAGGGTCGGCTGCGCTATGCAGGTCAGAGTGTCACCATGGACGGTACGCCGCTCCCTGCCCACGGCATGCGCCTAAGCCATGCAGACGCCGCCGAAGAGCTGGATGAAGACGACCAGGCAGAATAAGCCGAATAAAAAGCGGCGCACGATGATGTATCGTGCGCCGCTTGCTTTGCTCCCGGCGTATGTATGCCAGGGTCTCCGAACCTAGGTGCGCGGCAGCGTCACCCCGCGCTGATGCATGTACTTGCCGCCGCGGTCCTTGTACGACATTTCGCAGACTTCGTCCGATTCCAGAAACAACATCTGCGCCACGCCCTCGTTGGCGTAAATCTTGGCCGGCAGATTCGTGGTGTTGGAAAACTCCAGCGTCACGTGCCCTTCCCACTCCGGCTCCAGCGGCGTCACGTTGACGATGATGCCGCAGCGCGCGTAGGTCGATTTACCCAGACAAATCGTCAGCACGCTGCGAGGAATACGGAAATACTCCACCGTGCGCGCCAGCGCAAAGGAATTGGGTGGAATCACACAGACATCACCTTTCACATCGACAAAGCTTTTTTCGTCGAAGTTCTTGGGATCGACGATCGCCGAGTGGATGTTGGTAAACACCTTGAACTCGTCGGCACAGCGCACATCGTAGCCGTAGCTTGAAGTGCCGTAGGAAATCACCCGCTGCTCGTTAACGTAGCGCACCTGTTCGGCTTCGAACGGCTCGATCATCGCCTCGCGCTGCGCCATGCGGCGGATCCACTTGTCTGACTTTATACTCATAGTTGCCTGCTTATATACCGTGCCCGGCGCGCCGATCAGGGGCGCGCGCCTGTGCTTAATCGCTAAAGGAAATCGTCGGACCCTTGCCGGGCGCCTGATCCATTGAACCCGCCACCTGACGCGCCATGCTGGCAAACGTCTGGCTGACGGCGCTATCCGGTTCGGAGACCACCGAGGGCTGGCCGGAATCGGCAAACTCGCGGATCGACAGGCTCAGTGGCAGGCGCCCAAGCACGGTGGTGTCATATTCTTCGGCAATGCTGTCACCGCCGCCGGCGCCGAAAATGGGCGCTTCGTGGCCGCAGTTTTCACAGTGATAAAGGCTCATGTTTTCAACCACGCCAAGCACCGGCACGTTGACCTTGCGAAACATCTCGATGCCCTTGCGCGCGTCCAGCAAGGCAATATCCTGCGGCGTGGTGACGATGACCGCGCCGGAAACCGGCACCTTCTGGGACAGCGTCAGCTGAATATCACCGGTACCCGGCGGCATGTCGATCAGCAGGAAATCCAGATTATCCCACAGGGTCTGATTCAGCAGCTGCTGAAAAGCGCCCACGACCATCGGCCCGCGCCATACCATGGGCTCCCGGGTGTTGACCAGAAACGCCATCGACATCGCCTGAATCCCATGAGCCTCAAGCGGGTAGAACGCTTTATCGCCCTGGGTTTTAGGCCTTGTACCTTCGGCCACGCCCAGCATCTGCGCCTGGCTGGGACCGTAGATATCCGCATCCAGCACGCCCACGCGGTAACCCTGGGCAGAGAGCGCTAGCGCCAGATTGACCGTCACCGTGGATTTGCCTACGCCGCCTTTGCCCGAGGCAACGGCAATAATATGCTTTACCCCTTCCATCGTGCGCTCCTTGATCCAGTGCCGTTTGATTATCGCTGCCGATGATACCCCTAAGCCTGACGCGTATAAACCACGCTACTTGTTCGCCATCTTTTCCAGCATGGTGTTGACCGCCTCCAGATGCTCTGGCTCGTTGTGGCACATGCCCTGAAATACCGCGCACACATCCAGAAACGGCTTCAACTCCATCTGTTGGGCCTGCTTCATCAGCCGCTTGGTCAGCCGCGTGGCCTTGGGCGGCTGGGCGGCAATTTTCCGCGCGTGTTCCATGACACGCTCCATTAGCGCCTCCGGTTCGGCGACTTCCAGCACAATGCCGTAGTCTTTTGCCTCGACGGCGTCGATCACCCGGCCGGAAAGCGTCAGTTCAAAAGCACGCTGATAGCCGATTTGCCGCTGCATGAACCAGGCACCGCCGTCGCCGGGAATAATCCCCAGATTCAGGAAGGTTTCGCCGAATTTGGCCCGACTTGAGGCGATGCGCATATCCGCCATATTGGCCAGATCAAACCCCGCCCCGATCGCCGCCCCGTTGATCGCCGCAATAATCGGCACCTCCACCGCTTCAAGCGCCAGCGGGATACGCTGAATGCCACGCCGATAGCGCTCGGCCACTTCGGCCACGTCGCCGGCAAAATCACCGCCGCGCTCGGCCATATCCTTGACGTTGCCGCCGGCGGAAAACGCCGAACCGGCGCCGGTGATCACCAGCACCGACACCGCATCGCAGCGGTTGACCCACTCGGCGACGGCGACGATATCGTCAACCAGCGCCGTGCCGGTCAGTGCATTGCGCACATCGTGGCGGTCGAGGGTCAGCGTGGCGATGCGGCTCTCCAGCGTTAACGTGGCGTCAGTCAAACAAGGTAACGGTATAATAGTCGTATCGACGTTAACGTATGTCTCTGTATTCGCTTGGCTATCGGTCATTCGGGTCGCTCCAGAATAATGCGCGCATCTACCACGGCGTAGCCGTCGGGGTAGGCAATCACGGGATTCAAATCCAGCTCGGCGATGTGCGGGTAGGCCTCCATCAGGCCTGAAACGCCAAGCAACAGCTCGATCAGCGCGTCCTTGTCCACGCTTTCGGCACCGCGCACACCCTCCAGCACCTTGCCGGCCTTGAGCTGATCGATCATCGACGCGGCGTCGTGGCGGCTTAACGGCGCGGCGCGAAACGCCACGTCTTCGAGGATCTCGACAAACACGCCGCCCAGACCAAACATCAACACCGGGCCAAACGTCGGGTCGCGCATCAGGCCAACGATCACTTCCACGCCTTTTGCCGCCATGGGCGTGACCAGCACGCCCTCAATCCAGGCATGGGCATCGTAGACGCTGGCCGAATGCATGATGTCGGCGTAGGCAGCCGCAAGCGCCGGCTCGCCTTCAAGACCAAGGGCGACCCCGCCGGCGTCGGACTTGTGCAGAATATCGGGGCTGACGATTTTCATCGCCACCGGCGTACCGGCAAAGGCTTGTGCCACCTCGGCCATCTCAGCGGCATCGCGGACCACTCGTTCCCGGGGGACGCCAATGCCGTGTTCGGCCAGCAGTGCCTTGGCTTCGGGCTCCAGCAGGTCGCGTCCCTGCGACCGGGCGTTGTCGATCAGCGCCTGCCCTTTGGCGCTGGACACGACGGCCGCTACCGGCGCTTGCCCCGCGCGAGCCAGGTATTCACCGCGCGCGCCAAGCTCGGCCAGCACGCGCACGGCTTTTTCAATCGAGGCATACACCGGCACGCCGGCCTCGCGCAGCCGCCGTAACGCCGGCGGCTTCACCGGCGTATACAGGCTATACACCACCACCGGCTTGGTGCTTGAGTCGGCAAGCTCCACCATGGCTTCTGCGCCGCGCATCTCATCGCCCAGCAGCGACTCGTCGAAGCGCTGGCTGTAGCCGCCGAACATGCCTACCAGCAGCACGCTGTCCACGCCCGGGTCGTTGGCCACTATTTCCATGCAGGTGGCCAGCAGCGAGGGGTTGGCATCGGTGGAACCTGCCACGTCAACCGGGTTGGCGGTCGAGGCCTGGGCGAACAGCGCGGTTTTCAGCATCGCGCGGGTTTCCTCCGAAAGTACCGCAAGCGACAGCCCCGCTTCGGTCAGCCGGTCGGCGGCAATGGTGGCCTGCCCGCCGCCGTCGGCGATCACCGCCACACGCTTGCCCGGTGAGCGCTGTAGCCGCCCCAGCCCTTCCGCCACGGGCAGAATATCGTCGGAATACTGCACCACGTTGACGCCCGCTTGGCGCAGTACGTCCACGGTCATCCGGTAGCTGCCGGCCAGGGCGCCGGTGTGCGAACTGGCCGCTTTTTGCCCCTGCGCAGTCGAGCCCGACTTGTACACGACCACTGGCTTGACCGCGCTGACCTCGCGCGCCGTTTGCAAGAATGCCCGCCCGTCGCGAAAGCCTTCCACATAGAGCGTGGCTACGCGGGTGTGCTCGTCTTCCCCCAGATAGCGCAGGTAGTCATTAAAGCCGATATCGCTCTGGTTGCCCGGCCCCACGTAGGTGCTGAAGCCCACCTCGCCGTTGTGCTCGGCCTCAAGCGCCAGTGACAGCAGCATGTTGCCGGACTGGGATATCACACCGATATCGCCTGTTTTGACGTGATCCAGCGCCAGCAAATTCAGCTGATGATGCAAATTGAACACGCCCGAGGTGTTCGGGCCGATCAAACGCACGCCGCAAGCGCGCGCCTGCGCCAGCATTTCCTGCTCAAGGCGCACGCCCTCACCGCCCATTTCGCCAAAGCCGCTGGCCAGAATAATCGCGCCCTTGACGCCGCGCTTGCCGCACTCGGCAATCAATCCGGGAACCGTGGCCGCTGGCGTACAAATTAACGCCAGCGCCGGTGCTTCGGGCACATCGGCGAGACTCGGCCAGGCGTTAACGCCAAGAATCGACGCCGCTTTGGGATTGACCGGATATACCGCGCCGCGATAGCCGCCTTTCACCAGCCCCAGCATGGCCTTGTAACCGCGCTTGGTAGGGTCGGCGGACGCGCCGATAACGGCAACGCTCTCGGGGGCAAGCATCGCGTGCAGCGGGCTTTGCCGGGGAAGATGACCTTTGATCGGATACATGACGGACGGATACCTGTTAACGGGGAAACGAGTGGCGGGATGACGCAACGCAAGCAGCGCGGATCGCTGCTAGCGGCCCTGAAACCGTGGCGAACGCTTTTGCGCGAAGGCATCTACGCCTTCCTGCCAATCGGCGGTGGTCGAGCAGGTAAAGACCGCGTCCAGTTCCTGCTGCAGATGGCCGTTCAGGTCATTTGCCGCGCCGAGGTTAACCAGCCGTTTGAGCATGGCGATGGATACCGGCGCCTGCGCGGCGAGGCGTTCGCCAAGCGCTAGCGCCTGTTCCGGCAGCGCGCCCTGCGGGTAGGCGGCCAGTGCCAGCGCGAGCCGTGCCGCTTCGCTGCCGGTGATTTTTTCGCCGGTATATAAAAGCCGCCGCGCCTGAGTCAGCCCCACGATCTGCGGCAGGATTTTGGACACGCCGCCGCCCACGCAGGTGCCGATGCTGGTTTCGGGAAAGCCGATCTGCGCGTCTTCAGCCATCAGGATGAAATCGCAGGCCACGGCCATTTCCGCCCCCGCCCCCAGTGCGTAACCGTTGACCGCCGCGATAACCGGTTTGGGCAGGCGGTACAGCGCCTCGCAGACGTCGTTACCGCGCTGTAAATAGGCGCGCCGCTGGTAGAGCGTACGCGCCGCGCCGCCGTGTTCTTTCATATCGGCGCCGACGCAGAACGCCCGCCCTTCACCGGTCAGGATGACCGCACGCACGCTGTCGGTATCGCGGGCAAAGGCCAGCGCGTCCAGCAGCTCGTCGTAAAGCGCTTCAACCACCGCATTTAGCCGGTGCGGCCGATTCAGGCGAATTTCCAGCACGCGGCTGTCGGCTTCCGGCGTCAGCCAGGCAAGGCGCAGGGTTTCGTAGTTAGGGAACGTCGCGGGTAACGTGGCGGGTACAGAATCGGGGCAAGGCATGGTGTCAGCTCGCTTACGGAACAAAGCAAAAAACACAAACGTATCTTTATACTAAAAAATGAGAAACGCTTGTTTCATTAATCGAATCATAGCGGCGCTCCTGCCCCTCGTCAACACAGCTGTGCCGACCGGTATTTTTCCGGTACAGTTGTGCCATTCCTTTGCTCGACAAAATCCCCTTGATAACGCAGCCAAACAGCCGATGAAGCCATATACCGAAAACGCTCCCGAAGAACGCCTGAATGCGATCTCCCGCGATCTGGCCGAGGCGTATCCCGCGCTTAGCCCGCAGCTGAAACAGGCGGCGGGTTACGTGCTTGACCACCCCGGTGAAGTCGCCTTTCAGTCGGTGCGCGGCTCGGCTAGCGCCGCCGGCATCACGCCGTCTACGCTTGTGCGGCTGGCGAAAAAACTGGGCTTCACCAGCTACGAGCCGTTTCGTCAGGTGTTTCAGGCCGCGCTGCAGGCCGGTTCCGGCGAACTCTCCGACCGTGCCAGCCGGTTGAAAAGCCTTTCCGCAACGCGTCAGAACCCGGTATTTACCGACGTCGGCGATGCCGCCTTTGCCAATATCGGGCACCTGTTCACCGCGGATAACCAGACCCGGGTCGAGTCAGCCGCACGGCGCCTGCTGGCCGCACGCCGCATTGCGGTGATCGGCTTTCGCGACACCTTTGCCTGTGCCTACCACTTTGCCTATGTCGGGCGCATCGCCATGCCCAACATCGCGCTGGTGCGTGGCCTTGAAGGCGGGCTGCTGACCGAGCTTGCGCCTTTCGGCGAGCAGGACGCCGCCGTCATCTTCGGTTTTGCCCCCTACTGCGCCGAAACCCTGAAAGCACTTGAAATCACCCGCCAGAGCGACGTCAAATCCATCGTCATCACCGACACCATGCGCTCGCCGCTGGTGCCGGGAGCTGATCTGGTATTCACTCTGGCCAGTGACACGCCGCATTTTTTTCCTTCGATCCTTGCCGCCATTACGCTGATCGAGGCCATACTCGCGGAGTGCGTGGCCCAGGGCCCCGCTGAGCTGGTCGATAACGTGACCCACTTTGAACAGCGCATGCGCGCGCTGGGAGCCTACGTCGAATGATGCCACCCGAGCTGCCTGCCCATCCGGCTATCAGCGTGCCCCGGGTTATCGCCCACCGCGGCTATAGCGCCCGCGCCCCGGAAAATACGCTGGCCGCCGTGCGCGCCGCGCACCAGGCTGGCGTCCGCTGGGTGGAGCTTGATGTACAGCTGCTGGGCGACGGCACGCCGGTGATCTGGCACGACCGCGACGTCAAACGCTGCTCGAACGGCAGCTCCGCCCTCGCCGCGCTTGACCGGGAAAGCGCCCAGCGCCTCGACGTGGGTGCCTGGTTTAGCGCGGCGTTTCAAGGCGAACGCATGGCGCGCCTCGAGGAGATGCTGGCGCTGTTAAACACGCTCAACATGGGGCTAAACCTTGAGCTCAAAATCAACAAGGGCCATGACCCACTGGCGCTGACGCAACGAATAATCCCCGAGGTGCTGGCCGCGTTGCCGCCCGAACGCCTGATTGTCTCGTCGTTCAGCCAGCCGGCACTTGCCGCCGCGCGAGCCATGGCCCCGCCACAGGCGTTGGCACTGGGGCTTCTGGCCAAACGCCTGCCCTGCGATTGGCCGCACCGGTGCAACGCTATCAGCGCCTTTAGCGTGCACCTGGACTGGCGTTACGTAAAAGCTGCCTCGCTGGCAGCGCTCAATCGGGCAGGCGTTACGGTAATGTGCTACACCGCCAACGATCCCGTGGCGTTTGCGCCGCGCTGGCAATGGGGCGTGAGTAGCGTGATCAGCGATAATCCGACCGTTTTCATGCCGCCCGGTTAGCCGCTGTGCCGAGGGTTTCTGCCGCGTTCCACGCTTCAGCGTACTTTCTTTGCCGCGTTCCACGCTTCACCGTACTTTCTTTGCCGCGTTCCACGCTTCACCGTACAATGCCCGCATTCCACGCTGCCGGCACTCTGTCGTCAGCGCTTTGTGTTTGTGCTTTCTGTTAACCGTCTGCCAGCTTAAGGAACGTAACTCGTCATGCGCGCCAGCCAACTTTTAATTGCCACCATGAAAGAAACCCCGGCGGATGCCGAAGTGATCAGCCATCAGCTGATGCTGCGCGCGGGGATGATCCGCCGGCTCACCTCGGGCCTTTACACCTGGCTGCCGCTGGGGCTGAAAACCCTGCGCAAGGCCGAGGCCATTGTGCGCGAAGAAATGAACCGTGCCGGCGCTCAGGAAGTGCTGATGCCCGCGGTACAGCCGGCCGAGCTGTGGCAGGAGTCCGGCCGCTGGGAACAGTACGGCCCCGAGCTTCTGCGCCTGAAAGACCGCCACGCGCGGGATTACTGCGTGGGCCCCACGCACGAAGAAGTGATTACCGATCTGGTGCGTAAGGAAATCGCCAGCTACAAGCAGCTGCCGATGAATTTCTACCAGATTCAGACCAAGTTCCGTGACGAGATCCGCCCGCGTTTTGGCGTGATGCGCTCGCGCGAGTTCATCATGAAGGACGCCTACTCCTTTCACGTTGACGAGGCGTCGCTCAAGCAGACCTATCAGGGCATGTACGACGCCTATTCGCGCATCTTCACCCGGCTGGGGCTGGACTTCCGCCCGGTGATTGCCGATAACGGCTCGATTGGCGGCACCGGCTCCCACGAGTTTCACGTGCTGGCCGACTCCGGCGAAGACGACATCGTCTTCTCGACCGGCTCCGACTACGCCGCCAATATGGAAAAAGCCGAGGCGCTGCCCGCTCCGGTGGGCAGCGAGGCCACTTGCGCCACGCCCGCCGAAGAACTACGTCTGGTCGATACGCCGGATGCCAAGACCATCGCCGCGCTGGTCGAGCAGTTTGAGCTGCCCATCGAAAAAACCGTCAAGACGCTGATGGTGCACGCCGCCGAAGACGGGCTGGTCGCGCTGATTATTCGCGGCGACCACACGCTCAACGACGTCAAGGCGGAGAATCTGGCGCAGGTGGCAAGCCCGTTGGCCATGGCCAGCGAAGAGGAAATCCGTGCCGCAGTGGGTGCCGGCCCGGGCTCGCTAGGGCCGGTCAATCTTGACCTGCCAATCATCATCGACCGCAGCGTAGCGCTAATGCACGACTTTGGCGCCGGCGCCAACGTGGACGACAAGCACTACTTTGGCATCAACTGGGAGCGCGACGCCGCGCTGCCCGAGGTGGCCGACCTGCGCAACGTGGTCGAAGGCGATCCCTCGCCGGACGGCCAGGGCACGCTTGCCATCAAGCGCGGTATTGAAGTGGGCCACGTCTTCCAGCTGGGGCAGAAATATTCCGAGGCCATGAACGCCACGGTGCTCGGCGACAACGGCAAGACCAGCCATCCGTGGATGGGCTGCTACGGCATTGGCGTGACGCGCGTGGTAGCCGCTGCCATCGAACAGAATCACGACGCCGCCGGCATTATCTGGCCCAACGCCCTCGCCCCGTTTCAGGTGGCGCTGGTGCCAATGAATGCGCACAAGTCCCAGCGCGTACGCGAAGAAGCCGAGCGGCTTTATCAGACGCTGACCAACGCCGGGCTCGACGTGCTGTTGGACGACCGCGACACCCGCCCGGGCGTCAAATTTGCCGACCTGGAGCTGATGGGTATTCCCCATCGCGTGGTGATTGGCGATCGCGGGCTGGACAAAGGCGAGCTTGAATACAAGGGCCGCCGCGACAGCGACGTCACCATGACCCCCGCCGATCAGATCGTGGAGTTTTTGCGTGCGAAAGCTTGTGCGAATGTTGCGTGAGAAAAGCCGATCTTGCTGATCCGGGTAAACCGGTCACGCACAGCAAACGACGCCCGGCCGTATGGCTGGGCGCCGCTGCAATATGCGCCGCGCTGAGCGTTGGCGCGGCCCGTGCCGACGTGCAGCCGACCTTTGGCGCGGCGCAACCCAGCGCCCTTCAGCAACTTGAGATTCGCCGTTTTCACACTGAGATGGACCGCCCGCTGGCAACGTTTATGCCGAGCGCCAAGGCGCGCGCACGCCTGCTTGAACGCGTCTACCGCGAAGCCCGGCTTGCCGGGCTGCCACCGGCGCTGGTGCTGGCGTTAATCGAGGTAGAAAGTGGTTTTCGGCCAGCGGTGGTGTCATCCGCCGGCGCGGTGGGGTTAATGCAGATTATGCCTTTCTGGATCGCCGAGCTGGGGCTTGCCGCCGATGACCTCAAGGCGCCGTCGCGCAACCTGCGCTACGGCTGCACCATTCTTGCCCACTATCTGGCCAGGGAGAACGGCGACTTTACCCGGGCACTGGCACGCTATAACGGTAGCCTGGGTAAAACCCGGTATCCGGAACGCGTAATGAATGCTTGGCAAGCGCGCTGGCACTTACCTCTCTCACTCTGACCTCCTGCCCAACCGCGATGAACATCTGGGGGCATCGTTTTCCGGCGCACTCAGGCGTCAGCCTGTTCTACTTCCTGCCTTTAATTAACGACACCACGAACAGGATAAGGAAGATAACAAAGAGAACCTTGGCAATCGTCGCGGCAACGCCTGCGATACCACCGAAGCCAAATACGGCAGCAATAATGGCAATGATCAGAAACACCACAGCGTTATTTAACATGAGTCACTCCTTTTGAATGGGCATTCACGCACCGGTACATGCTGCTCTCCTTTAGTTGTAACCGCATGAGTAAATGCCTGTCAATTCTATCTACTCTCGCTTCATACCCACGCAAAAAAATGCCGGCTCCGAAGAACCGGCGACTGGAAGCCTTGGTTGCCTGAATTCAGGTTTTACTTCGGCCTCCTCCCTGACGACTGATAAACCTACTTTTTACGACGATGATCGCGGACAATGAAACCCACCCAACCGGCCATGAAAACAATCATCATGCCGACGGTGACCAACCCGAATATTACTGCATCATCCCAATACATAGTCTTGCTCCCGCCGCGATGTGTTGCCCTCATACTAGGCAACAAACGACGGACAAAACCTGACGTGGATCAACCCTTGCACCTCATCGGGAAGACGCCGCATGGCTAATTGATCCACGTCATCTTTACCTTTAGCGCGCTATTTTTCAGGCCAAACTTCTTAAAGAACCTTGCGATCTTCAACGCTTGAGGCAGCCACTTCCGGCGCCAGCGGATGGCCCTTGGCAAGCTCGGCACGGGTCGCATCGCGCACCGTCAGCACGCGCACGTCGTAACGCAGCGTACGCCCGGCCAGCGGATGATTGGTATCCACCGTTATCTGTTCGCCGTCTACTGCCAGCACGGTAACAATCTGCGGGCCGGCCTCGCCTTCGGTCTGAAAGCGGCTGCCGGGTGACAGCTCAGCGCTGCCAAAGGCGCTACGCCCTACCTGCTGCACCAGCGCTTCATCGCGCAGGCCGTAAGCATCAGCAGGCATCAGGGTAACGCTAAGCTCGGCGCCTTCCGGCTGGCCTTCCAGCGCGCGTTCAAGCCCTGCCACAATGTTCTCGTGGCCGTGCAGGTACTCAAGCGGCTGGCCACGCGCGGCGGAATCGTCCAGCACGTCTCCCTGACCGTCACTTGATACGTGGTCACTCAATACGTAGTCCAGCGTGACAACGCGGTGCGCGGCAATCGACATACAAAACTCCTCTCCGGTAAGCTAGCGGACGTTTGATTCCACGTGTTCTTCAAGCAGCGCAGTTTAACAGCTGTCGGTGCTCGCGTATTTTAGCCGTTTGCCCAAGTTCAGGAGCCTGTCTATGCCCATCCCCGCCGCCCAGCGCAGCTGGCGAGCATCACTGGCGGTTTATTGGCGCGCCCCGGTTATCACCATGCTGTTTTTGGGCTTTTCCGCCGGCCTGCCGTTTTTGCTGGTGTTCTCGACGCTTTCCGCGTGGCTGCGAAGTGCCGGTGTGGAAGTGGCTGCCATCGGCTTTTTCGCCTGGATAGGCATGCTTTATTCGATCAAGGTTTTCTGGGCGCCGGTGGTCGACCGCGTAGCGCTGCCGCTATTGACGCGCGCGCTGGGCCAACGCCGCAGCTGGATGCTGCTGGCGCAGGCGGTCATCGCTGCAGGACTGGTGGGCCTTGCCGCGACGCCGCCGATGGGTAATCTGGGCTGGGTGGCGGGGTTCGCCCTGCTGGTGGCCTTTGGCTCGGCCACTCAGGACATCGCGATTGACGCCTTTCGTATCGAGTCGGCCGACGATGACAAGCAGGCCGCCATGGCCTCGACCTATATCATCGGCTACCGCGCCGGGCTGTTGGCCGCCGGCGCCGGGGCGCTTTACATTGCCGCCACCGTCTCGTGGCACGCGGCCTATCTGACCATGGCTGCGCTGGTCGGTGTGGGTATGCTCACGGTATTGGTGCGCCCCGAACCTGCGCGAATGACAGGCAGCGGCAAACCCGTGCTGGAACCCCGGGTGCGTGCTTTTTTGCGCAACAGTCGCCACCAGCCCCGCCTTTGGCGGCACTTTGTGGCCTGGATCATCGGCGCCATCGTCTGCCCGTTCACCGACTTTTTTGTGCGTCACGGCATGAAAACGCTGGGGCTTTTGGCGTTTATCGCGGTGTTTCGCATCAGCGATCTGGCCATGGCGTCGATGGCCAACCCGCTGTATATCGACCTGGGGTTTTCGTTGGCCACCATTGCCAGCGTCACCAATATTTTCGGCATTGCCATGAGTATTGGCGGCGGTATGCTCGGCGGGCTGCTGGTGGTTCGCTACGGTATCGGGCCGCTGCTGGTGGTGGGGGCTATGCTGACGATGCTGACCAACCTGCTGTTTGCCGCGCTTTCCCTGATGGGCGATCAGCTGCCCATGCTGGTGGTGACCATCATCGGCGATAATCTGGCCAATGGCCTGGCCAGCGCAGTATTCATCGCATTTTTATCCAGCCTGACGTCGCGCGCCTACACCGCGACGCAGTACGCGCTGTTTTCTTCGTTGATGACGCTGCCCGGCAAGTTTTTAAGCGGCTTTGGCGGGCTGCTGGTCGAGGCCCAGAGCTACGCGAGCTTTTTTATCCTGGCCTCGCTGCTGGGGATTCCCGCGGTCATGCTTGCCGTGTGGGTCAACCGTGATCGCGACCTTTACGGCAAGCCTGCCGCTAGCGGCGCTCGCTGAGCCACTCCAGCGCGCCGGGGGTCACCCGCCACTGATCGCGCATCAGCGTGCGGTACTGCCAGGCCTCGGCGCGCGTACCGGGTGCCATGCTCCCGTCTTTCCCCGGCAAGGCCGGGCGCGGGTGTTCGGTGCAGAGCATCTCCAGCGCGTAGCGGCTGTGGCGCTTGACGTCACCCAGCGCTTCTTCGGCCTGTTCCCACTCTTGTAAGCGGTACAGCGCCAACGTGCGCCCAAGCAGAATATTGAGCCACAGCGAGCCGTCGTCTTCCGCGGCGTCCGCCAGCGTCAGCGCATCGCGGTTGCGCTCGTCACGCAGCAGCTGGTCAAGCACCAGCTCGCGCAGGCCAAGGCTGTCTTCGCGATTGATGGCCAAAAGCTCCTCGGCCAGTTGGCGGGAATGCTGGCGTGCGCCGCGCTCCATGCCTACCACCAGCGCCAGACCGATCCGCAGCAAAAACGCGTTATTGGCATCGTCCCAACACAGGCTGCCGTCGCCTTCGGCGCGCGCCTGCTCAAGCCAGCGCGATAGCCGCAGCGCCAGCGGCTCGAGCAGGCTCGGCGCCATCCACGGCAGGCTGCCAAAACGGCTGGTCAGCGCCAGCGTCAGGTCCTGGACCACTTGGGGCGAGTCCAGCCATTCGGGGTGCGCGCACAGCGCCGACATCCACTCAATGGCGTTGCCCCAGGGATCATCACGAAAGCCCAGCGCCACATCGGTATCCACCAGCACCTGAAACTGCTCGTGCCAGGCGGCAAACAGCGTGGCCTCGCGAGAGTTTTCGTGATACTCGAGCCGCCCGGTCTCCGCCTGCGCCTGAAACTCAAGCTTGGGCGCGGTATGCAAGGCGGCCAGCAATGACTGCAGCCCGATCAGCGGCGTGGCCAGGTCTTCCTCGGCACTTAACAGCTGATCGGCCAAGGTGGCGCCGGGGTTATCGGCCAGCGCGGCCAGAAACGCCAGCTGATCTTCGTCGAGATCGCCCTGACGCACCAGCCGGCGGTACCAGAAATGCGCGCGTTCTTTGGCTTCCTGCTCATGCCCCTCATGGAGCAGCAGCATGGCCTCGATGTAAGCCAGCGTCGGCGAATCAGGCAGCGCCTGCTGCGCGCGAACAAACGCCGCCCGGGCGCTGTCCAGATCATCGTTATCCAAGTGCATCAGACACAGCCGCTCAAGCGCGACGCCGCGCAAAAACAGTGGGCCGCGTTCCAGCACTTCGTCGAGCAGCTCGGTGCGCTTGCGGGTAAAGCCGCGCTCCTGGAACAGGTCGAGCAGAATCTCGAACGCCGGCTCGGCCTGCTCCGGCAGGCGTGACCAGTCGCGGCCGTCAAACAGCGACTCGAGGATCTGCATCGAACGCCCGGTCTGGCCGCTTTCCGCGGCAATCAAACCGGCTTCCAGCAGCGCCTGCGCGGGTGCTTCCCGGCTTTGTAGCGCGGCTTTGAGCGTGGCGCCCTTCCACTCGCGCAGCGACAGCATCCACATCATCTGCTCGGGGATCTCGGTGGGGAAATCAACGGGGTAGCAGCACTGCTTGTACTTGCGCCCCGAGTCGCACCAGCACGGCTCGTTGCGCCCCGGCTCGGCCAGCGGCTCGCCGGAAAATGCCAGCCGCTCCAGCGGCGTTTGCGACCATAACACCGGCGCCAGCGCCTGCGCCGTGGCAAAGTCGCCGTTGAAATAATCGCCGCCCTCGGCGCGCACCCAGATCATGAAGTCGGGGTAGTGCTCTTTTTGCCGGATTGCCGAGAGTGCCTCAGAGGCAAAACCCAGCAGCTGATCAACCCATACCGCCAGCATTGCCGTCTCCATATCGTCTTGAGCCAGCGCGAAAAGCGCCGCTAAGTAAAGCGCCGTAGTCTAGCATGCCCGCGGGCGGCTACGCAGGAGTAGGCACGGGGATTAAACGCCAGCGTGTCAACGCTTCAACGGCGGGCGCTCGCCCACCTCAGCAACGGCTGACAGCGCCGGTGCATGTCGAGCCGAGCGCCCAGACGCACCATGTTCCAGTAATGGCCGTTGAGCGCCCGGGACAGCAGCAGCGTGTCCGCCGGCGGCTGCAGGCGGTCCATGGCCGCCCACACCCGCGGCGAGAGCTCGCGCAGGCCACGGTGAACACGCACATCGGCAAAATCCTGCTCGCCGGGAGCAAACAGCGGCGCCACGGCGTCGGCCGCCTGGCGATACAGGGCCAACGGCGCCCCTTGCCCCTTGCGCCCGCCGAGCGCCAGCATGGCGTCATCCATGGCCATGGGGTCACCGGCAAGCGTGGCTTCCAGCAGCGCCATCATCGCCGCCAGGCGAGCTTCGGGCACCGCGACCACCGCGCCAAAGTCGTAGATAATCAGCCGCGACTCGGCGTCCACGGCAAAGTTGCCGGCGTGGGGGTCGGCATGCAACTCGCCGTAGGTAAACAGCTCCTCGGTCAGCCAGTCGGCCAGGGTGGCAGCCACTTGCTGGCGCACCACGCCGTCAGCGTCGGCCATTTCGTCCAACGGTGTGCCGGCGAGATAGCGCATGGCCAGCACGCGTTCGCCGCACAGCGCCTCAACCGGCTCGGGGATGCGCAGCCGCGGCTCGTGACGATAGCGCTCCCGGTAGCGGGCAAGTGTTTGTGCCTCGGCGCGATAGTCCAGCTCGTCGCGCAGCCCCGCGGCCAGCTCCTCGAACAGCGCGTCCAGTCGCGACGCCGACACCTTGAGCCAGCGGCCCAGGCGCATCATTCGTCTGACCTGGCGAAGATCGCCTTCCAGGGCGTCGGCAAGGCCGGGGTACTGCACCTTGAGCACCAGCGTATCGCCTTCCTGGGTGATGGCCTTGTGTACCTGACCCATGGACGCACTGGCAAAAGGCTGCGGTTCAATATGGCGAAAGTGGGCGTCGAGATCGCCGTACTCGGCCTGAAGCGTCTCGCGGATGCGCGGCCAGGGCATGGGCTCGGCCTGGCGCTGCAGGCGCGCCAGCTGGTCGGCCAGCTCCGGCGGCAACACGTCGTCCCACTGGGCGACAATCTGTGCCAGCTTCATGGCCGGGCCGCGCAGCTCGGAAAGTCCGTCGAACAGTGCCTCACCCAGCGAGTTCCAGTCGGCGCTACCGCCCATGCGGTTCTTCAACAGCGTGCCGCCGGTGCGCGCGCCGAGGCCGAATAGCCGGCGCGTTCTGCCATGTTCACGCATGGCTGAATCCTTGATCGCAATATGTCATACAAAAGCTATACGAAAAGAAGACAAAAGCAAAGGTCGACCAACGCGCTCGCGCGCTCTGTTATCATGGCCTTTTGCTCAGAAGCTTTTGCCATGCGTTTGATTATTGCCGAAAAGCCCAGCCTGGCGCGGGCCATTGCCGAAGCACTGCCCGAGCGTGCCCGGCGGGAAGACGGCGCCCTGCACGCCGGTGACACCGTGGTCACATGGTGTTTGGGCCACTTGCTGGAGCAGGCGCCGCCCGAGGCCTATAACGCCGCCGACAAACATTGGCAGCTGGACCGCCTGCCCATTGCCCCGGCCGCGTTCAAGCACGTGCCGCGCCCCAAGGCGCGCGGGCAGCTGGCGATTATCCGCCGGCTGATCAAACGCGCCAGCAGCGTGGTTCATGCTGGCGATCCCGACCGCGAAGGCCAGCTGCTGGTGCAAAACGTGATTGAGCATCTGGGCTACCGGGGGCCGGTACAGCGCCTGTTGATCAACGATTTGAACCGCCCGGCGGTGAAGCGAGCTTTGGGCGCGCTTGCCGACAACGCCACGTTCGCGCCGCTGTACCGCGCCGCGCGAGCACGGGCGCAGGCCGACTGGCTTTACGGCATCAACCTGACCCGTGCCTGGACACTGCTCGGCCGTCAGGCGGGGCATTCCGGCGTGCTTTCCGTAGGCCGCGTGCAAACGCCGGTACTGGGGCTGATTGTGCGCCGCGACAACGCCATCCGCGACTTTACCCCCTACCCGTTTTATCCGCTGTGGGTCGACGTTCGCGTTGCCGGCGGCGAACTGCGTGCCTGGTGGGTGCCCCGCGCGCCGCATCCTCTCGACGACAAGGGCCGGCTGCTTGAACGCGCGCCGGCGGATGCGCTGGCGCAAACGCTGCCGGGCAGCCACGGCCGAGTGGCGCGTCTGTCGCAGCAGGAAAAGCGTCAGGCGCCGCCGCTGCCGTATTCACTCTCGGCGCTGCAGGTGGACGCCGCCCGGCGCTTCGGGCTATCCGCCAAAATCATACTCGATACCTGTCAGGCGCTTTACGAGCGCCACCGACTGATTACCTACCCGCGCTCGGACTGCCGCTACCTGCCCGACGAGCACTTTGGCGAAGCACAGCGCACGCTGGCCGGTGCCTGCCGTTCAGACGCCACGCTTGGCGGCTGGCTGGACGGCGCCGACTTCAGCCGCCGCTCCAAGGCGTGGAACGATAGCAAGGTGGGAGCGCACCACGCGCTGGCGCCCAGCGGTAAAACGCCGGATTTTGCCCGGCTTTCGGCCACGGAAAGCCGCATTTACCGGCTGATTGCGCGCAATATGCTCGCGCAATTTTATCCACCGCTGGTGACGTTTGAGGTAAAAACCGAGTTGACGTTTGCCAATGAGGCATTTCGCGCCAGCGGTCAGCAGGTGCTTGACCCC
The DNA here is from genome assembly GCF_900142895.1 of Vreelandella subglaciescola. Classification (NCBI taxonomy): domain Bacteria; kingdom Pseudomonadati; phylum Pseudomonadota; class Gammaproteobacteria; order Oceanospirillales; family Halomonadaceae; genus Vreelandella; species Vreelandella subglaciescola. The sequence continues at coordinate 555,495 of NZ_LT670847.1, forward strand.
GGCTGGAAGCCGCTTTTCACCACCCGGGAAGAAGCCCCGCCGCTGCCGCCGCTGACCGAGGGCGAAGCCTGTGAGGCACTGGCCGCAGGCGTGGAAACCCGGGAAACCCGGCCGCCGGAGCCGTTCACCGATGCCAGCCTGATCAAGGCGATGATGAACATCGGCCGCTACGTGGATGATCCCGCCGTCAAGCGCACCCTGCGCGACACCGACGGGCTGGGCACCGAAGCCACCCGCGCAGGCATTCTGGAAACCCTGGTCGCGCGCGGCTATCTGGTCCGCCGGCAAAAAGCGCTGCGCGCCACGAAGCTCGGCAGTGCGCTGATTGGCGCTTTGCCCGAGGCCGTGGCCACGCCCGAGCGCACCGCTCAGTGGGAGCAGCGTCTCAGCGCGATTGCCGAGAGTCAGGACGACGAAGGTGCTTTCCAACAAGCGCTGCTGACGGACTTGCGCGGCCTGCTGACACAAAGCGACGCCGGCAAGCTGCGCCACAGCCTGCAAACCGCGCAGGGCGAAGCCGTGCCCGCCGCGACGGCCAAGCCCAAACGCCCGCGCAAAAAATCTGCACCAAAAACACGTCGCCCAGCTGCCCCGCCCAAAGGTAGCCGTTCATGAACGGTTGCACCGTGCCGGCACGCTCCGGCATTCTTGTAGCGCTAGAGACGGTGTCGCCCACCATCATCAGCGTCACGCACGTCTCGCCAATGGAAAGTAAAGGAGAACTTGCTTCATGTTTGATCAACTTGCACCACGTCTGCGCACCGCCGGCTTGCTGGGTTTGATGGCCCTGTCGCCCGCGGCGTTCGCGCAGGATTCAGGCCCGGCAATGAACACCGAGAACTTTCAGGACTGGGAAGTCAACTGCCCGGTCAGCGCCAGCGACGGCAACTGCGCCATGACCCAAATGGCCAAAGACGCCAGCGGAGAGCCGGTACTGCAAGTGGTCGTCGGCAATCCGCCCCAGCTGGACAGCGCCGCCATCACTTTCCTGACACCGCTGGGTGTTCGCCTCGCCTCTGGCCTGCAGCTTCAGGTAGACAGCAATGAGCCGATTGGCATGCCCTATCAGGTCTGCTTGCCTCAGGGTTGCCGCGCCGACCTGCCGGTTCGCTCGGAACTGCTGACTCAGCTGCGAGGCGGGAGCACCGCGACGGTCAGCATGATTGACCCGAACGCCCAGCGTCTGGATGTGGATGTGTCCCTGATGGGCTTCAGTGCCGCCAAGCAGCGCATCGACCAAAATTGATCGGCTTCACCGGCGGTCACCTGATCGTCGGCCCCGGCGCGTTGGGCCGCATGCTCGCCCACGCGCTGGCGCCCACCCAGGGCGTCACGCTGATAAGCCAGCGCGCATTGCCCGCTCAGCAAACACTCACCACGCCCGAGGGCGAAACCGTTACCCGCCGACTGCCCGTCATTCGCCTGGCGGCACTTGCGCCAATAGGAAGTCCGGCGCTTATTCACCTGACCACCAAAGCCTACGCTGCCGAAGCAGTGGCCGTGGATCTGGCCGAGAAAGTCGCCCCCGGCACAGCCCTGGTGCTGTGGCAAAACGGCTTTGGCGTGCAACCAAGCCTGACCCGGCGCTGGCCGGGGCCGGTGCTCTGCGCGTCGACCACCGAAGGCGCTTACGTGGTGGATGATGCCGCTATTGTTCATGCCGGGCATGGCGAAAGCGTGATCGGTGACTTACACGGCCGCCATCTGGCGCTGGCCCATTCGCTTGCCGCAACGCTGACCCGCGCCGGGCTGAAAGCGGCAGCGGTCGACGATATTGGTGTACGGCTGTGGCAGAAACTGGCGGTAAACGCAGCGATAAACCCACTGGTGGCGCTTTATGAAGTGCCCAACGGGGCGCTGCGCGAGGCGCGCTTTGACGCCGAGCTCACCGCGGTAATCGAGGAAATCGCGGCAATTCTGGCTGCCGAAGGCATCGCTCCGCCCAGCGGGAGTGGCGCGGCAGGCTGGCGGCGGCTGGTCGACAAGGTGATCGAGGCGACCGCCGACAACCGCGCCTCGATGCTGCAAGACGTGGACGCCCGCCGCCCCACCGAGCGCGGCGCTATTTTAGCCCCGCTGATCGAGCGCGCCGAACATAACCGGCTGCCCTGCCCAACACTTGCCGCTCTTGATGCGCGGCTCGCCGAGAAAGAAGCGGCGTTTCGCCTTGAGGGATAAGCCTTGCTCAGTCCTGTGTTCAGCCCTATGGTCAGCCCAAGGGCTAATTCAGGTCGGCCAGCGGGTTTTGTGCCCATGGCTCGGCCAGCATGGCCTCGATAAAGCTCGGGTCGACGTCGGCCAGGCACGCATAGCGAAACTGCGGCGTGCGGTCTTTATCGACCAATAGCGCACGCACACCTTCGGCCAGATCGCCCTGACGGCAACACTGCACCGACAGCGCCACCTCCGAGCGAAACACCTCGGCAAGCGACATATACCGCGTGCGGGTAAGCTGGGCATCGATCAATTTGATCGACACCGCGCTGCCCTTCGCCAGCGTCTGCCGGGCACGGGTCAGCCAGGGGTCATCGCTGTGGCCGTCAACAATCGCCGCCACCTGCTGCTCAACGGTGTCGTGATCCATCAGCTCGTCGATCAGTTCGGCGTGCTCGGCAACCGGCATCGGCATGTCGCTAAACGCCGGCGCGGCCTCGCGCTCAAGCTCGCGCAGTGCGCGGTTCACCGCGGCGTGCGCATCAAGCGAACCATCCGTCGCATGCCAGCGGGCATCAATCAGCCGCTGGATCAGCGTTTCGCGCTGATCGCTTGCCAACATGCGGTCGGCAAGCCCCAGCCGATGAGCATCGCGGGCGTTCAGCGGGCTGCCGGTGAGCGCCAGAAACCGCCCCGTTTCGCCCGGCAGGCGGTTTAAAAACCAGCTGGCGCCGACGTCGGGATACAGGCCGATGGTCACTTCGGGCATCGCCAGCCGCGACGTTTCGGTCACTACCCGGTGGCTGGCACCGTTTAGCAACCCCATGCCGCCGCCCATGACGATACCGCTGCCCCAGCCGATAATCGGCTTGGAATACGTATGCAGACGATAATCCAACCGGTACTCGTGAGCAAAATAGCGCTCATCGAGGGTTTTATCATCGGCGTTACCGGCAAGCGAATGATACAGCGCCACGACATCGCCACCGGCGCAAAAGGCTTTCTCGCCGGCCCCGCACAGCACGATCGCAACCACCCGATCGTCGTCTTCCCAGGCGTCCAGCTGCGGCAATATCGCCTCGATCATCTCAAGCGACAGCGCGTTGAGCGAACGCTCGGCATTGAGTCTGATCTCCCCCACGCTATGGCCGTCATCCGTGGGGTGTTGGGTAAAGTCGACGCTGCTCATACCTCGGTTAACTCCTTGAAGCCGATTAAATAATCCTGGTATTTAACCCGTGTTACGCAGGCCGGCGGATATCCCCGCCATGGTAACCATTAATGCGCGTGACAGGTCGGCGCTGATTGCGCCGTCAGCGTCGCGATTGCGCTGCAATAGTTCGGCCTGCAGGCCGTGCAGCGGATCGATATAGGGGTTGCGCACTTCGATGGCCTGACGAATCAACGGCGTTTTTTCCAGCAGGTCGTCCTGCTCCAGCAGTGTCAGCACGCTGCCTTCCAGCAGCTCGAAACGCTCGCGGAGCTTTGTGCCCAGCGCCTTGAGCGCCGGCTCGTCTACCAGCCGCTGCTCGTAATAAGCGGCAATGCCGACATCGGCTTTGGCCAGCAGCATTTCGAGCATGTCGAGGTAGGTACCGAAAAACGGCCACTGGTCGCGCATTTCCTGCAGCACCTCGCGCCCACCGGGCTGTTCAAGGCGCCCGCTAAAGGCCTGCTCGCTGCCCAGCCATGCCGGCAGCATCAGCCTGGTTTGCGTCCAGGCAAAGATCCAAGGGATGGCGCGCAGCGTTTCCACGCCGCCGTCCTGACGCCGCTTGGTGGGCCGCGAACCCAGCGGCAGCCGGCCAAGTACGCTTTCCGGCGTGACCGCACGGAAGTACGGCACGAACTCCGGATCATCGCGCACCACGTTGACGTAAACCTCGTGGGACACCTCGGCCAGCTGATCCATTTCATCGCGCCAATTGGCCTTGGGTGCGGGCGGCGGCAGCAAGGTGGCCTCGAGCACCGCGCAGGCGTAGATTTCCATGGAGCGCAGGGCGATATCCGGCTGGCCGAACTTGAAGCGGATCATTTCGCCCTGTTCGGTAACCCGCAGGCTGCCGTCGACCGAGCCCGGCGGCTGGGACAGAATTGCCGCGTGGGCCGGACCGCCGCCGCGCCCCACGGCACCGCCGCGGCCGTGGAACAGCGTCAGCTTGACGTCGTGCTTGCGGCACACCTCGACCAGCGCTTCCTGAGCGCGATACTGCGCCCAGGCGGCGGCCAGCTGCCCGGCATCCTTGGCCGAATCCGAATAGCCGATCATCACTTCCTGACGCCCCTGCATCAGCGCGCGATATTCCGGCAGCGCCAGCAACTGGTCAATCACTTCACCGGCGTGATCCAGATCGTTGAGCGTTTCAAACAGCGGCGCAATGGGGAGCGCAGCGCGACCGCCCACTTCCTGCATCAGCAGCGCCACCGTGAGCACGTCGGAAGGCTCGGCCGCCATGGAAATCACGTAGCTGCCCAGCGCCTCCGGCTGCTCTTCCGCCACTACCCTGAAGGTTTCCAGCACTTCGCGGGTTTCCGCGGAACACTGCCAGCGCAGCGGAATCAGCGGCCGGTTGGACTTCAATTCGGTAAGCAAAAATGCCTGGCGCTCGGCTTCGTTCCAGTCCTGATAGTGGCCCAGCTCAAGCTCATGGGTAATTTCTTCGAGCACCTGCGCATGCCGGCTGGCTTCCTGACGCAGATCGAGCTTGGTCAGGGTAACGCCGAATACCGCGACTCGGCGCAGCGTGTCGAGCAATGCGCCGTTGGCAATCACATCCAGCCCCGAGTCGCACAGCGAGCGGTAGCAGGAGAGCAACGGCGCGTAGAGCTGATCGCGGGTTTCAATAATCGGCCCGCCGTCAAAGCTGCGCCCGTCCAGCCCGGCCTTGGCCCAGTCCCGGGTGGCCTGCATGCGCGTCACAATGCGCTTCAACAGTTCGCGATAGGGCTCGGCCACATCGCCAACTTCGGCTTTCAAGGCACTGTTGGCCTTCCACATGGAGAGTTCGTTCTTGAGCTGCTCCAAATCGCGCAGATACAGATCCGCCGCCATCCAGCGCCCCAGCAGCAATACCTCGCGGGTCACGCTGGCGGTGACGTTGGGATTACCGTCGCGGTCGCCGCCCATCCACGAGGCGTAGCGGATCGGTGCTGCGTCCAGCGGCAGCCGCTCGCCGGCAGTATCGAGCAGCAGGTTGTCCAGATCGCGGTGAAAATCGGGGACCGCCTGCCACAGCGAGTTTTCGATGACCGCAAAGCCCCACTTGGCTTCATCCACGGGCGTCGGGCGTTCGTGACGAATCTCGTCGGTGTGCCAGGCCTGACTGATCAGCTCGGCCAGCCGCCCGCGGGCTCGGGTGGCACGCTCGGGGGCGTCTTCGGCGCCCTCAATGGCGGATAAGCAGTCGTCGATGGCGTCGTACTTCTGGATCAGCGTGCGGCGGATGATTTCCGTAGGGTGGGCGGTCAGCACCAGTTCCACACGCATATCGGCAAGCGTCTGCACCAGCGCACGCGGCGAGCTGCCGGCCTGCTGCGCGCGCTCCAGGAGTTTTTCCAGCGTGGGCTGGCTGCCCGGTTTGTAGTCTTCAACGTGGCGAAAGCGCGCGCGGTAGTGCTGCTCGGCGATGTTGGCCAGGTTCAAAAACTGGTTGAAGGCGCGGGTCACGGGCAGCAGGTCGTTATCGGGTAGCTTGCGCAGGTAGTCGATCAGCTCGCGCTGTTCGAGCGTATCCTTCTGGCGCCCCTGCTTGGCATAGGAGCGGATGGTTTCAATCTTGTCGACAAACGCCTGGCCCAGATCATCGGCAATGGTGTGGCCAAGGCTGTCGCCCAGAATGCGCACGTTGTCGCGCAGAGATTCGTGCAGGTCGTGACTCATGTCATGGCCTCCTTGCAGGGCACGCGGATCGGTTCAAACAGGCGGCCTGGATTTTTTATTCGCTTTTTTCAGTCGTCTTGGCGGCTTGCCAGTGACGCTCCATCTCGTCAAGCGAGGCCTCTATCGGCTGCAGGCCCTGCCCCGCGAGCTGGCGCTCCACATAGCGAAAGCGGAACTCAAACTTGGCATTGGTGGCGCGCAGGCACTGCTCGGGGTCGGCCTTGACCCGGCGCGCCAGATTGGTGACGGCAAATAGCAGATCACCAACCTCTTCTTTTACATGCGCTTCTTTTATCTGCGCGTCATCGTCGCTGGCCAACGCTTGCTCCACTTCGGCCAGCTCCTCGCGGATTTTGTCCAGCACGCCGCGGGTATCGGAAAAATCAAAGCCCGCGCCTGCCGCACGCTTGCCCAGCTTGGCCGCGCGGGACAACGCCGGCAGCGTGCGCGGCACGTCGTCAAGCGCTGACGGCGCCGCATCCGCGCGCTGCTCGCGCTCATCGGCCTTGAGCGTTTCCCAGCGCTGCTTGACGTGGCGCTCCTCCACGGCCTCTGCGTCAACGTCCGGCGGACGGCGCGAGTCGAGCGTGCCGTCGGGAAACACGTGCGGATGGCGCCTGAGCATCTTGGCGGTCAGGGTGTGCACCACATCGCCAAAGTCAAAACGCCCTTCCTCGCGGCCGAACCGGGCGTAGTACACCACTTGAAACAGCAGGTCGCCCAGCTCGCCGGGCATCTCGTCAAAGGCGCGCCGCTCAATGGCGTCGGCCACCTCGTACGCTTCTTCCAGCGTATGCGGCACGATGCTGTCCCAGTTCTGGCGCACATCCCAGGGGCAGCCCTGCACCGGGTCGCGCAGCACGTCCATCAGCGTCAGCAGGTCGTCCAGAGTGTAGCGCATCAGGATTCCCCTTTACGCACGACTTTTGGCGCAGCCGCGTTACGCAGCCGACGCACTTCGATCACGTTCTGCAGCTGCTGGATACGCGAAAACAGGCGCCCGAGGGTTTCCAGGCCGTCGACTTCCAGGGTGATGCGCAGCCGCGCGGTGCTTTCGTCGGTATCGCTCAGGGTGTTGACCGCCAGCACGTTGACTTTTTCGTGGCCCAGCAGGCTGGTGACGTCGCGCAGCAGGCCGGAACGGTCCCAGGCGCGAATTTCAATGGTCACCGGGTAGCGGGTGTGTTCGCGCTCGCCCCATTCCGCTTCGATAATGCGCTGAGGCTCTTCAGCGCGCAGCTGCAACAGGTTGGGGCAATCCTGACGGTGAACGGTGACGCCGCGCCCCTGGGTAATGAAGCCGGCGATGGGCTCGCCGGGCACGGGGCGGCAGCAATTGGCCATGCTGGTTTGCAGGTTGCCCACGCCCAGCACGGTAATATCGCTTTTGGCCTTCTGGCTGGACTGGCGTTTGGGCTTGGCCAACAGCCGGTTGAGCTTTTCCTCGTCGTCGTTTTCACCAAACAGCTGCTGCGCCTGATTGAGCACCTGACCAATGCGCAGGTCGCCAGCGCCCAGTGCGGCGTACATGTCGTCGGGGTTCACGTAGTTGACCGCCGCTGCCAGGCGCGCAAGGTTTAGCCCTTCCACGTCCAGCCGCTGCATTTCGCGCTCGAACAGCGCGCGGCCTTCTTCGAGATTCTGATCGCGCGCCTGAAACTTGTACCAGGCCTGGATCTTGGCGCGCGCCCGGGAGGTGCGCACATAGCCCAGACTCGGATTCAGCCAGTCGCGGCTGGGGCCGCCTTTGCTGGCGGTGAGTATCTCGATCTGCTGGCTGGTCTTGAGCTTGTAGGTCAGGGGCACAATGCGCCCGTCCACCTTGGCGCCCCGGCAGCGATGCCCGACTTCGGTATGCACCCGGTAGGCAAAGTCGATCGGCGTGGAAATGCTCGGCAGATCAATCACGTGCCCGTCAGGCGTGAAGACGTAGATGCGATCCGGCGCGACATCGCTGGCAAGCCCTTCGCGCAGGTCGCCATACTCGCCCACTTCGTCCTGCCATTCGATGACGTGGCGCAGCCAGGCGATTTTTTCTTCATAGCCGCGGCTTTTGCCGCCGTTGGTATCGTGCCCCTTGTAGCGCCAGTGGGCACACACGCCCAGCTCGGCTTCGTCGTGCATGGCAAAGGTACGGATCTGGATTTCCAGCACCTTGTTTTCAGGGCCGAGCACCGCCGTATGCAGTGACTGATAACCGTTTTTCTTGGGGTTGGCGATGTAGTCGTCAAACTCGTTGGGCACGTGGTGCCAGCGCGAATGCACAATGCCCAGTACGGTGTAGCAGTCGGCCACTTCGGGCACCAGAATACGCACCGCGCGCACGTCGTTGACTTCGGAAAAAGGGATTCCCTTGCGCTGCATTTTACGCCAAATAGAGTAAATATGCTTGGCGCGGCCGCTGACGTCGTAATCGTGAAGGTGCTGTGCTTCTATCAGGCGTTTAAGGGTTTCAACCACGTCTTTGATATAGCGCGTGCGATCTAGGCGCTTTTCGGCCAGCTGTTTGGCAATGGCCTTGTAGTCGTCTTCGTGCTGATAGCGAAACGCCAGGTCCTCAAGCTCCCACTTGATCTGGCCAACCCCCAGACGGTGCGCCAGCGGTGCGTAAATGTCCGTGACTTCGTTGGCCACCTGCAGGCATTTTTCCCGCGGTGCACCGCGCACCTGACGCAGCGCACAGGTACGCTCGGCGATCTTGATCAGCGCTACGCGCACGTCGTCCACCATGTTGACCAGCATTTTGCGCAGGTTTTCCTGCTGATTGTGCTGGCTCATCCCATGGTGCGGAGCGTGCGGATAACTGATGGCTGCCATTTGTAAAACGCCGTCGATCAAGCGGGCAATCTCGGCGCCAAAACGTTTGCCAATCGTCTCCAGACTGATGAGGTTTTCACGCACGGCGCGGTACAGCACAGCCGCCTCAAGCGCCGGTTGCTCCAGCTTGAGCTCGCCGAGAATATCGGCCATCTCAAGCCCCATGCGAAAGCTCGAGCTCGGCGTCAGCCAGCCACGCTCGGCATCGGGTGACTCCATCTCCAGCGTTTCAGCAAGCTCGCAAGCCTGTAGCAAACGCGCCGGGTCGGTCAGGCGCACGTCATCTTGCAGGCGCGTCATCCATTTTTGTATGTCTACCCTTCCGCCAGCCGTCAGCGGTTGGTCTTCACGCACTTTGACCATGTTGTTCACTCATCCCTTCAGCAGTTGCCGCCAATACCTGACCCTGACGGCCTTTCGAGCACCATTTAGCCCTCGTGTTGCGACGTCACGACGCCTCGGGTGTGCTCGTATCCTGCAGCAGCACTAGCGTTTCCATGTGGGCAGTGTGCACAAACATGTCAGCCACGACTACGTGCATAATGCGATACCCCCCGGCCACCAAATGCGCAACATCGCGGGCTAGCGTAGCCGGATCACAGGACACGTAAGCAATCCGCGCCGCACGCCGGGGCGCGTGGACAAGCGCCTGGCAGACCGCTTCGGCGCCGGCGCGCGGCGGGTCGAGAATCACCGCGTCGGGGGCGGTGTCAGCCAGCAGCGTTGCCACACCGGCGCCGGCATTAAGGTCGGCCTGGACGGCGCGAACCTCAAGGCCGTTACGCCGGGCATTGGCCGTTAAGCGCTCGACCATTGCCGGATTGCCCTCCGCCGCAACCACCTCGGCCCCTGCGGCGGCAGCCGGCAGGCTGAAATTGCCAATACCGGCGAACAAATCCAGCAGCGTTTGATCGTTTGCCGGCATCAGCCAGTCAAGCACCTTGGCCACCATCTGCGCGTTGACTGCGGCGTTAGCCTGCAAAAAATCGCCGGGGGCAAAGCCCAGCGTCAGCGCCGCGCGCCCGGGCAGCGCCAGCGTTTCTTCAAGCACCGGCGGCGCTGTTAGCCATTCAAGCTGCGGCGTCGGGCGGCCCTTGAGCAACCCAAGCGCCACACTCGAGGACGCTGTAGGCAATGAGCCAAGCGTGGCGGCAAAGGCCTGCCAGCGCTCGGCATCGTCGGCGTGGGGCTTTAGCTGTCGCACTATCACCGCGCAGGTATCAGGCGTGGCAATCAGCTCGACGTGGCCCACGTGGCGCGGCGCCTCAAGCGACTGGATAACCTCACGCAGCGGCGTCAACAGCGCCTGCAGTGCGGGCACCAGAATATGACAGTGCTCGATATCTACCAGCCGGTGGCTACCCGCCGCGCGAAAGCCCACGCGGATGCGTCCCTGACCGTCGACGTTGACGCCTAGACGCGCCCGGCGGCGGTAATGCTCGGTGTCGGCGTACAGCATGGCGATATCGGGGAGCTCCAGCCCCTGACGGGTGAAAAGCTCGCGCACCACGTCGCGCTTGTGCTCGCGCTGCGAGGCTATTGCCAGATGCTGCAGATCGCAGCCGCCGCAGCGGCCAAAATATGCGCAGGGCGGCACAACGCGCTGCGGCGAGTCGTCAAAGCGCTGTTTGATATGCGCTTCGTCATAACGTTTGCGGGTGAGGTGCGTGGCAACGCTCACATGCTCGCCCGGCAATGCGCGATCGACAAACACCGTCTTGCCCGAGGGCAAGTGCCCTACGCCGCGCCCGTCGTGGGCCAGACGTTCGATGAGCACACCACCTTCATCCGTGCTTTCATCAATGCTTGCATCCATGGCCGCAGCGGCCGGTGCCGGCGTTTTGGGCTGCGGCTCACGCGCCAGCCCCGAGACGCCCGAGGCGCGCCGCGACGGGCGCTTTTTTCCTAGCATGGCCATTTAAACCTCCGGGGCAAACAAGCCGGTAGACAGGTAGCGATCGCCGCGGTCACAGACGATAAACACAATCACGGAATTTTCGACCTGCTCGGCCACGCGCAGCGCACCGGCCAGGCTGCCGCCCGACGAGACGCCGGCCAGAATGCCTTCTTCGCGCGCCAGCCGGCGCATATGCTCTTCGGCTTCGGTCTGGCCGATATCCAGCGTGACATCCACCCGCGTCGCGTCAAAAATCGACGGCAGATACTCTTCGGGCCAGCGGCGAATACCGGCGATGCTGGCACCGTCTTCGGGCTGCAGGCCCACCATCTGAATTGCCGGGTTCTGCTCTTTCAGATAGCGCGACACGCCCATGATGGTGCCGGTGGTGCCCATGGCGCTGACAAAGTGCGTCACCTCGCCGCCGGTTTGCTCCCAGACTTCCGGCCCGGTAGTTCGATAATGCGCCAGCGGGTTATCCGGGTTGGCAAACTGGTCAAGGGGCTTGCCCTCGCCCCGTGCGATCATGGCCTCGGCAATGTCTCGGGCCTCTTCCATGCCGCCCTCTTTGCTCGCCGATATCAGCGTCGCGCCGTAGGCGGCCATGGCATGCTTACGCTCTTGTGAAGCGCTTTCCGGCATCACCAGCACCATGCGGTAGCCCATGATCGCGGCCGCCATGGCCAGCGCAATACCGGTATTGCCCGACGTCGCCTCAATCAGGGTATCGCCCGGGGTGATCTCACCCCGCGCCTGCGCTTCGCCCAGCATGGCCATGGCCGGACGGTCTTTAACCGAGCCGGCGGGGTTTTGCCCTTCAAGCTTGGCCAGCAGCGTGTTGTTACGCCCGGCGTTAATGCGCTTCAGGCGCACCAGCGGGGTGTTGCCAACAATGTCTTCCAGAGTGGGGTAGTCCATGATGCATTCCTTCTAATCGCCGTTATGCGGCATTATATCGGGGCAAGCCTGAGCTGGACAGGCGCCACGCCATTTGAATACCACGTGAATCACTATAATGTTATGCAATACAAGGTGATGGAATACGGATCCCCAGGGAGGGACGGGCATGCCTCATGTCGCTTAATCGTCTACTGATGGCCTTGGCCGGCATACCGCTGATCGTCTACGCCGTGTTGGCAGTGCTTCTCGTGGTGTACGGCAACGTCCAGCCGCGTGGCCAGTGGATTGTCATGTCGGGTCTTGGCGGTGTGCTGCTGGGTAGCGTACTGGCACCGCTCGCGCTTGCCATCAATCGCCGCGTCACCCGCGAACTGGCGTTGGCACGCCACGGCGCGCTGCGTGCCAACGCCGTCAAGTCGGAGTTTCTGGCCAGCATGAGCCATGAAATTCGCACGCCGCTTAACGGCATCATCGGCTTTTGCCGGCTGCTGGGCCGCTCGCGTCTGGATACGCGCCAGCAGGAATGGCTGCAACACGTTCATCATGCCTGCGACAACCTGCTGTTGCTGGTCAACGACGTGCTGGATTTTTCCCGGCTGGAGGCCAACCGGTTAACGCTGGAAGACACCGCGCTGGACATGGTGACGCTGGTGGATGAAGCCATCGGACTGCATGCCCCCGACGCCCAGCGCAAGCAGCTGCACTTGCTCGCCATGGTGTACGACGATGTGCCCACCCCCGTTCGCGGTGATCCGCTGCGGATTCAGCAAGTGCTTAACAACCTGATCGGTAACGCGCTCAAGTTCACCCACACCGGCGGCGTTATCGTACGCGTGATGCTCGACGAACAGGCCGACGACGAACGCCAGCAGCGCCGCGTGCTTCGCCTCAGCGTAAGCGATACAGGCATTGGCTTGAGCCACGCGCAGCAGGCCCGCCTGTTTCAGGCCTTCACCCAGGCCGAACCCAGCCATGCGCGAGAGTTCGGCGGCAGCGGGCTGGGTCTGACCATCTGCCGCCAGCTGGTTCAGCAAATGGGCGGCAAGATCAGCGTAGACAGCCTGCCAGACGGCGGCTCGACCTTTGCCGTCACCTTGCCGCTACTCGCACCTGACGCCGCCGAACGCCCGGTTGAGATTAGCCTGCCCGAAGGATCATTCATTACCCTGCATGAACCCCATGCCCCTACGCACTTTGCGCTGGCACATCTGATAGAGCGCTGGGGCGGCCGGATAAACGCGGCCAACGCCCCTGCGCTAAAAACCGCTCCGCCGGCCGACCGTCAGCTATGCCTTATCGCCCTGACCCAGGCCGACCTGAACGCTGAGCGCCGCGCCGGCTGGCAAGCGTACATCCACGCGGCCGGCTGCCCCACTCTCGTACTGGCCAACGCCACCGGGCTGGACGCCGCGACGTTCACCTTTCCCCATGGCGGCGAGCTGCTGGGCAAACCCTGTGGCCGTGATGCGCTGGCCGCCGCGCTCAAGCGCCTGCTGGTATCAACCCCGATGCATCAAGCGCAGCCTCCTGGTTTTCCAGCACCCGTCGCGGCGCCCGTTCGGCAACTGCTGATCGTCGATGACAACGCGTCCAACCGACAGCTGTTGAAAGTCCTGCTGGAAAGCGAACGTTTTCAGACGCGCCTTCAGGTAAGTACCGCCCCGAGCGGACATACAGCGCTGCACATGGCACGGTATGCTCAGCGTCCCTTTGATATGGTGCTGATGGATATTCGCATGCCGGACATGAGCGGCATACAAACAACCCAGGCGCTGCGCCGGCTCAGCAGCCGCTGGGCGCGCTGCCCGATCATTGCGGTGACGGCCCACGCGCTGAGCCATGAACGCCGACAGTGGCTGACCGAGGGGTTTGATGATGTGCTGATCAAGCCGGTTGACGTGGAGCAGCTACAGGCGCTGTTACAGCGTTTTCCAGGCACCCGACCCGCCGCCCATGAACAGCCGTCTGCACTGGAAGATACATCAGCCGCCGTTAAGCCACTCGCCGTAACGGATCTGGCGCTGGGTAGGAAACTGGCCGGTGGAAATGCCGTCCGGGCGCGACGGCAGCTTATCGCCCTGATTGAAAGTCTCGGCCAAAGCGAGCGTGAGATGTATCAGGCACGCCGGCAAGGGGATGAAAAAGCACTGCTGGACGCCGTTCACTGCTTGCACGGCGCCAGCCGCTACTGCGGCGCGCCAGAGTTGGCGCTGAGGGTGGAATCGCTGGAAACGCAGCTGCGCACTCGAGGAATGGACCACGCAGACTCGCTGTTGGAAGGGTTGTATCAGGCCATGGCACGCCTGCACGCGGCAAAGCCTCAGCTAGTGAGCGTCTAACGTTCTAAAACAACAAAGGCCACGGCGTACTCGGCCTCATCGCTCAGCGTCACGTGGCTGGCATTCACGCCGGCTAGCCGCGCCTGTTCGGCGGCCTCGCCGCTCAAGCGCAGCACCGGCTTGCCCAGTGCATCGTTGAGCACCTGAATCTCTCCCCACTCCATGCCGCGGCGGAACCCCAGCCCCAGCGCTTTGACGAACGCCTCCTTGCCGGCAAAGCGCTTGGCCAGAAACGCGGCGGGGTGCGCATGCCGGGTAAAAAGCGGCTGCTCATCCTCGCCCAGCAGCCGTTTGGCAAAGCGCTCGCCGTGACGCTCAAGCGCGGCCTCAAAGCGGGCGACACGGGCAATATCCGAGCCGATGCCGATAATCATGGATCAGTGCTCGTGGGCGTGATCGTGATCGTGTTCGTGTTCGTGGTCATGAGCATCCAGCGCGGCCATCAACCCGGCTTCCTGACCGGCAATGATCAGACGCTTCATCTCGCCAACGGCCTCTTTCAGCCCGACAAAGACGGCACGAGCGATAATCGCATGGCCGATATTCAGCTCGTTGATGCCGGGAAGTGCCGCCACGGCTTCAGCATTATGGTAATGCAGGCCGTGACCGGCATTGACCACAAGCCCCCGCTCGGCGGCGTGAATGGCGGCGGCGGTAAGGCGCTGGTATTCGGCGTTGGCGGCCGCACTGCCCGGCGCGGCGGCGGCAAATCCGCCGGTGTGTAGCTCAATAGTGGGCGCACCGGCGCGCGCGGCGGCGTCGATCTGCGCCGCGTCGGGGTCAATAAACAGCGACACGTCGCAACCGGCAGCGGCCAGCCGCCGGCAGGCGCTGGCACAGGCGTCAACCCCGCCGGCGACGTCGAGCCCGCCTTCGGTGGTCAGTTCTGCGCGTTTTTCCGGCACCAGACACACGTGCGCCGGGCGGATCTCTTCGGCCAGCGCGAGCATGTCGTCGGTGATCGCCATTTCCAGGTTCATCCGCGTGTTGAGCACTTCGGCCAACAGACGCACGTCGCGGGGCTGGATATGGCGCTGATCTTCGCGCAGGTGCACGGTAATGCCATCGGCCCCCGCCTCTTCCGCCAGCAAGGCGGCCTGCACCGGATCGGGATAGCGCGTGCCGCGCGCCTGACGCAGCGTGGCAATGTGGTCGATATTGACGCCTAACAAGATACGCGGGGGGTGCATAGAGCCTCCAAACATGACAAAAGCAAGCCGTCAGCGCGCCGCGCGACGACGGTGGACCAGATCCTGCATCAACTGGCGAGAACGCAGCTCGGCGCTGCCCAAAAGCGGCGCCAGCGCCTGGCGCATCACCACTTTTAACGCGCCGGCAAGCCCCGGGTGCTGCCACGCACCCTGCTCGACATAGCCCAGCGTGCGCCCTTCGATGCCGCCGCTGGACGGGGTAAACGCGCCGCTTGGGGCATCAAAGCGGTAGCGCGTCTGGCCATCAAGCCGGGCGCCGTCCGGGGTGGCAAAACGCGGCGTCGCGCCACGCGCCTCCAATAGCGACCATTCAAAGCGCCGCAGCGCCAGCGCGCGTTCGGCCGGCAACGCCAGCGCTTCAAGCAACGCGGTATAAAACGCGAACACGTCGGCGGCGGGCATTTCCAGCGGCAACAGCCGAGTGGCCACTTCGTTGGCATAAAGCCCGCACAGCAGCCCTTCGCCGGCCAGTAATGCCACGTGGCCACGGGTTTCCATCAGTACCAGCCGCTTGAGTTCGCGCTCGCCCTGCCAGGTCACAAACAGCGGCGCAAACGGCTGCAGCCGCTGGCGGGACTTGGCGCCGGGGCGCTGCACACCCCGCGCCACGGCGCGTATGCGACCATGGTTCAACGTCAGCAGGTCCACCAGCGCGCTGGTTTCGCGGTACGGCCGGCGATGCAGCAAAAACGCGGGTTCAGGCGGCATGGCGGCCTTCACAAGAACGCCTTAATCGAGGTTGTAGCCAAGACTTTTGAGCGCGCGGCTGTCATCCGACCAGCCACGCTTGACCTTGACCCACAGGTTGAGCATCACCTTGCCATCGAGCACGCGTTCGATATCCAGACGCGCCTCGCGGCCAATGCTTTTGATGCGTTCACCACGATCGCCAATCAAAATCACCTTCTGCCCCTGACGTTCGACCAGAATCAGCGCGCTGATATGGGTGACTCGGCCGGCTTCGCGAAACTCTTCGATTTCGACGGTCATCTGGTAAGGCAGCTCGTCGCCCAGTTGGCGCATGATTTTTTCACGCACCAGCTCGGCGGCCATGAAGCGCAGGCTTTTATCGGTGATCTGGTCTTCAGGGAAGTAATGCACGCTCTCGGGCAGGTGCTTGGCCACTTCGGCTTCCAGCGTATCCACCTGGGTACCGTGCTTCGCCGATATCGGTACGATGGCGGTGAAGTCACGGCGCGCGCCAACCGACTCAAGCCAGGGCAGCAGCTCGGTCTTGTCCTGCAGCCGGTCGACCTTGTTGACGGCCAGAATAACCGGCGCCGTAACGTGCTCAAGGCGCTTGAGTACGGCCTGATCTTCCTCGCTCCAGCGGGTGCGGTCGATGATGAAGACCACGCAGTCGACGTCGCGCAGCGCCTGGCCGGCCGCCTGGTTCATGAAGCGGTTGATGGCTTTGTTACGGTCTTTCGACATGATGTGCATGCCGGGCGTATCCACGTAAACAAACTGCGCCTCGTCCTGGGTCTTGATGCCCATGACCTGATGGCGCGTGGTCTGCGGACGACGCGAGGTGATCGATACCTTCTGCCCCAGAATGCGGTTCATCAGCGTTGATTTGCCGACGTTGGGGCGCCCAACGATGGCCACGAATCCACAGGTTTGGCTCATGCGTTCTCTCCGGGGCGTTTTTCCAGGTAGCTAAGGGCTTCTTCGGCGGCCTGCTGTTCAGCGTGGCGCCGGCTCGACCCTTTGCCGGTCGTATGCTGGTCGAGTAGCTCGATATGGCACTCGACGGTAAACGTCTGGGCGTGGGCTTCTCCCTTGACCGAGACGACGTCGTAAAGCGGCAGTGCCGCCTGACGCGACTGCAAAAATTCCTGCAGCCGCGTTTTCGGATCCTTTTGCGTATCCTGCAGCGAAATATTCGCCAGCCGTTCGCTGAACCAGGCGTGAATACGCTCGCTGACCGCCGGCATTCCGGCATCAAGATAAATCGCGCCGATCACGGCCTCGACGGCATCGGCAAGAATTGATTCGCGCCGATGGCCGCCGCTTTTCATTTCCCCCGACCCCAGCCGCAGGCATTCGCCAAAGTCCATTTCGCGCGCCAACTCGGCCAGCGTCTGGCCTTTCACCAGCCGCGCACGCAAACGCGAAAGTTGACCTTCACGCGCCTGGGGAAACAGCTCGAACAGCGCCTGGGCAATAACGAAGTTGACGATCGAGTCGCCCAGAAATTCCAGGCGCTCATTGTTGCGCCCCCCGTAGCTGCGGTGCGTCATCGACAGCTCCAGCAGCGCGGCATCGTTAAAGTCATAGCCGATACGTCGGCTAAAAGCGTTCAGGGAATTACTCACGGGGCTCCCACGTCAGAGACGGGTATTTTTTCAATTGGTAAAAAACACGACATTAATAAACCATGAGACATTAATAAAAACGTGACACGCATAAAAGCGAGGGCATTTATTCAATATGCCTGACACTGGTGAAACTGGGCAAACCGCCGTCCCAGTGCATCCACACGGCAAAGGCACGGCCGACAATATTTTCTTCCGGCACAAACCCCCAGTAACGGCTGTCGTTGGAGTGGTCGCGGTTATCGCCCATCATAAAGTACTGCCCCTCGGGCACCTCGACCTCACGCATTTGCGGGCCGGGATCGAGCGGATTGTTGTAAATGGCATGCTGCGCGTCCCCCAGCGTTTCACCCAGCAGCAGCTGCCGCGGCGAGGCATCGGGACCTTTTTCCACCAGCGACTTGGCCACCGGTTCGCCGTTGACGTAGAGCTGTTTACCTTCATAGCGAATCTGATCGCCGGGCAGCCCTACCACGCGCTTGATGAAGTTGACGGACGGCTCTTTGGGAAAGCGAAAGACCATCACATCGCCGCGCTCAGGCTCGGCCACGTCCAGAAACTTGGTGTTGACGACGGGCAAACGCAGACCGTAGGCGTATTTGTTGACGAGGATGAAATCGCCCACCTTGAGCGTTGGCCGCATGGAGCCCGACGGTATCTGGAACGGCTCGACGATAAAGCTGCGCACCACCAGAACCACCAGCAGCACCGGAAAAAACGAGCGCGCGTAGTCAACCGGCCACGGCTCCTTGTAGAGCTTTTCCCGCTCTGCCGTGCCCAGCCCACCGTCGCTTGCCGCCTCGGCGCTCGCCGCGCGGGCGCGACGCTTCGGGCGTAACACCACCGCATCCAGCAGGTAAATCAGGCCGGACAGCGCCACGGCAAGAACCAGAAGTAACGAAAAATTCATGGGGAGCAATTGTCCTAGTCGTCGTTGACCTTAAGCACGGCCAGAAAGGCGTCCTGCGGAATTTCCACACGCCCTACCTGCTTCATGCGTTTTTTACCTGCTTTTTGCTTTTCCAACAGTTTCTTTTTACGTGACATATCACCGCCGTAACATTTTGCCGTTACGTTCTTGCGCAGCGCCTTGACCGTCGAACGTGCTACGACCTGGCTGCCGATAGCGGCCTGGATCGCCACGTCAAACATCTGCCGGGGAATCAGCTCTTTCATTTTTTCGACCAGCAGCCGCCCACGCGAATGCGCATGATCGCGGTGGATAATCACCGCCAGCGCATCCACCTTGTCGCCGTTGATCATGACATCAAGGCGTACCAGTTTGGCGGTCTCAAAGCGCTCGAAATTGTATTCCAGCGATGCATACCCTTTGGAGATCGACTTCAGCCGGTCAAAGAAATCCATGACCACTTCGGACATGGGCAGCTCGTAGGTCAGCTGAACCTGGTTGCCCAGAAACTGCATGTCCAGCTGGGTGCCGCGACGTTTTTCGCACTCGGCAATCACATTGCCAACAAACTCCTGCGGCACCAGCATGCTGGCGCGCACAACGGGCTCGCGCATTTCGTCAACGTTGGCCATATCCGGCAGCTTCGACGGGTTGGATACGTAGTTGACCTCGCCATTATTCATGGCCAGCTCGTAGACTACCGTGGGCGCGGAGGTCAAGAGATCAAGGTTGTACTCGCGCTCCAGTCGCTCCTGGACGATTTCCATGTGCAGCGTGCCGAGAAACCCCACGCGAAAACCGAAGCCCAGCGCGTCCGAATTTTCGGGCTCATAGGCAAGCGAGGCGTCGTTCAGCGCCAGCTTTTCCAGCGCGTCGCGGAAATCTTCGTAGTCATCGGCGCTGACCGGGAACATGCCGGCATATACCTGCGGCTGCACTTTCTGAAAGCCCGGCAAACGCTCGACATCGGGCGTTTTGCTATGGGTAATGGTATCCCCCACCGGCGCGCCGTGAATATCCTTGATGCCCGCGACCAGAAAGCCGACTTCGCCGGCGCGCAGTATCCCGGTTTGCTTGCGCTGTGGCGTAAAAATGCCCACCTCGGTCGTCACCCAGTCGCCTTTTGTCGACTTGATGCGCACCTTTTCGCCTTTGCGCAGGGTGCCATCGAACAGCCGCACCAGCGACACAACGCCCAGGTAGTTATCAAACCAGGAGTCGATAATCAGCGCTTGCAGAGGCGCCTCGGGGTCACCCTGGGGCGGTGGGATATCACGCACGAGGCGCTCCAACAGCGCGTCAATGCCGATCCCACTCTTGGCCGACACCTGACAGGCATCGGTGGCATCAATGCCGATAATTTCTTCGATTTCCTGCGCCACGCTGTCCGGGTCGGCCTGGGGCAGGTCAATCTTGTTGAGCACCGGCAGCACTTCAAGCCCCTGCTCAACGGCCGTATAACAGTTGGCCACGGACTGCGCCTCGACGCCCTGAGCGGCATCGACGACCAGCAGCGCGCCTTCGCAGGCGTAGAGCGAACGCGAGACTTCGTAGGAGAAATCAACGTGGCCGGGCGTATCGATAAAGTTGAGCTGGTAGGTCTCGCCGTCAGCGGCCGTGTAGTCCAGCGTCACTGACTGCGCCTTGATGGTAATACCACGCTCGCGCTCGATATCCATCGAATCGAGCACCTGCTCTTTCAGCTCACGGTCGGTCAGCCCTTCACAGGTCTGGATCAGGCGGTCCGACAGCGTTGATTTGCCGTGGTCGATGTGCGCGATGATGGAGAAATTTCGTATATGCTTGGTTTTACTATGGTTTTTATCTGTCATCAGGTGCCACAATCCGATTCAAGTACACGTCGGCGACGGCTATAAACACAGCCCAAAGCGACGCGTGTACGTATGTGCGAGCGTAATGGCCGACATTGTACCGTTCCCGGGTGCGCCGTGCCATGGCACGCCACGACGAGCCGGGCAAACCGCGCAATAAAAAAAGCCCGGCACAGCGGCCGGGCCTTGAACGCTTACAGCGCGGGACTATTCTATCCGCAGCGCCACAAACAGTGAGCGCCCGTCACGGTAGAGCCGCAGCGGAATGGCGCGGTCCGTCGGCAGCTCTTCAACGATGCCGGCAAACTCGCTGGCCGAGGTCACGCTTTGGTGATCCACGCTGACCAGAATATCGCCGGGTTGAATGCCCGCGCTCGCTGCCACGCTCCGTGGCTTGACCTCGCGAACCTGCACGCCTCCGTCAATATTCAGACGCTCACGCAACGTGTCGTCCACGTCACGGACCGTCACGCCCAGACGCGTCTGGCTGGCGGTTTCGCTTTGACGCTGGCTCTTTTGCCGCCCCTGCTCGCTGTCAGGCCAGCTGCCCAGCGTCACGCTTTGGGTCATTTTGCGGCCGTCCCGCATCAGCGCAAGCGTTACTTCATCTTCCGGCGCTACACGGCCAATAAGGCGCGGCAGCGTGCTTGAACGCTCAACTTCCTGGCCGTCTACCTCAAGAATGACGTCCCCGGCCTGCAGGCCGCCCTTCGCCGCCGGGCCTTCCGGGTCCAGATCAGCAATCAGCGCGCCGCCGGGCTTTTGCATGCCGAAGGATTCGGCCAGATCGCGCGATACCGGCTGAATCATCACGCCCAGCCAGCCGCGATCCACCTGGCCTTCGTCGCGCAGCTGGTCGGCCACGTCCATCGCCACGTTGATGGGGATGGCGAACGAAAGCCCCATAAAGCCGCCGCTGCGGGTAAAGATTTGCGAGTTGATTCCGATGACCTCGCCGTCCAGGTTGAACAGCGGCCCGCCCGAGTTACCCGGGTTGATCGCGACATCGGTCTGGATAAAAGGCACGTAGGCATCGCGCGGCAGGGTGCGATTGGTCGCACTGATAATCCCCGCGGTCACCGAATGGTCAAAACCGAAGGGTGAGCCGATAGCGGCAACCCACGACCCCACTTCCACGTTATCGGAGTCGCCAAGCTCAAGTGTCGGTAGATCATCGGCCTCGACCTTGATCAGCGCGATGTCCGTCTGTGGATCGCTGCCGATAATCTCGGCCGCCAGTTCACGGCGATCGTTGAAGCGCACCAACACTTCGTCGGCATCTTCAACCACGTGCGCGTTGGTCAGGATATAACCGTCTTCTGCTATCACGAACCCTGACCCCAGCGACTGGCGCTCCTGAGACTGGCCACGCTCACCGTCGGGGGCGCCGGGGAGCCGGTCACCAAACTGGTCACCAAAAAAGTGGCGAAATATCTCGGGGATGTCCTGACCGTCAAAGCCGTGCAGCGACGCGACGCCACGCCGCTCGACCGTGCGACTGGTGGAAATGTTCACTACGCCCGGCGCGGCCTCTTTGACCAGCTGGGTAAAGTCCGGCAGCTCGCGTGCCTGAGCGGCACTGCCGGCAACATAAAGGAACATCACGCACAGCCACAGCGTGGAAGGGAGAATCAAGCGTTTCATGCACGAACTCCTTGGGTAACATTAGACTTGGCGGCTAATCCGCCGGCTTTGAGTTGACCCGCAGCGGGTAGCGATGTTCCGCAGGGCCTCGGAGAAACGCTATTTTTCCGTATAAGTGACGGAACGGGCGATTCGACCCAACAGCTCAGGCGGCACTTCGCCAATGGCAATTACCTGCCAGGAAGCAGGCGCAGTGTGGCGCTCAACGGCAATGGCCGAGACACCCAGCTTGTGTACGCCGGTAGAAAGCGCGGTGGATACCACCGGTGATTCCACAAACAGGCTGACAGTGGCCAGTCCATCACTGTAAAACCGCTGGGTGCGGCCACGTGATGCTTGCCGGGCGGCACCCGGCTGAGGCTCCATACCCTCGGGCAGCCAGCCCACCTGCCAGTCGGGCTCGTCAACGCTGTCCGGGCGCGCGACTACCACGTCATCCGGGTAGCGTTCGGGTGTTTGCAGCCTGGTGACCTGAAACGTTTCCAGAATAGCGTCGTCGGCGTCGCGCAGCACGTGCTTGAGCAACAGGCCGGTTTTCTGGTCAAGCCACCACTGATGGCGGTAGCGATCACCCTGTTTTGGCATGAAGGTAAGCTGCACGGCGTCACGATCGGCGACGCGTTTGTCGGCCTCAAGCGTAATATCATAGACCGACGCCACATGCTCGGCCCAGCGTTCGGGCATGGGAGCAGGGTCAGCGGAAGCGCTGGCATCAAGCCAGCCCCAATGACCGACCGGCGCGCGGCGCTCAACGTTGACGGACGGCCCATCCAGGTGTTGAACCACCTGCTGGCGAACGCCATCTTTAATACGATGTGACAGCGCCAGGGTACGCACATTGAAGGTATCAATCGCCACGGCCCGCGCCTGAAAACTATAGCAGTGGCTGGCCCAGAGGCTGTAGGTCAGCCAAGCAACGGGCGCTTGGGGCGCCTCGTTCTCAAGCATGCTGCAGCTGAGCGTTGTCTCGGCGTCAGCCGCCTCCGACTGTTGCGCCATTACGCCTGGCGCGGCAAGTGCCGTGAATGCCAGCGCAAGCGTCAGGCGGGTCGCGCGTGTGCCTACCATTCGCATGGCCGGTTAGCGCCCCAGCGCGTCGGATATCGCCGACGAGCGCGTCAGTGGCAGCCAGCTGTCGCTATTGCTGTAGGCGGCGCCGTGGGCATGCTGTTGCAGATAAGACTGCAGCAGGCGTACCTGATCGCTCCCCATCGGTGCTGCCTGCCGGGATACATCGGCTTGTCCCATGGGCGAAGCAAAGCCACTGTCGCTGACGGTCATCAGGCCTGAGCGCTGCGTCTCACCGTTCAGACGAAATGGCGTTGGCTCGAACATCGGCATATTGCTGCCACCCGACACCGAGGCGCTGGAAGCGGCAAGGCTGGCGGGTTGAGCCAGTGAGGCATCAACGTTAACTCCACCATTGTCGGCATCGGCCAGTTCACCGGCCACGTTTTGTGTACCGCCTGTGCCATCACCGGCGGTTCCGCCAAAGTACTGCACGCCGGTAATCACCATCAGCGATACGGCAGCGGCCACGCCGGCACCGCGCATCAGCGACACCCGCGGCGTTCTGGCCGGACGCGCCGCTGTCGCGGCACCTGTGTTGTTCACGGCGACCGGCACCGGCTCGTCGCTCAGGCGTGCCATGATGCCGGCGGAAAGATCGGTAGCGGTATCCACGCCGCGCTCACGCTGCATCAGGCTGCGTGCCAGATGATAGCGACGCCATGTATCTGCCGCGTCGGAATCGTCGGGGAGTGCTTTCAATACTCGGCGCAGTTCAAGCGTTTCACTCTCACCGTCCATTAACGCAGAAAGTGATTCCCGTGTGTTTTGACTCATGCTTCACACCCTCACACTGATTTGAGAAAGCCGGCGTTCGTTCAGGGCTTGCTGACCTTTACCACCCGAACCGCGCTATCGCGTTTGCTTGGGGGTATGACGCTGCCAAGCGACAACAGTTCAACAACCGGGCAAAAACGGTAACGTTTTGTTGATGCCGCACAGCGCCTCGCAACGTCATAGACCGTTAATCGTCGCGACTGTTCCGTGACGTGGTAACCAACGGGCGAATATGTTCATCCACCGCCTCTCGTGCGCGAAAAATACGCGACCGCACCGTACCGACCGGGCACTGCATGATCTGGGCAATATCTTCATAGGCCAGGCCGTCAAATTCACGTAGCGTAATCGCCGTGCGCAAATCGTCCGGCAATTTCTCGATCGCCTGAAAGACTGCCGCTTCGAGCTGATCACGGGCAATGGCCGCTTCGGGCGACTCGCTATCGGCCAGGCGTCCGCTCTGGTCGACGATTTCTGCATCCGCAATATCCACATCGCTGCCCGGCGGCCTGCGCCCCCGTGAGACCAGATGGTTCTTGGCCGTATTGATGGCGATACGATACATCCAGGTATAAAACGCGCTTTCAGCGCGAAAGCTGCCCAGCGCCCGATAGGCCTTGATAAAGGCTTCCTGCGCCACATCCTGCACCTCAGCGTGATCGTGTACGTAGCGACCGATCAGGCCGATTATCTTGTGCTGGTATTTTTTCACCAGCAGGTCAAACGCGTAGGTCTCGCCTTTTTGGGCACGTTCAACAAGCTGCTGATCAGTTTCCCGAGTGCCCATTCACACGCTCCTCAAGCTCTCACGACCGGCGTTGCGCCCGATTTTCTCCAAAACTTTCTCCAAGGCGCTTTCAAAAGCTTTCTCAAGCCCCCTTTCACTCCCCCGTTTACGAGAGGCATTCACGGCAAAAAGCATAGTGTCCCTTGGGCAGTGTTCATTTTAACGTTCATTTTAGCAATTGGCATGGCTCGACGCGTTCTTGCACCGCTTTTCCCCACCTTGTTTGCCATAACGCGCAAGCGCTGCACGAAAGCGCCCAAGTGTTGCGCGTTCCATCCGCCGCATCAAGCACTTAACGCCCGCATGGCGTAGCAGATCCGGCACCTTACCGCCTCGTCAATCGTCTGAAACAATTGATTTTTACCGTTCAGGCAAGCGATAGTAGTGCCACAGACAACAGTAGTGACACGTTTCGATCACCGCGCATGCACAGCAGGTAGCAAGATGCCCGAACAACAGGTTAACAACCTTAACGTCCTCGCTCAGGACGTGCTTATCACTCCGGATGACCTCAAGCGGGACATTCCCCTGACGGAAAAAGCCGAACGCACGGTCGTTGAAGGCCGCCAGACGATCCAGAACATTCTCGATGGTCACGACCCGCGGCTGCTGGTCGTGGTCGGCCCCTGCTCGATTCACGACGTCGACGCGGCCATCGATTACGCCGGGCGCCTGCGCGAGCTGGCCGACCAGGTCAGCGAAAGCCTCTACATCGTGATGCGCGTCTACTTTGAAAAGCCCCGCACCACCGTGGGCTGGAAAGGCCTGATCAACGATCCGCACCTGAACGGCTCGTTCGAAATTGAAGAAGGCCTGCACAAGGCGCGCCATCTGCTGGTCGAGCTTTCCGAAATGGGCCTGCCGCTGGCCACTGAAGCACTCGATCCGATTTCGCCGCAGTACATCCAGGACTGCATCAGCTGGTCGGCCGTGGGCGCGCGTACCACCGAGTCGCAAACTCACCGCGAAATGGCCTCTGGCCTCTCCGGCCCCGTCGGCTTCAAAAACGGCACTGACGGCAGTTTGGGCGTGGCCATCAACGCGCTGGAATCCGTCGCCAGCCCGCATAACTTCCTCGGCATCAACCACGAAGGCCAGGTTGCCATCATTCGCACCCGGGGCAATACCTACGGCCACGTGGTGCTGCGTGGCGGCAACGGCAAGCCCAATTACGACAGCGTCAGCGTCGCGTTGGCCGAGCAGGAACTGGCCAAGGCCGACCTGTCATCCAATATCATGATCGACTGCTCACACGCCAACTCCAACAAGGACGCCGGGCTGCAGCCGCTGGTGCTGGAGAACGTTACCAATCAGATCCTCGACGGCAATACCTCTATCATCGGCCTGATGGTCGAGTCGAATATCGGCTGGGGCAACCAGAAAGTGCCCGACGATCTTAGCCAGCTCACCTACGGCGTATCCATCACCGATGCCTGCATCGACTGGGACACCACCGTCAAGGCCTTCAACCTCATGAACGAGCAGCTGGCCGCAGCGCTGGCCAAGCGCATCGCTGCTTAATCTTTCGCAAGACCCGCTCGCAAGACCTGTTTGCAAGGTCACTTGCAAGCATCAACCAACGCCCCGGCGCCTTTTCTGGCTCCGGGGCGTTTTTATTTTTTACCTTTAGCGACTTAACCTCAGGCAATTTCGCGCGAGAAAGGCGGCAGCGCGTTAAGCAGCGCTTTGCCGTAACGGCGCGTGAGTACCCGGCGGTCAAGCAGCGTAATGCGGCCGCGGTCGCTTTCCTTGCGGATCAGCCGCCCGCAGGCCTGCACCAGTTTTACCGACGCATCGGGCACGCTGATGCGCATGAACGGATTACCCCCCTGGCTTTCGATCCATTCGGCAAGCGTAGCGCCTACCGGATCATCGGGCACGGCAAACGGCAGCCGGGTAATCACCACGTGGGTGAGGTAATCGCCGGGCAAATCGATGCCTTCGGCGAAGCTTGCCAAACCGAAAATAATACTGCCTTTACCGCCATCCACCGCGGCGCGGTGGCGTTCCAACAGCTCGCGTTTAGGCAAGGCGTCCTGCGCCAGCAGCCGTTTATCCACGGCATCCGGCAACGCCTTGCGCACGGCGCGCAGCTGCGCCCGGGACGAAAACAACACCAGCGCCGCCTCGCGCGGGTCAAGCCCGCTGATAAACGCGACAATAGCGCGCTCGTGCCCTTCCCTGTCGCTGGGGTCGGCGGCCTCCGATGGCACGCTGAGCACGGCCTTGGAATAGTCAAAGGGGCTGGGCAATGCCTGATAGCGGTAGCGGCCCGCAAGCCCGGCGCGTTCCTGAATGCGCTCGAAACGCCCCAGCGCGGTCAGCGTAGCCGAGGTGACCACCGCCCCGTGGCAACGCCCCCAGAGGTTTTTGGCCAGCGTATGCGCCGCCGAGACAGGGCTTGCCGAAAACTCGATTTCAGCGTCTCCGCCCGCGCGGCTGAGCGTCACCCAGCGTGCCTGGGGCGGCTCGCCCGGCGGGTCTTCAGCGCCAAACGCCTGCCACAGCGCATGGGCTTCCAGCGCCCGGCCGTGCAACAGCGCCAGAAGCGGAAGCCAGGCCTCGGCCTGCTCACGACCGAGCCCCGTTTGCTTATCCGGGTCCAGGCTTTCGCGCAGGATGTCGCTGATGCTCTCAAGGCTGCGCGACAGCTCGGCAAACATGACCAGCAGCTGCCCCGCCTGCTCGCGCAGCGCCTGGGGCACATCGCCCTTTTCAAAGCGCTGCTGATAGGTGGTTTCTTCATCGCCCAGCCCGTTCTCCCGTCCGGCCAGCTGATGGCCCACGGTAAACACGTCCTGAAGCGCGGGCTCCACCGCCTGCAGCGTTTGCGGCAATTTGGCCAGCAGCCGCGCGATAACCGGCTGGACACCCAAGGCCTGATTGAGCTCGGTCAGGCTGGACTTCAGCGTTTTCAGCCAGCGCAAACAGCCGTGAACGGCAAAGCGGTGGGCGAAGTGCGAAAGCGCTTTGTCCGGCAGGTGGTGCCCTTCGTCAAAGATAAAGATGCACTCTTCGGGGTCGGGCAAAATCGCCCCGCCGCCCAGCGCCAGATCGGCCAGCACCAGATCGTGGTTGGCCACGATCACATCGGCGTTTTCCAGCTCGCGACGAGAACGGAAAAACGCGCAGGCGGAAAAGTGCCCGCAGCGCCGGCCGGTACATTGGCGGTGATTGACGGTGAGCCCGCGCCAGGTGGCGTCGTCGATGGCCTCCGGCCAGCTGTCACGGTCGCCCTCCCAGTCGCCGCTGCCGTAGGCGGTGGCCATGTCGGTGGCAAGGCTAGTGAACTCACCGCTTTTGGCGATCAGATCCTGCTCGAACAGCGACTGCGTCGGATTGGGCTCGCTATCGCCCATCGCGTCGTCAAGGCGCGCCACGCAGACGTAGCGCCCGCGCCCTTTGGCCAACGCGTAGCGAAACGCCAGCCCGCTGTGGGCAGCCAGTGACGGCAGATCCTGATTCAGCACCTGTTCCTGCAGCGCCACGGTCGCGGTAGACACCACCAGCCGCTTGCCCTGGGCCTTGGCGATGGGCAGCGCGGCAATCAGGTAGGCCAGCGTCTTGCCGGTGCCGGTACCCGCCTCAAGCACGCAGACGTGGGTATCATTCTGCCGCTTGCCGGCATCGTCCACGCGAATGGCGCCCAGCGTGCGGGCAATTTCGGCAATCATCAGCCGCTGGCCGTAGCGCGGCGTCAGCGATAGCTCGTCCACCACGCGCCGATAAGCGGTTTGAATCTCGCCCTTGAGCACATCATCAAGCATGGCGGTTAGAGCATACCTTCCGGCGGGTGCTCGCAGGGCAGTTTGTCATCAATATAGCGCTCGATTTCGGGCAGCGAGAAAGCGTCTTCTTCGCCCGCAAAGCTGATGGAAACGCCCTTGGCGCCGGCACGACCGGTGCGCCCGATGCGGTGGACGTAGTCTTCCGGATCTTCAGGCAGGGTGTAGTTGATGACGTGGCTGACGTCGTCGATATGAATGCCGCGCCCGGCCACATCGGTAGCCACCAGCACCTGCAGCTCGCCTTCGCGAAAGCGCTCAAGCGTGGTGATCCGCTGCTCCTGGGGGACATCGCCCGAGAGCATTGCCGCGCTGATGCCGGCTTTTTTCAGCTCGCTGTCCAGCTCGCGCACCAGATCGCGGCGGTTGCAGAACACGATGACTCGCTCAAAGCTGTCCTGACCCAGCAGATTCACCAGCAGGCGCTGCTTATCCGCGTCGGACACCAGATACACGTGCTGGTCGATATCCGCCTGGTTATCGAAAGTGGCTTCGATTTCCACGTGGGCCGGCGTTTGCGTCCACTGGCTCGCCAGACGCGCGACATCGTCGCTAAACGTGGCGGAAAACAGGAACGTCTGGCGCTCTTCCGTTTTCGGCGTGTAGCGGATAATGCGCTTCACATCGGGCATAAAGCCCATCGACAACATGCGGTCGGCTTCATCCAGCACCAGCACTTCCGTCTGGCTCAGATCCAGCTCGCCCTTCTGCTGAAAGTCGAGCAGACGCCCAGGCGTTGCCACCAGAATATCGACGTTTTTATCCAGCTGTTCGCGCTGCTTCTGGTAATCCATACCGCCCACAACGCTTGCCACGTTGAGCTTGGTAAAGCGGGCAAGCCCCTTGGCGTCTTTTTCGATCTGCAGCGCCAGTTCGCGGGTGGGAGCAACGATCAACGCGCGGGGCGCGCCGTTTTTCTGCCCGTCGGGCGCGGGTTCTTCCAGAAAGTAGGCCAGCACCGAGATCAGAAAGGCCGCGGTTTTACCCGTGCCGGTCTGCGCCTTGCCGACCATATCGCCACCCAGCAGCGTATGGCGCAGCGCTTCGGCCTGAATCGGCGTGCAGTATTCAAAACCCTGGGCGTGGATCGCACGCATCAGCGGTAGCGGCAAATCAAAGTCATGAAACCGCCACTGGCCGGCAACGGCGGGCACCTTGAACTGGCGCAGATCCCAGCTGGACTGGCGACGACGCGGCTTGCGGCGGCGGCGTTTCGGCTTGCCCGACACCGCTGCTTGTGTGGTTTTTTCCGACTCGCTCATAGGCTTTCTATACTATCCGTTACGGTGGATGAGAGGCATCACGAAAGGCGTATTGTAACAGGGCTTGGCGTTAAGGGCTCGGGTTGCTATGTGTCGAGCCCCACCGCCTGTTAGAATAGGCGCCAATTCACTTGCCCTGGTGTACTGAGCAACTGCATATATTGAGCAACTGTACTGGGCAACATATTACTCGGAGCGCCACATGACGCGTCATAAAAAGACCCGCTCGCTCGCCGACAAGGTAAAGATTCGCACCGGCCGGCGTAAAGATTACAAAAAATGGCGCCACGAGAATCCCGATGAAGCGGGACCCTCGCGTCGCTTTGTGTCAAAAAAGCAGCAGCAGCGCAAGCAGCAGGCGCAAAAACGCCTGGAGCGTCAGCAAAATGCGCCGACCATCGAGATTCACCCGTCTGCGCCCAAGGATGCCCCCGACTCGGGAGATGAGCACTGATGCGTCTCGTCTCGTTTAACGTCAACGGCATTCGTGCGCGCCCACATCAGCTGAAAGCGCTTATCGACGCGCATCAGCCGGACGTAATCGGCCTGCAGGAAACCAAGGTTCAGGATAGCGAATTTCCCGTGGAAAGCGTCGAAGCGCTGGGCTATCGCGTCTTTTATCACGGCCAGAAAGGCCACTACGGCGTGGCGCTGATGTGCCGCCAAACGCCAGAGGCCGTGTTTTACGGCTTTCCCGATGACGACGAAGATGCCCAGCGGCGCATGATCGGCGTGCGCCTGCGCACCGCCGGCGGCGAAGCGGTCACGGTGTGGAACGGTTACTTTCCCCAGGGGGAAAATATCACCCACCCGACCAAGTTTCCGCACAAAGAGCGCTTTTATGCCCAGCTCTCAAGCCTGCTGAGCGAGCAGCACCGTCCTGACGACTACGTCGCGGTGATGGGCGATTTCAACGTGTCTCCGGAAGATCAGGACATCGGCATCGGCGAGGCCAACCGTAAACGCTGGCTGCGCGAAGGCAAAACCAGTTTTCAGCCGGTAGAGCGCGAGTGGCTTGAAGGCATCAAGGACTGGGGGCTGACCGATAGCTATCGCCTGTGCCACCCCACGCGGGACGACCACTTCAGCTGGTTCGACTACCGCTCCAAGGCGTTTGACCGCGAGCCCAAGCGCGGCCTGCGCATCGACTATATTCTGGTCACCCCGCCGCTGGCCAAGCTGACCGTTGAGGCCGACATCGACTATGCGCTGCGCGCCATGGAACGTCCATCGGATCACGCCCCGGTCTGGACGCAGTTCAAGCTGGCGCTTGAGCCGTCAGAATAAACGGCCGGCGTTAAAAGCCGGCCAGCCACGTCTCGGCTTGGGTGTCACCCAGCGCGACGGCGCGCTCAAAGGCCGCTTTGGCCCGGGCGTCTTCGCCCCAGGCGTAGGCCAGCTGACCCAGCGTTCGCCATTCGTGGGCACTTTGAGTCTGTTGCGCAAGCGCCCGCTGGGCGGCCAGCGCACGCGACGGCTCACGCGCCTGCTGCCAGGCACCGGCAAGCAGCCGCAACGTCAGCTCGCTGCGCACCACGTCACCATGGGCAAGCCCCTGCGCTAAAAGCTCCGCCGCTCGGGCGGGCGTGCCGCCGGTCAGGTGCAGGTCTATCAGCTGCCAGTAGTCGGCCGGGCGTTCAAACTTGCCCAGCCGCCAGCCGGTATCCCAAATACCGGCAGCCATGCCCGGCTGGCCGGCACGCTGGGCAACGCCGGCGGCCTTGCGCCACACCGCCGCGCCGCTGTCGGCGTTCAATTCTGTCACCAGTCCGCTTAACGCGCGCTCCATACGCCCGGCGTTGAGGTCCACCGCCAGCGCCAGTTCACGCTGCCCGGCGGTGGTCAGCTCGCCGTGTTCCCGTGCCTTGTCCAGCTGTCTTGCGGCGTCTTCCCAGCGCTTCTCACGCGCCAGCCAGCCGACCAGACGCCAGCGTTCGCGCTGGCTTTCTGCGCCGGCAGTGCTAACGTCAAGCCATCGACTGAGCCGGGTAATGGCGAGATCACGCTGCCCCGCAGCGTGATGCAGCCGAGCCTCTTCGCGCAGCCAGCGTTTGGCCTGGGCGGTGCCCTCTCCCACGCCTTCTTGCGCCTTGGCCAGCTGATCGGCACCGTCGGCGTAGCGCTTCTGCCGTGCCAGCGCATTCGCCGCCAGCTGGCGATACAGCGCGCTGGCGTAGCGGTCCGCCGCGTTGCCGGCGGCGAGGCGCTCCGCCTGACTTTCAGTATGCTCAACAACGTGGTCGAGCTTGCCATGTTCCAGCGCCTGCTCGGTAGCGCTCAGGTCACGGATAATCCCGCCGGAAAGCGCCGGGGCGGCCAACGCGGCAGCGCTTGTCGCCCACAGCAACAGAGCGCATAACAATCTTGTCCCATAACGCGGCATGGCTACCTCAACTTGAACTGGATGCGCTGGGTGGCGCGGCGACGCTGATCGCTCGGCTCAAACTGCCATTGCGCAATGGCCTTGCGCGCCGCTTTCTCAAACACCCGCCGCGGTTTGGCGCGGGTTACGTCGATCGAGCCCGCCTGCACGCTGCCGTCGCGGAGAATGATAAAGCTGACTTCCACGAAACCTTGCATCCCGCGGCGCTGGGCGCGCGACGGATACATCGGATTCACCCGGCTGGTGGGGGTGGCCTGCCCCACGTCCACCGGCTCGTTAGACGTCGGCCTGGCGGACTCTGCCGTAGGCTTAGCGCTGGCCTCGCTGCGGGAAGAGGTCGTACTCGCCGGCGTGGCGCTGGCCTTGGCAACCGGGGCAGGCTCGGGCGTCGGCCGGGGTTTGGGCTGTGGTTTAGGTTTGGGTTCGGGCTTGGCTTCGGTCAGCTCGGGCAGCTTGCTCTCAAGCGCCACGGTTTCCGCCGGCGCGTCGGGGAGCTTGGCGTCGGGCAGCGTAATGGGGCTACTTTCTGCGGACGGCGGTGCCGGGGCGGGCGGCGGCGGTGTCGCACTTTCCACCGGTGCGGGCGGCGTATCGACCGGCGCCGGGGCACTCTGCCTGACCGGCGGCGCCTCAACCACCGACAGCGTCACCTCCTTGACCGGCTTTTCAGTCTCGGCGCTCGGCGGCATCACCAGCAGCGCCAGTAGCCAGAAAAGGCCCAGCGCCATCCCTGCACCGCCCAGCAGCGCCGCGGCGCGACGTATCATGACGTCTCCCGACTGGCCGCGACGGCGACCTGCTCAACGCCGGCCTGCTTGAGCCGGTCCATCACCTCGATCAACAGGCCGGTGGTCGAGTCGCGGTCGGCCTGAATGACCACCCCTCCGTCGTCGCTGACCATGCCGGCCACCTTCTGCCCGACGCGGTGGGTATCCACGGGGTTGCCGTCGACCCACACCGCGCCTTCCGGCGTCAGCGCGACCAGCACCTGGGTATCGGGGCGCGGGCTTGCTGCGCTCGATTCGGGACGCTCGATCTCGACCCCGCTTTCCTTGATGAAGCTGGTCGTGACGATAAAGAAAATCAGCATGATGAACACCACGTCGAGCATCGGCGTGAGGTTGACTTCATTGCTGTCGGCGTCGGCCTCCAGCGAGCGGCGTCTACGCATCCTGTTCCTCCAGCGTCTGGTTCTCAAGTGCCTGGGCCAGGCGATCGTGTAGCCGCTGATCTTCACGGCGGATCACGTGTTCAAGGCGGCTAATAAACAGCAGCCCGACCACGGCAATGGCCATGCCGGTAAGCGTGGGCAGCGTCGCCCGCGCAACGCCGTCGGCCATGGCGCGCGCCTGCCCGGTATCGTTGATCGAAAGGCTGTCAAACACGCTGATCATGCCGGTGACCGTACCCAAAAGCCCCAGCAGCGGGCATAGCGCCACCAACAGCTTGAGCCATGGCAGCGGCCGGCGCAGCCGCGCCATCAACGCTTGCGCCCAGACGTGGCGTAGCGTGCGTGCACTCCAGCTGTGGTGATCGCTGCGCGCGGCCCAGCGGCGCACCAGCTGCTGGCGCTCGGGGCGCCAGCTCAGGCGGTAAAACCAGAAGCGTTCCAGCGCCAGAGTGAACACCAGTACCGCCACGCAGGCCAGCACCACCAGCACGATACCGCCGGCATCCATCAGCCGTTCGACCGGCTCAAGCCAGAGTGGGAGCATCATGCCCGGCCTCCGTCGTGGCCGGATAGTGATACGCCTCCAGGTGGCTGGCCAATGCCGCGCTCGCTCGCCCTTCAATGCCTTGGGTCAGGGCGCGGCTACGACTGGACAGCGCCGTCTGAGCAAACAACAGCGGCACCGCCGTGACCAGCCCCAGCACCGTGGTCACCAGCGCCTGGCTGATACCGCCGGCCATCAGCTGAGGGTCACCGGTGCCAAACACGGTAATCGCCTGAAACGTCACGATCATGCCGGTCACGGTGCCCAAAAGCCCCAGCAGCGGCGCGATAGCGGCCAGCAGCTTGACCAGTGGCTGGCCGCGCTCCAGACGCGGCAGTTCGGCGAGTACGGCTTCATCCAGCCGCGCTTCCAGCGCTTCGGGCGTTTGCTGTTTATCCAGCCGCTCAAAGCGCAACAGCACGCGTCCCAGCGGGTTATCCGGCTGCAGCGCATATGGCGAGCGCCGCTGGCGGCTTACCTTGACGCTGACCCACAGCAGATAAACGTACTGCAACATGGCGACCAGCAGCCCGATGATACCCAACGTCACGACGACGTAGCCGACGTAACCACCCTGATGAAAGCGCTGCCACAGGCTGGGGCGCTGCAACAGCGCTTCAAGCACGCTGCCCCGGGACGGATCGACGGCCAGGGTACGGCTCTCGCCGCGGGCATAGGGCGCCAGCCACTCGCCCACTTCTGCCGGCGTCTCGGGCTGTAGCGCCAGATGCTCGGCATCGTTTCCCGAGGCCAACAGCGCCGTGTCGGTAAAGGCGGCAAAATCGCCCAGCCTGACCACCTCGCGCTCGCTGATGTTACCGCCGGCATCGGCCACGGGCAGCGTCATCGTGCTGGCCTGCCCCGTCGCCCGGGTCAGCGCGGCGAGGCTGTCGACCACACCTTTCAGATGGCGCTGTTCAAGCACGCTGGCCTCGTCCAGACGCGGCGGCAGCGGCGTGTCGCCAAGCGTCAGCCAGCTATCATCGCCCAGCGCGTTGCGTACCTCGGTGCTGTGCCGGGACAGCGCCGACAGCAGCTCGGCAAATGGTGCATCCTGCTCGCTTTGACGGCTTTCAAGCGTAGCGGCATTGAGCGCCTGCGCCGACGCCTCAATGCGCAGCGCAGCGTTTTCTCGTGCGGCCTGGGCGTGTTCTTCACGCGCTTCTCCCAACGCGCTTTCAAGCGCTTGCTGATCGTCCAGCAACTCGAGCAGGCGCTGCTGGTCGCGCATTTCGGCGGCTTCCCGCGCCTGGCGCAGCGAATCAGCCTGCGGCTCGGGCTGAGCGCTGGCCACGCCGGCAAACAGCAACGCCAGCACGGCAACGCACGCCACACGCGTGATCAACCCTGAATGCCTCATTGCTCGCCTCCTGACGCCGGGCGCTGGCTATCGGCGTCGGCCACCTTGATGGACAGCGGCACGGTTAAAAGCCCCGGCGCGCGCTGATCTTTGGCCACCTGCAGGCCGTGGCGCACTTCGCGGCGCTGGGCTTCATCCAGCGGCTGCCACTCGCGGCTGTCTGTTTGCCACACCCCACCCTCGCGGCCATCGGGCGTCAGGTAATACCAGCCGATGCGCCCCAGGCGTAAAAAGTCGACGTCGCGCTCCTCGCCGTCGTCCTGTATCAGACGCCCGCGCCAGCTATCAA
Organism: Vreelandella subglaciescola; assembly: GCF_900142895.1. Taxonomy (NCBI): domain Bacteria; kingdom Pseudomonadati; phylum Pseudomonadota; class Gammaproteobacteria; order Oceanospirillales; family Halomonadaceae; genus Vreelandella; species Vreelandella subglaciescola. The sequence goes on from NZ_LT670847.1 coordinate 590,823, forward strand.
CCTCGCGACCGTAGTCCAGCTCCATGCGCCAGGCTTTCAATAGCTGACGGATGTGCGCCGTGCTCTCAAGCGTGTCATCGCTGGCCTTTACCCGCGCCAGGCGCTCCTGTTCAAGAAACGGCATGTCCTGCCTGATGAAGCCTTCCAGCTGGCGGACCATATCCTGCTCGATACGCGGCAACGCTTTGCGGGTTTGCGCAAGCGTGTCGAGCGCCAGCGCCAGCTTGCGCTGCCGCGTGGCCTCATTGGCCAACTGACGCGTACGTTTTTCATTCTGGTAGCGCAGCGTGCGCGTTTCGCCCTCAAGCTGGCGCAGCTCAGCAAGCGCACCTTGCGTCTGGGCATCGGCCTGATCGATCTGGCCTTGCAGCGCTGCCTGGGTTTGCTGGGCATCCACGCCGTCGAGCGCTAAGCGCGACGTATCGGGGTCTGCCGCGGCGAATGACGCGCTGGCGGGCACCATGCTACCGGCCAGTGCCAGACTACACGCCGCCGCACGAAACCTTTTATTCACAGAAATTCTCCACACGAAATTTTCACATGAACCCTTCATATCCACCTTTCACAAAAGCCTTCCACACCAAGCCGGCGCACAACATCCTGGCAACGAGGGGATGCATCAGTTATAGCGTAGCCGGTCTCCAAGTAAGAACGGCTAAGATATAAGAACGGTTTACGTTTATGCGCTACAGCCTATCAGCTCACGCGAAGATGACAATATTTATCATTAATATATGGTGATTAATCCCGGGGTAAAGTCACGCGCAAGGCGACCCATACCTGCGTTTTCGATGGCAGGATTAACGCCGCCGCACAGATGTGAGCGCATCGGCTTGAGAAAAATAAAAATCATCGGCCACACAGCAAAAAGCCTCGCTTAGCGAGGCTTTTTGCACCGAGTTCTAGCAGCGAACGCTTAGAATGCCCAGTCGTCGTCTTCGGTAGCTTCTGCACGGCCAATCACGTAGGACGAGCCCGAGCCCGAGAAGAAGTCGTGATTCTCGTCGGCGTTGGGCGCCAGTGCCGCCATGATGGTCGGATCGACGTCGGTCATGCTCTCGGGGAACAACGCCTCAAAGCCCAGGTTCATCAGTGCTTTGTTGGCGTTGTAGTGCAGGAACTTTTTGACGTCTTCGGTGAGTCCGACGCCGTCGTACAGCGACTCGGTGTATTTCACCTCGTTGTCGTACAGTTCCATCAGCAGCTCGTAAGCGTAGTTTTTCACTTCGGCCTGACGCTCTTGGGTTTCTTCTTCGTAGGCCAGCTGGAACTTGTAGCCGATGTAGTAGCCGTGTACCGCTTCATCACGAATGATCAGGCGGATCAGGTCGGCAGTATTGGTCAGCTTGGCGTGACTTGACCAGTACATCGGCAGGAAAAAGCCCGAGTAGAACAAAAACGACTCGAGGAACACGCTCGCGACCTTACGCATCAGCGGATCTTCGGAGTAGTAGCGCTCCAGAATCAGCGTCGACTTGGCCTGCAGCGTGGGGTTTTCCTCACTCCAGCGGAAGGCGTCGTCCACGTCGCGGGTAGCGCACAGCGTCGAAAAAATCGAGCTGTAGGAGCGCGCGTGCACCGCTTCCATAAAGGTGATGTTGGCGTACACCGCCTCTTCGTGGGGCGTGCGCGAATCGGGCATCAATGACGGCGCGCCGACACTGCTTTGAATCGTATCGAGCAGCGTAAGACCGGTAAATACACGAATGGTCAGCTGCTGCTCTTCGTCGGTCAACGTATTCCACGACTGGATATCGTTGGACAGCGGGACCTTTTCCGGCAGCCAGAAGTTGCTGGTCAGGCGGTTCCATACGTCCAGATCCTTGTCGTCCTGAACGCGGTTCCAGTTAATCGCGTCAATCCGCGTCAGCTGCGGCGCGGCCGGCGCTTGCATATCTGTCATGTCGCTCACCTTGAAAGCAATGCGATAAGTAAAAGGAGTCAGGGGTCACCCGCGTTATAGCGTGCAGGAAACGCAGCCCTCAACCTCGGTACCGGCCAGCGCAGATTGGCGCAGGCGAATGTAGTACAGCGTTTTGATCCCTTTACGCCAGGCGTAGATCTGCGCGCGGTTGATATCCCGAGTGGTCGCCGTATCGGGGAAAAACAACGTCAGCGACAGCCCCTGGTCCACGTGCTGAGTGGCTTCGGCGTAGGTATCGATGATTTTTTCCGCGCCGATCTCGTAGGCGTCCTGGAAATACTTCATGTTGGCGTCGTAAAGGTACGGTGCCGGGTAGTAGGCGCGCCCCAGCTTGCCTTCCTTGCGGATCTCGATCTTCGCCGCCACCGGATGGATGCTCGACGTCGAATGGTTGATATACGAAATCGAGCCCGTCGGCGGCACCGCCTGCAGGTTGCGGTTATATAGGCCGTGCGCCATCACCGAGGCTTTCAGTTCGCGCCAATCCTCTTGGGTAGGCAGAACGATACCTTCGCGCTCAAACAGCCCCTGGACTTTCTCGGTACGTGCCGGCCACGCCTGCTCGGTGTACTTGTCGAAAAAGCTGCCGTTGGCGTAGTTGGAGTCGGCAAAGCCTTTGAAGGTGTCGCCGTTCTCGATCGCCAGGCGGTTGGACGCTTTCAACGCATGGAACGTCACGCAGTAAAAATACAGGTTGGTGAAGTCCAGCCCTTCGTCCGAACCGTAATAGATATGCTCGCGCGCCAGAAAGCCGTGCAGGTTCATCTGCCCGAGGCCAATCGCCCGGGACTGGGCGTTGCCGTTGGCCACCGAGGGCACCGACGACAGATTGCTCATCTCGGAGACCGCGGTCAGCCCGCGAATCGCGGTATCAACGCTTTGGCCGATATCCCCCGAATCCATCACCTTGGCGATGTTGAGCGAGCCCAAGTTGCAGGAAATATCTTCGCCAATGTGGGAATAGCCCAGGCTTTCATCATAGCGGCTGGGCGTATTGACCTGCAGAATTTCCGAGCACAGGTTGCTCATGTTGATGCGCCCGGCGATGGGGTTGTGGCGGTTGACGCTGTCTTCAAACATCACATAGGGATAGCCCGACTCAAACTGCAGCTCGGCCAGCGTCTGGAAAAATTCCCGGGCGTTGATCTTGGTCTTGTGGATGCGCTTGTCCGCGACCATCTCGTGGTACTTCTCGGTCACGCTGATATCGCCAAACGGCACGCCGTAGACGGCCTCTACGTCGTAAGGCGAGAACAGATACATCACCTCGTTGTTCTTGGCCAGCTCAAAGGTGATATCCGGAATCGTCACGCCCAGCGACAGCGTCTTGATGCGGATTTTCTCATCGGCGTTTTCACGCTTGGTATCCATGAAGTGCAGGATATCCGGGTGGTGGGCGTTCAAATACACCGCCCCGGCACCCTGGCGCGCGCCCAGCTGGTTGGCGTAGGAAAACGCGTCTTCCAGCAGCTTCATGATCGGAATAATGCCCGACGACTGGTTTTCGATACGCTTGATCGGCGCGCCCTGCTCGCGGATATTGCTGAGCAGAAACGCCACGCCGCCGCCGCGCTTGGACAGCTGCAGCGCCGAGTTGATCGAGCGGCCGATGGATTCCATGTTGTCTTCGATGCGCATCAAAAAGCACGACACCAGCTCGCCGCGCTGGCGCTTGCCGCAGTTGAGGAACGTCGGCGTTGCTGGCTGAAAACGGCCGTTGATGATTTCATCCACCAGCGCTTTGGCCAGCGCTTCTTCGCCGCGGGCAAGCGTCAGCGCGACCATGCACACGCGGTCTTCAAAGCGCTCCAGATAGCGCTTGCCGTCAAACGTTTTCAGCGTATAGCTGGTGTAGTACTTGAACGCGCCGAGAAAGCTCGAAAAGCGGAACTTGTAGGCGTAAGCCTGCTCGAACAGCGCTTTGATAAACGCCGGGCTGTACTGATCGAGCATTTCGGCTTCGTAGTAATCCTCTTCAATCAGATAGTCGAGTTTTTCTTCCAGCGAGTGGAAGAACACGGTGTTCTGATTAACGTGCTGCAGAAAATACTGGCGCGCCGCCTCGCGATCCTTGTCCAGCTGCAGGCGGCCATCGGCGCCGTAAAGATTAAGCATGGCGTTAAGGGCATGATAATCCAGCGTTTTTGATGCCTGCTGGGACGGCGCTGGTGCTACAGATGTTGTTGCCAAAACGAGGTAACTCCCTGACGAACGTTAGCGACGTCTTGCGACGTGCCAAACAGCTCGAATCGATACAATAGCGGCACATCGCACTTTTCCGCGATGATGCGCCCGGCAATACCGTAGGCCGTGCCAAAATTGGTATTCCCCGCCGCAATCACGCCGCGAATGAAGCGCCGGTTGTGCTCATCGTTTAAAAAATGGATGACCGGCTTGGGCACCGCGCCCGCGGCGTTGCCACCGCCATAACTGGGCACAATGAGAATATAGGGTGACTGTACTTTCAACGGCGCCATATCACTTTCAAAAGGAATGCGTTGCGCCGCCAGCCCTAGCTTCTCGACAAAGCGTCGGGTATTGCCCGACTTGGTCGAGAAGTACACGACCCCGGGCGATTCGCTCATGCCGTGGCGGCGGAGAGTTCGCGGATGCGATCCGGACGAAAGCCCGACCAGTGCGTCTCACCGGCGGTGACCACCGGCAGCTGGCGGTAGCCAAGACGCATGATGTCGTCTTTGGCTTCGGGTGTCTCGTCCAGATTGATAACGGTATAGGAAAGCCCCAGCTTTTCCATTTCACGGTAGGTTGCCGAGCACTGAACGCACGCCGCCGCGCTGTAAACCGTAATAGTCATTGCTTTTCCTCGCCAGATCGCGTGTGAAATAGGCCTTACAAAGGCATCAGCGCTTGAGAGCACCCGCCCGATGCACACAATATATAGTATATATCGGCCATTTCAAGCTAGAAAATATCTATATGTAGATGTGCGAGGAAATAAAAATGTCAATATACCCACACGCCAGATTTTGTGCTAAAGGACAAAACGGCCAAGCGCAGGCAGGGGATAAGAACCGCTGTGAAGGTATAAAAAAAGCACCCAAAGACAAGCCGTTAACGCAAAAAAACCGCCCGCTGACTCAACAGCGGGCGGTCATCTCACGCTACCGTCAGGGTAGCGCTAGCGCGTTCGCTTACGCGACGGCTGCTTGATAACGGCGCTCAACGTCTTCCCAGTTGACGACGTTAAAGAAAGCGGCAATGTAATCCGGACGCTTGTTCTGGTACTTGAGGTAGTAAGCGTGCTCCCAGACGTCCAGCCCCAGCACCGGCGTGTTGCCGTGAGAAATCGGGCTGTCCTGGTTGAGGCTGTTCTCAACGACCAGCTTTTTCTCCGGCGTAACGGAGAGCCATGCCCAGCCGCTACCGAAACGACCCAGCGCAGCTTTCTTCAGCGCGTCCTGGAAAGCTTCATAGCCACCCAGCTCAGAGTCGATGGCCTTGGCCACGTCACCGTGCGGATTACCGCCGCCGTTGGGCGACATCATCTGCCAGAACATGGTGTGGTTGGCAACGCCGCCGCCGTTGTTGATGACCGCCTGACGCTTGGCTTCGGGGACGCGATCCAGATTGGCCAGCAGTTCCTCGGCCGGTACGTCTTCAAGGCCCGTGCCTTCAAGCGTGGCGTTGAGGTTGTTGACGTAGGTCTGGTGGTGACGCGAATGGTGGATTTCCATGGTCGTCGCGTCGATGTGCGGCTCTAGCGCGTCGTAAGCGTAGGGTAGCTCGGGCAGTGTATGTGCCATTTTCATCCTCTCCTTGCGTTATGATTTCGCCAGTGCTTTTGTTGACACCCCATAAGGTGCGGCCTGATCGGGTCGATTTCAACCGCTTGGGCTTTTTACCTGCCCCGTCTATAAAAACTGACGATAGAAACCGGCAACGGCAGCGGGCATAAAACCCAGCGGCGTCGTCAACTATTCAGAGTGTATCGAATACGCCACGCAGAAAAAAGCCGATGCGCGCCCTTAGAGCCCGCCGCTGGATGGCAACAAGCAGTGTACATTCAATTGCTTAAAGTTTGCTTTCAAGCTCCGGCAGCACCTCGAACAGGTCGCCCACCAGACCGTAATCGGCCACCTGAAAAATGGGCGCGTCTTCATCCTTGTTGATGGCAACGATCACCCGCGAGTCTTTCATGCCGGCCAGATGCTGAATCGCACCGGAAATCCCCACGGCGATGTATAGCTCCGGCGCGACGATTTTCCCGGTTTGCCCGACCTGCATATCGTTGGGCACAAAGCCTGCATCTACCGCCGCCCGCGAGGCGCCTACGGCGGCGCCGAGCTTATCGGCGACGCCGCCCAGCAGCCTGAAATTCTCGCCGTTACCCATACCGCGCCCGCCGGACACGATCACGCTGGCACCGCCAAGTTCCGGGCGCTCGCTTTGGGCCAGCTTTTCGCTGACAAAGCTCGACTGCGTGTTGGCGGCGACGTAGTCAACGGCCTCGATGGTGGCGCCAGCCTCCGCACGCTTGCCCAGGGCATCAAAGGCGCTGGGGCGCACCGTCATCACCTTGAGCGCATCGGCGCTTTGCACCGTCGCCACGGCGTTGCCGGCGTAAATCGGGCGCTTGAATGTATCGGGCGCTTCCACGGCGATGATATCGGACATCTGCCCGACGCCCTTGAGCGCGGCCAGGCGCGGCAGCACGTTTTTGCCCGTGGTCGAGGTGCTGGCCAACACGTGGGTGTAGTCAGCGGCCAGCGCGACGAGCAATTCGCCCATCGGCTCGGCCAGCTGGTGCGCATACACGGCGTTATCCGCTACCCGCACCCGGCTGACACCGTCAAGCGTCGCGGCCTGTTCAGCGGCTGAGTGAACGCTGTCACCGGCCACCAGCACATCGATACTGCCGCCAATGGCGCGAGCCGCCGCCACCACATGGGCCGTTACGCCGGCAAGCTGGCCGTCGTGCAGATCGGCAAGTACCAGAATGCTCATGAAATCACCTTTGCTTCGTTCTTGAGTTTTTCGATCAGCTCATCGACCGACGCAACTTTCACCCCGCCCGGACGTTCGGCCGGCGGTTCGACGCCCAGCAGGCTGATATTTGAGGCCATGCTGACACCCAGCGCCTCGGGCGTGCGCACGTCCAGCGGCTTTTTCTTGGCCTTCATGATATGCGGCAGCTTGGCGTAGCGCGGCTCATTCAGGCGCAGATCGGTGGTGATGATCGCCGGCAGCGAGAGCCGCAGCGTTTGCAGCCCGCCGTCAATTTCGCGCGTTACCGTAACGCTCTGCTCGTCGACCTCGAGCGCGGAGGCAAACGTGCCCTGGGAAAAGCCGGTCAACGCCGACAGCATCTGGCCGGTCTGATTGTTATCGCTGTCAATCGCCTGCTTGCCCAACAGCACCAGTCCGGGCTTCTCCTCGTCGACGACGCTTGCCAGCACCCGGGCAGCAGCGAGGGAATCCACGCGCTCATCGGTGTCTACGTGAATCGCGCGGTCAGCGCCCAGCGCCATGGCGGCACGCAGCTGTTCCTGCGCGGCCCTGGGGCCGATGGTCACGGCCACGATTTCGCTGGCAACGCCCTTTTCCTTGAGCCGCACGGCCTCTTCCACGGCGATTTCGCAGAAGGGATTCATGGCCATTTTCACGTGGGTAAGATCAACGTCGGAGCCGTCCGGCTTGACCCGGATTTTAACGTTGTAGTCGATGACGCGTTTCACCGCGACGAGTACTTTCATAGGTGCCTCGCTTGGCCTGAAGTTAACGCCGATGCTCGGGATGGTTATCCGCGCACAACGCCGTGCTGGCGCGCTTGCGGACGAGCGTCGGCATGAAAATGCGCGCGGATAACCATCGAAGGAGTGTTCTTGCGCAGGTATTATGCCTACCATGCAGCATAATCAGAAGCAAACGACCGTTTAAAAATGAGGCCGTATCGCATAAGATTTGCCTGCAAGCGGCCCGCAGGAGAACAGGAGAGACCGCGGTGGAAAACGGGGACCAGAACGGGGGTGAAAGCATGATGAAAAACGGGATAGACAACACCGTAGAGCGCGACGTCATGGAGTTTGACGTCGTCATTGTGGGCGCCGGCCCGGCCGGACTTTCCGCCGCCTGCCGGTTGATGCAGCAGGCCAACGCGGCCAGCCACGAGCTGTCGGTTTGCGTGGTGGAAAAAGGCTCCGAGGTAGGCGCCCATATCCTCTCCGGCGCTATCTTCGAGCCCCGCGCGCTGGACGAGCTGTTCCCCGACTGGGCCGAGCGCGGCGCGCCGCTTGACACCCCCGCCGTGCGCGACGAAGTCTACCTGCTGAAAGACGCGCAGAAAGCACAGAAACTGCCCCACGCGCTGGTGCCCAGGAGCATGCGCAACACCGGCGGTGGCGTCACACGCTACGTGGCAAGCGCAGGTAACCTGTGCCGCTGGCTGGCCGAGCAGGCCGAAACGCTCGGCGTTGACGTATTTCCCGGCTTTGCCGCCCAGCACACCCTCATCGAGGACGGCCGCGTCGTCGGCATTGTCACCGGCGACATGGGCGTCGCCGCCGACGGCACGCCCAAAGACGGCCACATGCCCGGCATGGAGCTCCGCGCCCGCTACACGCTGTTTGCCGAAGGCTCGCGCGGGCATCTGGGCAAGGAGCTGATCGAGCAGTTCTCGCTCGACGCAGGCCGTGATCCCCAGCATTACGGCCTCGGCCTGAAAGAACTCTGGGAAGTGCCCGCCGAACAGCACGAGCCGGGGCTTGTCTTGCACGGTGCCGGCTGGCCGCTCAGCGGCGACACCCACGGCGGCTGGTTTCTGTACCACGCCGATAACCGCCAAGTGGTTGTCGGGCTGATCGTGGACCTTTCCTACCGGAACCCGTGGGTGTCCCCCTTCGATGAGTTCCAGCGCATGAAGCATCATCCGGTGCTCAGCCAACACCTGCAGGGCGGCAAACGCCTGGCCTACGGCGCGCGCGCGCTGACCAAGGGCGGCATGAACTGCCTGCCCAAAATGACCTTTCCCGGCGGCCTGCTGCTTGGCTGCGATGCCGGCACGCTGAACTTTGCCAAGATCAAAGGACTACATACGGCAATGAAATCCGGCATGGTCGCCGCCGAAAGCGTATTTGAAGCGCTTGCCGCCGGCGATGAAGGCGGCCGCGAACTGACCGAATTTACCGCCAAATGGGAAGCCAGCTGGGCCTGGGCCGAACTCAAGGCAAGCGCAAGCTTTGGTCCGGCCATTCACCGCTACGGCACCGTACTGGGCGGCGCGTATAATTTCGTTAATCAGCTGATCGGCAATCGGCTGCCCAACGTCCACGATACGAGCACCGATTACGGCACGCTCAAGCCCGCCGCCGCGTTCACGCCCATCGACTACCCCAAACCCGATGGCAAGCTATCGTTCGACAAGCCCTCTTCGGTGTTTCTCTCCAACACCAACCACGAAGAGAACCAGCCCTGCCATTTGCACCTGGCGGACCCCGAGCTTCCCGTGCGCGATAACCTGCCCGAATACGCCGAACCGGCGCAGCGCTACTGCCCGGCCGGCGTGTATGAAATCGTGGAAGATAGCGACGGCAAACCGCAGTTCCAGATCAATTTCCAGAACTGCGTGCACTGTAAAACGTGTGATATCAAGGACCCGGCGCAAAACATCACCTGGGTAGCGCCGGAGGGCGGCGGCGGCCCCAACTACCCCAATATGTAGCGTCTAGCCGGTGGCCACGGGACGCTCGCCGTCCGTGATCCATTCGCTCCATGAGCCGGCGTAAAGCCGCGGGAGCGGCCGCCCCGCCACGGCATAGGCCAGCACGTTATGACAGGCGGTAATGCCGGAGCCACAGTAGGCCACTACCGCCGGCGCGTCAGGCAACTCGCTGGCTAGCGTGGCGGCCGGCTTGAAATGTCCCGTGTCAGTCAGGTTATTCGCGCTTGGCCGGCACTGGGCACCGGGAATATGTCCGGCCACCGGATCCACCGGCTCGGCCTCGCCGCGAAAACGCGCGGCAGCTCGGGCGTCCACCGGCAGCATGGAACCCTCCGCCACCGCGTCGGCATCAACCCAGGCGCTGTCATCCAAGCGAGGCTGCCAATCGCTTGGCGACGGCGCGCCGGCATCGGTTGCCCACTCACCGCCGGTTTGCTGCCAGGCATCCAGCCCGCCGTCCAGCACGCGTACGTCAGGGTGGCCGGCCCAAACGGCCAGCATCCACCAGGTGCGCGCGGCCGCCAGCTGGCCGCCGCGATCATCGTAAACCACCACCGGCTGCGCGGGATCAATCCCCAGCCGCTGTACCACGCTGATAAACGCCTCGGGGCTGGGCAGCGGGTGGCGCCCACCGCACCCTGGCGGCGCGGCCAGATCGCGATCCAGATCCACATGCTGGCTAGTCGGCACGTGACCTTCAAGCCACAGCCGTTCGCCGGCACCGGCGTCGTCAAGCCGTGCGCGGCAGTCGAGCACTCGGGGCGGCTTCGCCCCGGAAAGCGCGGCGCCCAGCGCCTCAGCGGTGATCAACGGATGTTTCATGGCGTGCTCCTTGTTTACACCCAGGCCTACTGATTACCAAGCCCGGTTAGCGTAAGCCCAAGCTTGCCTCCTAACGCCCCGCGGCGTCCAGCGGCTCGATCGGCGCACGGCTGGCCACCAGGCGCCGCCGGCCCGCACTGAGAAATCGCACGTCGATGACCGGGTCGTCAGAATTCCCCTCAACCGCGGCCACCTCACCCTCACCAAACACCGCATGACGCAGTCGCTGGCCAGGAAAGTAACTCGACGCGGCGCCGGCGTTCGCAGGCGCTGAGGCATCTCGCACGCTTTCAACCAGGGCAATATCGTCGCGCCCCAGGGCGGACAGATAGCATTGTGCCAGGCCGGGGTCGGCCACGGGAAGTGGTGCGTCAGCCGGCATATCGGCGGCAATCCGCCCGGCTATCGCCATGCTGTCCTGCCAGGCGCACTCGCCGATGAAGCGGCTGGGGCGATGTCCGCCGCCGTCATGAAGCAGCCATAACTCTTCCTGGGCGCGCGTCACGCCCACATAAAACAGCCGCCGCTCTTCTTCCAGGCGCTCATTGGAAAGCGGATTATCGCGGCTGTAGTGGGGGAAATCTTCTTCATTGACGCCGGCCATGGCGACCAACGGCCATTCAAGCCCTTTGGCGGCGTGAACCGTGCTGATCAGCACGCCGCCGGCCTGGTTTTGTACCGGCCGCTGCAGCAGTTCGATAAAGGCGTCGGCGTCGGGCACGTTTTCCGCCTGCTCGATCAGTACGTCCAGCAGGCGCACGTCTTCTTCGCCCTTGGCGCGTCTCGCGGCGGCGCGTTTGAGCACTTTCTCGGCCTCAACCGCATTAACCACATGGCGCAGCAGCTTCGCCGGCGGCCAGGCGCTCAATGTGGGCAGCTCGCACAGCAGCGCCCAGCGTTTTTTCAGCGTGCGCCGCTGCATCGGCTTGAGCTCGGCCAGCAGCGGATCGCTGCGGTCGGGCCAGTTTTGCGTCTCGGCCAGCCGGGAGGCTAGCCGCCGGAGCCGCTCCCGGGCCACAAAGGTCGTCGGCTGCGCCAGCAACAAGTGCAATAACTCGGGATCGTGCAGCAGCGCTGGCTGGCGGGCGAGCCGGAGATAGCCGGCCAGCGCCTGCACCAGCGGCAGCCGGAACACAAAGCGGTCTTCCCGCGCTAAGCGAAACGGCAGGCCGGCCTGTAACAACGCCAGCTGAAACGGCACCGACAGCGCCCAGCTGCGCACCAGCAGGCAGGTCTCGGCAAGCCCCCGCCCCTTGGCCTGCCAGTCGGCCAGCGCATCGAGCAGTACCCGGCTGCCCTGCCCCACGGACACCCGGGTCGCGGGGTTGGCATCGGCGGCCAGGCACAGCTGGTCGGGGCGGCGCTGATTGGCAGCAATGGCGTGGTTGGCCGTCAGCGCCAGCGCGTGGCCGTGGCGAAAGGTGATCGACAGCGGGTAATCACGGGCCTGGCCAAAGGTGGCGGTAAAATCGGTCAGCATGGTGTCAGGGTGCGCACCGCGCCACTCGTAAATGCACTGGTTGGCATCGCCTACCGCCATGACAGCGGCTTTCTTTCCCGCCAACAACGCCAACAGCCGCTGCTGAGCGGCGTTGATGTCCTGATATTCGTCGATGATAACGTGGTCAAGAAAGCCGGCCACCCGCGCGCGCAGCGCGTCATCGGCTTCCAGCGCACGCAGCGGCCGGTAAAGCAGGTCGGCGTAGGTCATCACGCCTTCAGCGCGTAGCAGGCGTTCGGCCTCATGAAACGCGGCGGGGAAATAGTCGGTATCGTCGTCCAGATCAAGGCGCGGGTAGAGCGCTTCGGGCTCGGCCATTTCGGCTTTGACCAGTGCGCAGTAGTGCGCCAGGGTTTCCAGGCGGTCGCCTTCGAGTGCGGCGTCGCGGCGTTCGCGCTCGTGTTCCAGCACGTTGAGGCTGGCTTGGCGCAGCAGGCGCTCCAGCTGCCAGTCGGCGGCGAGCAGCCGGCGCGGCTCAAGCGCGCCCCAGCGGCACAGGCTCTGGGTCAGCCGGTGGCCCAATGAATGGAAGGTGCGTACGTCGGGCAGCGGCTGCCCCGCCGGCGCCATGAGCCCCAGACGGCGCTGGAAATCTTCCCGCGCCGAACGGTTGAACATCAGCACCAGCATGCGCCTTGGCGCGACGCCTTGTGCCAGCAGGTGCAGCACGCGCGCGGCCATGGTGGTGGTTTTGCCCGCCCCCGCCACTGCCGCGACCCGCGCGTGGCCGCCATCGTGGCGGATCACCGCCTGCTGCTGTGAGGTCAGTTCCACGGCGACTCGCTTGCCTCAACGTCGTTCAGCGTGCCCAGCACGTGCCAGACACCGGCGCTTTCCACCCCGACGTCGGTATGGCCTTCACCCTCGCGCAGGCTCGCCGCGTCAACCAGCTGATAATAGACGTTGCGACTCAGCCGCGCGGCAAGGCCAAAGCGCACCGGTACTTCGGGCGCTTCATCACCGCCTGGCGTACGCGTCATGGTGAGCGGATGGTCAACGTCAAGCGTCAGCTCGTCGCCGTGCTGCGTGGTCAGCCGCCAATCACCGCCAATTTGATGCGCGGCAACAATCATCAGCGGGCAGTCTTCCACCTCAATGCGAACGCGCTCGGTGGGCGTGACCAGACAAACGCCTTCAGGGTCATGACGCAGGAGACTGGCCAGCAGCCGGACAAGCTCGGGACGCTTAAACGGCGCGCCTTCGTGCCACCAGCTGCCGTCGGCCTTGATGGTCAGCGGCATGTCGCCACAAAAAGGCGGCTGCCACTGATCAACCGGCGGAATGGTGGCCGCCGTTTCGCTGTGCTGTAGCAAATGATCAAGGTTCATGCTGGCCTACCCCTCCGCGGTGTTGCTGTCTTGACGAGTTGCCGTCTTGAATAGATGGTGCGTTACACAAGCCCGGCCTTGCCTAATGATTCGCGCTGCTGCTTTGAGGCTTGCGGGGCGGCCGCGCGGAACAGATGGTAGAAATTCGCCGTGGTCTGCATCGCCAGCTCGTCTACGCTGATGCCGCGTTCTGCGGCAAGGCACTCAGCCACGTTAACCACAAAGGCCGGCTCGTTGGGCTTGCCCCGATACGGCACCGGCGCCAGATAGGGGCTATCGGTCTCAATCAGCATGCGGTCAAGGGGCAGCTTGCGCGCCAGCTCACGCAGCGCGGTGGCGCTGGCAAAAGTGACAATGCCGGACAGCGAGATATAAAACCCCAGCCCTACCGCGCGGCGCGCCATGTCGAGATCTTCGGTAAAGCAGTGCAGCACTCCGCCAACGCTTGGGTCAACGTGCTTTTCCAGAAGCGCCAGGGTATCTTCCTTGGCCTCGCGGGTATGCACGATAACCGGCAGCCCGAGCTCGCGGGCGGCAATCAGGTGTTGTTCAAAGCGGGCGTGCTGAACGTCTGCCGGAACGCTTTCACGATAGTGGTAGTCAAGCCCGGTCTCGCCAATGGCGACCGCCCCGTGTTGGGTCGCGGCGTCCATGATGGCGTTGGCATCAGGCTCGGTCTCCGGCGTATGCAGCGGGTGCAGGCCGGCGGAAATCACCACGTCATCGTGCTCCCGGGACAGCGCGGCAAGCGTCGGCATGTCGTCGAGGCTGACGGCCACGGCCAGAAACTGGGTGACGTGAGCGGCGCGGGCGGCGTCTAGCGTTGCGGCAACGTCGCCGCCGTGGGTCTTGTCGGAAAGGCGGTCGAGATGGCAGTGAGAATCAACAAACATGAAAAAAACTTCGCAGTTGGAAAGCAACGCGGCGCATGGCGCAGCACGCGGCGGTTACAGGGTTAAAGACGGCCCGGCGGTATCCAGCTGCCCGGCCAGCAGGGTCTCGATCCGATCGCGGACGTTGTAGTCCTGCTTGCTGAAATGCACGCCGATACCCGGCCTGCGCCGCCCGGACACGCCTTCCGGTGAAATCCAGACGACTTGACCGTTAACCGTCAAATCCTCATTTTCCCCGGGCAACGCCATGATCAGCACCACCGCATCACCTAACGCATAGTGATGGTGGGTGGCCACGAAAAGTCCGCCGCGATCCAGAAACGGCATATACACTGACAGCAACATGGGCACATCGGGAATATCCAGCGATAAAACGTTTGGCGTGCTCACAGTGGTTCTCCCTTCAAGAGCGCAACAGCGCCGACCAGCGCACCAGCCAGGCTTCCAGCACCAGCTGCGGATTGGGGTTGGCGCCTACGGCAAGCAGGCGACGCTGCTCGCGCGCGTAGTCCAAAAGCCGGAACCAATCCTGTACGCGGGCATTTTTGACCGCCTGACGATAAAGCGGCACCAGGTCGGGATTTTTGAGCGTACGGCCGTCACCGGCAAGGCCAAAGCCAATCAGGTCTTCCAGCCAGGCGATACCGTACCACAGGATGGCATCTACCGCTTGGCGGTCAAGCCGCGCCGCTTCAGAGACCGGCTCGGCGCCGCGCACCAGCTGCTCAAAACAGTCGTGCAGCTGCTGGCGCAGCGCGCGTTGTTCGGGGGCGGCAAGCTCAAGCGCCAGCAGCGGTAGCCCGCCAGCTACCTGCCACCAGAAGCGCGCTTCATCTTCGCCCTGCAGCGCTTCCACCAGCCAGCCGCGGCAGTCGGCAAAGGCCACGGAGGGCAGCGACCACTGCTGGCAGCGCGAACGAATCGTCGGCAGTAAGCGTGAAGGTACGTCGGACAACAGCAAAAATAGCGTCTGTGTGCCCGGCTCTTCCAGGCTTTTCAACAGCGCATTGCTGGCCGCCACGTTCATCGCTTCAGCCGGTGAAATGACGATCACGCGATAGCCGCTTTGCTGGGCCGTCTGGCTGACAAAACGATTGACCTCGCGCACCGGGTCGATACGAATTTGCCGCTTGCCTTCTTCCGGCGAAATACGCAGCAAATCGGGATGATACCCCGCCGCCAGCATTCGGCAGCTGTGGCACTCACCGCAGGCCATCGCGCTGTTTTCGGCGCACAGGGTACGCGCCACCAGCGCCTCGGCCAGCTTCTGCTTGCCAACGCCGTGGGGGCCACTGAACAGCAGCGCGTGAGGAAACCGACCGCTCTGCTCAAGGCGCCAAAGCTGATCCCAGAGCTCGCTGTGCCAGGGCAACGGCGTAGGGGGCGATAAGCGCGGCGATGGTGTTAGCGCCATAAGGCCGTCCGCTGATCAAGCGTGATTTCCAGCTGAGCCTGCACCGCACTGAGCGATTGCGCCGCGTCAATCAGGGCAAAGCGCTCGGGCTCGGCGGCAGCGCGCGTCAGGTAGCCGTCGCGCACGGCGGTAAAAAAGCCGCGCTGCTCGCGCTCGAAGCGGTCGCGCTCGCCGCCCAGGTCATCAAGCCTTGAGCTGACGCGACGCGACGCGGCTTCCACGGGCATATCCAGCAGCAGGGTCAAATCCGGCGTCATGCCTTTTTGCACGAAGCGCTCCAGAATCGCGATGCGCTCAGCGTCAAGGCCACGCCCGCCGCCCTGATAGGCGTAGGTAGCATCGGTAAAGCGGTCACACACCACCCAGGCGCCGCGCGCCAGCGCCGGCAGAATCTTCTCCGCCAGGTGCTGGGCCCGGGCGGCAAACATCAGCAACAATTCGGCGTCCACGCTCAACGGCTCAGCGGGGGCGGGATCCAGCAGCAGCGCGCGAATCGCCTCGGCGCGCGGCGTGCCGCCCGGCTCCCGAGTGCTCACTACCTCTAAGCCCCGGGCTTCAAGCCAGGCGGTCACAAACGCCACGTTGGAGGATTTGCCCACTCCTTCCCCGCCTTCCAGGGTAATCAAGCGCCCGCGCTGGATCATAAGAGCCTCGCCGCCGTGTGTCAGGTGAATGTAAGGGTTAATCGTTACCGCGAATAAAGCGGTTTACCGCATTATTGTGTTCGCGCAGGCTGCGCGAAAAGTGATGCGAGCCATCGCCTCGGGCGACAAAATACAGCGTATTGCCCGGCAGCGGGTTCACCGCAGCCTCAAGCGCTGCGCTTCCCGGCAGGGCAATCGGCGTGGGCGGCAACCCGTCGATCACGTAAGTGTTATAAGGGGTTTTTTCTTTCAGGTCAGCGTGAGTAATATTGCCGTCGTAGCGGCTACCCATCCCGTAGATGACGGTGGGGTCGGTCTGCAGACGCATGCCGCGTTTCATACGACGCTTGAATACGCCGGCAATCTCGCGACGCTCGTCGGGTGCGCCGGTCTCGCGTTCGATCAGCGAGGCCATAATCAGCGCCTCATAGGGCGTGTCGAACGTCAGCCCGTCCGCGCGATCGGCCCACGCGGCCTCCAGCATCTTCTCCATGCGCTGGTGCGACTGGCGCAGAATATCCGCGTCGCTCATGCCCAGATGGTACTGGTAGGTATCGGGGAAAAACCAGCCTTCGGGATGGTCTTGGTCGGCGTCAAGCAGCGCCATGACCTCGGCATTGCTCATGTCGGCGGTAAGGTGCTCGAGCTTTTTGGCGCTATCCAGAAGCCCGCGCATCTGGGCAAAGGTCCAGCCTTCGGGCACGGTCAGCGAGTAGGTCACCACCTCGTTACTGGCCAGCAGCGCCATCATGTCGCGACTGTTCATGTCCGGCGTGAGCCGGTACTCGCCGACGCGCAGCGCCGGCACCTGATCCGGCGCCACTCGGGCCAACACGCGCAGCGCCCAGGGGTCGGCAATGACGCCGCGCCGCCCCAGGTCTGCCACGACCTGATTGAACCCGGCGCCTGCAGGCACCTGATACAGCAGTGGCTCGGTAAGCGCCAGCGGCTCGGCCAGGCGGCTTTTCCAGTAGGCATAGCCGCCTGCAGCGCCGGCAAGGCCCAGCATGATCAGTACAATCAGCGCGGTGATGATGCGTTTCACTAGCGTTTCTCTCCCGATAAAGACGGCCCGGATAAAGGCACATAGCCCAGCAGGCGATGCGCGGCGGCCTGAAGTGGCGACGCGGAGGTCGGTGAAAACCGGCGCAGCGGCTCGCCGTCAGGCGTTGTCAGCGTATTGACCGGCCACACGCCCTGTACCGAGTTGCCCACAAACAGCTGCTCGATCAGCTCGCTGTCCAGCAGTGTCTCAACGCTTAATGGCGCCTCACCCACCACGCCCTGCTCAAGCAGTGCTGCGCGCAGCGTACCGGCCACGCCGCAGGCATCCAGCGGCGGCGTTCGGAACACGCCGTCCGCCAGCCAGAATACGTTCATGGCCGTGGCTTCGACGAGATTTCCGTCGCTATCGGCCAGCAGGCCTTCGGCGATATCCGCGCGCTGCCATTCCTGTCGCGCCAGCACGTTTTCCAACCGGTTCAGGTGTTTGATGCCCGCCAACGCCGGCTGGCGCGCCAGGCGCAGCGTACACAGACAGACATCAACCCCCTGCCAGCGCGAGGCAGCCGGCGCAAAGGGCGTGCGCCGACTCAGCAGGCGCGGTGCGGGACTTTCAGGCAGCGCGTAACCGCGCCCGCCGCTGCCCCGGGTGAGGATAATCTTGAGCACTTCAAGCCCGCTGGCCGGTGCCTGCCAGGTGGCGGCAAGGGCTGCATCATCGGGCGGCTCGAGCCCTAACACCCGGCAGCCACGCAGCAGCCGTGCGCGGTGATAGGGCCACAGTAAAGGCACGCCGTCGCGCAGCAGCACCGTCTCGAACACGCCGTCACCATAGGCCAGACCGCGATCATCAAACGGCACCTGATCCGCTGACGTCATTCAGATCTTTTTAAACAGCAAGGAGCCGTTGGTACCGCCAAAACCGAAGGAGTTGGACAGCGCCACGTCAATACGCATATCGCGCGCCGTGTGCGGCACGTAGTCGAGCCGGCAACCTTCCTGGGGGTTATCCAGGTTGATCGTCGGCGGTGCGACCTGATCACGAATCGCCAGCACGCTGAATACTGCTTCAACCGCACCGGCAGCTCCCAGCAAGTGGCCGATCATGGACTTGGTCGAGCTGACTGCCACGTTGGCGGACGCCTCGCCCATTACACGTTCAATCGCACGGCTTTCGGCCAGATCACCGGCGGCCGTCGAGGTGCCGTGGGCGTTGATGTAATCCACATCAGCGGGGGCAAGGTCTGCATCCTTGATGGCGTTGCGCATCGACTGCGCCGCACCGCTGCCGTCTTCGGGCGGTGACGTCATGTGGAACGCATCATCGCTCATGCCAAAACCGCCAAGCTCGGCATAGATGTTGGCACCACGCGCCCTGGCATGTTCGTACTCTTCAAGCACCAGCACGCCGGCGCCGTCAGACAGCACAAAGCCATCGCGGTCGGCATCCCACGGGCGGCTTGCCGCTTCGGGATCGTCGTTGCGGGTGGACAGCGCACGCGCTGCCGAAAAGCCGCCCAGACCCAGCGGCGTGGTGGCCATTTCGGCGCCGCCGCAGACCATCACGTCAGCATCGCCGTAGGCAATGGTGCGCGCGCTGTAGCCGATGTTGTGTGTGCCGGTCGTGCAGGCGGTGGTAATGGCGATATTGGGGCCTTTGAAGCCGTGCTGAATCGCCATGTTGCCGGAAATCATGTTGATGATGGAGCCGGGCACAAAAAACGGCGAGATACGTCGCGGCCCGCTTTTTTCCAGCGCCTTGTGGTTGTGCTCGATCATCGGCAGGCCGCCAATGCCCGACCCAATCGCCACGCCGATGCGCTCGGCGTTGTCATCACGGCATTCAATGCCCGAATCTGCCACGGCCTGGGCGCCGGCCGCCATACCATACTGGATGAACAGATCCATCTTGCGCGCATCTTTGGGATTCAGATAAGCCGAAATATCAAAATCTTTTATCGACCCACCAAAGCGCGTGTTAAAGCCGCTGGTGTCAAAGTGCTCAAGTGGGGCGATGCCGCTTTTACCGGCGACAATGCTGGCCCATGATTGATCGACGGTATTCCCGACCGGGGTCACCAGGCCTAACCCGGTTACCACTACCCTTTTTCGTGCCATCAGCTTTCCTCCAGGCATCCTTGGTGACGCAACCCGCTTGGGGCATTGGCTGCAGATTCTGCATTGCAGGTATCAAGATGCACAGTATAACGACATTTATTCGTCATATTCACCGGAACGGTATTCAGGCTGCCAAACAAAAAGCCGCCCATGACAGGACGGCTTTTTATGTGGGCGATTACACCGCCCCGCTTTGTTGCTGCGACGTAGCCCTTACTGGTGGGCGTTTACGTAGTCGACAGCTTCTTTAACCGTGGTGATCTTCTCGGCTTCTTCGTCGGGAATTTCGGTATCAAATTCCTCTTCCAGCGCCATGACCAGCTCAACGGTGTCAAGCGAATCAGCACCCAGATCTTCGGTAAAAGAAGAACTGCTCTGGATGTCTTCTTCTTTAACATTCAGACGCTCGGCCACAACCTTCTTTACGCGCTCTTCAATAGTGCTCATTAACGTACTCCAGTCATTCTCGTTAGCCGCCTTACTGCCGGCTATTTAGAAACCGCATGCCAAAAGCTGCGGGTAGTTTATAGACGCCCTTGGGCTGACGCAACCGCCAGTTCAAAGGTCATCAACGCATATTCATGCCGCCATTAACGTGCAGCGTTTCGCCAGTGATATAGCCGGCAGCGTCGCTGGTCAAAAAGCCCACGGCCGCCGCAATTTCATCAGGCTCACCCAGGCGCGTCAGCGGTATCTGGGCCAGCAGCGCTTCTTTTTGCGCCTCGGGCAGCGCTTCGGTCATGTCGGTGGCAATAAAGCCGGGCGCCACGGCGTTGACGGTAATCGCACGCGAGGCAACTTCACGCGCCAGCGCACGGCTAAACCCTTCCATGCCGGCTTTGGCCGCGGCGTAGTTGCTTTGCCCCGCATTACCCATGGTCGCCACCACTGAGCTGATCGAGACGATCCGTCCGAAACGCGCTTTGGTCATCCCCCGCAGGCAGGCCTTGCTCACCCGGTAGACAGACTTCAAGTTGGTATCCATGACGTCGTCCCACTGATCTTCTTTCATGCGCATCAGCAGGTTGTCGCGGGTAATACCGGCGTTATTGACCAGAATCGTCGGCGCGCCAAAGCGTTCGCCGATGGCCTTGAGCACGCCGTCAATACTGGCTTGCTCGGTAACGTTGAGGCACATTCCCGCGCCTTCAATGCCCTGGCTCTTGAGATCGGCATCAATTTTTTCGGCCCCTGACTCGCTGGTCGCAGTGCCCACGACGATACGGCCCTGGCGACCCAGCTCATGAGCCACCGCTCGGCCAATACCCCGAGAAGCACCGGTTACCAACGCCACTCGACGCGGCTGTGTCGTATCTTCCTGTGTCATTGCGCTATGCCTTTACTGATGGTAACACGCGGCCCGCAAACGCCAGACCGTTGAAGCCCTCATGCCTCACTGGCAACCTCTGCTCGCGCCAGCTCCAGCGCGGCGTCGAGGCTATCGGGATCATTCACCGCAAGCCCCTTGCTGCCACGCACAATACGCTTGTTAAGCCCGGTGAGCACCTTGCCCGGACCGCATTCAACAAATACGTTGGCGCCTTGTTCCTGCATCGCCAGCACGCAGTCGCTCCAGCGTACCGGCTGATACAGCTGTTCGATCAGACGCGTGCGCAGCGTGTCGGCATCCGCGTGGGCCTTGGCATCCACGTTCTGAATGACGGTGTAGCGCGGCGTACGCAGCTTGATGTCGGCCATGGCTTCCGACAGGCGTTCGGCGGCCGGACGCATCAGCTCACAGTGCGACGGTACCGACACCGGCAGCGCCAGCGCCCGCTTGGCGCCAGCTTCCTGACAGGCGGCAATGGCGCGATCCACCGCATCCCGGGCGCCGGCAATCACCACCTGTCCCGGGGCGTTGTAGTTAACCGCCGAGACCACATCGCCCTGAGCCGCTTTTGCACAGGCCGCTTCTACCGCGGCGTCTTCCAGCCCCAGAATCGCGGCCATGCCACCCTCGCCCTGAGGCACGGCTTTCTGCATGGCTTCGCCGCGCAGGCGCACCAGGCGAATGCCTTCGGCAAAACCGATCACGCCGGCACATACCATGGCGCTATACTCACCCAGGCTGTGCCCCGCCATAACGCCGGGCCGCGGCCCTTCAAGCTCCTGCCAGACGCGCCAGACGGCTACGCTTGACGCCAGCAGCGCGGGCTGCGTGCACGCCGTAGCGTTAAGCGATGCTTCCGGGCCTTCCTGAACGACCTTCCAAAGGTCATAGCCCAAAGCTTCCGACGCTTCTTCAAAAGTGGTACCCACCACGCTGTAGCGTTCGGCCAGCTCCCGCAGCATTCCCGGCTGCTGAGAGCCTTGCCCGGGAAACATGAGGGCAAGGGGTTGAGACATGTCGTTCACCTTTGCTCTTGTTGGCTTTTCTTGGCATTTGCTCGTTTGAGCGATAGGCGCCTGCGTTAATCGCTGACCGCTATGGCGCTGCTCGCCAACGCTCGGCCAGGCGCTCGGGAAGATTGTGCTCTACTTCCTGCATCGCACGTAATATAGCGTAGTAAAACCCTTCCGCATGGGCGCCGCCGTGACTTTTCACCACGATACGCGAAAGCCCTAGCAGGCTTGCGCCGTTATAACGCACGGGGTCAAGCTCGCGCTTTAATCGTTTCAGCACGGGCCGCGCCAGAAGACTTGCCAGCCGCCCGCTTAGACGCGATTCAAAGGCCGCCTGAACGCGCTCGACCAGCATGCTGGCAAGCCCCTCACTGGACTTTAGCACCGCATTGCCGACGAAACCGTCGCAGACCATCACGTCCACGCAGCCGCTGTACAAATCGCCGCCTTCCGCATAGCCGCGATAATCAAACACGCCCTGTGCCGCATAGCGACACAAAATGACGTCGGCCTCGCGCACACTGGCACTGCCTTTGGTCGCCTCGGCACCCACGTTCAACAGGGCGACGCGAGGCTTCTCGATACCATCCACGCACTGCGCCATTGCCGACCCCATTACTGCAAAATCCACCAGGCGTTGCGCCGGCGAATCCACATTGGCACCCAGATCAAGCAAATAGCATTGGCGCTGCTTACGCGCCGGGATCGCCGTGCTGATGGCCGGACGACTGATCCCCGGAAGCATTCCCAGAGCACGGCGTGAAAGCGCCACCAGCGCCGCCGTATTGCCGGCGCTGACGGCGGCATCAATACCGGAATGAGTATGGCTCAGAGCATCAAGCATCAGCGCCATGCTGCTGCCTTGCCCATGACGCAGTGCCCAGGCAGCGGTCGCCTCCTGAGGGACAGCATCAGCCGCATCACGGGGGACCAAACGCGACGCTGCCGCAGCCAGGGGCTGCGGCAAGCGCGAAAGCTCAGCCATAACGTGCTGGCGTGGGCCAAACAGCTCAAGGGTCAGCGCGGGATTGTCCTGCACTGCCCGGGCGGCACCGTGAATGATGGCGCGGGAGCCGTGATCGCCCCCCATGACATCAATCGCTATACGCACGCGTCGCCGAGCCGTTTAACCGCGTAAAACGCTTAAGGCTTTTAAACCTCGACAACCTTGCGGCCACGGTAAAAACCGTCCGGGGCAACGTGGTGACGCAGGTGAGTCGTGCCGGTTTCCTTGTCTTGGGAAAGCGTCGGCGCGCTCAGCGAATCGTGGCTACGACGCATGCCGCGAGTGGAACGGGTTTTACGGTTCTTCTGAACTGCCATGGGTCATTACTCCAGGGGTTATAAAGTAAAAGTGCTTATTTTTTGCCTTTCAGGGTGCGAAGCACCGCAAAAGGGTTATCGGCAGGCGCTGATGCGTCTGTCGGGCCGTCATCATCCTTGCTGACCAGCTGCTGCGCCGAGACAAGGCAGTCAGCTTCGTCGTGGTAGACCACTTGGGGCAGACTCAGGATCAACTCATCCTCAATCACCGTCAAAAGGTCCAGCTGCTCGTTTTTCACCAACACCGGCTCGTGACTCGCCGGCAGCTCGCTGGCCAACGCCCCGTCGGTCACCATGCCCAGCAAAAATTCGCTTTCTACCGGCATTGCCATGGATTCCAGGCAGCGCCGGCAGCCAAGCATGAGATCTGCCTCGAGCGAACCACGAATTTCGTGGCGACCCTGAGCATCAATACCGAAATCGAGTGTTACGCGACAGTCACCCGCCTGGGCACCTGCTTCATCGGCAAGGCGCTTGAGGCCGTTCAGTGCTACCAGGCCTTCGAGTTGTTCGCGGCGGGCGGCAAGCTTGTAAGGCTCCACCCGGCTGGGGATTTGTGAGGTCAACATAGGCGCGCAATGATAGGCACTCCCCCCGCCGGTGTCAAAGCCCCGTCGCAATTCTTGCCGCCCGACCGGCCATCTTTATGCCTCGGTACTGTTTATCGGTACTGTTTTATCGGCCCGATTCAAAGCGTAGCGGCGAGGGCGATGTGGAAAGCCCCAGCACCTCGGCGGCCGTTTGCGTAAAACGACGCGTCAGGCGATCCAACGGGCTTAAGGCCGGCGTATAGTCCTGCCAGCGTACGGTCCCCGTATACTCACGTGAGAGTTCCTCAATATTGGCCAGGCGGTCGATCAGCCCCATGTCGAGGGCCTGCTCGCCGCTCCACACCAACCCTGAAAACAGCTTCGGATCGTCAGACAGACGCTCACCACGACCGGCTTTGACGTCGGCGATAAATTGCTGATGGGTGGTGTTCAATACCGTCTGCCAAAAGACTTCGGTGTCTTCGTTCAGCGGCTGGAAGGGGTCAAGAAACGCCTTGTTTTCGCCGGCGGTCATTACCCGGCGCTCAACGCCCAGCTTATCGATAGCCTGATCAAAGCCAAAACCTGAATAAATGACGCCGATGGACCCCACCAGGCTCGCCGGCGAGGCCACAATGTCATCCGCTGCGGCGGCAATATAGTAGGCACCGCTGGCACCGATATCTTCAATCACGGCAATAATCGGCTTATCGCCCGCCTCGCGCAGACGCATGATTTCGGCATACACACGCTGCGACTGCACGGGGCTGCCGCCGGGGCTGTTGATATGCAAAACAACGGCTTTGGCGTTATCCGCCTGCCAGGCGCTGTTCAAGCCGCGGATAATGCGCTCGGCATTGGCCGGTGCGTCGCTGGCAATGACGCCGCTCACCTCAACCACGCCCAGATGCGGCTGCGCGCCCACGGCGGTCGCCGGCTTGTCGCCAAACAGGCTGTAAAGGCTGAGCGACACCGAAGCCAGCAATAGTGCGACCAGCACAAAGCGGAAAAACAGCTTCCAACGCCGACTGCGGCGCTGCTCGGTGAGTACGCCGCCAATCCAGCGATCCATCATTTCCATCTGCATCAACCGCTGGCGTTCACGCAGCGTATCCGCATCGTCCTTGGCGGATGACGAATCAGTGGCCGCCGTATCGTTTTGTGTCCAGGGGTCGCGGGGCGCCTGCCCGGATTGATCTTCGCTCATGTTATCTCCTTATAACGCTCGCACAGCCGGCCGTGAGACAGGCGCTGCGGCATCCAGCCAGTCAAACAGTCCGGCTACGCCATCGGCAATATACAGCGGCTCACAGGCGGCAAGCCTTGTCACATCGTGCACGCCGTAGCTGACTCCGACGCGTGGCATACCCAGCGCCCGCGCCATTTCCAGGTCATACTCGGTGTCTCCGACCATCACCGCACGGCTGGCCGGCACATTAAAGTCAGCCAGCAGCTCGCTGAGCATTTGCGGATGCGGCTTGGAGCGAGTTTCATCTGCGGTGCGGCTGGCATCGAACCAGCTGCCGCTTTGGGTATCGGCAAAAATGCGATCCAGTCCGCGCCGGGTCTTGCCCGTGGCCACCGCCAGTTTGAGCGATTCGCGCTGACGCAAGCGTGCCAGACGCGCCTCGACGCCGGCAAAAAACGCCATCGGCGTGGTATCGGCATGCACAAAATGGTGCGCATAGCGCTCGCGCAGCCGCGCCGACTGCGCCGACGAAATCCCCGGGCAGAGCATCGCCACCGCTTCAGGTAGCCCCAGCCCGATGATGTTTTCTACTGCGGCCGGGGCCAGCTCGCCCCACTCGGCATCGCGGGCCGCGGCCTGCATGCTGGAAACAATGCGCGGCACCGAATCCATCAGGGTGCCGTCCCAATCAAAAATCATCAGTTCAAACTGCATCGTGGTGTCCTGGCAGAGGGTTCCTATCGGCGGGCGCTGGTCAGCGCGGCTTGCAGCGCTTCGGGAAGCGGCGCCTTGACCGTGATCATGCGTCCGCTGCCCGGCTCGGGAAAGCTTAGCGAGCGCGCATGCAGAAACAGCCGGCTCACGCCGAGTCGCCGGGAAAGCGCCGCACTTTCGCGGCTGGAGTACTTGTCATCACCCAGCAGCGGATGCCCCGCATGGGTCGCATGCACGCGAATCTGGTGGGTGCGACCGGTCACCGGCTCGGCCTCGATCAGCGTGGCGCGTTCAAAGGTTTCTTCCACGGCAAAGCGGGTACGCGCCACCTTGCCGGCGGCGTCGACCCGCACGCGGCGCTCGCCGTTGCCCGCGTCATAGCGGTCTAACCGTGCGCTGACGAAGGTCTTGCGCGCCGGCCAACGTCCGCTGACCAGCGCCAGATAGCGCTTTTCCATGGCGTGCTGCTTGAGCGACTGATTGAGCGCCAACAGCGCCTCGCGGGATTTGGCCAGTAGTAAACAGCCCGACGTATCGCGGTCCAGACGGTGCACCAGCTCCAGAAAGCTGACGTCATCACGCACCTGGCGCAGCGCCTCGATCAGGCCGATCTTGACGCCGCTACCGCCGTGCACCGCCAGCCCCGAGGGCTTGTTCAACACCATCCAGTCGGCATTTTCGCGCAGCACGCTGCCCAGCAGCACGTCGCGCAGGTTGTCGCTGACTTCCTTGACCGCTTCTTTGGGCGCCAACCGCAGCGGCGGCACGCGCACCATGTCTCCGGCCTGTATACGATAGGTGACCTTGATGCGTTTTTTGTTTACCCGCACTTCGCCTTTACGCACGATGCGATAAATCAGCGCGCGCGGCGCGCCCTTCAATCGCGTCAGCAAAAAATTGTCGATGCGCTGCCCTGCCTGCTCCGGGGCGATTTCGACCCACTGCACTTCACGCCCTTCGGCCATGGCCGTTTACTCCCTACTGTGCTGAAAGCCGCCATTCTATCCCAGACGCTTTGACAATGCGTCAATTGCTGGTAGGTAGCTTTACTGTTATATTCCGAAATGCTCGCCCTCCAAGCGTCTCCACGCTTTTATGTGTCACACCTCTTCGCACGATTGATAAGTGCCACATCGCAAGACGTGCGTCACACAAAGGAAGCGACTACTTACGCTGAACGCTTGTTTGCGGCCCATGCGCCTGCCCGTCCGACACG
Organism: Vreelandella subglaciescola; assembly: GCF_900142895.1. NCBI lineage: Bacteria > Pseudomonadati > Pseudomonadota > Gammaproteobacteria > Oceanospirillales > Halomonadaceae > Vreelandella > Vreelandella subglaciescola. Next base: position 617,462 of record NZ_LT670847.1, read on the forward strand.
CAGGCCAGAGCAAGGTGAGAGCGGCCATGTATGCATGGCCACAGACACCAGTAACAATATGCAGGACCGCTGACGCCGGCCATGCCGTCGCCAGCTGAAACACGCAAGACACAGACAAACGCTAGGCGGCAGATTGCCACTAGCGTCGCCCGGTTTTATCCACGGGCAACGATAAAGACAAACGCCACGCTCGTCGCCACCGCGCTTTCACGTCACAAAACGCGCTTGCGGCGAGCGGAAAAGTTCAACGTTGTGCCGGTGGCCGGCGTTGGTAAATCGATGAATGCTAGCAGGTGTTGGCGGTGCCAGCAGAGCCGGATGGTCGTGACAGCCACCGAAACACGTTCTGCCTCCGCCACGGACCCAGCGCGTTTCGCGCCCGGATTGCCACATTGTAATCCGGGGCCGGCGCCAGTACGGCTGCGCCAGAAACCTCATGCGCTGGGCACAAGCACGCAGCAAAGCGATTTACTTCCGCCACCGTTAGCGGATCACCGGCACGCAACGCCATGCGAGACAACATGAAACGGATGCTCATCAATGCGACCCAGCCCGAAGAGCTGCGCGTCGCCCTTGTCGATGGTCAGCGCCTTTACGATCTGGATATTGAATCCGGCGCGCGCGAGCAGAAAAAAGCCAACATCTATCGCGGCAAAATCACCCGCGTCGAGCCCTCTCTGGAAGCCGCTTTTGTCGACTTCGGCGCCGAGCGCCACGGCTTTTTGCCGCTGAAAGAAGTGTCGCGCGACTACTTCCTCAAGGAAGTTAGTGGCCGCCCCAGCATTAAAGAAGTGCTCAAGGAAGGCCAGGAAGTCATCGTTCAGGTCGACAAGGAAGAGCGCGGCAATAAAGGCGCGGCGCTAACCACCTTTATCAGCCTGGCCGGCCGCTTTCTGGTACTGATGCCCAACAACCCCCGCGCCGGCGGTATTTCACGGCGCATTGAGGGCGAAGAGCGCAGCCAGCTCAAGGAAGCCATGGGCCAGCTGACCATACCCAACAAGATGGGGCTGATCGTGCGTACCGCGGGTATCGGCCGCACGCCCGAAGAGCTGCAGTGGGATCTGGACTACCTGGCCCAGGTGTGGGAATCGGTGACGGACGAAGCCGGCAAGCGTTCGGCACCGTTTTTGATCTACCGCGAATCCAACGTCATCATCCGCGCCATGCGCGATTACCTGCGTCAGGATATCGGCGAGGTGCTGATCGATAGCCCCGAGATCCACGCCGAAGCACTCAGCTTCATCCGTCAAGTCATGCCGTCGTATCAGCAGAAGATCAAACTCTACGCTGACGAAGTGCCGCTGTTCTCGCGCTTCCAGATCGAATCACAAATCGAGACCGCCTACGAACGCGAAGTCAAGCTGCCCTCCGGCGGCTCCATCGTGATCGACCACACCGAAGCGCTGGTCTCCATCGACATCAACTCGGCGCGCGCGACCCGCGGCAGCGACATCGAAGAAACCGCGCTGCAGACCAACAGCGAAGCCGCCGACGAGATCGCCCGCCAGCTGCGCCTGCGCGATATTGGCGGCCTGGTGGTCATCGACTTTATCGACATGGGCCCCGCGCGCAATCAGCGCGAAGTGGAAAACCGCACCCGCGACGCACTCAAGATCGACCGCGCACGGGTGCAAATCGGGCGCATTTCACGCTTTGGCCTGATGGAAATGTCGCGCCAGCGCCTGCGCCCTTCGCTTGGCGAAACCAGCGGCGTAGTCTGCCCTCGCTGTAACGGCCAGGGCACCATCCGCGACGTACGCTCGATGTCGCTGTCGATCATGCGCCTGATCGAAGAAGAGGCCATGAAGGAGCGCAGCGCACAGATCCGCGCGATCCTGCCCGTACCGGTTGCCACCTACCTGCTCAACGAAAAGCGCAGCGTGCTGGCCGCTATCGAAGCGCGTCAGGACGTCCGCGTAGTACTGCTGCCAAGCCCGGAAATGGACACGCCGCACTATGACGTACAGCGTCTGCGCGACGACCATCTCGACGACGGCGAAGTGCAGACGGTATCCAGCTTTGAAATGTCGGCGGCCACCGATGTCGGCAAAGAGCCCGATCCAACCTTTACCCCGCCCGCCCAGCGCGACGAAGCTGCGGTAAAAAGCGTCGCTCACAACGCTCCGGCGCCCGCTTCGCTGCGCAGTGACAGCGAGAGCGCTCCCAAGGTGCGCGGCGAAACGCCTGACGAGTCACCCAGCGTCGTTGGCCGCTTCATTCGCGGCTTTGCCAAGTTCCTTGGCGCCGAGGAGTCTGCCCAGGAACAACAGCCCGCGCAGGCGCAGGAAACGCCCAAGTCCGCCGAGCGCCCGTCACGCTCAGCGGCGGCCAGGCGCAAGCCGGCAACCGAACGTCGTAGCTCGGGTAACGCGTCCAACAATCGCTCCAGAAATGGTTCCAACAGGACTGCCGCTTCTACCGATAGCGCGAAAACCGACACGGCGAAAGCCAATTCGGCCAAAACCAGCCCGGAAAAATCCCGCCCGGCCAAGGCTGAAGATACCGGCAAGGATGCGCCCAAACCCCAGCGCAATACGTCCCGTTCAGACAACGCCGACAAGCGCTCAGGAAATGGCGACAAGGCTGACGAGAACAAGAGTGACGACAAGCAGCGTCCCAACGTTGACGAACAGCGCACCGGCCCAAGCCGTAGCCGCAATCGTCGTCGTCATCCTCAGGAAGCCAACAGGGCGCAGGATAACGCGACACCTGCTCAGCAAAGCCCGGAAAAAACCGGCCCGCCACACGCGGACAAGCCGGCCGACAAACCCGCTGCACCGAAGAAAAATACGGATCAGCAGGCCGGCAAGCAAGATCGCGACGAGCAAGATACCGGAAAAGCAAACGACAGCGCCCCGGCAGCCGCGGTAGACAGCACGCCCAAGCGCACGCGCAATAACCCGCGCCAGCGTACGCGTAAGCAGGCGCTGAACCCTCAGGCCGAAACCGAGCAGCTCAAGCTGCAGGCCGACGCTGAAAAAGCCGAAAGCCAGCCGCAACAGGCAGAGCAGCCGCAAGCGCCCGAGCCCAAGCCCGAGCCGGTAGAACAACCGCAAAAGGCTGAGGTCGAGCCCAAGCCGGAAGCACCGGTCAAAGCGGAAGCACCCGAGCCCAAGCCGGAAGCGCCTGAGCCGGTCGAGCAGCCGCCCAAGGCTGACGCCGCGCCGAAGGTAGAACAGCCGGAAGCGCCGGCCGTGGAAACACCGGCTAAAGTGGAAACGCCCCAGCCCGAACCGGCAGAAAAGCCGCAGAAGGCCGAGACTGCGCCGACGCCGGAACCCAAGGCAGAGCAGCCGCAAAAGGCCGAAGAGCCCAAAGCGCCTGCGCCCAAGCCGGAAGCCCCGGTTAAAGCGGAAGCGCCTGAGCCCAAGCCCGAGCCGGTAGAACAGCCACCCAAGGCTGACGCCGCGCCGGCGCCCGAAGCGCCGAAAGCAGAACAGCCGGAGAAGGCCAAGGAACCGGAAGCGACTGAACCCCAACCGGAGCAGTCGGACGTACCGGCAGCACCGGAAACGGCTGAAGCGCAACAGGAAACGGCTTCACAGTCGCGCCGCCGCCGGCGGGCGCATAACGACCCGCGTGAACAACGTCGACGCCAGCAGCAGGAAAATAGCGCCGACTAGCAGTCTGTCGGACTTGATGTTGATAAAGGCATTGAGACGTAGGTCTTTCAACCATCCCTTATGTTGGTGATGGTATATGACCCTTAACCTGCCCCTCGGCTTCTACTCTGCGAGGTGATTATCCGTCGTTACCGGCTGAGCGCTACGCGCCTCAGCCCGCTGCCAACCGGTGCATCCGTTTAATGTTCCATGCCATGGTGACCAGCCGCCACTCACCGCTGACATTCTCCAGCCCTCGTAGCGAGACCTGCCGGAACCCCATCACGTGTTTAATGATCCCGAAGACCGGTTCCACGGTATGTTTGCGCAACGCGTAAAGCGCTCGCCCCGCCTGTGTCTTCAAGTGGTGTGCCATTTGCTCAACAGGCTCCTTGCTCGCTGGAGTAGGCGGATCAGCGGCAAAGCGCTCAAGGACCGGGGGATGGTGGACATCGCGCTTCATTGCTATCAGAGGCTTGATACGGTGGTCGTGGCAGGCTTGAACATTGGCAGCACTAAAGTAGCCGGTATCGGCCAGTAAGTGGTCTGGTTTTGCTAACGGTGCGGGGAGTCTCGCCAACGCCGTCAGTAGCGGCATGACCTGCTGTTTGTCGTTGGTCGCTTGGGTGACATGGGTATGAGTCACCAGCATGCTGTCAGTATCGACTGCGGCCTGGGCGTTATAGCATTGATCGAAGCCCTTGCCGGTGACCGGCATGATGCGTGACTGCGGATCAGTAAGGTTAACCTGATCTTTGTCACGCGGGCCACCTGTTGGCGGTTCAGGGTCACGTCCGCGAGGTTTCTTTCCCGTCTTCCGCTGCGCATCACGCCGTGCCACCTTTTCCTGGTAGGCCGCTTTTTCAGCGGCCTCACGCTCCTTGGCCCGAGCCTCGATCTTGGTCTTCGCTACGGCGATCGCTTCCAAGCGTGCTTCACGCCGGGCTATCTCG